>CAZYAO010000024.1:4208-63016 GCA_964645715.1 uncultured Saprospiraceae bacterium
CTATGAAAAGAATTTTCTTCCTGATGTTCCTGCTGGCCGGCTGCCTGTGGATGCCCGCCACCAGCTTTGCAGCTATCGGTCCGCAGTCTGCAACCCAGACGGAGAGCCGCGTCTCGGCTGCGCGCGCGGAAGCACGTGCGGCGCGACAAGAAAAGAAGGCGGCTCGTCAATCGCTGCGCGAGCAATTGCGAAAGGCTGTTGCGGCAGCTGATGAGGAACTGGTGTTGCTCATCATTCTGGCGCTGCTCCTGCCACCCTTGGCTATGTACTTGTACGAGGGTGACTTTACAACGCGCTTCTGGATATCGCTGTTGCTCACCTTGCTGGGCGCCGGACTCATCATCGGCTGGTCGGGCCTCGGTTACCTGCCTGCAGTAATCTACACGCTGTATATTATTGTGACTGGCATCTGATCCTCCACGCATCTACTCAATGAATGTAAGTCATATTCCGTTTTCCCAAGTCCCGGGCATTGCTGCCCGGGACTTGGCGTATGCACAGGGGGATGCTCGCCTGCGGGATTTCTACGTGCATACACCGGCGCTGAGCAGCTTTGGGGCTGTCATAGAAAAGCGCCTGCAGGCGCCTGCAGTTGACAGGCAGCGTCTGGTGCAGGTGCTGCAAGAGCAGTATGCGCTTTTGGAAAATCCGCAGCCAGCGGCGCTTGCGCAGCTGGCACGGCTGCTTTCTCCGGCGGCATTTACAGTAACCACAGCCCACCAGCCAGTGGTGCTGCTGGGGCCGCTGTACGTCATTTACAAAGCTGTTTCGGTCATCCATCTGGCGAGGCAGCTGCAGGAGGCTTATCCGGACCAGCATTTCGTACCTGTCTTTGTACTGGGCGCCGAAGACCACGATTTTGAAGAGGTATCCCGCGCTCACCTTTTTGGGCACACACTGGCCTGGCAGGCCGAAGGTGGTGGTGCCGTGGGCCTACTGCCTACGGCTGGCATGGGTGAGTTGTTGTCGACGCTCGACCCGCTGCTGGGCTACAGTACTGCCGGCCGCGACCTGTTTCACCGCCTCGAGGCTGCCTATACCCGGCATGCAACTTTTGGCGATGCTACCCGACAGTTGCTCAACGATTTTCTGGGGGCACTGGGCTTGGTCGTGATTGATATGAATCACCGCGGGCTCAAGGAGTTGTTTGTGCCGGCCATGCGGCGCGAAATTTTTGAACGCATCTCTAAGCCGCTGGTTGAGGAAACCCAGGCGGCCATACAGGCGGCCACTGGTTTCGGACCGCAGGCTTATTGTCGCGATATCAACCTGTTTTTTCTGCTACCGGGAAGACGGGAGCGCATAGAATGGGACGGGCAGCATTTTCAGGTGCTCAATACGGCCTTACAGTTTTCGCCGGCTGAGATGGAAGAGGAGCTGCGTGCGAGGCCTGAGCAGTTTAGCCCCAATGTGGTCATGCGTCCGCTCTATCAGGAAACAGTTCTCCCCAACCTGGCCTATGTGGGCGGTGGCGGCGAACTAGCCTACTGGCTGGAGCGAAAAACGCAGTTTGAGGCCTTCGGCCTGCCTTTCCCAATGCTCATACGGCGCAATTCGGTGCTGTGGATAGACCAGCCAACTGCCCGGAAGATGGAAAAAACAGGCCTGACGCTGGCAGATCTGCTCTTCGATACCGACACCGTCATTCGCCAGTATGTAGCAAAAGTGTCGGAGGGAGGAGTACAACTCGAGCAGGAAAAAAATGATTTTGACCAACTTTTTGAGCGCATAGCCGAAAAGGCTGCAGCGCTGGATCCAACCCTCGAGAAGGCAGTCAGGGCCGAGCATGTGCGCCAGCTGAAGGTGATTGAAAATCTTGAAGAACGGCTCATGCGCACGCAAAAGCAAAAGCACGAGGTGACTATCAACCAGATACGCTCGCTGCGGGAAAAACTCTTTCCCGGCAACGGCCTGCAGGAACGGCACGACAACTTTGTGCCTTATTGGCTCAGGGGTGGCGAGCAGTGGCTGTCGGCACTCGTGGCGGCTCTGGATCCGCTCGCGGACGGGCTGGTCGTTTTGCACGAACAATAGCAGTAAAATCCAGCGATATGCAACTACTGACACATCGGCAGATTCGCCAGAAAATCGAACGGCTGGCCATACAGCTGCTGGAGAATAACTACACGGAGCCGGCACTGATTTTGGCGGGCATCAACAACAAGGGGGCTACCTTCGCCAGCCTGTTGTACGACGAACTCATCAGGCATGCGCACATGCCTATCCTGCGCACCAACATACGGCTCAATCCGGCTGCACCTCATGCGACGCCGGTGGAAATTGACTTGTTGCCGGAGGAGTTGCACGACCGGACCATCGTCGTCATTGACGATGTAGCCAACACAGGCCGAACGCTTTTCTACGCCTGCAAACCCTTTCTCGATTTATTGCCCCGCAAGATTGAAATGGCGGTGCTGGTCGATCGCAAGCATAAGTCGTTTCCTGTATTGGTCGATTATGTGGGCCTCTCGCTGGCAACGACCCTGCGCGAGCATATTGAGGTGGATCTCAGCCATGCGGAGCAACTGGCGGCCTACCTGCGGGCCGACAGCCATGACTGAGGTCTTGTTAGCCTGTTGTAATTTATTCTGCTAAATGATAGAACCATGCGCAATAAAATTGTTGCCGGCAACTGGAAGATGCATACGACCCTCGAAGAGGGTGTAGCACTTGTAGATGCCCTGCTGGAGGGACTGCCCTCTGGAGAGGCCAGTGTGATTCTTGGCCTTCCTTTCACTCACCTGACCACCATAGCCCGGCAACTTGCCGGCCGGCCCAAGGTAGCTGTGGCAGCGCAAAACTGCCACGAGGCGGTTCAGGGAGCATTTACGGGTGAAATTTCGGCACCTATGCTGCGCTCAGCTGGTTGCCAGTACGTAATCCTGGGGCACTCGGAGCGCCGTGAGTATTTTGGGGAGACCGATGAACTCATCGCCCGCAAAATAAATGCAGTATTGGCGCAGGAGCTGCTGCCTATCTATTGTTGTGGTGAAGACCTGTCAGTCAGAGATGCGGGCAAGCAAAATGAATGGGTAGGCGATCAGATAAGGCGTGGCCTGTTTGGGCTTGAAGCTGCAGATTTTCAGAAGATTATCATTGCCTACGAACCTGTATGGGCCATTGGTACCGGTCGTACGGCCAGCCCGGAGCAGGCGCAGGAAATGCACTTTTTTATTCGCAGGCTGATTGCCAGCCGCTATGGCGAAGAAATGGCTAATGCAACACCCATCCTGTATGGGGGCAGTGTAAAAGCTGCCAATGCGGCCTCCCTGTTTTCGCAGCCAGATGTCGATGGTGGTCTGGTAGGCGGCGCTTCACTGTCGGCAGCAGAGTTTTTGTCGATTATTGCAGCCGCGGGCTAAAAAAATTCTCTCTGGTGGCATCAAGCCACCAGAGAGAATTTTAGCGTTTATTTCGCTGTCGTAGGTGGCAGGTAACGCCCCGTATATGTGAGTGGGCTCAGCGCTTTAAGCTCCGCTTTGAGTGCATCGCTGATGGCCAGCTGGTCAATGAACTGGTGAATACTTTCTTTATTGATCTGCTGGTTGCCCCGGGTAAGCTCCTTGAGCGCCTCATAGGGCTCCGGATAGCCTGCTTTTCGCAAAATCGTCTGGATGGGCTCGGCAAGCACCGCCCAGTTGTTGTCCAGATCGCGCTGCAACTGCTCCTGGTTGAGCAGCAGCTTACCCAGCCCTTTGTTGATTGACTCCAGCGCAATAATGGTATGGGCCATGGGAACACCCAGGTTGCGCAGCACCGTACTGTCTGTCAGGTCTCGCTGCAGCCGTGATACAGGTAGCTTTTCCGCCATATGCCCCAGCAGCGCATTGGAAATGCCCAGATTGCCCTCCGCATTTTCAAAATCAATCGGATTTACCTTGTGTGGCATGGCACTGGAGCCCACCTCTCCGGCCAGCGTCCGCTGCCGGAAGTATTCCATGGATATATAGGTCCATACATCCCGGCAAAAGTCAATCAGGATGGTATTGATGCGGCTTAGCCCGTGTAGCTGCGCGGCCAGGTGGTCGTAGGGCTCGATTTGTGTGGTGGGAAAAGTGCGGCTCAGCTCCAGCTCCTTGCTCACGAATTCATCGGCAAATTGATGCCAGTCAATCGCCGGATAGGCGCAGTAGTGCGCGTTGAGGTTGCCGGTAGCGCCGCCAAACTTTGCCTGGTGCGGAATGCTGATCAACTGCTCGTACTGTTGGCGCAGCCGCTGGCTGAAAACAGCCATTTCTTTGCCCAGCAGGGTGGGGGAGGCAGGCTGGCCATGCGTTCGGGCCAGCATGGGCACCGCTGCCCACTCAGTTGCCAGCTGGTCCAGTTTGTCGGTGATGAGCTCCAGGGTAGGGTTGTACACCTCCAGCAGCGCCTCCTTGAAAGAGAGCGGTATGGCTGTGTTGTTGATGTCCTGACTGGTGAGGCCAAAATGCACAAACTCCTTGTACTGGCCCAGTCCCCGGGATTCCAGTTCCTCTTTCAGGTAATACTCCACGGCCTTCACATCGTGGTTTGTACTCCGTTCGATGGCCTTAACCTTATTGGCTGCCGCAAGGTCGAAATCCTGATAGAGCGTGCGCAGACTGGCAACTGCCACCGCATCGATGGATGCCAGTTCAGGCAGCGGCAGGGCACACAGCGCCTGAAAATAGTGAATTTCAATCTTGACCCGGTAGCGGATGAGCGCATATTCCGAAAAATAAGCAGCCAGTGCCTCTACCTTGTTTCTGTACCGACCATCGATCGGCGAGAGCGCTAAAAGTGTATGGTTATTGGACATGTATCTGATCAGCTTTGTCAGTTTATTGTCTGGTTATCTGTTGGTTGACCAGGCGGACTTCTTCTGTCCCCAAAGGCCATTGCCAGCGATGATCCAATTTTGGCGACAATATCCCCAAAAAATTTCAATAAGCTGACAAAAGTTATTTAGAATTAGTCTAAGTTTGAATATCTTTAATAAAAAATACCATCTTATGCACACATCAAGTGATACAAACTACCTGTACCCAGCGGAGGTTGCGTTTCCGCTGCCCATTGCTGAGTTTATGCAGCTTGCCAAGAAGTGTTGTAAGAGCTATAAGAAGGGTAAGCGTTGCAAAAAATGTCCTGCCAAGCACGGCAAGTAGTGCTGCAGGGTATTTTATTTGACTTCGAATTTGATAGAGCGGATGATGCGGCTCAGCAGGCCTGGGAAAAACCGCTTCATGTAAATGGAAGCAACTTCCCATTTACCGATGATAGGTTCTTCTTTTTCTGCTATGATAGCATTCACAGCTTTGCGGGCAAAGAAAGAAGGTTCCATGCCCTGAGCCGTCTCCGCCGCCATCTTGTTGAGGGAAGTTCCGTCACCTGTCAGCGCGTTGATGGTTACGTTGGTCTTAACGTAGCCAGGACAGATGATGGTCACTTTGATGTTGTCTTTGGCGACTTCAGCGCGCAGGGAGTCAAAAAAACCGTGGAGGGCGTGTTTAGAGCCTGCATAGGCAGATCGCAGGGGCGTACCAATTTTTCCCAGCACACTGCTGATGACGACTATCTGCCCCGTTTTACGGCTGATCATCTGGGGCAACACGGCTTTGGCGGCAGCGACAGCGCCCAGATAGTTGATTTGCATGATGCGTACATCTACCGAGATATCGGTATCCCTGACCAGCGAGCGCTGCGAGATGCCGGCGTTGGCTATGAGTATATCTACCTGTCCGTACAAATCAATGACCGCAGCGGCCACCTGTCTGATTTGCTCCAGCTCACAGACATCGAGAGGGAAGATGGCCACTTTTGCTGGCTGCGCGCAGTTGTTTTTTACCCGCTCCAATTCGGCCGTATTCCGGCTGGAGAGCGCGAGCCGCGCTCCTCTGGAAGCCATCTCATAGGCCAGTGCTTCTCCGATGCCCGAAGAGGCTCCGGTTATCCAAACGACTTTATCGTTGATCGTCATTCTCGTGTAGTTATAGTTGCTATAGACTTCTAATGAGCATGTTATTGATTCAATTCGGGCGTAGCTGAGCTCCGGTACATTCTCTTCATCCACCCGAATGCGCTTTATAAACGCACAAGACATCCTTAAGGTCGCACCAAAATGTCCGGAAGTGAAAATTATTTCGCAAAAATCGAAAAAAAGCCTTTACTTGTCAGTCGTAAGGGATGTAATCTGGTACGTGCAACAAAATTATTGGTATGAAAAGTGTCTTTTTGGTGCGGCATGCCAAATCGAGTTGGGATAATCCTCATTTGGCTGATTTTGACAGACCCCTCAACAGCCGTGGGCGTGCCAATGCTCCGCTCATGGCGCACCTGCTCATGAGCAAAGGTGTCGCCCCGCAGCTGGTCCTCTCTTCTTCTGCCCGTAGAGCCCTCGATACCGCTGCTTTCTTCATCAAGGCCTTCAGCATCCCGCCCCACAACGTGATCACCCTCGACTCACTCTACCACGCCAGTCCCCGCCAAATCCAGGACGCCATACACGAGCTGCCCGAAACCTGCTCCACCATCCTTCTTTTCGGGCACAACCCGGGCCTCACCGAATTCGTCAACCAGTTTCCCGGTGGCCAACTGCTCAGCCTGCCTACCTGCGGTGTTGTACAACTGTTTTCTACTGCCAGCCGATGGCCCGACTTTTCGGTGGGCAATACCCACATGACTAATTTTTATTTTCCCAAGCAAATGATCTCCGAATAAGTATGAGCCTTTTTTCTCGCTATGCCGGCATTCTGTTCATCCTGATCGGCTCGCTGCTGCTGTTCTTCTTTTTGCGCAAGTCTTCGTCGAACACCCGGCTTCCGCTTGCAGAGGAGACCGTTGTAAACCTGCTCACCGATCTCCACCTGGCCGAAAACGCCGCCCAGGAGCTCCTGCCCGAAGTGCGGGACAGTATGAAAAAAGTGTACTTCCAACGCATTCTGGCCGACCATGCGGTCAGCGCACAAGCATTCAACCAGTGTGTCGATTTCCTCAACCAACACCCCGATCAGCTGCAGGTCGTCTACGCCCTGATGCAGGAAAAACTCGTAAATCGCGAGATGGCAGGTAAAACGTCTGTAAACAACCAATGAAAAGGCTTAACAATAAATTAATGCACCTTAGCTCATTATCGAAGCGCCTTGTTTTACTTTTGCACTAACATGTTAACAGAGATTTAACCAATGGATGCTACCAAGATTCTGATCGTTGACGATGAACCGGATATCCTCGAGTTTCTGAAGTACAACCTTCAGAAAGAGGGTTTTCAGGTAATCGTTGCATCCGATGGCGAAGAGGGTATCGCCGCCGCTGAGCGTGAGCGGCCTGACCTCATTATCCTCGATATTATGATGCCCAAGCTCGACGGGGTCGAAGTGTGCCGACAACTCCGCTCCCGGCCCGAATTCGACAAGACGCTCATCGCTTTTCTCACTGCCCGCGAAGAAGATTATTCCCAGATCGCGGCCCTCGAAAACGGAGGTGACGACTACATCACCAAGCCTATCCGCCCCAGAGTGCTCATCAGCCGCATCCGCGCGCTCCTGCGCCGCTCCGACCGACAGGAGACGGAAGAAGAAGAAGAGGGTAGCAAGTTTCGTATCGGCGATCTGGTAGTCGACAAGGCGCGCGTCAGCGTCGAGCGCAACGGCCAACTCATCGAACTGGCCAAGAAGGAATTCGAACTGCTCAACCTCCTCATCAGCAAGCCGGGCAAGGTCTTTACCCGGGAAGAAATCTTCAATAAGGTGTGGGGTACCGATGTCATCGTCGGCAACCGCACCATTGACGTACATATCCGCAAACTCAGGGAAAAAATCGGGGACGATTATATCCGCACCATCAAGGGTATTGGCTATAAATTCGAGTTCTGATCATGCTCAAAAATGCTTCTCCTCGCCAGATCGCATCGCTGATCTCGCTCCTCATCGCTGCCGGTGGTTCTCTGCTCCTCCTCCTCCTCTTTTGGGTTGACCGGCGACTCGATTTTTCCTGGACCACCCTGCTCTTCCTGCCCGCACTCTGGCTGATTGCCTACCAGGTTACCCTGATCTACATCAATAAGTACATCTATCGGAAAGTCAAGCTGATATATAAGACCATACACCAGCACAAGGTCTCCTCTCAGGAGAAAACCTCGCCGGTCGATCCCGACGCGCATGTGCTTGAGGACGTCGAAAAGGAAGTCAATGAGTGGGTCGAACGCCAGGAGGATGAGATTGAAAGGTTTAAGTCCTGGGCCGAGTACCGACGCAAATTCGTGGGGGATATTTCGCACGAACTCAAAACGCCTATCTTTAATATCCAGGGCTACCTGCATTCGCTGCTCGACGGGGGGCTGGAAGACAATGCAGTCAACATGACTTTCCTGCAGAAGGCTATCAAAAATGTCGAGCGGCTGCATACCATCGTCGAGGATCTGAGCGCCATCAGTCGCCTGGAGTCGGGCGAACTGATACTCGAAATGCAGGTCTTTGACATCAAAGAACTGGCTGAGGAGGTCATGGAGGATCTCGAGATCAAAGCCCGCAATAAGGGTATCAGCCTCGAATTCAAAGAAGGTGCCAACCAGAATTTCCGGGTGCGTGCCGACCGGGAGAGTATTCGGCAGGTGCTGACCAATCTCTTCCACAATTCCATCAAGTACGGTAAGGCAGGCGGGCGCACCAAGGTGGGTTTTTACGATATGGATCGCTACATCCTGGCAGAGGTAGCTGACAATGGTATCGGCATCGCTGCCAAGCACCTGCCGCATGTTTTCGACCGCTTCTACCGGGCCGACAAAAGTCGCTCCCGGGCGCAGGGGGGCTCCGGCCTGGGCCTGTCTATCGTCAAGCACATCCTCGAAGCACACAAACAGACCATCAACGTACGCAGTACGCCCGACTTAGGGTCCACTTTTGGCTTTACCCTCGAAAAAGCCTGATCAAACGCCTTTTTCGGCCAGGTAAGCACGCATTTTCGCTACCTTGGGGCTCACCACATAGGTGCAGTAGGGATTGCGGTCGCCCACACGCGCATAGTAGTCGTGGTGGTAGTCTTCAGCCTCATAGAAGGCTTCGAAAGGCTCTAACTGAGTGACAATGCGGTCTTTCCACCAGCTGGCAGCACTGGCCATCACCCGCTCTGCTGCCGCCCGCTGCTGTTGGTCGTGGTAAAAAATAACCGAGCGGTACTGGGGGCCGTGGTCGTTGCCCTGGCGGTTGAGGGTAGTGGGGTCGTGGGTCTTGAAAAAAACATGCAGAATCTCTTCGTAGCTGACCTGGGCCGGATCGTAGCTGATCTGCACCACCTCTGCGTGCGCCGTTGCACCGGAGCATACGGCATCGTAATTGGCCGTTGCGGCTGTGCCGCCACTGTAGCCGGGCAGGATGCTTTTCACGCCGGGGCATAGTTTGTAGACAGCCTCTACACACCAAAAGCAGCCACCGCCGAGGGTGGCTGTTGCCAGAGTCTGTTGCTCGTTTGTTTCCATTGCCTTTTTTTGAAAAAACCAATTGAATGAAATAAAATACTCTCTGGCGGCGACAGCCGCCAAAGAGTATTTTATGTTTTTTTGATTTTTGAAAAAAATCAAAAAACAACCATCAGCTACAGGGGTCGGCCAAGCCGACCCATAGTATCTTACCGCTGTACCGTCATCTTCAGACTGGTATTCCCTTGCGCCGTCTCAATGCGCACTGTGTAGTTACCAGTTGGCAGCTCATTGACAGACAACTGAATCTGCTCATTCTGTACCTGTGCAAGCGTGCGGCTCAGCACCAGCTGACCGGCCGCATTGAACACCTTCACCAGCGCCTGTACAGGGCTGTTGAGGCGGAACGACAGCGTAGCCAGCTCGCTGACCGGGTTGGGGAACAGTTGCACTGCGTCAGCAGCCAGCAGGGTTTCCTTCGTGCTCACGTTGATATCTGCACCGATGGACATACGCACCACCGGCACAATGTCGAGACCGAAGCCCACCAGACTGAGTTCTTCATCGGCATTGCCAACATTCAACGCAGCGCCGTAGCGGGGGCGTCCTAATGAGTCGGTGTAGAAGTTCATAGCAGCATAGTCAAAATCCTCTGATGCCTGCAGGAAGAAATCAACCTGATTGACATCCTGATACTGCACAACCGGGATGTAGTAGTAGTCGTCTTCCAGTGCGATGGCACCATCCTCATTGGCCGATACCCAGATGAGTTCATCGCCCTCTTCACCGGTAAAGGTATAGGAATTGAAGCCGAGGAGTTCCGTCTCTTCCGTATTGACCGTCAGGTCGCCATTGGTATCACCTTCCCAGCGGTACAGGAATATGCTCACCTCCTGGTCAACAACATCCTCCACATTGGAAACGCCAAAGCCTATGTAGCGGGCAAACAAGCCATCACCATTGGGCACGTAGAACACGTTGCCATAGGTGTAGCTGCTGCTCGCAGCAGGCGCCACGCCACGCGTAGCGCGCACTTCTTTGGCAAAGAGGGTGTCGCTCACCGCAAAAATGAAGCTCTGCGAGTTGTTGGCAGGCACCTCATCTTCATTGGCAAAGCTGAGGTTGTAGGTAGCCGTATACAACTGGTTGGCAGCCGGCGGCAGGTACTCATTGTTGAAAAATACATTCTCAGCCGTTGAGTCTGAAGCAATGTTGCCATAGATAAGACTGTCGCGGAAGACAACAGCCTCCTGCTCATTGACAATCGTCATGGTCAGCTTGGAGCTCGGCTGTGCCTGGTTGCCCACGTTGGCTACATCAGCAATGAAGCCGATAGGCTCCAGCTGGCTGGCCGGCGTGATGGCGTTAGGTGCTACCGCATAGAAAGCATTGACGCGCATGTCATTGTCCGGCCGCGGATTTTCGTCGGTCAGGATGACATCGTCGACCATCCATGCATAGCCGCAGCCCGTAAGGTTACCGCCATTGGCTGTTTCACTGGTAGACAGGAACTGGAAAGCGAAGTACACATTGGCCTGGCCGGCAGCAAACTCCGAGATATCTACTGTGAGCAACTGCGGATTGATGTTGGCATTGCCCTCCAGGACACCACCGAACGCGTTGGCCGTAATGCCGGGGAATGCTTCAAACGTAGCCCAGCTGTTGAGGTCGTTGAGGTTAGTACCTACGCGCACCTGCGGGCGGTCGTTGAAGCTGCGGTAAAAGGTCTGAAACTGCAGAAACACCGCCTGCTTGTTGGAAGCGTTGATGGCCGGGCTGATCAGCCAGGCATCCTGCGGATTGGGGTGGCTGCAGTTGAGGTCAGAGTCGAACAGCGCGAAGCCTGTGCTGCCGGTGGTGGAGGCTACGGGGTCAATCGCAAAGGAGCCCTGAGGTCCCGCCGTAGAGAACACCCAGCGGGAGCTGGGCTGGTTGTTACCCTGCACAACCCGGTTGGTCCAGGTGTTGGGGATGGATCCCGTAAAGGTTTCGGAAAAAAATACGCCCTGAGCGCTCACAGAACCCAGGCCTGCCAGCAACAGACAGGTAAGCGCAGCGTAGAAATGTCTAAACATAGCGATTGTGTTGATATATAAATAAACTACAAAATTATCAAACCAACGGGCGCTGCCGCCCGACGTTTTTGTGTGTACTGGCCGACAATACAGCTGCACAAAGATACGCGCATTCCTTCAGTCATGGCGGTGATATTGTTCATTGCGTCGGCTGATTTGCTTTTCCGGGCTGCAGCAGCTCCGCATACTCATCGGCCAGCTGCTGTCGGTCGACCGACACCACACCGGCTTTTTCACACACCTGCCCACCTGCGAGGTTGGACAGCTGCGCCATGGCTTCGCCGCCGAGGCCGACAGCCAGGCAGAGGGCGGCAATGCTTATGACGGTGTCGCCGGCGCCGCACACATCCGTCACCTGCCGCACTTGGGTGGGAAAAATGGCAGATCCCTGCGGGTCGGCCAGGTAGAGGCCTTTGTCCGACAGGGTAATCATGGTGTATCGGTTGCCCAGTCGGCTGCGGATGAGCTCATTGGCGCGGTCGAGGGTGGCAAGGCTGCTGTCTATGGGAAAATCCAGCTGCCGCTGTATTTCTTTGAGGTTGGGCTTAAAAAGGGTAGCTCCGCGGTAGGCCCAGAAATTTTTTTCCTTGGGGTCCACGGCCACGGGTATGCTGCGGGCAGCAGCGGCGGCCAGGCTGCGGGCGATGAGCCCCTCGCTGAGCACGCCTTTGTTGTAGTCCTGCAGCAGGATGATGTCCACTTTTTCCTGCGCCAGTCGCGCCTCAATACGCTCCCACAGCAGTACCTCTTCCTCCGCGCTCAGGTAGCGGACCTGCTCTTCGTCGATGCGCAGCAGCTGTTGGCTGCCGGCCATCACCCGGGTTTTTACAGTCGTCACCCGCCCCGGTACGGCCAGCAGGCCTTCGGCCGACAGGCCGGCGGCTGGCAGCAGCGCCTGCAGGCGGCTGGCAGCAGCATCTTCACCCACCAGGGTGTACAGCAGCGGCCTGGCGCCCATGGCGGCCAGGTTGAGCGCTACATTGGCAGCACCCCCCAGCCGCTCGCTGCGGTGCTGCAGGCCTACGACCGGCACAGGCGCTTCTGGCGAAATGCGCTCGACGCTGCCTACCAGATACTGGTCGATCATCACATCACCAATAACCATCACGGTCATTTGCTGAAAGGCCTCAAAAAGTGATTGCATGGGCGTCACAGTCTTGTATAAAGGCGGCGGGCTTGCCTGCCACGTCCGTCCCTGCTTGCGTTGTTAAGATTGTCATACAATATTCAGCGGGCTTTTGTTGCATCTTTCGGGCTACCCGGTAAAATATCTTGCACGATGCGGTCAGTGGCACCTGCCAGCTCTGCCAGGCAGGCGCGGGCGGCCTGCCCGGCAGCCTGCCGGCGGGCGTCGTCCTGCAGCACTTGCAGGCAGGGGGCAAAATCCTGCTGCCGCTGCAGCGCAAAGCCGCCGCCCTGCTGCTGCAGGCGGGCGGTTTCAATAAATTTGTGGTGGCGGGGGCCAAAAATCACCGGCAGGCCGTGGGCGGCCGGCTCCAGGGTGTTGTGTACACCGGCCCCAAAGCCGCCGCCGACATAGGCGACATGGCCGTAGCGGTATATTTGCGACAGCATGCCGATGGTGTCGAGCACCATGACCCGTGCGTCGGCCAGCTGGCTGCCATCGGCCTGGGTATAGCGCAGCCAGGGCAGGCGTATGGCGGCCGTCAGGGACTGTAGTTGCTGCTCGCCGGTCTCGTGGGGCACCAGCAGCAGCTTCCAGTGAGCCGGCATATCGGTATGCGCCCAGTCGAGCAGCATAGCTTCATCCGCCGGCCAGGTGCTGCCGGCAACCAGCAGTCGCTGGCCGGGGCTGCTGCAGAATCCGGCGATCAGGGGGTAGTCTTGTTGCTGTGCGGCAATCGACAGCACGCGGTCGACCCGCGGATCGCCCGCCACGCTGTGGCGGTGGATGCCGATGCGGTCGAGCAGCGGCTGGCTGCTGCTGTCCTGCAGATAAAGGTGGGTAAAACAGTCGAGGAGCCGGTGCGAAAATCCGGCCCAGGGCCGGAAAAACCACTGTTCGGCCCGAAAATGGGCCGCAATGAGGTAAAGGGGGATGCGCGCACGCGCAGCCGCCAGCAGCAGCTGCGGCCAAAAGTCGTATTTTACAAAAATAACCAGCTGCGGCCGGAGGGTATCCATCCAGTTGCGCGCATTGCGCGCACTGTCGGGCGGCAGGTAAGCAATGTAGTCGGCACCGCTGTAGTGGCGCCGCTGCAGATAGCCCGAGGGGGAGTAAAAGGTAAGCACCAGCAGCAAGTCGGGCCGGCGGCGGCGTATCTCCTCCAGCACAGGCCGCCCTTGCTCGAATTCGCCCAGACTGGCGCAGTGCATCCAGCACAATTCCTGCCCGGGCCGGCTGCTTCGCCACTGCGCCAGCTCGCGCAGCCAGTGGCGGCGGCCTGCCGTCCACTGCACCGCTTTGGGGTGCCCCAGCAGCGCTGCCAGCCGTATGAGCAGGTGGTAGAGGGCTATGCCCAGCGAGTAGAGCTTCATGGGCAATCAATAGAAGATTTCACTGGCACTTTTGCCGAGGTAAAAGGGGAGTATCCAGCCTACGCGCAGCCCCCAGAGGGTATCAAAACGCTCCGCCTGGTCAACCTGCAGGGTGGCAAAGTCAAAGTTGCGGCGGTTGCGGGTGAAGGCCTGGCTAAACTCAAATCCGCCGTAGAAGTTGATGCGGCCGTCGTTGCTCATGATGTGGTAGCCAATAAACTGCTGTAGTGCCAGACCGTTGCTGAGGCGGTCGTAGCCTTTGGCGTAGTCGCCCGCCGTCTGGGGTACAGCCCGCAAGGGATCTTTTTGTACGCGGATTTTGTGCTGCAGCAGGCCAGCGCCCAGCTGTATGCGCAGGCCTGATCGCGGGTTGACCGGCGACAAGGCTATGACTTTGCCCAGGTGCAGGCCGGCATAAAAGCCGCGCTGCCGCAGGCCAATCTCGGCCGGCGCCCGGTCGTTGCCTATGATGATGCCTTCGGCCGTGCGCAGTCCCTGCAGCACGTCCTCTTTGACCGTACTGCCAAAAAAATACTGCCAGTGGGTGCCCACAATCCAGTTGCCGTTGTCGAGCAGGTAGCTGAGGCCTACTTCAGGGCTGAAGCTGTTGCCAAACCGCGCCGCAAGGTCGCCGCCGGGCAGCTGCGCACCATAGCCCAGCTGCAACATGAGGGCATTGCCTATGTTGCGCCTGCCGGGCATGTCAAAGAGTGTCTGTGCCTGCAGGGAGCTGTGGAGCAGGCCCACAGCCGCCAGGCTGATCGTGAAAAAAAGCTGCCTCATCCGCATAGTCGCTTGGGGTTGGGTAAAAAACTTAGCGGCCGGGTGGCGCGGCTGCGCCACTGCTCCGCCAAATTAACTGCAAATATGCGCATTCTTTTGCGGGAGTTGCTCATCAGGCTTACATCTTTGTGTGTATCTTTGCGCATAAATTTGTTTCTATGCCCCGTATTTTGATTACCGGCGCCGCCGGATTCCTGGGCTCCCACCTGTGTGATCGTTTTATCAGCGAGGGCTATCAGGTGGTCGGGATGGACAATCTGCTGACTGGTAATCTGGACAATATCAAGCACTTGTTTCCGCTGCCCGAGTTTGAGTACTATCACCATGATATTACCAAGTTTGTGCATGTACCGGGGCCGCTCGACTATATCCTGCACTTCGCCAGCCCGGCCAGCCCCATCGATTATCTCAAGATGCCTATCCAGACACTCAAGGTGGGGGCGCTGGGTACCCACAATCTGCTGGGCCTGGCCCGCGAGAAAAAGGCGCGCATCCTGGTGGCCTCAACTTCGGAGGTGTACGGCGATCCGCTCGAGCATCCGCAGCGCGAGTCTTACTGGGGGAATGTCAATCCGGTTGGCCCCCGCGGTGTCTACGACGAGGCCAAGCGCTTCCTCGAGGCCATCACCATGGCTTACCACAATTTCCACCAGGTGGATACGCGCATCGTGCGCATTTTCAATACCTATGGACCCCGCATGCGCACCGAAGACGGTCGCGTGCTGCCGGCCTTTTTTAGCCAGGCCATCCGGGGTGAAGGCCTGCCCGTTTTTGGCGATGGCTCCCAGACCCGCTCCTTTTGCTATGTCGATGATCTGGTAGAGGGTATCTATCGCCTGCTGCTGAGCGATTATCACCTGCCGGTCAACATAGGCAACCCTGATGAGATTTCTATCCTGGCGTTCGCACAGGAAATTCTGGCGCTGGTGGGCAACCCGCGTGCGCACATCGTCTATCGCGAACTGCCGGAGGATGATCCCAAGATCCGCCAGCCGGATATCAGCCTCGCACGGTCTGTGCTGGGCTGGGAACCCCGCGTGGTGCGGGCCGACGGACTCGTCAGGACGCTGGCGTATTTTCGGGAGGTGGTGCCTGCCTAATCATCATTAAAACCTGTCTGCAATGGCTGATTTTCAAAAAACTGTGTTAATCACCGGGGGTGCGGGCTTCATCGGCTCGCATTTGGTGCATCACTTCGTACAAAAGTATCCCGACTACCGCATCGTCAACCTCGATGCGCTGACGTATGCGGGCAACCTGGAAAATCTGCAGGCCGTCGAGTCGGCGCCCAATTATGTCTTCTGCAAGGGGGATATTACTGACTATGAGGCTATGCGCAGCCTTTTTGCTGCCTATAATTTCGATGGTGTCATTCATCTCGCTGCCGAAAGTCATGTAGACAGGTCTATCGAGAATCCGATGGCTTTCATCCATACCAATATTGTAGGGACGGTCAACCTGCTCAATGCCGCGCGCGTGCAGTGGCAGGGGCAGATGGAGGGCCGGCGGTTTTACCACGTTTCTACGGATGAGGTCTATGGATCGCTGGGCGATGAGGGCTATTTTACGGAGGAGACGGCCTACGATCCGCGCTCGCCCTATTCTGCTTCTAAGGCCAGCTCCGATCATTTTGTGCGCGCCTGGCACCATACTTATAAGTTGCCGGTGATTATTTCCAACTGCTCCAACAATTACGGGCCGTACCAGTTTCCCGAAAAACTGATTCCGCTCATCATTCACAACATCCGCCACCAGCGGCCGCTGCCGGTCTATGGCGATGGCAGCAACGTGCGTGACTGGCTGTGGGTCGGCGATCATGTGGCGGCCATCGATCTGATCTACCACCAGGGCCAGCTGGGCGATACTTACAATATTGGCGGGCACAACGAGCGCCGCAACATCGATCTGGTCACGGGTCTGTGCGATATCATGGACGAGCTGCTCGGGCATCCGCCGGCTACCTCCCGCGCGCTTATTACTTTTGTCAGGGATCGCCCCGGTCACGACCAGCGCTATGCCATTGATCCGGCAAAGCTGATGCGCGAACTCAACTGGCAGCCTTCGGTCACGGTCGATGAGGGGCTGCGCCTTACTGCACAGTGGTATCTCGACAATGGCAACTGGCTGGAGCATGTGACCTCGGGGGCTTATCGCGATTATTACGACCGCCAGTATACGCAGCGCTCCTGAAGTTAGGGTATCCATGCGGGCTGGTGTGTGCAAGCGCGGGCGTCTGTCTTGATTATTGCGATTTATCGCATCGTAGCCCTTAGGGCCAAACACCAGTGTCTTGGTTCTGGGCTTCTGTCATCCTTATTACAATCGCTAGTATACGCAGCGCTCCGGGAGTTGGGTGGGACTACAAGCGTTAGTCAACGGGCTGGTTGACGGCTGCACCCGAGCTGCCGTCGGCTGACAGCAGGCCTATAGTTGCTGACAATTTGTCTTGGTTTAACTGTCTTTTTGTCACTTGTTCTTATTGATTGTTGTCAGAATTGACAAGAACGGGGTCGAAAGCGGGCTTGGCACGTCAGTTGCTAAGGAGTAGATAAATAATATTTCTAACCAGACAAATTGAGCTAAAAGCACAAGCAATATGGGTAAAATTATTGGAATTGACTTAGGGACAACCAATTCTTGTGTGGCAGTCATGGAAGGTAACGAGCCAGTGGTGATTGCCAACGATGAGGGTCGTCGTACTACCCCTTCGGTGGTAGCGTTCATGGACAATGGCGAGCGCAAGATTGGCGATCCCGCCAAGCGTCAGGCCATCACCAATCCCACGCGCACCATTGCCTCTATTAAGCGTTTTATGGGTCGCCGTTTTACGGAGTCACAGACCGAGGCTGGTCGTACGGCCTACAAAGCGGTTAAGGGTGACGGAGACACGGTGCGCGTTGATATCGACGGTCGCCTGTACACGCCGCAGGAGATTTCTGCCATGATTCTGCAGAAAATGAAGAAAGTGGCCGAGGACTTCCTGGGGCAGGAGGTGACGGAGGCAGTGGTGACGGTGCCTGCTTACTTCAACGACTCACAGCGCCAGGCCACCAAAGAGGCTGGCGAAATTGCAGGTCTTACCATCAAGCGCATCATCAATGAGCCGACGGCAGCAGCGCTGGCGTATGGTCTCGACAAGCGCAACAAAGATATGACCATCGCCGTCTATGACTTGGGTGGCGGTACTTTCGATATCTCTATCCTGCAGCTGGGCGAGGGTGTATTCGAAGTAAAGTCTACCAACGGGGATACACACCTTGGAGGTGACGATTTCGACGGCGTCATCATCGACTGGCTGGCCGACTCTTTCCGCCAGCAGGAAAATGTGGATCTCCGCAAAGATCCCATGGCGCTGCAGCGCCTCAAGGAGGCAGCTGAAAAGGCCAAGATTGAGCTGTCGAGCTCAGCCGAAACAGAAATCAACCTGCCGTATATAACAGCCATCGACGGTGTGCCTAAGCACTTGGTGCTGAAGCTCTCACGGGCTAAGTTTGAGCAACTGTCCGACAGTCTGGTCGAGCGTACGCTTGAGCCCTGCCGCAAGGCGGTCAAAGATGCTGGCCTGTCACTGGGCGAGATCGACGAGGTCATCATGGTGGGTGGTTCTACGCGTATCCCGCGCATTCAGGAGGCGGTAGAGAAGTTTTTTGGCAAAAAGCCCAACCGCGGCGTCAATCCCGATGAGGTGGTGGCTGTAGGGGCTGCTATTCAGGGAGGTGTACTGAGCGGAGATGTGCAGGATGTACTGCTGCTCGACGTTACACCGCTGTCACTGGGTATCGAGACGATGGGTGGTGTGTACGATGTGGTGATTGAGTCCAACTCGACTATCCCGACGCGTAAGTCAAAGGTATATTCTACGGCTTCGGACAACCAGCCTTCTGTAGAGATTCACATCCTGCAGGGTGAGCGTCCGATGGCAAAGGACAACCGGACGGTTGGTCGCTTTATCCTCGACGGTATTCCACCGGCACCGCGGGGTGTACCGCAGGTAGAGGTGTCTTTCGACATGGATGCCAACGGTATCCTCAATGTGTCGGCTATGGACAAGGGAACCGGCAAGAAGCAGAATATCCGCATCGAAGCTTCTACGGGGCTGAGCAAAGACGAGATCGCCCGTATGAAGGCAGAGGCAGAAACCAATGCAGAAAGCGACCGCGCTGCCCGCGAGCGGGCGGAGAAAATCGTCGGTGCCGATTCACTGATCTTCCAGTCCGACAAGCAGCTCAAGGAGTATGGCGACAAACTCCCGGGCGACAAGAAGTCGGCCATCGAAATGGCACTGACCGAGCTCAAAGCGGCTCACCAGGCGCAGGATGTCAGCAGCATTGATGCGGCTACCGAAAAGCTGAATGCTGCCTGGGCTGCTGCCAGCCAGGAAATGTACGCCGCTTCGCAGGAAGCCGGTGCCGGTCCGGGTGCTGATGGCGCCGCCGGCCAGTCGGCTAAGCAGAATGCAGCGGATGATGTCACCGATGTAGAATTCGAAGAAGTAAAGGATAATCGCTAAGCAGTTGCTTTCAGCGTATACTACAAACGCCCTTTGGCAGCTTTCGCTGCCAAAGGGCGTTTGTGTTTTTTGCCCGGCCTGGCCGGGCGGGCAAAAGAAGCGTGCCTGGCCTGACTTACTGACAGACCAGGCACGGCTGTTTTGGGTGTCTATTGTTGTGTTGCGCTACTTTGGCACTTAAAGCCGGCAAACAGCGCCTTGAATTAATGTATATTTGGGGGAAGTACAAAAATCCCCAACAAACGCAGTTACTATAAAAGGAAATGTCCTCTGAGTTACCTCCGAGGACATTCGATACTATGAACAAACACTCACCCAATTATTCTTGATCGGCTAAGCCGATGATTGTCTTGACTGTGTCGTTGTCTTTCGATCAACTTGACAATACAAAGAACCAGCATTTAGACATAAAGAAAATGACGGAATTGATTTTTTTGTGACATAGCAAATATGGTTTTACTGATTTGATATAGATTTATAGGATAAATAAATAGGCTATTTGTACAGAAAATATGAATGTTTTTTCATATTGTATTTTGGCTTTTTTGGTTTTTTTAACTTGTGTTTTGATTGTTTTTTAGATTTTTATATTGCTTTTCGTATGTTTTTAAAATAATAGCAGTGCATTGTGTTTTCGTGAAGGTTTGGGTGGGCTGGCCTGCTTACGTTACAAAAAGAATTGCGCTGTCAGTTGATTTTTTTTTAAATTTCTATGACAATTGAGGTGGGGCGGTTGCGAGTGGCTATTGGCGGGGCATAAAAAAAAGGTATTGCTTTCGCAATACCTCTTTACATTTAGCAAAAAAGGCACGAACACGCATGTTGCAGTGAGCGCCTTGCAAGACTCGTCGCACTGGGCCTTGGAAAAGTGGAATGGGATTACCCAACGCATGAAGGCAACGGAATCCTGTCGGCCTTTGCAACAGTAGTGAATGAAAAAAAATCTTTCGTGGGCTCGATGTTTATGAAGCAAATATCTATTGAAATATCCCCTCAAATTGATACATTTGTATTTGTTACTGTACTGGTTTTTTTGTTTGGTTGTGTGTTATATATTTGAATTTCATTTTTTTATAGTTTATTTGGTCGAATAAAATTGTAAAATGGTATGAAAGAAAGTAAGCTGATAGCCTATATTAGTCGGATGAATGCACGGGAGCGGGAGCGATTTCGGCTGTTTGTACAGTCGCCTTATTTCAACCAGCACGAGAAAACGACTCGTCTGTTGGACATTATCATGGAGCAGCCCGACATGGCGGCGGCTTCCTTTGACCGGCAGCAGGTATTTGCGCGTCTTTTTCCGGGGGAGCCGTTTGATGAGCAGCAGTTGTTCAATGTCATGTCCTACCTGAAGAAACTCCACCACCGTTTTTTGGCTTTCGAGAAATTTGAGGAGGACGACCTTGAGGAGGAGTTGCTGACGCTGGAGGCGGCTTTCACCCAAAACCAGTTTGACCTGCTCAAGAACCGCAGCAAGCAGATCGAGAAGAAGCTGTCCAAGTATGCTTACCAGGACAGTCGTTTCCTGATGGCCAACTATCGCCACAGCAATGTGCTGGGCTATTACAGTTCTCACTACGAAGACCGCTCCAATCCTGAGTTGCTGCAGCGCATGCTCAACTACCTCGATCGCTACTACCTGCTGGAAAAACTCAAGCATGCCTGTCACCTGACGGCCAACAACATGAATGTCAATGCGCATTTCGACCTGAGTTTTTTTGATGCGCTGCTCGACTATTACCGCCTCAACCGGGACAAGTTTGCCGACGACCGCGGGGTTGAGTTGTACTACACCATCTATATGAGCCTCAAAGAGGCCAACGAGCCGGAGCATTACCAGCGTCTTAAGAAGCTGCTGATTGACGAGCTGGACTATTTTGGACTGACCCAGCAGCGCGATTTGTTTATCTCTGCCAACAATTATTGTATCAGCCGCATCAATCAGGGGGAGGCGAGTTACCAGCCGGAGCTTTTTCAGCTCTACAAGCAGGGGCTCAAAACGGGGCTCATTCTCGAGAACGACCTGCTGACGGAGTGGAATTTTAAAAATATCACTGCCCTCGGTTGCCTGCTGAAGGAATATGAGTGGACGGAGGAGTTTATCGAGGAGTACCGCGACAAGCTGCCTGTGCACCGCCGCGAGAACGCCTACAACTACAACCTCGCCCACCTTTTTTACAGCAAAAAAATGTATAAGGACGCGCAGCGCGTCCTGCTGCTGGTACAATTTTCTGATGTAAAATACCACCTGAGCGCCAACACCCTGCTGCTTCGGATTTATTACGAGTCGGGGGATACGGAGGCGCTGTTGTCGCTGATTGACACCTTCCGCATCTACATCATTCGCAACCGCAAGATGACGGTTGAGCAGAAGCGGGGCTTCACCAATTTTCTCAGATTTGCCAAGAAGCTGGCTTTGCTCAGGCATCATGACGGCACCTACTCGCGGCGGGCGATGCAGGAGAAGCTGACAGCACTCTACGACAAGCTGCGGGCAACGCCCAATGTGGCCAACCGCATCTGGCTGGAAGAGGAGTGTCGGCCGGCTTCGGTGAAATCGGTGGAGATGGCCGACTTGGGAGAGTAAGATCGCGCAGGGTCGCTGCTGCCGGCGGTGGCCCTGCCGGATGAATATTACAGAATAACACCCCCTGTTTAAACCATTCGCCTGGCCGGATGGTTTCCAATGGGTTGTGGCTGTGCCGGGCGGTTGGTAGACCAGCAGTCCGGGGTAGGCCATAATCAGGACGCTTTTTCCTGCTTTTTCACACAATAGCAAGCCTGCGTGGAGCATCTCAAGTATCTCAATAAATTTTTCTATAAGTACCGCGGCAAGTTTTTGCTGGGCTTCCTGTTTGTCACCATCTCCAATTATTTCCGGGTGCTGCAGCCGGGTATGATCCGGGAGGGGTTTGACCTTGTGGTTGAGCAGATTGCCATGTACCGGCTGCTCGACGGCTTTTCGCTGCAGGCGGAGTACTTCCGGCTGCTGAGCACCTCGCTCATCTACTATGGCGGGCTGGTGATTCTGCTGGCGATTGTGATGGGGATATTCATGTACTTTATGCGGCAGACGCTGATTGTGATGTCGCGCCTGATTGAAAATGACCTGCGGGAAGAAATTTTTGGGCAGTACGAGCGGCTGAGCCTTTCATTTTACAAGCGCAACAACACCGGCGACCTTATGTCGCGCATCACGGAGGATGTGTCCAAGGTGCGCAACTACCTCGGACCTGTGCTTTTGTACGGCTTCAACCTCTCGAGTACGGTCATCCTGACGGTCTATGTGATGCTGGATGTCAACCCGACGCTCACATTGTATTGCCTTGCGCCCCTGCCATTTCTGTCCATCAGCATATACTACGTGAGCAACATGATCCACCAGCGCAGCGAGCGGATACAGCAGCAGCTGGCGATGCTGAATGTGACAGCTCAGGAGGTGTACAGCGGCATTCGGGTAGTGAAATCGTATGTGCAGGAAAAGCCAACGGCCCGGCACTTTGCCGAGGAGTGCGAGTCGTTTAAGACAGAATCGCTGCGCCTGACGCGGGTGGATGCCTATTTTTACCCCCTTATGCTGCTCATGATTGGCGCCAGCACCATACTGACGGTCTATGTGGGCGGTCTTGAGGTGATGGCGGGCAATGTGACACCGGGCAACATTGCCGAGTTTGTGATCTACGTCAATATGCTCACCTGGCCGGTGACTTCCATTGGCTGGATTGCCTCCCTGACGCAGCAGGCGGCGGCTTCGCAGAAGCGGATCAATGAATTTTTGCGGATAGCCCCGGAGATCAGCAGTCCGCAGACAGCGCCTGGTCCGCTCGAGGGAGACATTGTATTCGATCATGTGAGCTTCCGCTACCCGGATACAGGCATTCAGGCACTGCAGGACGTTTCTTTTCACCTCAGGCCCGGGCAGAAGATGGCCATCATCGGTAAGACGGGCTCGGGCAAGACCACGATTGCCGACCTGCTGCTGCGCATGTACGACCTGCCTGACGACCGCATCCGCATTGATGGCAAGCCCATTCGGCAGCTGGACCTCGATAATCTGCGCGCCCGTACCGGTTATGTTCCTCAGGACGTATTCCTGTTTAGCGATACCGTTGCCAACAACATAGCTTTCGGCAAGCGGGGTGCCACGGAGGCCGAGATCCACGAATTTGCCCGCTACGCGGCCGTTTATGACGACATTATGGGACTGCCCAATGGTTTTGAAACCCTGGTGGGCGAGCGCGGCGTTACGCTTTCCGGTGGCCAGAAGCAGCGCGTCTCCATTGCCCGGGCGCTGATCAAGCAACCCGACATCATCATACTCGACGACTGCCTGTCGGCCGTGGATACCCATACCGAGCGCACGATACTGTCCTACTTTACCGATGCCCTGCGCGACAAGACGACGGTCATCATCACGCACCGCATCTACAGTCTGCTGTCTTTTGACCTCATCATTGTATTGGACGAAGGGCGCATCCTGGAGCAGGGCACGCACGAGCAGCTCATGGCCCGCAAGGGCGCCTATGCCGAGCTGTACGAAAGACAGTTGACAGAGGAGGCAGAAACTACTGCCTAAAAATCAATTTATTGTATTTCTTTTGTTTTGTTGTTCAAATACCTACTTTTGTATCACAAATGACGATTGTTACCCAAATACAATGTAGCAGTATGGATCAACAGAACCGGGGGGGGCATCCCGACAGTGTCTACTCAATTAAAGTAAGGGCTGGCAAAAGGCGTACGTATTTTTTCGATGTCAAGCGGACGAAAGGTGATGATTTCTATGTCACACTCACGGAAAGCACCAAGCGTCTCAATGATGACGGTATGGAGCGGCACAAGATTTTTCTCTACAAAGAGGATTTTAACCGCTTCTTGGAAGGACTTGAGGAGGTTGTCAACTACGTCAAGAATGAGTTGATGCCCGAATACGATTACGACGAATTTGCCCGCCGCTACGATGAAGACGAAAGCCCTTCATTTGGCCAAGGCGATGCACCGCGCAGCCCGCAGCCGCCTCGGCGCGAGGACAATCCTTCGCCGCGCATAGATGATGAGGACATGAGTTGGTAGTAGCGGTGTGTGGTGTGGTCAAAAAACATTTTGCCGCTCAGGGCGGTAAAGTAGGACAATCTGTAAGCGCCTGTTTTAATTTTTCTTTGAAAAATTGAGGCAGGCGTTTCTGCAAAACACATGCTGCGCATGCAACTGCTTAAGACGCGCTTTGCGCCCACGCCCAGTGGGTTGCTGCATCCTGGCAACGGTCTTTCTTTCATCATTACCTGGGTGCTGGCCCGTGCTGCCGGCGCATCCATCCTGCTGCGCATCGACGATCTTGATGAGCAACGCCGCCGACTGGCGTATGTAGAGGATATTTTTTATACCCTCGACTGGCTGGGGCTCGACTATGATGAAGGTCCGGTGGGGGTGGATGATTTTTTGACCCGTTGGACGCAGCGGTCGCGCATGGACCTGTACCAGCAGGCACTTGGCAGGCTGCGCGAAAATACTGAGGGGCTCTATGCCTGCTGCTGCACGCACCGGCAGTTGCAGGCGTCGGCTGCACAAAAAGGCATATATGGCGGTAGCTGCCGCGAAGCGG
The DNA here is from genome assembly GCA_964645715.1 of uncultured Saprospiraceae bacterium. GTDB lineage: Bacteria > Bacteroidota > Bacteroidia > Chitinophagales > Saprospiraceae > JAUMBM01. Next base: position 29,051 of record CAZYAO010000024.1, read on the forward strand.
GCATACCGCTGGACCAGCCCGGGCTGGCCTGGCGCCTGCGCCTGCCCGAAGATGTACGGCTGCTGTGCCGCGGCTGGGGCGGAGCTACAGACCAGTACCTGTCTCCCGCCAGCCTGATGGGCGATTTTGTGGTGCGCAAGAAAGACGGAGATCCGGCCTACCAGCTGAGTTCGCTCATCGATGATCTGCATTTTGGTGTGACTGCGATTGTGCGCGGCACGGATCTGCTGCCATCGACAGCAGCACAGCTATACTTGGCTTCTGTGCTGGAAGAGGAGGCCTTTCTGCGGGCGCGCTTTTTCCATCATCCCCTGCTGTTGGACGGGGCAGGGGAGAAGCTGTCCAAATCGCAGGGCGCCGGCTCCCTGCAAGCCTGGCGGGAGGCCGGCGAGGGGCCGAGCCGGCTGCTGGACATGGCAGCCCGCTGGCTGGGGCTGCAGCCGCCTGCGGCGGGGGTGCCCACAGCAGCGGTGCTGCTGGCGCTGCTGCAGGAAAAGAAGTAAGATGCTTGTTTTGATTTTTTGAAAAAAAATCAAAACAAGCATAAAAGCGAGGCGCTGCTGCAGGAAAAGAAGTAAGGTGCTTGTTTTGATTTTTACTCAAAACAAGCATAAAAGCGAGGACCTGCCGGACGAACGTCCGGCAGGTCCTCAGTATTACTATGAAAGATATGCTTATTAAGCTTCCTCGCGACCACCTTTGAGGCGATCCTGATAAGTCTCCAGCGCTTCCCACTCGCCATTGTTGGCCAGTTCGGCCTGCTTAGCCCAAGTAGCGGGATCGTGGATGCGGTAGCTGGGACCTGCATTGTCGAGGATTTCCTGCACCTTTTCGACTGGCGCTGTCGCCAGATCGCTCCAAGTGTGGATACCTGCTTCGTTGAGCAGGCCTTCGATCTTAGGACCGACGCCCTCTACCATTTTGAGATCATCCTGCTTGATTTTTTTACCGGAAGGAAGGACAACAGTGCCTGCCTTAGTAGTGGTAGCTGCCGGCGCGGATACCTTAGCCGCAGGGGCATCCAGCATTTCAGCTACCTCGTTAAAAGGGAGTATGTGGATAAACGTACGGTCGAGGCGGCCCTTTTTGAAAGCCACCTTGCCATCGACAGAAGCATGCAGCGAAAAGTCGCGGCTCATGTATACGTTTTCACCTGCGTGGAAGCGCGTGCCGCGCTGGCGAACGAGGATATTGCCCGCCTTGGCCGTTTGTCCACCGAAAAGCTTGACACCGAGTCGCTTACTTTGACTATCCCGGCCGTTATCGGTACTACCTACGCCTTTTTTGTGTGCCATGACACGAAAATTTTTGTGATGAGGTAAATTAGAACGAAAATCCGGGCATTAACCGGCAATGCTGTCAATTTTGATTTTGCTGAAACACTGGCGGTGGCCATTTTTCACGCGATAGCCTTTGCGGCGCTTCTTTTTGAAGACGATTACTTTGTCTCCTTTTACGTGATCGAGTACCGTTGCCTTGATTTCGGCTTTGAGCATCGGCGTGCCAACAGATACAGCGCCGTCGCGGTCAATCAGGTGTACCTGATCGAAAGAAACTGTGCTGCCTGCTTCGGCTTCCAGCTGGTGGACGAAGAGCTGCTGCCCTTCCTCAACTTTGAACTGCTGACCAGCTATGGTTACGATTGCAAACATGGTAAGCTTTTTTAATAAATTATATAAGCGGATGCAAAGATAGGTCATCGGATTGGTACAGACAAATATGCGGTGTTTTTTCTGCTGGTTTTTTGGTGATTAGTCTTAGGGGGTGGTTTATAGATGCGGGGGGGCTTGTCGTCTTTGGCTCAGGTACTGGTGGGCAGACCTGGTGAAGCTTGGTAGCTGATTGTTGTTTATATGCATCATAATTTGTGTAAATAATATTATTGGTATATTTTTAATGCAAATATTTTGGACATGATTTTTGCGGATCAGTACTATAAACGACTATCTCAGTATAATAAACAGCGTGGCCCCTTGACTTATGACGAGGTATTGGCATTGCTCAAGGAAGCAGAAGCGCAGTTACCTACGGGTCGTCCGGTTGAACAATACAGCGTGCAGGAACTTGCGGAGGATTTGGTTGAAGAGGCCTGGGAGCGTGGTCTTGCCAGCGGGAATGCTTTGATTACGCAGGCGCTAAGTCTGTGGCCGGATTGCTTACTGGCCTATGATTATCTGTTCATTACGGCCAAGTCGAAAAAGAAGCGGCTGGCATATTTGGAGGCCGGGGTGGAAGTTGGCCATCGCTTGTTTAGTGAGGCATATTATCAACAACAAGTAGGAAGCTTTTGGGATATGCAGGAAACCTGCATTTACCTGCGCCTACTGGAGAACCTGGCCAAATTTGGTCTTGAGGCGGGGAAGTTGACGAAGGCCATCGTTATTTGGGAGGATATGATTCGCCTCGACAAGCATGATCATCAAGGGGTTCGATTCTTGTTGATGACGGCATTGCTGCGGCAGGGGGACATGAAATCCTACCATCATTATCGCGATCAATGCGATGAAAAAATATCGATGGTACTTTTTAACGATGCCTGGCTGGCCTTGGTGGAAGAGGGTGACAGTCATTTGGCCAGGCAGCGCCTAAAGGCTGCTGCCAATATCAATCCTTTCATCTTACCGCTGTTGCTGCAACCTACGCCACCCAATGGCATGCACTTCCTCGTCAGGGCCAACAGCCCTGAAGAGGCTGCTCTATACGCATTTATTGCCTGGCCTTTATGGAAGGACGTACCTGCGGCACAGGCCTTGTTACAGGAGGTAGGTGAAAAGCAGTCCAAACCAATTTCGATTGACGGGCTGCCGCCGCTAAGCCTTTCCGCTTTGATCGGCGACCCTTTTTCGGTGGGCAGCCCGTTGAAACTGCGTACGGATTTGCAGGATGAGGTAGTTGCACAGTTGCCCTTCCTGCAGTTTTGTCGCGCGCTGCTGGCCGCAATAGAACGGGCACAGGTAATGAAGCTCACGGCCAAGGGCAATTTCCCTCGTTCACTGGTGCAGAGTATGTATGACCTGCAATTTTTTCCTAACAGATACGTGGAAAGTGGTTTATTAAAACTGACTCATGAAGATAGATTTCAGGAGCTGGTAATAGCGCATACAATGATTGACATTGGCCAGTGGACAAAAAAGCGTAATGGAAAAATCAGCCTTACCAAGAAGGGCCTGCAAATGTTGCAGGCACCTCCGGCGGTTTTTTACCGTGAATTGCTCATTCTCTACACAGAGCGCTACAATTGGACGTATACGGAACTATGGCCAATGAAAGAGGCTGCGGGCCAGTTTGGATGGGGATTGGTTATATACGAGTTGCTCCGCCAAGGCGATACGCCCCGGAGCAGCACCTTTTATGCCGAATTCTATTTCGGACTACTCCCTCACTTACTGAATCAGTTGCCAGAAACAATCTACAGAAGTGCACGAGAAAGGTCTTACTTTATGTTCACATTCCGCGTGTTTGAACGCTTTTGTACCTTTTTTGGCCTCATCGACATCGTGAGTAAAAAAGACAACGGTGGCTTATTAGAGGAGTTGACCGTGAGGCGAAGTGCACTGGCGGCGCAGGCGTTCAGGATTATGTAAGTGGCGGGAGCATTTTTTACTGGCAAACCAACACAAGGCTGCGATATACCTTGTGTTGGGTCGGGTAAAGTGGGGGAGACTATCCCGAATGTACCTGTGAGAATCTTACCCAAAATACGACTCCTGGTCTGCGTCGGGGAAAATTCACCAGCCGCCTAAACAGGCACATTTTTTCATCAAATCAGGCGGGCGCAGCCACAGCTGCGCGCACCTGATTGGCAACAGTAAGCTTAGGTATTGCTGTCCTCGGACTCGTCATCTGTAGTGTCGGTCGAGTAGTAGTTGAGATCGTACTGGATATCGTCGGGCTTATCGTAGTGGTTACTTACTTTTTGGTAAAGTACGGTGCGGGCTTGTCTTTCCTTATCAAACATGTCTGACATACTCTCCGCTGTCGGCTTGAATTGGAGGGTATTGGTGATGGACAGCCTGGCGGCTGCGCTGATGACATCGTGATTGGCGCCGATGTAGGCAAATGTCCAGCGCTGTTCCTTCAGGCGGCTGATCATTGTATTGATCATCGCCTGCGTATATTCTTTCGAAGCATTTTCTTCGCCATCGGTCAGGATGGTCACGAGTACATTGTAGCCATGCTCCTTGGGCAGCTCGCCCTCCAGGCGGCTGATGCTTGCACCTAGCGCATCGAGCAGGGGGGTAGAAGCATCGGGTCGGTACATTTTGTCGTTGATGCGGTTGAGGCGGTCTACCTCTTCGTTCCAGTGGATGTACTTGATGCCGACGCCATTGAAGCTGACGAGGGACACGAAGTGTTGCTGTTCGGGAAACTGTGCGCTTACGCTGCGGATGGTTTCGACCACCTCGTTGAAGCCACTGATGGTTGGGGCTTTGATGGATTCCATTGAGCCGCTTTCATCGAGAACGATGAGGTTGTAGACATGGTGCTTTACTTGTTTCATGTTGACTATCTTTGTTTTAAGATGATTACATCGTTGAATGGGTGTGTCGGTAAACTACGCGCTGGTAAAGGGGAAGTATCGGTATATACAACCGGAGCGCGGATCCGGTAGGCGGGGCTGCCGGCGGGGGCCGGCAGCCCACGGCGCTAGCCGGTATAAGGTTTTCGGAGCTGGCTCAACTTTTCCCAGCCTTGGGTTTTTTCGTCAAAATACTCCCAGAATGTCCATCCATTGACATTGACACCGCCGTTGACGGCCATGGCTGCTGCTGAGGGCGACTGGTAGGCGACACCGTCGACCACGATGCTGCCATGCCGGATAACCCCTTCGATTCGCTGCTTGCCCGACCACTTCTGCAGGAGGCTGCCCTCCGGCAGCCTTGCCCCCTTGTAAATCCAGTCGCGTGCCGGCAGGGGCACGGCAAGCAACTTTTCGCGCAACGTGGCGGCCTGTAAATTGGCGATTTCTTCGCTCAGCGATGGCCGCGGCATATTCTGTTTCAACTTGAGGTTTTCATGTTGCATGGGGTAGTCCAAGGAGTAGTACAGCCCGCTGTCTGCTACCGCCTGAGGCAGCGCAATCCCCAGCAGCCGCCGGAGGATATCGTTTTCGGATTCCTCAAAGCTTTCTCTGGCGTTCTCAATATGGCGATGAACTTCTATATCTATCTCGATTTTTTTCATTTTAGAAAATTATGAGGCAAAATTAGGTGAATGTAGTTGTATTGTCAAGTTTTTTTCTAAAATTTTCTAAAAAAATCTATTGGGTGGGGTTGGGAGTTGGCGGGTGTGATAATAAAAGCGCTTTGGCGGCCGCAGCCGCCAAAGCGCTTTTTTTTTAAATAACCAAAGGCAGCTATACAGCTTTGGGGTGGATTCCTTTCTTTCTTATTTATTCCATTTCACAACTATTCCTTCTGCCGCTGGCAGGCTTGAAAGTACCCATGGTATGTAAAAGTATTTTATATTTATCACTGCATCTCCACCGAGTTCTTTTGCTTTCTTTTTTAATGCTGTATTGAGGTGATTCTTACTTGCAAAAACAGACCCCGAGGCTTCAATGTATGAAATTATTTCATAATCTTTTAAAGGCTTGTTGAGTTCATCAAGATATATTTCAATTGCATTCTTTTCATCAATATTGTATTGCAATGAAACAGTTTGAGTTGATACACAAGAATTAAGAAAGATTATTGAAAGAAGCAGTATGGTTACGTTGGCTTTCATAGGTGCATTGTTTAACATAGTGTCCAAGCTAAAGCTGCAATAAATCCAACAGCACCTTCAAGTCCACTAACCGTATTACAGTTTAGCGTACCGGAATTTATAAACTCGTTGATTGTGATAATAGCATTATCTATCGCTGAGATCCCTCTCTTATTCCAATCATTTAATTCGCTTTTTGAATAGCGGACGATTTCAGGTGCAAGATTTAGTGTTTCATACCTTTCTCCTTTCCTGAAATTTAACTCTCCTTCTCCGAAGTGAAGAATAGACATTACTGTTGAATAATAGGTTTTAGTTAGTAAATCTATTTCTCGGTCAATTGAAAGTGCTGGCGTGTAAGCCATCGCAAGTTGATTTAACTCACTAATCAACTTCTTGTTGTTGATGAAAATTTGTTCCATGATTTCTAGATTAAAGGTTGTATTGAGCAAAGGTATTATAATAAAAATTTAGTGAGGGTACACTTGTTTTCAAGAAAAAACCTCATGAAAGTTCTTTGAAAATTCGGAAAAGAAAATGATGACGTACTGACATCGGTGCCTGATGACGAGTTGAGCGATGATAAGCGGGTTAATTTTGGCCAGCCTTTCTTTACGCACAATCAACTCAGTTGTCTTTACGGGTTCTTTTTGTTTGATGAACAGCCCCATGCAAAAACTGATAATGAAAGCAAAAGCGACTACGATTACCAAATTTGTCAGTTTGCATGGGCATTTGAGCCGGGTTTTATGCAGATAAAACTCGGCTGATTTAAGATGCTTAAACAAGGTCTCTATCTTGAACCTGCGTCTATAGTAATCGCACGCATCCTGACCCAGTTCAAAATTTGTCAGTAAAAACAAGGGTTTGACGTACTTCTTACCGTGCCAGTACACGGCATTAGCGAGTGGTAAGGCATCCGGTATGAAGAAAATACGCCGCCTGGTTCGTATGGAATCGAAACGGGCAGTTTCCCGCTTAAAGTCAATCTGACGATCACAGGATGTTCGCACCACAAATAACCAGTAGTTGTCCGTGCACAATTGTATGTGCTTAGGTGCATAGAAGGGGGGATTGCTGATTGAGGACCACAAATTTCCCCTCCATTTTTTTCTTTTCCGACATTTCAAAGAACTCCTACTGCTTTTTGATGTAAGTTAATAAAAGATAGCTACATTGTCAATATTTTTTCTCACCAGGCAATTAGGGGGCTAAGACATTACAATGAATAGCAAGTTATGTTTTCTTAAGTTGTTGTCCAAATTTTGTCGACCACCTCAAACAATCTGCCCACACACGCCAGCCACCTAGCATTGCAGGTAGCCATACGCCGCCAGCCGCCGCCGCAGGGCGGTCATGTTTTTTTCAGGCACAACCAGGAGGTAGCCTTCGGCTTTAGCAACCAGGCTTTTTATTTCAGGATCCTGCGCAATCAGCCGCAAGAGCTCGGGATCACCTTCGGGGACTTTGAAGACTTTGTAGTCCGACTGCCATTGCAGCGGCATGGCCTTGGCTTGCAGATCGCTGAAAAAATGATGCCAATTGGGCGGAAGGGTAGCAGGGAGGAGTTTTTTGAATAGGTCGATTTTGGTGAGCAGCTCGCGCACGCTCCACACATTTTGGAGAAAAATGCCAGGGTCGGTGCGTAGCGTCAGCGGGTCAATCAGCTCAGCAAAAGATTGCAGGGAGCCGGCATAAGGGCTGTCGGCATGGTCGAGCTTGATGATGAGGGCGTCTTCAGAAAGGCTGAATCCAGCCGTCTTGGGCAGGCTGGGCTGGTAGTCGTCGCGCAGGCCGCAGATGTAGTCGCCGAGCGGGTTTCGCCTGACCGCGATGAGGCCGTCCCAGGCAGAAAAGGTGTCAATGCCCAGGCTGTCAGGGTCGATGGGCTTGTACACCAGATCGCACAGCCCCAAGGCAGCAAAGAAAAAGAAGGTGCCACGGATGAGGGGAAGCTGAATGGCTTTTTTGTAGTAAGCACCGTTGATGGCACGATCAATATCGATCCGAGGGGAGCCGTCAAAACGAAGTTTTTCGCTGGCTTGGGTGCGGCTGATGGCATTCACTTGCAGCAGGCTAAACGTACAGTAGCCCATAATGTGCTGGGCGGGCACATAGCTGTCGGCGGGCAGCGCCTTCAGCAGTTCCAGCATTTGACGCCCGATGGACGTGAATTCGTGGTTCATCACATAGTTCAACCCCTTGATATCGGGTAGCAGCGCGGGCGCCCAGGCAAAGGAGCTGAGGTAGTTTTTGGTAAAAAACTCCAACAGCACTTTGCGCAGCTCAGTATAGTTGCCGTTTATCTGCGCCAGGATGGGCGTGACGCTGGAGAGCATGTAGCTACGCAGCTGCCGGTGCCGCTTGATGCTGCTGTCCGGAAAAAACTCCCGGATTTTGGTCATTCGCTGTACCTTGGGCATGCCCGACAGGGATGGCCGGCCTTTGCCGGTATAGCCAATTTCGCCTTGCTGATAGTACAGCAACAGGGCAGGGTAGTCTGAAAAAAATGATGTTTCGGCCTCACTATATTGTAAACCAACGCTTGGCAAAGTTTTTAGCGGACTTAGCAGCGCCCAGAGGGGCGGCTCGTAGTACATGATGAGGATCTCGCGCAGTCCGCGCGGGAGGTAAAAATAATTGTTTTCGTGTTGGTGGTAGGACCCGCCAAAAGCTTTGCGGGGGAGTAGCTCGAAGGATGGCAATACGTCCGGCGATTGGTAATAGCTATAATAATTACCGCTGCTACCAGCTCGAAGAAAGTTGCAATGATAATCGTCTTTGGCTTCGGCAAAACTGATAAAATCATTTAAAACCAGCGCATCCCACAAGATGAGTGTCTCCTTAGGCAGGTTTTCGCGAAAGCAGTCATAGACCTCTAAGTCCGCAAAAAGCAGGGCTATTGAGGCTGTGAGTTCGGCTTTGGTTCTGGCCGCATTTTGCTTGGTTTTTTGCGGAAAAAACCCACCCAGCCCCATTTCCTGCAGCAGTTCACTGCACTCCTCCAGCACGGGCTGCAGCAGCGGCAGCCAGTTTTTTAACAAAAATTCTTTTGTAAATTCCATTTCCAGCACTCTGACTATCCGGGAATGCAGCTTGTGGGTATTGCTCATTTGGCCAACAGCATTTTGATATCTTCTTCCGACAGCGACTTCATTGAAGCCCCGTCGGCAGCGATGATATTGTCAAAAAGTTCTTTTTTAAGTTCCTGCAGCTGCAGGATTTTTTCCTCAATACTGCCCTGGGCGATGAGCCTGTAGGCATGGACTTTGTTGGACTGTCCGATGCGGTGGGCACGGTCTATGGCCTGGTTTTCGGCAGCGGCATTCCACCACGGGTCGTAGAGGAAGATGGTGTCGGCAGCGGTGAGGTTGAGGCCCGAACCACCAGTTTTTAGGGTCAGCAGGAAGACGCGGCAGTCGGGATCGTGCTGGAAGCGGTCTACCAACGACTGCCGGTCGCGGGTGGCGCCGGTCATGCTGACATAGCCGATGCCTGCTTGCTCGAGCTTGCTACTGATGGTCTCAATGGCAGCCAAAAAATTGACAAACACAAGGGCTTTGTGGCCGTTGGCCAAGGCATCGAACAGCTGCTCGGCCAGCAGTTCGCTCTTGCTGCTTTCGATGCGGCCGTCGCTGAGCGCTTCCGGGATGCTGGCAATCTGCCGGAGCTCATTGAGTGCCTGAAATACGAAAAACTGCGAGCCGGCAACGCCCTTTTCCTGGATCTGCCGGGGAATTTCGTTGGCGTAGTATGCCCGACGCTGCTCGTATAAGCGTTGCTGGTCTTCCGTCATGGGCACAAACAGGGTCTGCTCTGTTTTGTCGGGAAGCTCCTTGAGTACCTCCCGCTTGAGGCGGCGCAGTACAAATGGATAAATCTTGCGGCGCAGGTGGCGGATGGCCTCCTTGTCGTTGTTTTTTTGAATGGGCGTGAGGAAGTCTTCCGTAAACTGGGCCAGACTCCCGAACAGCGCGGGGTTGAGAAAGTGAAAAAGCGTGTAGAGCTCCGCCAGATTGTTTTCGATCGGCGTGCCGCTGAGGGCGAGGCGGTGTTCACTGCGCAGCAGCATTACTGCCTTGGTTGTCTGCGTATTGAGATTTTTGATGTGCTGCGACTCGTCGAGGATGACATAATGAAAGCTTTCCTCTTTGAGGATTTCGATGGTATTGCGCAGGGTCGCATAGGTGGTGAAGACAAGGTTGGCGCTGCGCAGCTGCTCGATTTCGCGATTGTTGCCGTAAAAAGTATAGGTGGTAATCCGTGGGGCAAAACGCTCGGCTTCCCTTGCCCAGTTGAAGAGCAGGCTTTTGGGCATGACGATCAGGCTGGGCTTCGACTGCCGGGGATAGAGGGTTGCCAGCAGGGCCAAGGTCTGCAGGGTTTTGCCGAGACCCATGTCGTCGGCCAGACAGCCGCCAACCTGGTTTTTGTGCAGGTACCTCAGCCAGTGGAAGCCTTGCTTTTGGTAGGGGCGCAGCTTGGCATTGAGTGCCGGCAACCGCTCATCGGCCTTGCTGAGCTGGTTGAAACCTTCGAACAGGGAGCGCGATTTTTGAAAAGTTTTTTCTTGCGCCAACTCACCGATCAGCTCGTCGAGGAAGGGAAAATCAAAAAATGATACACGGGCAGATTTGCCCTTCTTTTTGAAAAGGCGCTCCAGCCGCTTCACGTAGCCCTCGTTGAGCAGCGCGTGGGTGCCATCGCTCAGTAGTACATAGTGATTTTTATGGTACTGCTGAACGGCCTCAAACAAGTTGATTTTTTCTCCTTCAAAATCCAACTGGGCGCTGCCCTCAAAAAAGTCAATATTGTGGCTGAGGGATACTTCCAGCTTGGGCTGCACTGCCCGAATCTTGTAGGTTCGCAGTTTCTCCGCACCCAGTACCGTGTACTGGGCCAGCAGCTGCGGCAGCCCATGGTAAATAAAATGCTCAGCCAGGGGTGCCGGCAGCATTATGAGGTTGCCTTCGATAAGCGGCGCTTCCCCCTTGGCCTTCTTGCCGCCGCTCTTTTTCAGGAGCTCCAATATGGGCTCGCTGAGCTGGTCGGCAGGCTGCTGAGAGATGTAGTGTATGCGTATGCGCCTTTCGAGCTCGTTGATGTCCGCATAGCGATGCAGATTGTACAGCTCCAGCGCGTCCATGGGTAGGTCGGGTAGTTGCTGCAAGACTCTTAGGTAGAGAGCATTAGACTCATCTATTTTTTCAAAAATCAAACAAGGACTAGCCTTTACAGGTTCGTCAGAGAATTCTATCTCGGGATAACCGTCCCATTGCAGCCGAATCTGTTCGAACTCGGAAAACAACAGGGAGAGAAAAAGGGTGAGATCTTTGCGGTCAAACTGTAGCCGAAAGTTGGACAGCAGCTGGTTGTTGATGCTGGCGGGCGGTATTTCAATCAACTGGTTGTCGGCCAGCGCATAGTGCTCACTGACCAGCAAAAAATCAGTGATCGTCTGGCTGGCTAGCTGCAATACAATGGCAGACTGTAGCTGCTGCTCGCCGGGGCCGGGCCTGAGCTGTAGCAGCAGCCGCCCTTCCTCCGGCGAAAAAGTGATAGGATCGCCCGTGGCAGTCCGGATATTGTCGCAGGGGCGGAGGGCCGTAAGCAGAAATGGGTAGTCAACCAGGTAAATAAGGTTCTTCGTTTTATTCCACTCTATGACAAAATCCTGCTTGTCGCGGATTTGCTCCAGCGCCTGCAGCAGCTGTCGCTCGGGGCCACTGTAGTGGTGATGGCTGGTGTCCACTTCTTTGCCTCCCTTGTCGCACACGCTAAGGTAAGCGCCATAGGTGTCGAATTGTATGTAAAAAAACAGCTTCTGGTAGGCGCGGGTAACCCTTGCCACCGCCTGCGGCCGGCGGAAGGGGGCGAATGGACTGGAAAGTTTCGGATCGGCCATGCTTGTGGGATAGCTACGGTAAAATATTACCGGCTAAAGATAGCATATTTTGGTTTTTTCCAAAAATATACAGACCAAGGGCCGCCGGCATCCGGTTACCACCTCCAGCGAGAGGTGGTCGACTAGACTTGGACAGCGAGCTGTGTTTGCTGGCGATGCTGTCTGCGTTTTGTCGACCACCCTGGCGATTTAGCCGAATGTGCCTGCAAGAATCAGCAGTAATATGAAAACAGCGGGAGGTATGCCCAGTACGAGCCCCAGCAAAGCACCGACACTTTTTCCCTCCATTTTGAGTGCGGTAAGTCCCAAAATAAAACCGATAGTACCGAGGACAATAGCGGCGATGGCCGTTAGAAAGGATGTTTGTCCGCCAATCACGAAGGCAAGAATGGTGAGTAGACCGCCAATGCCAAAAACAGCGGCTGCCCGGCCCAATTTTCGACCCTCAGCAGCAGTTGTCTCCCTCTTGCCCCCGGTATTCGCCACAATCTGCTTGCCAAGCTTAGGCTGCAGCAGGCGCAGGCTTAGTTTTTCAGCCAGTGAAAGCTTTGGAGCGGTCTGGTATGCAGGTTGTCCCGCAAGCAGGGGTAGCGCTGCCTCGGGTCGCAGACTGCCTGCGGCAGTTGCCTGCGCCCTGCGTGCAGGTTTTACCGCAAAGCCCGCCCAGGCGGGGCTGTAACACAGCAGCAGGCTGAGCAGTGATAGAAGGGTAGTTACTTTTTTCATGATGCTATACAGCTTTACATTGGTAATCAAGACCATTCAATGGCTAATATTACAATTCCGATCAGCAGAAACGCAAGGGGAATTAAGCCCAAAATGATACCCAGTGTGGCTATTCCGTTTTTACCTTCCTTTTTAATGGCTGAGAGTCCCGTGAAGAAACCAGCAAGGCCAATAAGTACACCGAGGAGGGGTATACCTCTTATGGTAATAAATATCATCACTAAACCAATGGAACTGAAAATCAGCGATCTCCTGCTTAGTTTTCTGTTTTTTTCGGCAGGTGCTTTCAGGCCCGGCTCATGGGTTGCCAGCTGTCTGTCGGCCTCGGTCTGGCGCAAGCGCAAACGTTGGGTCAACGAAAACTTTTGGCTACCTGCGGCAGCAGCTGTTTCGGCTGCCATGCCGCTCGCGGCAGACACGGGCGCTGTATGCGCCGATTTTACCGCAAAACCTGCCCAGAGCGGGCTGCTGCTGAGCAGCAGGCTGAGAAGCCATACAAAGGTGGATACTTTTTTCATAACGCGTTGCTAGTTTTGTGTTTATTGAATATTATCTATCGGTTGACCATAGGCAGAGCCAAATAGTGGGTGTGTCTGCCGCTGCGTGTAGACGAATGAACCTTTGAGACAGTACAGAACCTGTATTAGTGGGGAGATTTTACTGAAATGCGGTATTTGTTCTTTTGGTACGCTATCTAAGCAGTATAAAGGTAAATAAAATATGTTTATATTGCAAATATTAATTTTTTTTGGGCAAAAAACAAGGAAAAGAAAAGCGCTTAGCGGCTGCGGCCGCTGAAGCGCTTTGGGTTCTAATTAATCAACGCATGTTGCACTTCTCAACCAGTAAAGTCAGTTCTTTGGACTGGCTGAAGCCTTACTGCCGGACGCCCTCAAAAGTATGCGACACCTGATTGACGCCATAGCCTTGACTGATTAGTTTGAGCCACAGGCGCTTCGTATTGGCATCAATTTCAATGTCAACGTTTTCGGATCCGTAACCTAATGGGTACGAGGCGCTTTTTGAGAATTCGTACCGACCCGATGGTTCATGTCTGTACAGGAAGCGCAGGTCTCCGAGCAGTGGGACGGGAATATCCACTGCTGCCTCCAGGCTGTCCGGCGCTATTTTTGAAACACCTACCGTAAATGCCTCGGTGATGCTGGTGTCGTGCACTATGCGTTGCGTATAATTCAGATTACCAAAGGTATCGATGTAGCCGACGGTCCTGAGCTCGGTATGTATTTTGACGTACCGACCGCTGTAGTTGCCCCATATTTCTTCAGGCGCCGGATCGTAGGACTCCTTGCAGGAGGAGAAAAGCAGGATGCCGAGCAGCAAGGCAAGGGCAGCAAACCGGATGTGCGGGAAGGGGATAAATACATTGGACTGCTGCATAAGTTACAAGGATTTTTGCTTTAAACGATTGGTTATTAAGTATATTGTTGTTTTGAGTTGAAATATTTGTGCTGCTTAGATGTGTACAGAAATCGCTCCGGTCGGCTGTGCGCTTTGTTTTGCTATGAAGATTGCGGGGCTACGCCCCTTGAGGGTATGGTCTTGTTTTGCTACGGAGATTGCGGGGCTACGCCCCTTGGGAGGGCTCGATTTCGATATTCATTCTAAATGACAAAGAACCCAAAGTTGCTCTCAGTCAATTTTTACCGTACATTTACACTAACTTCCGCCACCGAGGCCCACAAATCACAACTGCCTGTCCCGCTCACAAGGCGGCAGTTTCAAAAGCTTGATTTTACCGGGCGTAGGGTGGTCAGGGAGAGTAGGGTAGACGTTTTTACCATTTTTTTTAAAAAAATAACCATGAAAACATACAAATACTGCCAAAGCTGCGGCTACCCACTGAAGAAAGACAAAAAAGGTGGCGGCACCGAAAAAGACGGTACCATCAGCCCAAAATACTGCTCCATGTGCTATGAGCATGGCGCATTTTTGACACCACCAGCGGTTGATACAGCGGAGAAGATGCAAAAATTTTGCATCCAGGAAATGAAAAAAGCCGGCATGAGCGGACTCTTTGCCTGGCTGGCCACCAGATCGATTCCCAGTCTGGAAAGGTGGAAATCATGAGCAGGTAGGTGTACAGACGTGCAGAAAGCCTACTATTTTTATATCTTTGATATTAATACAAAGTCCCCATGGCAAAAAAACTGCCGCTTGGCCTGCAGGATTTCCGCGGTATCATCGAAGATGGCTATCAATATGTAGATAAAACCCCTTATCTGCACCGGTTGGCCACATCGGGCAAGTATTTCTTCCTCTCCCGTCCCCGTCGCTTTGGAAAATCCATCACGGTGTCCACCCTGCACGAACTTTTCCTCGGTAGCCGCGATTTATTTCAGGGGTTGTGGATCGAAAATCGCTGGGATTGGGCCAACAAAATCCGACCGGTCGTCAAATTATCGCTCAAGGATGTCAACTTTGAGCAGCGCGGCCTCGAAGAACCCCTCGCCGAGCGCATTGCCGAAATCGGCGCACGGAATGGAATCGAACTGCACGCGGTTTCCGCCCGCGATAAATTCCGCGAACTCCTCATCGCGCTGTCCGCCCGCGGGCGGGTCGTCGTCCTGGTGGATGAATACGACGCGCCGATCGTTCATTACTTCGGTAAAGATATCGATACGGCCTATGCCAACCGCGAACTGCTCAAAGGCTTCTACAGTGTGCTCAAAGAAATGGACACCCTGCTGGAACTCGTCTTTCTCACCGGTGTGAGCAAATTTGCCAAAACAGGCATCTTCTCGGGTCTCAATAACCTCGTGGATCTCAGCCTGCATCCAGACTACGCTACCATGCTGGGTTATACGCAGATGGAATTAGAATCTAATTTTCCGGAGGAAATCGCCGCTGCCGCCCAGAAACTCCATACCGACCGGCAGGGACTGCTTGATCAGTTGCGCGCATGGTACAACGGATATCGGTTTGAAGAAAATGCGGAAACCGTCTATAACCCGGTTTCTGTCAATAGTTTTTTTAATCAAAATAAATTCGAAAACTTCTGGTTTGCCACCGGCACGCCGACCTTTCTTATCAATTTGCTCAAAAAGCAGGGGGTGTTCGAACTCCGCGCCATCGGGCAGAGTACCCTTGATTTTGACAGTTTCGACCTGGAAGATATCCGGCTATTCGGCTTACTCTACCAAACAGGCTACCTTACCATTCAATCGCGCGACGAATTCGGTCAATATACGCTCGACTACCCCAACCTCGAGGTGAAAAACTCTATGCTGGCGTACTTATTCGAGGCTTTCGGCGGAGTCAGCGGGAGCACCGGGGTATCTATGGCTATCAAATTAGAGCAGGCTTTCATCGCCGATGACCTGGAGCAGGTCTTCCGCATCCTGCAGGAGATGTTTGCCCGGATCCCCTACTTTCTGCACGAAAAATACCCGGAAAAATTTTTTCATGCGGCGATTCACCTGCTGTTTACATACATGGGCATCCGCGTTCACAGCGAAGTATGTACCTCCGAGGGTCGCGCCGATAGCATGGTCGAAACGGATACGCGGGTCTATATCCTGGAGTACAAACTCGATAAAAGCCCCCGGGAAGCCTTATCGCAAATCCGACAGAAACGCTATTATCGCAGCACTTGGGAGCGCGGCAAGCCCGTCAGCGCCATTGGTGTGCAGTTCTCCAGCCGGACAAAAAATATTGAAGCCTGGGAGGTGGAGGAGATGGGGGTACAATGATTTGATTGTCATTTTACGCAATAGGTTCTATGGGCGATTTTCCATCGTGGGCGCTTGCGCGCAAAAGCCACGGACGGAATTGCGCCGCATCAAAGGAGGTACTGCAACCTGTACACTGTTGCGAGTCAGTGGGATAAATATACGAAGAACCATGGTCTCAGCGGGCGAATACCCTAAACGGATTCAGATGTTCTGTTGTTGCTGCAGCCAATATTTCCAGTGATAAATCTCATCTTCTGCATCTTCCACACCCCCTTTTACAAAAATCAGGAATAAAAATTCCAGTAGGACGGTGTATTCTCGTAAAAAAAATTCAGTAACCCGTAAGAAACAGGTATTTGGCTATTACAAACTGCTCGCTGTATTTTTCCTTAATCTTGTCCAATAGTAAGAACATTGCGGCATATTCGTCCGGATAAACCCCCATTTTTTCGCAAGAATGCATAAAATCAAGGGCCAGTAAAGAAGTGTGTTTGTTCGTCTTGATTGGATAACCATGATAAACAACTTGCGGAGATATTGTGTCGATAGCGAAGTAATAGTTGTCATCCAGCGCCTGTAATTGTTTGTCCAATTCGTTGCTTGCTAAAGGATATTGCCTTAGCAAGGAAAAGACTTTGGAAATTAGCGATTCCAGTTCCTCGGGGGGCATTTGTGTATCATAAAATTTACCCTTGAACTTGGCTTCGTACAAATTGCGCCATTCTTCAAATAGAATCCGGGTGAAGGATGGAAATTCGTTCCGGATAATATCTTCTGGTAGAGCGTACGTTTTTTCATTATAAGACCAGTCCAATCTTTGTCCACTTGGCAGCGGAGGACTAAAACGCTCAATACGCTGGTTACTTGTTAGCGAAAAATGACTACCGTACAGCTCGAGTAATTGCTTTTCGAGATTAGCGTCATCTTGTATTGATATTTCAAAGGGAAGGAGAATGTGATAATATGCAGCCATAACTGTCAATGGTTTGTGAAAATTTTAGATTTCCTTAGGTTGTCAAATAGTAATTCTTCTTGTGAAAGCTTAGCCACCTTGAAAAATGACCCGCTCCCTTTCACCCGCTGGATATCAGCTATTTCGGTAGTGCGTGCTTGGAATTTACCATAGCACTTTGACTTCGACAGAAAATCCTGGACGGGATTCAATGCTAATGACCCAACTTCAGTATCTTTATACTCGTCAGACAATCTTTACCGCATCAGTGCCGAGCGTGATGCCGACTGTAGGCGGGTGCTAAATAGCTACGGTTTTTTTATAAAACACAATGACCAAAGGCCGCCGGCATCCGGTTACCACCTCCAACGGTCGTCCCACTCTTCTTTGCGTCGTTTGCGCTCTGCTTCTTCTTTT
Organism: uncultured Saprospiraceae bacterium; assembly: GCA_964645715.1. Classification (GTDB taxonomy): domain Bacteria; phylum Bacteroidota; class Bacteroidia; order Chitinophagales; family Saprospiraceae; genus JAUMBM01. The sequence goes on from CAZYAO010000024.1 coordinate 46,449, forward strand.
GCCCACATCCTGGCCATTTCTTCCTTCAATTCTTCGCGGTAGCGTTCCAGCCCTGCCTGCTTGGCCGTCTGGTTGCTCTCGCGTGTTATTTTTTCCGTAAACATCATGTCGTAGACATTCATCCACTGGTCTTCTGCGACCAGCAGTTCGAGTTCCGGATTGAGGACATAAACGCCGCGGGCAATGCGGAGGAACAGCTTTTTGTTGTACACATCTGCTCGGTCCTGCTCATTTTTGGAAAGGATGGAATTGAGGTACTGCCTTCGCTTGCGAAACTCGGGCAGGACGGCATCGGGAAATTTTTGGCAAATGGCTGTCACATCATCCATGGTAAGGCCCTTGTCCTCGATCTGACTTTTTTTCATCACCAGGGGTGTTTGAGCGACGATGAAGTTGTGCAGCAGGAAAAACTCGGCGCTGCGCACATTGATTTTGACGAGTTGGTTGTCAACCTTCACCTTGACGGAATCGGGCTGGAGTTTGGGATACAGCTGTGGCAGGCGGTTGTATAAAAATTGATTGTTGGCATGAGCTCGCTGCAGCGCCATGAGGAAAGGATTGATGCCGAAGTTGTCGGCGACATTGAGTTGCGCCCCCTGCTCGAGCAGATAATCGGTCACCTTGTTGGCACCGATTTTGAGCGCTGCCAGGAGTGGGGTCATGTTGAACTCATCGCGGTGGTCCAGGCCGTATTTTTTGACATTTTCGGCTACTTTTTTCACATCGTCGGTGCTGTAGGGAGCGTATACGCGGCGGAAGATGGACGTCCGCTCTGCCTCGGGCCGGTCGGCGCGTCGGTACTTAAGTGCAGACAAGCTTCTGATCAGATCGTAATCGTTGTAGATGAGCGCAAAATCGAACAGGCGGTCTTTGGCTTTTTTGTTAAAAAGATCGGGATTGAGGGCTTCTGTTTTGAGTTTGTTCAGTTCTTCCCAAGTGATGGGTGTCCAGGGAGTTTTTCGGTTGCCGAGGATGTTGTGTCGGATGAGTTCGGCCTGTTCTGTCTTGCCCTGTTTTTCGAGTCGGCGTGCCTCGCGCTGCCATTCGTCGAGCGAAGATTTTTGTTCGCTGATATCGAGTTGCTGTCGCAGGTTGTCGAAACCCAGTAGATCGAGCAGCGGGTGCTTGCGCATACTTTCGACCACATAGAGGTTGCGCACCGCCCGGGTCATGGCCACGTAAAAAGAATTGATGTAGAACTTGTAGACGTCGAGCGACTTGTCCGTTTTGTCCTTTGCCCGGGCGTACCGCAGTTCATCGGCATCCAGATCGGCCTGGCTTACGCCCAGGCTGATATCGAGGAATTCCCTTGACTTATTGGCGACGAAATTCAGGAGGATAATATTTTCATACTCGAGGCCTTTGGCTTCCTGAACGGAGAAGAGCAGGGGCGTCTGAAACACCTTACGCGCTTCTGCCTTGTCTTCCTGACTCATCACCACGACAGCAAATTGCGTAGAGTTGCGCGTTTTTTGGTTGAGTTCCTGCTTGATTTTGGCATTGTCGGGCAAACAGACCACTTCGCCCGTCTTGGTCGAGATGGGGTTTACCAGGTAGGTACTCTCGCGGTCAATGGAGCCAAAGCGGCTGTTTTTAATTTTCAGCAGTCGGTTGGCGATGTGTGTTACCTGAGGAGAATTGCGGTAGTTGGTGCGCAGGATTCGCAGTTCGTTGTCGAACTGCTCCTGGGTATAAAACATGGATTTGACATTTGACCAGGAGAAAAAATTGGGGTGGACAATCTGGTTGGAGTCGCCGCAGAGGACAAACTGGCCGGGTTGTTTGAGTGACTTGAGCAGCAGGAAGAGCTGCGCATTGGTCAAATCCTGGACTTCATCTACGATGATAAAATCGTATTTAGGTTTGCAGAGAGGCTGCCAGCGGCAGGCGATCATGTTGAGGTCGTAATAGTTATTGTCCCGGAGAAATTGCAGGTATTTTTCAAACAGGTTGTAGACCTGCTCGCGTTCCTCGGCGAGAAAGACCGACTGTCGCACACCGAGTGCGAGATAATCTTCCCGGGAGAGGTATTCTTTTTCGACCTGCACACCGGTGAGCACTCCTTTGAATTCTTCGTAGAGCTTATAGCTGTCGCGAATTTTCACGGTATTGCGATGACGTGTAAACCAATCGTCGAAAGCACGGAAGGTCAGTTCGCGTCCCTGTGGTATCTGCAGCGTTTCCACGAATTCTTTGAAAGAGAGAAATTCGACTTCCTGGTCTTCATTGCGGTACTGAAACGAGAAATAGAGGTTGGCGGAATTTTCGACCAGGTAAGCGGAGAGCGTGACGTAGAGGATGTTTCCGCGCAACGTCTTGATTTTTTCCAGCGTCAGGGCTGTTTTTCCGCTGCCGGCCGAACCGATGACAATCAGGGGCGTGGGCAGCTCAAAGACCTGCTGCTGGTCGTCGTCGAAGGAGATTACTTTGTCGAGCAGGTGAAACTTTGGAGAGCGGAGGTTGATGTAAGGCAGGGGCGACATATCGGTCTCGTCTACCTGATCGGCCTTGGTGAGCGGCAGAATTTTGGTTTCATCGATGTCGGCGCCATTGAGGAAGCGCGAATCGCGGTAATTGTGGTGAAGGATGACTTCCAGCAGCAGCAGATAGGTGTGGCCTTCGTAGCGGGCAAATTTGAAGAGCAGGCGGTTTTCATCGTCCAGCTTGGCGCGATAGTAGCCGGTATTGCTCATTTTTTTTACCTCGGCTGCTGCGAAGTTGTCGTTTCTGAGATATTCGACTACTTTTCCAAAGCGTTTTTTGACTTTGGCATAGTCCAGATCGCTGTAGTGCAGTATATCCATGGCCGCAAGATCAATTGCTTAACGGACGTGAATATACGCAATACCGCTGAATGTGAAAACCCTTACCGGACTTATTCATGAAGAATGGTGGGTTGTTGTCGAGCCCAAAGCGCGGAGGAGGGTTCTTGGCATCTCCTTGTCGGTAGAGCGGAGGGTACTTCTCTAGCCATCGTTTTTGAGCAAAAATTTATTAGAGATCGCCTTGAATGAGACCGCTCGGTCATGGCTTCGGATTACCAGCTCTTCTCGGTCAGCGTTCTCGTTCAGCCCCGATTTTCCATCAGCGTCGCTGAGGAGAATCTCTATTGCAGGAGGAAGCTGATAGTTCGTATCCAACACAGGAACTGTCTCCAGTCCGAGACTGTCGAGCAGCGCGGCCATCGAGAGAAAGTCATAATACGCTCCGTCGTCGATTCTGTAAGCGTTGAAGAACTTCAGCAGCTGGCCCTTCAGTTTGTAAGGGTTTCCTTGAATCCCCTCACCGATAAGCTCTCCCTGGAGGCAGATGTTCTTTTCTAAGGCCCTCAGTTTTTCCTCCAAGTCCAGCTGCCGAGCCACCTTCCAAAAGGTATTGTCGTCGGTCTCAAGGAGCTCTAAATTGCGGCTGCAGACTCCGAACTCTCCGTCTCTAAAGTAAAAAGTCGCAGAGGTTCCGTCGAGTTTCTCGGTGACGTAGTACAAGCTCTTCTTCATCTCTTCATAGACCGGAGCCAAATTCTGTATCCGCTCCTCATCCGTCTTTCTGAGAAAGCCCGGAAAGGCGCCCTTCACCTTTCCGGAGAGCTCAGCTGGCATTGGAGGCTCGTACTTCACTATTCCCAGCTGCGCAGTTACATCCAGCCCCTCGCAGTCCGACCTGTCGAAATTCCCTAAAACTGACACTGGGAGGATTAGCCCCTGCGAGACTTGACCCCTGAGCTTGATAGTCCTCAGCCTGAAGCCTTCCTGCTCTCCCATCTTCTTGTAAGAGGATTTTCTTAGGAACTCAAATGCTTCTCTGATCGGCAGGAACGAATCAATCTCGCAATAGACCACCTGCTCTCCAACTTTGTGTTCTGCATTCTTGGCCACCACAACTTTCCAGCCGTTGACCACTGCGAGCTCGATGGCGTCAGCTCCTTCAATGGGAAGGAGCTCCCTGATTGTTTGTATGCTTGCCAGTTTTCTCTCCATAAAAAAAATTATTGCCCAGTTTTTCATTGTCAATTAAACGGATGCCAGGCTTTGGTCGACGTATAGTTCATAACCACTCCTTTTCGATGGTGCACTTGATCCGGATTAACTCCTTCCGGGTCACTGCCGGACGCCCCTTGTTTTGCTATGAAGATTGTGGGGCTACGCCCCCTGAGGGGGTGGTCTTGTTTTGCTATGAAGATTGTGGGGCTACGCCCTGCATCTTCGAAAAGCCCCAACTGCGCAGCATCTTGTTTTGCTATGAAGATTGTGGGGCTACGCCCTGTGCGAGGCTCGATTTCGATGCCCACTATAAATGACAAAGAACACTAAGTTGCTCTCAGGCAATTTTTACCGTACATTTACACTGCTATGAGCATGGCGCATTTTTGACACCACCAGCGGTTGATACAGCGGAGAAGATGCAAAAATTTTGCATCCAGGAAATGAAAAAAGCCGGCATGAGCGGACTCTTTGCCTGGCTGGCCACCAGATCGATTCCCAGTCTGGAAAGGTGGAAATCGTGAGCAGGTAGGTGCACAGACGCGCAGAAAGCTTATTATTTTTATATCTTTGATATTAATACAAAATCCCCATGGCAAAAAAACTGCCGCTTGGCCTGCAGGATTTCCGAAAAATTATCGAAAATAATTTCTTGTATGTGGACAAGACCGAGACGCTTTTCCATATTGCCTCCAGCCCAGGTGCCTATTTTCTTGCCCGTCCCCGTCGCTTTGGCAAATCCTTAACGATTTCCACCTTGCACGAACTCTTTAGTGGTAGCCGATCACTATTTCAGGGGCTCTGGATTGAAGACAAGTGGGACTGGGGCAAAAAGCACCCTGTGCTGCGTATATCATTTACGGCCATCGGTTTCCAGAGTTTGGGCCTTCGAGCGGCACTCGAGCAGGAACTCGACCTTATCGCAAAGCAAAATGGCATTTCCCTCGAAATGCAAGGCCTGGCCGGCCGCTTCCGCGAACTTATCCGAGCCATGGCCGCGCAGGGTTCCAGGACGGTGGTCCTTGTAGACGAATACGATGCGCCCATCATTCACTTCCTCGGTAAAGATCTCAAAAAGGCCATAGAAAATCGCGAAATGCTGCGCGAGTTCTATGCTGTGCTCAAAGATTGCGATACGCAGCTGGAACTCGTATTTCTCACCGGCGTGAGCAAGTTTTCCAAGACGGGAATTTTTTCCGGGCTCAACAACTTAGTGGATCTGGGTATGCACGCTGACTATGCCACCATGCTAGGCTATACCCAGCAAGAACTGGAATCCAATTTTCAGGAAGAAATTGCACTAGTGGCCCACAAACTCAACACGGACCGCCATGGGCTGCTGGATCACATGCGCGAATGGTACAATGGATATCGTTTCCACCTGACCGCAGAAACGGTCTATAACCCCGTTTCTGTCAATACATTTTTTGACCGAAAGGAGTTCGAAAACTTTTGGTTTGCAACCGGTACGCCCACCTTTCTTATCGATTTGCTCAAGCAGCAGGGCGTATTCGACCTGCATGCCATTGGACAGAGTACCCTCGATTTCGACAGCTTTGACTTGGAAGACATCCGACTCTTTGGGCTCCTCTATCAGACTGGCTACCTGACCATACAATCCCGCGACGAGTTTGGACAATATACGCTCGATTACCCAAATCGGGAGGTCAAAAATGCTATGCTCGCTTACCTTTTCGAAGCCTTTGGCGGGGTCAGCAAGGGCACTGGGGTGTCTATGGCTATCAAATTAGAACGCGCCTTTATCGCCGACGATCTTGAGCAGGTATTTCGCATCCTGCAGGAGATGTTTGCCCATATCCCTTATTTTCTGCACGAAAAATACCCGGAGAAGTTTTTCCACGCTGCCATCCACTTGTTGTTTACGTATATGGGTATCCGCATCCATAGTGAAGTATGTACCTCCGAGGGTCGCGCCGATAGCATGGTCGAAACGGATACGCGGGTCTATATCCTGGAGTACAAACTCGATAAAAGCCCCCGGGAAGCCTTATCGCAAATCCGACAGAAACGCTATTATCGCAGCACTTGGGAGCGCGGCAAGCCCGTCAGCGCCATTGGTGTGCAGTTCTCCAGCCGGACAAAAAATATTGAAGCCTGGGAGGTGGAGGTTATAAAATGAAGGTGCGCGGTCTTAGCGTGTGTTGAAAATTTTCCCGACGGGTAAGCGAACAACTGGAATTCCACCCTCGGAATCTTTGACTTCGACAGAAAATCCTGGACAGGATTCAATGTTAATGACCCAACTACCGTATCTTTATACCAGTCAAATAATCTTTCCGCATCAATGCCGAACGTGCTGCCGATCTTTGCCGATGAAGTCAGCGAGGAGGACGCTTTTTACGTCTTGGAAGTTTGCTTTTTTTTGCATAATTTTGACGGTATTCGATGAGTTATTACTTTTTTATCCGACGCCGGTAATGTATGATTGCGACATGTGACGGTACGTATTTTTCGCTACGTTCTTTTGCAAGGCAAATATACCAAACCCACCTGATTTGGCCATTAACCAATCGCATCGGCCTTACTTTAAATAATGTAAGCAAAAACCGTACACACGATCCGGCTGCGTGAAGTACAAACATTACGAAAACACATAAACCAGATGATATTAAACATTACGACAACCCACAAACCCGCGACTGACCTGGGTTATTTGCTTCACAAACACCCTGATAAATTTCAGACTTTTGATTTGTCGGTAGGGAAGGCTCACGTGTTTTATCCGGAAAAGGGAGAGGATAAGACAACCATCAGCCTTTTGCTCGACATCGACCCAGTCGGCATGGTGCGTGGCGCTGGTAATTCGGGTGGAGATAGCTTTGTTCTTAGGCACTATGTAAACGACAGACCGTATGTCGCATCGTCATTCATGAGTGTCGCGCTTTCAAAAGCTTTTTCATCTGCAATGAATGGTAAGTGTAAGGACAAACCTGAACTGGTTGATGCAAAATTACCGTTTGAGGTTACCATTGCGTCCATTCCCGCTCCAAAAGGGGGAGAGATTTTGATTCGAAATTTTTTTGAACCACTTGGATATAAGGCTGAATTAAAGCGACATACATTGGATGAAAAATTTCCGGAATGGGGTGATAGTAAATATTATTCTTTAAAACTTGAAAATTCATTGACCACCAAGGAATTACTGTCTCATTTGTATGTTTTGATCCCCACTTTAGACAACGATAAGCACTATTTTGTAACCAAAAACGAGATTGATAAGCTATTGGAAAAAGGCGAAGGTTGGTTAAAAAACCATCCTGAAAGGGAACAAATAACCAGACGCTACCTGGTTAATGTACCCTCCTTGGCAAGACAAGCACTTGAGCGACTGAGCGGAGAGGAAGAATTTCAAAATTCAATGGAGGAACCAGCTGAAAAGACAGAGACCGAGAAAAAAAAGGAAACGCTGCATGACAAAAGAATAAAACTGGTGCTTGATAAGCTTATTGAATCAGCAGCAGAAAGCGTGATAGACCTGGGGTGTGGAGAGGGAAAACTCATCACACAACTGCTGAAGCATAAGCAATTTACTAAAATTGCAGGAATGGATGTATCCTACAATGAACTGTTGAAGGTGAAAGAGAGGCTGCACTACGACCGAATGCCGCCAAAGCAAAAAGAAAGAATCGACCTTTTTCAAGGTTCATTAACCTACAGGGACAAACGGCTTGAAGGTTTTGATGCCGCTGCGGTAGTGGAAGTCATGGAACATCTCGATTTAAACAGACTCAAATCGTTTGAAAGGGTTTTGTTTGAATTTGCAAAACCTAAAACCGTAATTCTGACCACCCCAAACAAAGAGTATAATGTAATGTGGGAAAATTTGGGTGCTGAAAACAGGAGGCACGAAGACCACCGTTTTGAATGGACACGAAATGAGTTTACTGAATGGGCAAACAGAATGGGAAAAACTTATAATTACAAGGTGGAGACATTTCCAATCGGTGATGAAGAGGAAAATTTGGGTGCTCCATCACAAATGGCAGTATTTCAGTATGAAAATTAAAGTACCCGAGCTTTCGCTAATTGTTCTGATTGGTGTCTCCGGATCTGGAAAAAGCAGCTTTGCCAAAAAATTTTTCAAACGAACTGAAATTTTGTCGTCCGACGAATGTAGGGCATTGGTTTCAGATGACGAAAACAATCAGGCTTCAACCACTGACGCTTTTGATGTTTTGTATTATGTGGCGGGCAAACGTTTAAAAAATGGCCTGTTGACCGTTGTAGACGCAACGAATGTTCAAAAGGAATCTAGAAAGGGGCTAATTGAATTGGCCAAAAGCCATCATTGTTTGCCCGTAGCGATTGTCCTGGATTTGCCCGAAAAAATATGTGAAGAAAGAAACTTAAGCAGACCCGACCGAAACTTTGGCGGACATGTGATTCCTCAGCAGGCTCAACAACTGAAAAATTCTATCCGTCGATTAAAGCAAGAAGGATTCAGACATATATACGTCCTTCAATCGGTTGAGGAAGTTGATGCTGTACTCGAAGTAAAAAGAGAAAAACTTTACAACGATAAAAAAGATGAAACAGGACCCTTCGACATTGTTGGGGACGTTCATGGTTGTATTGACGAGTTGAAAGAACTTCTGTCGAAGCTTGGCTATGAAATAAACCAAGTTGAAGCCAATGACTCAAATTTTGGGTTTGAAGTAATTGCTCCCGAAAACAGGAAAGCAATTTTTGTTGGCGATCTGGTTGACAGAGGCCCTGATTCACCAAGTGTGTTGCGTTTGGTAATGAGCATGGTTAATTCGGGAGTAGCCTATTGTGTGCCAGGTAATCACGATTATAAATTGCAGAAATATCTGACAGGCAAGAACGTTCAGTTACAACATGGTTTAGAAATTACCGTACAGCAATTAGAGAACGAATCTTCCGAATTCAGAAAAACAGTTGAACAATTTATATACGGCCTGGTCAGCCACTATGTTTTTGATGACGGGAGGCTGGTTGTTGCACATGCAGGGCTGAAAGAGGAAATGCAAGGCCGTGGTTCGGCTGAAGTCCGCCATTTCTGTATGTATGGAGAAACAACAGGAGAAACGGATGAATTTGGTCTTCCTGTCAGATACGATTGGGCTAAAGAATACAGAGGCAAAGCAAAAGTTGTTTATGGGCATACGCCCGTTCCTAAAGCAGCGTGGTTCAACAAGACAATTGACATTGATACAGGTTGTGTGTTTGGCGGAAAATTGACCGCACTGCGCTATCCGGAGGATGAATTGGTTTCTGTTGATGCCAAACAAATCTACTGTGAATCCAAAAGATCTATTCAATTCAGTGAATCAGGAAATAATCTTAGCTTACAACAAGAATATGACGACTTGCTGAACATTGAGGATATTACAGGTAAGCGCATAGTCCAAACGAGGCTTAAAAACAACATTACCATCAGGGAAGAAAACTCCATTGCTGCTTTAGAGGTAATGAGTCGCTTTGCTGTCAATCCGAAATGGTTGATTTACTTGCCTCCAACCATGTCTCCATGTGCGACAAGTGAATTGCCTGATTTTTTGGAACACCCGGCACAGGCGCTGGATTATTACAGGAAAAGAGGCGTACAAAGGGTTGTTTGCGAAGAAAAGCACATGGGTTCAAGAGCGGTCTTGGTAATGTGCAAAGATGAAGAAACTGCTGTAAGACGCTTTGGGGTCGAAAATGAAGGCATAGGCGTTTGTTATACGCGAACAGGCAGAAACTTTTTTAGTCATTCGGAAATTGAAAAAACTTTTATTGCCAGGGTTAATCAATGCCTGACAAACACCGGCTTTTGGGACAAATTCAATACGGATTGGGTGTGTTTGGACGCGGAGTTGATGCCTTGGTCTGCAAAAGCACAGGGATTGTTAAAAGACCAGTATGCTGCAGTGGGCGCGGCAGCAGCTGCTGCATTGCCGGAAGCTGAGCAGGCTTTGCGAATGGCACTTGACAGAGGCATCAAAGATGTGCTGCCATTTGTAGAAAAATTTGCCGCGAAGAACAAAGCCATGGCAAAGTTTATAAAGGCTTATCAAAATTACTGTTGGACAGTCGAAAGCATTGACGATTACAAATTAGCCCCATTTCATATTTTGGCTACGGAAGGACAAGTGCATGTTGATAAAACTCATGAATGGCACATGGCAAACATTGAGGAGATTTGTCAGGGTGATGCCAAACTTTTTATGGCTACGCCCTACATAATCGTTGACCTGAATGACCAGTCGAGTTTCGACCAGGCAGTTCAATGGTGGCTCAACCTGACCGGTAAGGGTGGTGAAGGCATGGTTGTAAAGCCTTTCGATTTTATTGCTTATGATTCGGACGGACTTTTGCAACCGGCTGTAAAATGCAGAGGAAGTGAATACTTGCGAATTGTATACGGACCTGAATACGATGCAGCTGAAAACATCGACAGGCTAAAAAACAGAGGACTTTCAAAAAAACAGTCTTTGGCACTCAGAGAATTTGCGCTTGGGGTTGAAGGGCTTGAAAGATTTGTAAAAAAAGAACCTTTAAGACGAATACACGAAAGTGTGTTTGGTGTGTTGGCATTGGAAAGTGAATATGTTGACCCCAGGCTGTAACCCCAATTCAGAATATTCAATGAGTTGTGGCCGTTTTGACCTGGTATATTTTTCTGAAAAAAAACAAATACTGCCAGGGTAAATGTTGCTCACTGGCAATTTGGGCCTTGCACATCGCCTCCGGCCCTGATGCCTGTTTTGCACCTTCCGTGAAGTACTCCCCAATTTTGGACATGGTAATAAGTTAAAAAAACAGTATTTTAAACTTTGAAAACTTTATTATAATTCACTGCTTGTTTAAGTTATGCATGTTTCGCTGCTTGCTTTTGTCATGATTCACCAAGCCGTTAAAGGATTTAGCAAAGATATTGGTTTTTTGAACACGGGAGCCGATAGGCGATAGGCGTTTTTTTGTTTTTTGTTTTTGTTTAAAAGTCAACCGATTGTCTGATTTGAGCACTCATATGCGGTTTTTCTTTTCATTCGTCCGTCTTTTCGTTGTTTTCCTGTCTTGCTTTGTATTTTTCTCTTGCTTTAATTTTCCAAGGTGCGTCAATTTCCCAGTCGCCTGCCATTATACAACCATAAGGCATAATTTCGTCCAGCACTTCACCAAGTCCAAACTCTTGCATTTGTCGTTTTACCATTTCGGCGTTTTTGTAAGCACTTGGAAGTTCTGAAATGTCAATATTGTTGGAGAAGAAGCGAATGTCTAAACCTTGTGTTTCTTCGTGAAATATTTGTTCAATTGTCTTGTGAGCGTTGTTTTTCTTATGTCGTCCACGGCTAATATTTCGTCCTGCTCCGTGAGGTGCAAAACCTAAATTATTTGCTGTTGTGCTACCTTTTACAATTAGAACTGGTTCACTCATATTTAACGGAATTAGTCGTAAGCCACCTTCACTGTCAGGAACAAATTTGTCGTCCAATGGCGTTGCTCCCTTGGCGTGATAGAACAACTCATTTTCTTTAAACACAAAATTATGTTCGTTCCAAAATCTGTCGAATGGGTCAATTTTCAGTCCTTGTGTTGTTGCATTGTGAATGGTTGTGTGATTTAATTTTGTCCATTCTCTAACTAATTGCAATGCTTCCCAATATGCTTTTCCTTCGTCTGTGTCAAAAGGTATCCAAGCGTTTTTCTCCGCTGTCTTTGGCGAAATTTCTTTTCTGAAATATTCGGCAACTTTCATTCCTTGCGTATAAAGATTTGCACCAAAACCACGACTACCGTGGTGTGTAACCATCATTGTTTCGCCTGTCTTTTTAGAAATACCAACGAAAAGAAAATGATTTCCATCTCCTTGTGTCGCTAAGTGTGCCCTTGCAAAATTTAAACTTCTTTCAGAGTTCAGAAATTTATTTTGAGCTATTTTTTCTTCAAAGTCTTTCGGTAAAACAGAATACTCTTCTCGTCCGCCACCACCAAAATGTGTCACTGAATGAGCCATATCCAAAACTGTCTTTGGAGATAACATTCCGAAATTTGTCATCATTACCGAGCAACAAATGTCTGCACTGTGCATTGAAGGATGAATTGCGTTTTTAGCAATAACGACTCCGCCAACTGGAATTTGTCCTTCTCCTGTTGGGCAAGCATCAGGCATCACTGCACCGCCAACCAAAGTTGGTGTTTTCATAAGGTCTTGCATTGTGTCAAGAACCATTTTTACATTGTCGGCTTCTTCGTCTGTTTCGGCTCTTATGTTTTTATAAAAGTCAATTGGTACTGAATGTGGCTCAACATACTTTGGTCGAACCGTCTCAACATAGTCTTTAAGACTGTCACCACTAAGCTGATTTTGGTTAGCATAGTCAATAACATCTTTAAACCATTTGCCTGGTTTAAATCCTAAGTCTATTAAGTCTTTTCCTGTTATCATTTTGTCATTTTTTGGTAACTATTTAGCACCCGCCTACGGCGGGCTATATTCAAATCGAATCAAATCATAACTTAGAGTTTGCTGAAAAATCCTAAAGGAAGCCTCTAACCTGAGGCTGTATTCCCACCAAAGCTGGTTGGCGAGACCCAGTTATATCAAATAAATTTTTCATTTTATTCAGTTGTACTGCCGTATCTTGTCCCCAGGCTGTTATTTTGGTCCAAAAAGGACTTAAAAAGGCGATCACCAGCTGGATAATTGCCATAAGGCCCACTGCGGGCAGTAAACTTATGTATCGCTTTAGATTCATCGCCAGCCATATAGCAGCTAACCATGCTTCTGAAGTGTCTTTTCTGCGTGCCCGTATATCGGTTAGACCATAGCCGTTTTTTGCCTGACCAAATTTACCCTCTATGTGGTTGCGTTCAGCCCGTTCTTTATTCATTCTTTTTTTCTCAGCAGGTGTCAACTGCTTAGGTCGCCCTATGGCCTTACCGATGTGACGGATATTTTTGTCTCGCAGATATGCCCTGTTTTCTCTGCTCAGATAGGCTCCGTCTGCAAGCACTACTTCAGGGTAATAGCCAAACAGCTCTTTGTAATTCTCTACCTGTAACGTCAGGTCTTTCGATTCGCTGTAGGCATCCCAGCTGATACGATCTATACGACTGAAGCCACATATTTCACTGACACCCAACTTAGCACCAAATTCAATATTATTTTTATCCTTTCCCCTTGGAATCGGTCGTATTTGTGGTTGATAGATATTGACAATGCGGTGCGGATGCGAGTTTACTCTGCCGACATACATCGTTCTCTGCTGATCATAGATGTGCTGGATGACCCAAAATATCCTGAGATCCCGGTGGCGAAGTGGGATTCCCTCAAAGTGGTCGAGCAGCGACATGATTGTAGCGATATTGCGTTTCAGATATCCGAGTTGCCTGGAGATTATTGACCTGATTTCGCGTCTTGTCTTTTTCTTTTTCATAGCCAAAGACAGAAACTCCCTGCGGGCTTTTTTTCGGTATGTTCTGGGTTTTATTTCTATTTGTGTCTGACTGTAGATGATATCAATCAGACGTTCACTTTCTTCTCTTGAACGGTTCAACAAGCCGATATCTGTCGGGTATTTTATTTTCTGGTCAGCAACCGTAGCATCAATTTTTAGCTTGCCCTGATTCGGGGCAATGCTTTATTAATTTCGTCCACTGATTCTATTGGGACAATTCCTTTATCAACATTTACAGTATTTTGAACTATTTGACTTGTATTTTCAGTGCCAGGGTTTGAAGTAGCATCTACATTTTCTACTCGTAATTGTTCAACGGATTTTAGATCAGCTGAGCTATCTACATTCCCTTTTTGATTATCTTGTCTATTCGAGTTTAAAGAATTATTATCATTCCCATTATTTTCAAAATTATTTTTCTTGGTTTCGGATTTGTTACCCCTTCCTTTTTTTCCTTTGGAAGCATTTTTAGATGTAATATCCTCAATCAATGACTTCGCCTTTGTGATAATAATAACACTCATATCATCAAACGCTTTGGAGCCCATCCGCGCACGCATTTCAACTAGCAGCGAAGGATCGAATGGTGTTCTGGTCGTGAATGAGGGATAGCCTGCAAAGTATTGCAGGTAGATGTTTTCCTCTAAGGCAGCTACCACCCCTCGATCATCTAATCGCTCCATGTGTTTGATTATCAGTGCTGAAACAGCAAGCCGCGGGGAAATAGATGGCCGGCCACGTGTTTTTGACATCGACCGCGAATAGATTGCTATGAACTCATCCCAGGGAATGACATTAGCCAACTTGACCCATTTGTTCTCTGGGTTGAGGTGCACATCAAAGGGGGTCTTAAAACCCTCAATCGTCAGCTGTTTGTCCGATGAATACCTGAGCATCTGCAAGGAATTTTGCCTAAATATCGTAAAAACCTTGCAGATTGGCACTATATTCGAGATTAAATTTACTCATAGATATTTATTTTTCAGGTGGTTAATGGTAGTTGATGATTTTTTCAGCAAACCCTAAATTAATTGCTTTTATTTTAACATAAGGGTGCGGAAGATGAGATTTAAGCATGAAAGTATTTAAAATTTAATTGTATCATTCAATTAAAATCTTCTCAAAAAAGAAAAGCGTCACAAATCTCGCGACGCAAATTCCATAGAAAAAATTAACTGAAAAAAATGTGGTTCCGTGCAACAGGGGTTTCATTGTTCGTCCTCCGGACGCAACGAAACCCTAGCTGTTAGCAGAAGATTTATTTTTTAGTCAGTTTTTCTGTAAACTTTTTACCGTTTTCTGTTTTTATTTGAATAATATAATTTCCGCTTGTCAAATTCTCAATATCTATTTGTTCATTAAATCTTGCGTTTCCCTTTTTTAACATCCTACCTGTAAAATCTACTATAATATATTCAAACGCTTCATTCGTTTGCTTATAGTTTTTTATTATGATAAATTCATTTGTTGGATTGGGGAACACAATAAATGTATTTTTATCCATTATGATTTCTGAGTTTGATAGGCTATTTGAAGGAAAAATACAATTTTGTAAAGCTAAATATTTCGGATTGCTTACATCTTGAAAATTTTCTCTAATACCCCAGCTTCCATATCTTGAATACGTTCCGTGAGAATTAAAATGACAAAATAAAGTTCCTACGGAATCATACCAATAATCAAGATAATTACAGTATAAATTTTGCAAAACGGCATCGTGATTAGTAGCAATTAATTTTGCCGTTAGTGTTGTATCATTAATATTATTTCCAGTTGCTACCAAATGTTGTCCACCTTCATAACAAATTAATTGTAGATTGTGATTATCTGCTACAATTTTGTTATTCGCAATCCACTGAAAAGAATTATTGGTCATAGAGGTTTGCAAATATTGTATGATTTGTGGAATGGTTATCGTATTTACCTGATTATTTATTACTATATCATCTGCTACTTCATTACCAAAATAAGGTGCTATGGCTATGGCATTTGCAGTTACTTGTGTTGGATTGTAAAAAGGATCATTAAAATATGTTACCAATTCATTGGTGAGCCAACTGTTTGCTGCTTGAGATGGTATTATTTTTATTAAACGTTGGTCATTAGTAAACACATTTTCAAAAATCCTAAAAACATCAGCCGAACGCTTTGCTGTATATTTCCAAGTTCTTTCCCAAGGTTGTCCAGAGTAACCTAAATTTTGAGCAAATAAAGCACAATCTGCATTTTGAGAAAAAGCACCATTCCATAATTCATTACTATATTCTAAATAAATTTTGATGCTTGGATTAAGACCGTTTTGCAATAAAGAAGCTAATTGCGTAATAAAATTATCATCAGCTTTGTGAGGAATATTTATCCAAATATCTTTTTGTGTTTGATTTGCAAGAGAAACAACATTTTCCCAAGATGCTCCCCCAAATTTTGCTTGAGTATAGTAGGTATCAGGAGTTCTGTCGTTCCAAGTTATAATAGGAGAACCATTAGTATGGGTAAAATCCATAAAGCGTATCACTTGAAAATCATTTAAAAAATCTAAAAATTCAGTTGTAAATTTTTGTGATTGATAGGTGTTTACATAATTTGGTAAAATAAATTTTATATCATTTATAGGGTTTGAACTACTAGATTGTAAAATTTCTAACATTACTTGTCCAGAAACATTTACTATTGTATCTATAGGACAATTGTATGTGCCAGATGCTCCAAAACTCAAGCGAACTTGCCCGTTGCCACTCACTTTCAAACGATATTGACCCAAGGGTTGAGCTGTGCCTATATCCCAAAGCATTAGGGTTTTTAAAAGTTGGGGTGGATTTACACCATCGTTGTATGGTATTTCTAAAGGATAGCCATTGTTATTTAAAGGAACTGCAATCTGTGTATCCCAAGGTCCGCCTCCACCAGCATTGCTTGATATCCATTCCCTACATTGTTTGAATGCATCAGTAAATGTTAGCTCTGTGGAATAGTCGCTTATTCCAGAAATATTTATGCCAATTGGCTTGTTTATTTGAGCAATTCCTAGAATAGTTTGGAATAATAAAGAAATTATAATAAAATACTTTTTTTTCATACTTCAAAATTATGAGGTGGTCGACCCTGTTTGGACAGTTTTAGCCAAAGTTAAGGAAAATATGGTTCCTCCAAAGGCTGTTAT
>CAZYAO010000025.1:0-43860 GCA_964645715.1 uncultured Saprospiraceae bacterium
ATATTGGTTTAGTTTTGTACTTTAGCACGGCCTCTTTGGTATCTTTTCTACCGGCTGTCATATTCGCATGTTTATAAGGCGAGGCTCAGTGGCTGCCTAATTTTTATTGGACTGTCCGACTGAACAAAAACGGACTCGTACAATTAGATAGCTTGTCGGTAATGTAAAAGACGGAGGCAGATAGTTGAATATCTGTGTAGAAAGAAACCATGCTATGAAGACTGAGAAGGGATGGCAGCGAGCGCTCATGCGTCTGCAGCGCCTGCTGCTGTTTTTCTGGGGTGTATTGGCGGCAGCATTGTTGTTGTGGACGAATGCATTGACGGCGCAGTGTACCAACCCGAGTATCACGTTGCCCGATGCTTCCCAACCGGTCAATGGCAATCCCGCCAATGCATATTGCGTAACACTTAGTTTTGATCCGGCGGTTACAGGACTTCCGACGGGCATCTCTATGCTGTTGCAGCACACTTGGCAGGGGGACCTCGATATTTTTGTCAACGCCTGTGGCAATACCCTGGCTGTCATGCAGCGGCCGGGGGTCATTGGTAGTTGTGCGGGTGGATGTCCCTGTGGTAGTTCAGCCGATATTGGCTCAGTCGGCTCGCCGGTGCTGGTAACTTTTTCGGATGGTGGCGGACCGGATCCGGAGGCGGGTATCGCTACGGCTGGCGGCAATTACGGGGTAACGACCGATGATGCCTGTGGCGTCGGAACGCCGGGTATCACTTCCTTTGCCAGCTTGTGGGCAAGCTGTCCGCCGGGCGTGATCACAACCCAGATATGCATCGGCGATCACGCTTTCAGTGATTCGGGAGTAGCCCAGAATATCTCTCTTACTTTTCCCAACCCGATCGTGTGTGGTTGTACCGATCCCGAAGCCAGCAACTACAATCCCAATGCCAATGTAGATGATGGCAGCTGCATCGCCTGTGTGCTGACAGCCAATGCCAGCGCTACTCCGGCCAGCTGTGGTCAGAACAATGGTAGTATTTCCGTACAGCCTTCCGGCCCTGGCTATACGTATACCTGGAGTAATCCTTCCATAACCGGATCTAATCCGACGGGTCTCGCACCGGGTACATACACGGTTACGGTTACCCAGGTTTCAACGGGCTGTGACGATGAGGTGACGGTGACGGTGGGCACACCGCCACCACTGGATGTAACCAGTACACAGGTGCAACCCAGCTGCGGACTGAACAACGGAAGTATTCAGTTGTCGGTCAGTGGCAGTGGCTATACCTACAACTGGAGTCCTGCATCTGTGAGCGGCAGTAACCCGACTGGCCTCGCAGCAGGGACGTATACGGTAACCGTGACGGCTACAGCATCGGGCTGCTCAGATGTGGTGTCGGTAACCTTGTCGCCTAGCAGTCCGCTGCAGGTGACCAGCAATGTGACACATACCACCTGTGGACTCAACAATGGCGCTATCAGCGTGAGCCCCACTGGCTCCGATTACACCTATGCCTGGAGTCCTGCGGGCTACAGTGGCAGTCAGTTGTCCAACTTGGCTGCAGCTACCTATAGTCTGACCGTCACACAGCTTTCTTCCGGCTGCAATACGGCAGTGAACATCGTTGTCAACAGCAGTAGTATTTTTACGGCGGAGGCGGCAGTGACACAGCCTAGTTGCGGACTCAATAATGGTGCCATCGCTATTACACCTGCCAATACGTCGGCCTATACGTATACATGGGGTAATCCGGCGCTCAGTGGACCCAATCCGACAAATCTGGCGCCCGGCTTGTATACCCTTACTGTGACGAATACGGCTGGCGGTTGCGCCGACACACTCCAGATGAATTTGTCTGGCAGTAGTCCGCTGGCTGTCAATGCTCAGGCATTTCCGGGGGTTGTTTGTCCGGGGCAGACAACTCAACTGACGGCTTTCGGAGGCAGTTCTTATGTGTGGAGTAACGGGCAGACGGGTGAAAGTATTTCCGTGGCATTGGGCACTACAGCCAGCTTTTCGGTGACGGCTACCGATGGTGTTTGTTCGGGGACAGCTACAGTGACCGTCACAGTTACCCAGCTTAGTCCGACTGTCACAGCCAGTCCTGCGCAAATTTGTGAGGGGGGAACGTCTGTACTTACTGCTGCCGGGGGCAGTAGTTATATGTGGAGTACAGGGGAGTCCGGGGCTTCAATCAGCGTGAATCCGGCCGAAACAACCGTGTATACAGTCACGGCAACACTGCTGGGATGTACAGCGGAGGCTTCGGTACAGGTAGCTGTTGTTAGCATCAACCCCACAATTTCCCCGGCCAACCCGGTTGCCTGCGCAGGCAGCAGTCTGCAGCTGACGGCCAGTGGCGGAACTAGTTACCAGTGGAGTACCGGTCAGACAACGGATGTAATCAGCGTCAGCCCAACAGGTACAACTACTTATACCGTCACGGTCTCCGCAGCAGGGTGCTCAGAGACCATAAGTACTACCGTCGGCTACGTTTCTGTCATGCCGGGTATAAGTGCTTCTCCAGCTGTTATTTGTGAGGGTGAGTCCTCAACCCTGACGGCCTCCGGGGGCTCTTCCTATAGCTGGAGCAACGGTCAAACAGGCGAAAGTATACAGGTGATGCCGACCCAGACAACCACCTATACCGTTACTGTCACAGAAGATGGCTGTACGGCTACCGCCAGCGTGACGGTGGTGGTAATTGATCCGCTTGCGGCTATCAGCAGCAATGCCGTGCAGTTGTGCGTGGGGCAGACGGCTGTGCTCACCGGCACAGGGGGAGGTACCTATCTGTGGAGTACGGGGCAGACCAGTGCCGCGATTAGCGTGGCACCAACAGAAACTACTATCTACGGACTGACGGTGACGGTGGCGGGTTGCCAGGCGACAGCCGAGCTGGAGTTGCCGGTGGTGCAGGTTGAGGGAGCTATATCAGCTTCGGCCAATCCTGTCTGTATAGGCGATGCAACCAGTCTGTCGGCCAGTGGCGGAACTGCCTACGTATGGAGTACGGGGCAGACCAGCAGTGACATCGTGGTGAGCCCTTTCCTGCCAACGGTGTATACTGTTACCGTCACGCTGGAGGGTTGCACGGATATAGAGCAACTGTTTGTGGATGTCATCAGTCTGACGCCGTCTATAACAGCGGATCCTCCGCAGGTATGTCTGGGTGAATCAACCGTTCTCACAGCCTCGGGAGGTGTAGAATATGTATGGAGTACCGGTGACATGGAGGCCAGTATCGTAGTGTCGCCGGAGGAAATGACTTCCTATGCTGTCACAGCCACGGACAGTGGATGCAGCGAATCGGTGGCCATTGCGGTAGATGTTATCGTGACCAATGCAGATTTGGATGCCAGTCCGACGGAGATATGTCTGGGAGACGAAACAATACTCACGGCTTCCGGCGGAGATGCCTACACCTGGAGTACGGGCGAGACAACTTCTTCAATCACTGTTTCTCCGCTGTTGACAACAGACTACGCTGTCACGGTAGAGAATGCCGGCTGTCCGGATGTGGCTACGGTGACTGTTGCGGTCAATGAAGTAGTCGCTTCGATTGGGGCGAGTAACTTAAGTATTTGTGCGGGGGAGTCAGCGCTTTTGTGGGGGGCAGGGGGAAGCTTCTTCGTATGGAGCACGGGTGAAACATCGCCCGCCATCAGTGTTGCTCCTGTTGAAACGACGACTTATGAACTTACAGTGACCGAAGCAGGCTGCGAGGGCACGGCATCGGTGACGATTGTACTGGAAGAAATTATTGCCGATGCAACGGCGGTGCCCGAAGTTATTTGTCCCGGGCTTACATCGGTACTGTCGGCCAGCGGGGGGAGTAGCTATGTCTGGAGTACCGGACAGACAGGAGACATTATTGAGGTGTCACCGACAATGACTACCACCTACGCAGTGACGGTTACAGAAGGCAACTGTTCAGCGGAGACGACAGTGACGGTGGTAGTGGGAGATTACTTGGAGCCTGCTTTGGTGGCAAGTGAACAGACAGTCTGTCCGGGCGAATCTACCCTACTGACAGCATCGGGGGGGACTACCTATCTTTGGAGTACAGGGGCAACCAGCAATAGTATAGAGGTAACTCCGCTGGAAAGTACGCTGTATACGGTCACCGTAACCAGCGAAGGCTGTACAGGGGTAGGTGAAATCTGGATAACAGTGGATGAAAATCTGCCGTTGACCATTGCCAGCAGTGACAATCTTCTCTGTGCCGGTGAATCAACGGTGCTCACAGCCATCGGGGGGGCTGCATATACATGGAGTACAGGGGAACAGACGGCCTCTATTGTTGTTTCGCCCGGAGTATCGACCCACTACAGCGTGACCGCAACGGAAAATGGCTGCGTAGGCGAGGCAGCCGTGTCGATAGAGGTTGTGCCCTTGCCCACAGCTGTTGCCGCGGCCGCACCTGCACAGATTTGTGCCGGAGGCACAACACAACTGACAGCTGCCGGGGGCAGCCAGTACCGATGGAGTACAGGCCAGACAGCTGCTTCTTTTACGGTTTCTCCGTTGCAGACAACAACTTATACGGTCACTGTGACCGACAATGGCTGCGCATCAGTGGCTGCTGTCACCGTAGCGGTTGTACCCTTACCGACAGCGGAAATCACCACACCCGATACACAAATATGTGCAGGCGAATCTGTTGTGCTGACTGCTGCCGGAACAGGCGTCTACCAGTGGAGTACAGGCGAATCCGCCGTCACGTCAATTAGCGTGAGTCCGCTCGATACCGCTGTTTATTGGCTGTCGGTGACCAATCAGGGTTGCACTGCCAGTGACAGCATAGAAATCCTGGTCGGTGGTGCGACCGTACAGCTGCAGCCATCGGTGAGCCAGCTGTGTCTGGGAGAAAGTGTACAACTCACCGCGCTGGGGCAGGGCAGTGTCGTCTGGAGTACAGGAGAAACAACAGCGACTATCGAGCAGCAACCATCGCAGACCATCCTTTACAGCGTGACGCTCACCAATGGCTTGTGTCAGGCAACGGATTCGGTTGAAGTGTCTGTAATCAGTCCTGCCGTGCATATTACAAGCTCTAGTCTGGTTATTTGTCCGGGTGTTCCGGTGCTATTAACCGCCACGGGTACAGGCGATTTGCTGTGGAATACAGGTGATACACTCAGTCTACTGGAGGTTGCACCGATGGTCACTACAACTTATATGGTTACTGCGGTCCAGTCGGGCTGCAGCGCTTCGGATTCCCTGACAATCGTCGTCAGTAATTCATTGCTTCCTGTAATTACCGCCTCTGCCGATACGCTTTGCCGGGGGAGTTCTGTGACGCTTCAGGCAACGGGAGGCTCAGCCTACTTATGGAGCAACGGAGCAACAACAGCCAGCGTGACAGTGAGTCCGGCAGAGAGTGCAACTTACTCCGTCAGCGTAAGCAGCGGTAGCTGTCAGGGAGCAGCTTCCTACCCGCTAACAGTACTTCAGCCACCTCAGCCAATCATTACCTATCCGTCGGGACCATTGTGTGCAGGCGATTCACTGCGGTTGCAAGCAACAGGTGGCAGCCAATACCGCTGGAGTACAGGTGCCGACAGTGACGCAATTACCGTACTGCTCACAGAAGATGCCTCTTTTTCGGTGACGGTCACTACAGCAGCAGGCTGTGAAGCCGCAACAGCTATACAATTGCCGGTACAGGCGCTGCCCGTACCGCTGCTTACAGCTATGCCTGCTGCTATATGTTTTGGTGAAAGTACCACACTGACTGCAGGGGGCGGTGAAGTCTATCTTTGGAGCAATGGGCAGAGTACGGCTCAGATTAATATAAGTCCCGATCAGACAGCTACTTATCGCGTGACTGTGCGTGCCGGAGGCTGCAGTGCTTCAGATTCGGTAACAGTGATTGTCAGGCCATTGCCCGTCTTGGATGCACAGCCGGATACCATCTGCGCCGGAGCATCATCCGTGCTCACGGCGGAGGGGGGGACCTTTTTTGAATGGAGCACAGGCGAGCAGGGCAGCTCCATCACGGTAAGTCCATTGGAAACCACATCCTACGGGCTTACCGTCACAGACGAGGGCTGCCGCACGTCCGGGGAGGTAGTGGTCACTGTGCTGCCGCTGCCGCAGCCAGTCATTGCGGCAGCACCGCCGGTCATCTGCCGGGGGGATGTGAGTCTGCTCACTGCCAGTGGAGCAGACCACTGGCTATGGAATACGGGTGCGGAGACTGCTGTACTTGAGCAGAGTCCTTCGTTGACAACTACTTACACAGTCACAGGAACGGATGAACAAGGCTGTAGTGCAACAGCAACGATAGCGTTGGTAGTCAATGATCCGCCTTTTGTCCGTGTAGTCGATTCGCTGACTGTCTGCAATGGCGCGGGTGGTGATACCGGCATATCCTTTGGGCAGGCACTGTTGGCTGGCAGCAGTAGCGGGTATTGGCAGGATACAGACCAGAGTGGTGCCTCCGGTAGTTTTCCCGAGCTGGACTTCACGGGGGTTGCAACGGGTAGCTATAGGTTTGTGTATACGACCAACAGCGCACTGCCGCCCTGTGAAAATCTGACAGACACCCTCACGGTGCAGGTTCGCAGCTGTAGCTGTCCGCCTGTCGACATTCTGCCGTTGCCGGCACTTTGCCAGTCTGCCGGGGCACTGCCGCTGTCACTGTATGCGCCTGTGGGGGCGCTTGGCTACTGGCTTATTACCGAAGTGCCGCCGGGGCAGCAGCCGGTATACATACAGGGCGACACGCTTTACGCGCAGGCCGCGGACAGCGGCCGCTATCAGCTGTCCTTTTTTTTACAAAACCCGCCACCCCCTGGTTGCCCCGGCAGCGCTTCTCAGTACCTTCAGGTAGATGCAGCTGCCGACAGCGGGCAGCCGGCGGCAAGTCCGCATATTTGCTTCGGGCAGGCTACATCACTTGCGCTGGGCGCGCTGTTGACAGGCGCTCAGGCAGGGGGTAGCTGGCAGGATGTATCGGTGCTGCCGGCAGCCAGTGCTTTCGTGTCTGCCACAGGGACACTGGCGACAGCTGCCCTACCGGCAGGTACCTACACATTTGCTTATGTGCTGGATTCGGGCAACAGCTGCCCGGCCGATAGCAGCTTCGTGAGCGTGATCATTGAACCGCTGCCTGAGGCGGAGGCCGGGGAGGATTTGTATACGGACTGTTTTGTTATGGCAGTGGATTTGCAGGGGGAAGTGAGTGGAACGGGGGAGCTGCGGTATCGCTGGTATGCCGGCAATGGCGAGCCAGCGGGGGCGCCCGATCAGCTTAGTCTGTCGCAGGTCTTACCGGGCTTGTATGTGCTGGAAGTGGTATCATCTGCCTACGGATGCCGGGCAACGGATACAGTGCTGGTGACTGCCCGGGAGGACAGTCCCGTGCTGAGTGGGCTGCAGTATTATCCGCCGCGCTGCCACGGCCAAACCGATGGCCGCATAGATGCGGGTGCTGTCAGTGGAGGCCTTCCGCCGTATCTGTTTGCGTTGAATGGCGGGGCACTTGGTACGCGGTCATCGTGGCAGGGGTTGGCAGCAGGTAGTTATACCCTCTATGTAGAAGATGCACGTGGTTGTAGTGCAGATACGACCATCGAGCTGACAGATCCTCCGGCGGTGAATGTGGAGACAGGTCTTGATATTCAGCTGTATTACGGAGATACCGTTGTGCTGGCCGCAGAGGTAAGTCCACAGCCGGCCGACTATACTTACCGATGGACACCAGCCCGGGGCCTCTCCTGCACTGATTGCCCTGCACCGCAGGCATTTCCTGCAGAGACAACCTTGTATACGCTGGAAGTGCGCAATGCACAGGGGTGCAGAGCACGCGATCAGGTTCGCCTGTTTGTACGCCCCGACAGGGCCATCTATTTCCCAACCGGATTTTCACCCAACGGAGACCAGACCAATGACGTGTGGATGATCTACGGAGGTTCGGGCGTTGAGCGGATTGAGGAGCTGCATATCTACAATCGCTGGGGAGAATCTGTGTTTTCTGCCTTTGATTTTCCGACAGATACAGCAGCCTACGGCTGGGACGGTACACACCGGGCACAGGCGGCGGCGCCGGCTGTGTATGCATTTTATGCCCTTGTCCGCTACAACGACGGCAAGCGCATCGTGCACAAGGGCGAAATAACTCTGGTGCGATAATATTGATAAAATGTATTATAATTGTAACCTTTGCAGCTTCTGACCGTACAAGGAAACAGGTTTTTATGAAAAGCTGTAAGTCGCTATTTTTGCCCCCTGAATCGCGGGCTTGCTGCGACGCAGCACCTACAATCTACTTGCATTAAGCGGCGAAATAAAACCCTGATTAAAAGCGCATTAGGGTGGCTTCGGCGCTCAAGTGTGCCTTGGGAAAACCTCTTTGTTGGCGAATGCATGTAAGGTGATGAAATTAACAGTATTTCTTTGTGGTTTGTGCATCCTGTTGTTCGGCAATGGCCTGTCGGCACAAGAATGGTCGTCGTCTGCGGATGCGGAGGGGGTGGCTCGCGCCTATGTGGCAGCGAATGAGAAAGTGTTTGGTCTGAGGAAGGATGAGGTAGCCGCCCTGCGCCTCATGGCACGAACGGAGAGTGTACGGTCTGGACTGACAAACCTCTACTTTTTACAATATTACAAGGACATACCCATCCACAATGCGATTGTCAACGTCCATCTCACGGCATCGCAGGAAGTCATCACGTATGGAAACCGGCTGTATTCCGCACCGGAGCAGCGGGTGCGCACGGGGGCTTCCGCCGGCATAAGTGAGCTGCAGGCTGTGCTTGCGGCAGCCAGGGCCTTGGGATATCCTGCCTCGGCTCTTCAATCGATTCGGGAGGAAGCCGTAGAACCTGCCCGGTTTGTGGCTACTGAATTATCAACGGAAGCGATTGTCGTGGAGCCTGTATGGCAGCCGATGCCATCAGGGGAGTTGCGGCTCAGCTGGTCTTTATCGCTGGCAGCGCCTGCCGGAGACCACTGGTGGCAGGTTCGGATAGATGCTCTGACAGGCGAGCTTCTCGACAAAAACGATTGGGTGGTACACTGTCAGGCAGGTGCGCATACCTCTGCTGACGCTCCTTGTACACCACAGTTGCCGGATAATTCTGGTAGGCATTGTACATTTCTGCTGCCGGAAACTCTTCCACAGCCGGAAGAGGTGCCTGCTGACCACCTCACACATGAGGGGGATGACACAGCATTGCCTTGTGGGCATACGCAGCACAGTGCAGTGACAGAGGATATTCCCTACCAGTACCGGATATTTGCACCACCGTTGGAGAGCCCCGTTTTTGGTACTGCCTCAGTAGTGATGGTACAGGCCGATCCACTCGCATCTCCTTTGGGCTGGCATACACCATCGGCAGGAACGGCTGCCGGGCTGGCAACGACCATTGGCAACAACGCCTATGTTCAGCTTGACAACGATGGTAACAACACAACCTTTGGATATTCGCCGGTAGCCAGTGCTCCTTTCATGTTCGATTATGCTGTGCAGCCGGGCAATCCGGCAATCTACAGGGACGCGAGCATGACCAATACTTTTTACTGGACCAACTACCTGCATGATGTCGCTTATCGCTATGGTTTCGATGAGCGCAATGGCAATTTTCAGGCAGACAATTTCGGTCGCGGTGGGCTGGGCGGCGATTTTGTGCTGGTCGATGCGCAAGACATGAGCCGCATCAACGGGGCTTCTTTCACCGCCCCGCCGGACGGGCAGCGGCCCCGTATGCAGTTGCATTTGTGGAATTCGGGTGGCGGGCTGTATGACAGCGGACTCGACAACGGGGTCATTGCCCATGAATATGCACACGGAATCAGCATACGGCTGACGGGTAGCCCGGCAACGTCCAATTGTTTGTCGAATGCCGAGCAGATGGGGGAAGGCTGGAGTGACTGGTTTGCCATGATGATGACGCTGGATACGGCTGCTGCGGGCACCCAGGCGCGCGGTATTGGCAATTATCTGCTGGGGCAAAATGCATCCGGTGGCGGGCTGCGTCCCTTGCCCTATTCCACAGACATGCATATCAACGGCCACACTTATGATTTTATCCGTCAGGCGTCCATACCGCATGGCGTTGGTTACGTGTGGGGCCTGATGCTATGGGATATGACCTGGGCATTGATGGACGCGCACGGAGTTGGGCAGGGTTACGACATGGCCATACAGTTGGTGCTGGAAGGTATGAAGCTGCAAAGCTGCAACCCCGGGTTTGTTGATGCCCGCAATGCCATACTGGCTGCGGACAGAGCGCTGTACGGTGCCAGCAACCAGTGTTTGTTGTGGTCTTCTTTCGCACGCAGGGGACTTGGATACAGCGCTTCGCAGGGAAGTCCTGCGTCAGTAACCGACGGTCAGGAAGCATTCGATCTGCCGCCTGACTATCTGATATTGCCCGAGGCTACGGAGGTAGTACTTTGCAAGGGAGCACAGCAGCAGGTAGCTGTTGTGCTGCGCAGTTGTATCGGTAGCGACCGTGTACAGTTGCTGGCTAAAGGCCTGCCCACGGGCTTGCATGCTGCTTTTTCTCCTGCAACGGCACAGCTTCCACAGGATACGGTATACCTGCAGCTTTGGGCCGACGAGGACCTTCCGTCAGGCTATTATTGTCTAACCATCGATGCTGTGGGCGGTCACGGACTCTTTACGGAGTCCGTTTGTATCCGGTATTTTGGAGAAGATCTCGAAGTTCCCTCGCTGCAAAAGCCTGCTGCCGACGAACAGTTTGTGAGTACCTCCCCAGTTTTTAGTTGGCATGAACAGGCGGGCGCTGCCATGTATACGCTGCGGGTAGCCACGGATACTGCCTTCAACCAGTTGGTTTTTGAGCAGGATAGCATAGAGGGAAGTACCTTTCTGGCGACAGAGATGCTGGCTGCGGGACAGACCTACTATTGGCAGGTCAGTGCACACAACCCATGCGGAGGGGAAGCAGTTGCTGGCGTTCAGGCGTTTCATACCAGCTGTAAGTATGTACAGACGCAGACAACAGCGGTACCCATTTCTGCGGTTATCCCGGCCGCGGTACAGTCGACCATGACGGTCACGGGTTGTGTAGGCAGCATTGCATCGGTAGAAATCACACGACTCAACATTGCGCACACGCGCGTAGGGGATTTGCGGGCTACGCTGACGGCACCCAACGGGAGTACGGTTCTGCTGTTTGACAGGCCCGGGAGAACTACGACCGGACCAGGCTGCAGAAACAGTAATATGCAGTTGGTTCTATCCGACGAAGCTTCGCTGCCGGCAGACTTGCTGGAATTTCGCTGTGAGCCTGTAGCACCGGCTATCAGTGGCAGGTTCAAACCGGTACAGCCACTGTCTACCTTGCAGGGACTCGACCCTAATGGCAACTGGGTGCTTACGGTCCACGACCTGAGCAGTGGTGCAGGGGGTGCCCTTGAGGACTGGCAGCTGTCCATTGTCTTGGCCGGCGGGGCACAGGTTTATTACCCCGATGCTGATGGTGACGGCTATGGCGACGAGCAGCAGCCCCGGACTTATAGTTGCAGCGGCACCGTTGGTTTTGTGACAGCAGGAGGGGATTGCGACGACGCAGATGCTGCTGCCAATCCGGAGGTCATTTGGTATCGCGATCTCGATGGCGATGGATATTCTGACGGTCATACGGCCTTGCAGTGCCTGCGGCCGGCGGGTTACCG
Source organism: uncultured Saprospiraceae bacterium (assembly GCA_964645715.1). Taxonomy (GTDB): domain Bacteria; phylum Bacteroidota; class Bacteroidia; order Chitinophagales; family Saprospiraceae; genus JAUMBM01. The sequence continues at coordinate 11,612 of CAZYAO010000025.1, forward strand.
CAGTGCAGAGGAGCTGGCTGGCCTGGCTCTTGATTGTGATGATCAGCAGCCTGACATATACCCGGGTGCAACAGAGCGCTGTGACGGTGCAGATAATGACTGTAATGCGCTGGTGGATGATGTGGCGTTTGCGACTGCAGGCTGGACGGCGGCCAATATTGGTGGGGCGGGTATCCAAGGGCAGGCAAATCCTACTTGTGTTGAAGGTACAGCGGAAATATGGACACTGGAGGCTTCGAGAGTCTCTGCAGCGCCTTTTGACCAACAGCATTTGCTGAGCCAACAGCTTTGCGGCGACGGGATACTGAGCTGTCGCATCGACGGTATCACAGGTGCAGGCTGGGCAGGTATATCTATGCGGGATGGGCTGCAGACAGGCGCGCGGCGGGTGAGCATGAAAACGCAGCTGGGCCAAGTGATCAGGCGTGAGATCAGATCGGTCAATAATGGCTTTGTCTCTTCACTCAACTACGCCCGGCCGGGACATCAGTGGCTGCGGCTTATCAGAGAAGGCAATACCTTTACCGGGCTTACTTCTGCAGACGGAATCGAGTGGATTTTTGCTTTTGCTGTGAGTTTGCAGCTAAGTGATTGTATAGCGGCGGGGCTGTTTGTGGAATCGGGGCAGGTAAACACGGCGGTCACGGCGGTATTCGCGCAGGTAATGCTCAGCACCGGGGCTCAATGGCAGCCTATAACGGGGGCAAGATCCACCACCGATACCGAGGGGTACGAAATTGACATCTGGCCTAATCCCGGGCAGGCGCAGATAGAGTTGCTGCTGCCGTCATCTTTGGTTGGGGGGGTGCAAAAAATAAGCATTTTGGACATGCTGGGGCGAGAGCGGGCGGCATTTGTGCCGGATTCTTCTGCCCGTCTTTCGCTGGCATTGCCGCCCCTTCCGGCGGGGATTTATCAGCTGCGGTTTGAACGGAGCGAGGGAGGCTTCATCAGCCGTCCCTGGGTGTGTATGCCGCCGCGCTAAGCGTTGCATTGGCTGTTTTTTTGCCGGGCAAAACTTTGTCAATGAAAATTTCCTGCGCAACCTCTGTGCGGTGCGTTGGCTGCATTTTTTACCCCCAATTATGACCCTGCTTTTGCTGCCGCCGCCGGCGGCAAAAAAACCATTTGCCCGCCGGAAGCGTCAATGCTCAGCGAAAAATTACCTTTATCTGTAACAATGGTGTAGGCGCTGCTGCTGTTGGGGATGACATGCAGGACGGTGGTATCTTTCCAGGCCTGCAGCCAGCGCAGCTGCTGCGCCTGGGCCGGCCCGTAGGCGGCCAGCGGGTCGGAGGTAAAAAGGAGGCCTCCCAGCAATGTGTTGACAGTCAATATTATATTCTGTTGTTCTTGGCTGAGTTGGTGATTGTCTGTGCGGAGAATGAATACATCCGGGTCATTGCGCCAGGCGCGTCGGTCGAGGGGCCAGCGGCTGAGGGTGGACAGCAATGCAGAGGCAGTTGACAGCCGCTCGCGGTTGCCGGCCCAAAGGAGTAGCTTGTGCTCCCATTGGAGGTGGATATCGGCTCCGACCCTACAGTAGTCAAGCAGCCCGAAACCACTGGCGAGCGGCAGTCCGCAGCCCAGCAGGTGAGTGTCGGGCAGCAGCTGGCGCAGCCAGGCGAGCAGTTCGTACATCTGCTGCCCCCGCGTTTGGCGCGGGCCGGGCTGCAGGCAGGCAGCATACAGGAAGTCCAGTTTCAGCAGTTGGTAGCCCCAGTCGTGGGTGATGGTGAGAAGTGTGCGGGCGAGTTCCTCGCGGAAGTCGGGCAGGCTGGTATTGATAGCTGCAAAGCGGCCGCCCCAATGGGCGCTGTAGCCCGCCCACAAGGGGCGGCCATTTTTTTTTCTGAGCAGCCAGGCGGGTTTTTTTTTAAAAAGTACCGACCGCTGGTCGGCAACAAAAGGCGCCAGCCATAGTCCTGGCTGCATGTCGCGATCGCGGATCTCGCGGGCGTGCACAGCCATGCCCTCCGGGAAAAGGCGGGGATTTACCTGCAGCCAGTCGCCTACCGCTTGCTGCCATCCGTCGTCAATTTGGAAAAAGGAAGGAGCGAGGGGGGTAGAGGAGCTGGCGCGGTAGTTGCTGCGAATGATGTCAGCCGAGATGTGCTGGTAGTAGTGGTACCAGCTGGTCCAGCCGGTGGCTGTGGGCGTACGTACGGGGGCTATGCCCATGGTGCTGAACCAATGGTCGTAACACGCATCCTCGTTGCCGCTGATATCAATCCATTCGAGCGCAGTGAAGGGCTGGTCAATCAGTAGCCCCTCGCAGTCACGGCGCACCAACAGGCTGTTTTCCTTCGGGAGATGCGTGAAACAGGTGAAACCCTCGCGCTCAACGACAGACCCCCAAAGTCTGATACAGGGGTCACCCGCTTGTCGCAGGGCAGTCCATGACCAACTGTGGAGAGAGGCCCGGCCTCGCTTCAGCCAGTCGATGTGGTAGTCGCCGTACATGCCCATCAGTGGTTTGGCCAGGTTGCGCAGTGAGGGGATGCGCGCATCGGTAGTAAGCCACTGGCTTGTCGACCACGACTGAAAGCCGTTGCACAGCAGGAGATCCTTAGCGCGGTAGGGGAGCTCTATACGCACCTCAACGCGATCAAGCCGCAGGAGCTTTCGCGGCAGTATGCGGAGCCGAAAATGGTGGGGACCAATTTGTTCAAACTGCAGCAGGGCTGTGGCCATTTCCGCCTGTCGGCCGAGCGGCAGCGAGCAGGACAGGCCGTCGGCATGTATGTAGGCAGTCGCATTCACAGGTGCGGGATTTATTCGCGCAGGAAATTGATTTCTTCGTACGCATCGAGTTCAATCATCACGCTGAGGCCGTCAGTAGCAGGGTCGCGATGGCGATGGCGGGCAACATAGTTGACCTGTTCGATGATGTCGGAGCGAATGAAGCCAAAACCTGCCGGGGCGGGTACTTCCGGATTGGTTGATGCGGCCATGGTGGCAAGCGGTTTTTGCAGCTTTTCGATGAGCTGCAGGCAGTAGGCATCCCGGGTGATGCGAACGGCAAACCGCTGGTTGCTGGTCATGGCCAGCGGAGACAACTGCCGCCCGCCCGGGCTGATGACGGTGAGCGGACGCAAGTGATAAGCCAGCAGCGTCTCGAGCTTGGGATGGAAGCGATGAATGTACTGGAGCAATTGCCCCAGACTGGCAAAGAGCAGCTCGACAGGCCTCAGGGTTGTTGGCTGCGTGAGCCGGCAAAGCCGCTCCACAGCGATGTCGTCGGTAGCGTCGCAGGCAACGCTCCAGACCGTGTCGGTCGGGATGAGCGCCAGACCATGTGCACGCAGCGCGCTGAGCGCTGCTGTCAGGTCTGACCCCTTGATATTCGAATGGGAAGCTTGTAAAGTAGTCATGCTCATAGGAAATATTCAATGCTGAAAGGTTGTACACAACATACGCCAAAGAAAATCATAGCAGCCTTTTGTACAATTGCTTGCCAAGTCGGCATTCATAGCACAATTAATACAGAAAACTGATAACTTTCGGTTCGGATTACAGTTAATACAATCGGATGTCCAACAGTCAACACGTCTGTATAACGCGTCAGTATCAAAACTGTTTTTTACGGCCTGTATTGTCTGTTTTTAGGGTAAAAATTCAAGTGATGAAAGTAAAAGGCAGGAGCGCGCAGATTTTGTATATGTGCTGTATGTGCACGGCCATGCTGCTGAGCGGCTCACCGCTGTCGGCAGCCCACATAATTGGCGGAGAGTTAACCTACGAGTCACTCGGCTTTACCAACAACAATCCCGCCTCCAATTCAAGGCGATACAGGTTTACCATGACCATTTATCGCGATTGTCAGAGCAACGGAGCCAATTTTGACGGGGCGCCCAACGGTTCCTTTCCCTGCCATGTGACTATCTATCGGGGCGCCACATTGTTTACAACCCTTACCCTGTCTGCACCGACACGAACCAACCTGCCCGCCAATCCGGGCAATCCCTGTGTGGCTGTGCCGCCTAATGTATGTGTGCAGGAAGGTATCTATGTTTTCCCTGTGTTGGATCTGCCAATTTCCAATGAGAGTTATCACGTTGTTTATCAGCGTTGTTGCAGAAATAATACCATTACCAACATATTGCTGCCGGGGAGTTCCGGCGCTACTTATACGATAGAGCTGACGCCGCAGGCGCAGCAACTCGGCAACAGCAGCCCCCGGTTTACGGCTTATCCCCCCATCGTCCTGTGTGCGGGTGAAAATTTTAGTTTTGATTTTTCGGCTGTTGATGCCGACGGTGATCAGGTCGTGTACGAATTTTGCTCGCCCTATCTGGGGGGTGGCTTAAATTTTGACGACCCGCAGAATACGTTTAACGGGCTGGCACCAAATCCGGAGCCGGCACCGCCCTATGCGACGGTGGCTTTCAATGCGCCTGCTTTCAGCCCCACTATGCCGCTGGGAGCTGCGTCCAACCTGCAGCTGAATGCCTTTACGGGGCGTATGACGGGGGTTCCCTCTTTGGTGGGGCAATACGTGGTGGGGGTATGCGTATCAGAGTACCGCAACGGTGTGCTGTTGAGTACTGTCAGGAGGGATTTTCAGTTCAACGTGACGGTCTGTACGAATCTGGTATCGGCCGATATTCGAGAGGATTCAATATCAGCTGACCAACAGTATATAGTAACTGCTTGCGGGTCAACAATCGTCAGTCTGGAAAACCAGAGCGGCGCCCTGGCTTTCATCGACGGCTATAAGTGGGAAATCGCTATCTCAGCTGACAGCCTGCTGCTGGCTACAAGTCGCAACCTCACGGTCGATTTCCCCGGGCCGGGTATTTATTTTGGTCGCATGGTGATTAATCCCAATTCAAGCGTGTGTTCTGATACAGTGGCGCTCAAAATACAAGTGTTCCCCGGTATTGAAGCCGATTTTGCTTATGTCTACGATTCCTGCAAGGTGCAGCCGGTTGCCTTTACGAGTCTTGCCGAGAGTGGCGGCGGGCCGGTTGTACGACACAACTGGCTGTTTGGCGACGGCGGGAGTAGTATCCTGCCTAATCCCAGCTGGCAGTACGGCGATCCTGCGGAGCGCAACGTCAGGCTGATTGCACAGGACATCAACGGTTGTAAGGATACGGTCATCCGGTCGGTGAGGTATTTTCCGGTCCCCCCGACCATCGTGGTTTCACCCAGTAGCTATTTGGGCTGTCCCCCCGCTGTCATCACCTTTACAAATCTGAGTGAACCTATCAATACGACCTACGCTATTCGTTGGGATTTTGGCGACGGGGGTAGCAGCACGGCGATAAGCCCGGTGCACACTTTTGAGGAGGAGGGTATTTTTGATATAGCACTTGAGATTACGAGCCCGTTGGGGTGCGTAACGGACACCGTTTTCAGGCAGCTGATCAAAATTGATCCTGTGCCGGTTGCGGGATTTACCTATGGTCCGGAGCGCCTGACAAATTTTAATCCGCAGGCACAGTTTACCGATGCCTCCACGGGGGCATACCGCTGGTATTGGGACTTCAATGGTCAGGGTTTTTCGCTGGCGCAAAATCCCTCATTTGTTTTTCCGGACACAGGCATTGCTTATGTCAAACAGGTTGTCACGCATCCCAGTGGCTGTATTGATTCGTTGGTGCGCTACCTCGACATTGCTCCGGAGACGCGGCTGCATTTCCCCAATGCATTTACACCCAACGATGACAGTGTCAATGACGTCTTTGTACCCAAAGGGTATCTGAAAGGCTACAAGCGATACACGCTGCGCATTTGGAACCGCTGGGGAGAGGTGGTTTTTGAGGCAGATGAGCCGGAGGCAGCCTGGAATGGCCGCCATCAAAATGCAGGACAGCCGGTGCCTTCGGGGGTGTATCTGTACGAGATGACCCTTATTGGCCCCCGGGGTGAGGTCGATCAGCGACGGGGGTCGCTCACATTGCTGCGGTAAGTAAGCGGTAGTAGTCGTGCTTGTACCGATTGCCGTGCGTAGCGGGCAATGGATAAGTTATAACCGCGTAGGGTGTTGTTGTCATATAAGGTAGGCAGGGGATTCGCCTATCGCGCCGGCTGCAATTTTAGCAGCGTGGGGTTGTTGTAAAAGGTAGGCAGGGGATAATAAAAAAGTGTTGACCGCTGGTAGGAGGGGAGTACCTTGTGCGTCTCCTGCGGCCGGGCTTATATAGTCGTTTTTGTATTTCGGTATTTTTCTGCTATCTTTATGCCTGTCAGACGCTCTTGAACCAAAGCCATTCGGAATGAAAAACTACACGATCTCGGCGCTGTATGCAGTTCTCAGTCTGCTGGCCATACTACAGGCTACCGACGCAGCCGCCAGACATATTATCGGTGGTGTAATGTCGTATGAATGCCTGGGGGGCGATAATTATCGCTTTACGCTCAAGGTTTATCGCGACTGTAACTGTACCGACTGTGCTTTTTTTGACAATGAGGCGGCCATCGCGGTCTATCGTTGCAATGGGACCAACTGTGGGCCGCAGACACAATCCAATCCTTTTCTGGCCGTTAATGTACGCCTGGCCGGCGTTAATGCCGTTAGTCCGCCTGACTACCCCTGCCTGATTCCTCCAAATGTATGTGTGCAGGAGGGTTTGTATACATTTACGCTCAATCTACCCCGGTCGACTACCCAGAGCTATCATATTTCCTACCAGCGATGCTGTCGCAATGTCACCATCAATAATATAGTGGATCCGGATGATTCCGGGGCTACTTTCACGATAGAACTGACGCCCTTCGCGCAGGCAGTGTGCAATAACAGCCCAACTTTCGATACCTACCCGCCTTCCATCGTATGCAACGGCCTGCCTTTTTCATACGATCATTCTGCGACGGATGCCGATGGAGACCAGTTGATCTATGAATTTTGTAGCCCGTTGTTGGGAGGTGGACAGATATTGTCGCCGGGTTTGTATACTACCTGTATCGGGGCGAGCCCCACACCTGCCTGCCCGCCGCCCTACGATCCCGTAGCTTTTGTCGCACCGGCCTTTTCGCCGTCACAGCCGATGGGGGGCAATCCGCTGGTCAGCATCAATCCGTTTACAGGACTTATCACCGGCACACCCAATTTGCAGGGGCAGTTTGTGGTGGGTGTCTGTGTGTCAGAGTATCGCAATGGACAGCTGCTGAGTCGGGTATACCGGGATTTTCAGTTTAACGTAGCCAATTGTGATCCTACGGTGGTGGCTGATATTGAAGAGACGGTATTGCTGGATGGCCGCAGGTTTGTGGTGAATGCCTGCGGCGATTCTACGCTCACGCTCCGCAACCAGAGTTATCAGCAAGCATATATCAATAATTTCTACTGGACATTTGATTTGGGCAACAATAATACCCAGCGGATAGAGGTGTGGAATCCTACGGTTACCTTCCCGGGCCCCGGTCAGTACACAGGTCGATTGATATTAAACGAAAATACCAATTGCGGAGACACAGCCGAAGTCATCGTCAATATTTTTCCCGAGGTGGTGGCTGATTTTAGTTACGATTACGATACCTGCCGCGCAGGACCGGTTAGTTTCACTGATCTGTCGGAGACGGGGGCCTGCTGCCTGACCAACTGGACGTGGCAATTTGGCGATGGCAATACCAGCAATCGCCAAAATCCTTCTCATGTGTATCGCCTGCCCGGGGATATACCTGTCAGTCTGACGGTGCGGGACACCAACGGCTGTGTGGATCAGATTACCCGGGTGATTTCTTATTTCCCCGCACCCGCAATTATTGTGATAGCACCAAGTGAGGCGGTCGCCTGTGTGCCGGCGACTATTTTCTTTGATAATTTGTCCTTCCCCATTGATGACAGCTACGATATTCGCTGGGATTTTGGCGATGGCGGCAGCAGTACGGACATAAGTCCTACCTATGAATACGACATGACCGGGGTCTTTACGGTGACCATTGATATAACCTCTCCTATAGGATGCCAGGTGGATACTACTTTTGATGATTTGATTACCATTTTAGAGGCTCCGCAGGCAGGTTTTGATTACACGCCTTCCCAACTGACAAATCTGAGCCGGGAGGTTAGGTTTACGGACATGTCCGTGGGAGCATCCCGATGGCGTTGGGATTTTGGCAATGGCGCAGGCAGTAATATGATGAATCCGGTCTATGTATTTCCTGATACGGGTGTTTACGACATACGCCAGGTGGTGATTCATGCAACAGGATGCACCGACACGGCCTTCGCGCGGATTGATGTGGTGCCGGAAGTGCGGTATTTTCTGCCCAATGCTTTTACGCCCAACGGGGATTCAAACAACGATTTATTCCTCGGTAAGGGGTACATGGTAGGGGCCACTAATTTTAGCATGATGGTGTGGAACAGGTGGGGTGAGTTGATTTTTGAAACGGACAATCCGGATACGGGTTGGAATGGCCGCAAAAACAATATGGGGGCAGAGAGCCCGCCGGGTGTCTATCTGGTATGGGTGTCTTTTCGGGGACCGAGAGGAGAGCCGTTTACCTACAAATCCAATGTTACGCTACTTCGGTAGTTCTTATTAATAACGCGCTCATAATGAACACAAAAACCAACCGGCGGAGGATCGTTGCCTTCGCTTCGGGGGCTGCACTGTTGTGTGCAGTTGCCCTCACGACTCTTAGCTGGAAAAACTGTATGGAATGGGGGTTTTTCGGCCACCGACGGCTCAACCGACTGGCGGTTTTTACTTTACCACCTGAGATGCTTTTTTTCTTTAAGCATCATATTGAGTACCTGACAGAGCACGCCGTCGATCCCGACAAACGTCGGTATGCATCTCGTTTCGAGGCTGTTCGCCATTATATTGATCTTGATAAGTGGGGCGTTTATCCTTTCGACAGCCTGCCGAGGGTGTGGGTGGACGCGTTGTTGCAACATGCCAGCTGGGAGATTATCCGAGGTACGGATACGCTTATTTTTTTTATGCAAAAAACCACCTCCGGCAGCGGAGAGCTGGCGGCCTTGGCAGGAGAGGGCGGCGGCAGTCAGCTGGTAGATACACGCCACTTTCGGTGGCTGGGATACGGGCATCTGCTGCCGCAGTACTACGAAGAGGAATGGTATTTATCCTGTGATACGTTGTATGCCTGGGTAGGCGACATGGGTTCCTGCGATACGGTCCGGGTGACAGATCATTTTTCCGCACACGGTATACTGCCTTACTATCTGCCTCAGCACCAGCAACGGCTCAGTCAGGCATTTCGCCGCCGCGATGCGAAAGCGATCCTGCAATTGTCGGCAGAGCTGGGACACTATATTGGTGATGCACATGTACCCTTGCATACGACCAGCAATTACAATGGGCAGCAGACCGACCAACTGGGGATACACGCCTTTTGGGAAAGCCGCATACCCGAACTGTTTGCCGATGCGAGTTATGATTATTTTGTAGGGAAGGCGCAGTATATACGTGATCCGGTCAGCTACTACTGGCAAATGGTACTTGACAGCCATTTGCTGGTAGACAGTGTGCTGGAAATTGAAAAACGCCTGAGCGGGCAGTTTCCACGAGATAATATGTATTGCTATGATGAGCGCCTTGGACAACAACTGCGTACGCAGTGCCGGGACTATGCACTCGCCTATCAGGAAGCGATGAAAGGGATGGTAGAGGCGCGCTGGAGGGCTACCATCATGGCTATTGGCAGCGCCTGGTATACTGCCTGGGTGGATGCAGGCCAGCCGGATTTGCGCAGTCTGGCAGGGGTGGCTTCAAGCCAGGAGGAGCAGGATGCCCAGCGGGAGCTCGATCGCCAGGTTGAGCAGGGGAGCAGCCATGGGCGACCACACGAAAACCGGCGCTAAGCCTGCGAACCATTCTGTATATTATTGGTTTGAATACAAAAATGCTGCCATGCAACCACTGTCACTGCTGCCTGCCTTCTTTGCAGGAATTGTAATACACCTGTTTTTTGCCTGCCAGTCGGCTCAGCCGAAGGCGCCTAAGCTTGCACAAGCCGGTTTGTCTGGTGCTGCGATAGCTGATACACTTGTACCAATTGTCAAATCAGCGGCCGAATGGCGGCAGCAATTGTCGCCCGAAGCGTATCATGTGCTGCGGGAGGCGGGGACGGAGAGAGCTTTTACCGGGGCATACTGGAATAATAAGCGGAAAGGACTGTATTGCTGTGCAGGCTGCCAGCTGCCCTTATTCAGTTCAGCTGCCAAATATGAGTCGGGTACCGGCTGGCCCAGCTACTGGGAACCAGTTTCGGATCAACATGTTGCCCGCCACCGCGATGTGAGCTATGGTATGGTTCGTACGGAGGTCAACTGCGCGCGCTGTGAGGGGCATCTTGGACATGTTTTTGAAGATGGGCCACCGCCCACGGGGCTTCGGTACTGCATCAATTCTGCTGCGCTCATTTTTATCCCCGATTGATTTCTCCGGTTTATTATTGCTGTGAGTAAAAACCTAAGGACATAGGCAAAGATGAAGACATCGCATGGCTCGGTGATATTATTGCCGTGAATGGAAACCTAAGGACATTCTTTTACGTTACGTGCTAGGACTTTTATGCATACTATGGAACTTCTGCCGAAAGATATATACGAAAAACTGGAATTCGATAAGGTTCTAGCACTATTGGAGAAAGAATGTGCCGGAGAGCTGGGCAAAGCTGCTGTGGCAGCTATTGGCCCAATCACGGACATTCAGCTGTTGGAGCAATTGCTTAATGAGGCCAAAGAGGCGAAAATTATCGTTGAACGACGAGACCCTTTTCCTTTGGGTGCCTACGCAGACGTGGCTGAGGATCTTCGAATGCTGGAAATCGATGGCTACGTATTGGCGGAAGAGGGGCTCAGGCGGTTGAATATATTATTGCTGTTTACCAGGGATATATTTAAATTTTTTAACCCTGGGCGGCAGCTGACGTATCCCTACTTGTATGCGATCATTCGTCAGGTAGTATTTAACGAGGAGCTGATTCGGGAGATTGAACGGGTTATTGACGAAGAAGGAAATATCAAACCGGACGCATCGCCTGAATTGGCACGCATCCGGCGGCATATCCAGAATAAACAGCGGGACCTCGACCGCCAGTTCAGGTTATTGATTGACGAATATCGCCGAAAAGGGTGGCTTACGGATAATGTAGAGAGCTTTCGCAACGGGCGCCGGGTACTGAGCGTACCTGCAGAGCACAAACGCAAAATTCGCGGTATCATCCATGACGAATCGGCCACAGGGCGTACGGCATTCATTGAGCCAGAGCCGGTCATCGATATCAACAACGATATTTTTGATCTCGAGCAGGAAGAACGACGGGAGATCTACCGTATACTACGCACCCTCAGTGCAGTGCTACGGCCTTATGTGCCGCTGATGAAGACCTATCGGGAAGTAATTATCCGCTACGATCTTATACAGGCCAAAGGCCGGCTGGCGTCAAAAATGAAGGCAGACATCCCCAGATTAACGGACAAACCTTTCTTTGGTATTGTGCAGGGACGCCACCCGCTGCTTTTTCTGAAAAATAAGTACATAGGTAAAAAGACGGTTCCATTTGACCTCAGGTTGCTGGGGGCCAATAGAATCTTGGTGCTCAGCGGACCTAATGCGGGGGGTAAGTCCATCACCATGAAATCGGTGGGGCTGTTACAGCTAATGCTGCAGTCGGGACTCTTGGTATCTGTTGACCCTATGTCTGAGATGGGTATTTTTCATCGGTTGTTCGCAGACATAGGAGATCAGCAGTCACTGGAGGATGATCTGAGTACCTACAGCTCAAGGCTTAGCAATGCCCGATTATTTATCGAACAGGCAGATGCGCGAAGCCTCGTACTTATCGACGAATTTGGCTCGGGTACGGATCCATTGATAGGGGGTGCTATTGCGGAAGCTGTATTGGAAGAGCTTAACGAAAAAGAAATTTTCGGTGTTATCACCACGCACTATAGCAACCTTAAAGTCTACGCTTTCAAGACCAAAGGGCTGGTCAATGGCTCCATGCATTTTGACAAGGAAAAATTGTCGCCAACGTACGAACTAAAAGTTGGCCGGCCGGGAAGTTCCTACGCTTTTGAGATTGCAGTAAAGAGCGGCCTGCCCGAGACAGTGCTGAAGTATGCCCGCAAGCGGGTTGGCAAAAACGAGAAAGCGGTAGATGAGCTGCTGGTGGATCTGCAGCGGGAAAAAAAGGAGGTTGAAGACCACCTGATTAGTCTGAAAAAGCGTGAACAGGAGATAGATAAGCTCATCAAGTCGTACGATCAGGCCTTCAAAGAGCTTGAATACAGGCGTAAAAAGATGAAGCTGGATGCCAAAGAGTTCGCGTTGCAGCAGTCCGCGCAAAGCAGTCGCGAAATGGAGCGGGTAATCCGGGAAATCAAGGAGCAGCAGAATATGGAACGGGCCAGAGAGATGGCCGTGAAAGCCAAGGAGGAGCGACAGCAACTCAGTCAGGAGGTCACTAATCTCAGGGAGTCCATCTATAGCACAGTAGGGGAAGCAGGACAAAAAGACACGCCCATAGCGGTGGGTGATTTTGTCAGAATGCGCACCGGAGGCGCTACCGGCAAAGTAGAGGCTGTTGACAAAAAAAATGCAGTAGTGATGATGGGGGATCTTCGGATGACTATCAAGCTGCGGGATCTGCAGCATGCCAATGTACCGCTGCAGGTACAGAATACGCAAAGTATTCAGTCAGATATCGACAGATCGGTTAATTTGCCCCTCAAGCTCGATATTCGGGGTATGCGCTATGAAGAGGCGCTCAAAGTAGTAGAGGAGTATGTCGATCAGGCTATACTTGCTAGTGCCAACAGTCTCCGGATTGTACACGGGAAGGGTAATGGTACACTCAGGAAAGCAGTGCGGGCAAAGCTGCGCGAGTACAACGTAGGGATGAAACTCAGCCATCCGGCGCCAGAGCAGGGAGGAGACGGGGTTACGGTAGTGGAACTGGTTTAGGGGGCGGGTTGCAGCAAAGGATGTTTGCAGGAGCTGTCCGGACTTGCCGGCCAACTCCCGCAATAGCGTTGCTTACCACATTTCGGTGCCTGCGAAGTGAAAGGCAGCTTCAATCTGCGCATTCTCGTCGCTGTCAGAACCATGCACGGCATTCTCTCCAATGCTGCGGGCAAACATAGCCCGGATGGTACCAGGCGCTGCCTTAGAGGGATCAGTAGCCCCGATGAGCGTGCGAAAATCTTCAACTGCATTGTCCTTTTCAAGGACCGCTGCAACAATCGGACCAGAGCTCATGAACGATACAAGTTCCTGATAAAAAGGACGCTCGCTGTGCACAGCATAAAACTGTCCCGCTTTTTCTGCAGACAGTTTTGTGAGCTTCATAGCAACAATGCGGAAGCCCGCCTCGTTGATTTTGTGTAAGATTGCACCGATATGGCCGTCCTGAACAGCATCGGGCTTAATCATCGTAAAAGTAATATTTCCAGCCATGTTGACCTTGGTTTTTGAAAAGGCGCTGCAAAAATAATGATAAATGGTTTATTATTCGCAACTTCGCAGTTGATTTGTGCTACTGATGGAAAATAGAACTGTTCTAAAATCACTCTTGTCCGTACCCAAGGATATTGTTATTGTAACGCATCGCAACCCCGACGGGGATGCAGTGGGGTCTTCCATGGGGCTGAGCCATTATCTTCAGTCACTGGGCCACAATACAAAAGTTATTGCTCCTTCGGATTATCCAGATTTTTTGTCGTGGATTCCGCAGATTGAGCATATGCTGGTGTATGATACTGATCCCGAGATGGTCAAAAATGCTGTTGAGCGGGCAGGTCTGATTTTTTGTCTGGATTTCAATTCGTTAGATCGGATTGATAAGGTAGGGGAGTTGGTGGCAGCATCAAAAGCACCCAAGGTAATGATTGATCACCACCTTTTCCCGGAGCCTTTTGCCGACTATGTGTTGAGCGATACTACGGCCAGCTCCACCTGCGAAATGGTCTATGATTTTATCATGGACATGGGCGACACCGGGCTGCTTCGGCCTTTGGTGGGGGATTGTTTATTTACGGGCATTGTCACGGATACGGGCTCATTTCGGTACAGTACGTCCCCAAAATTGTACCGGATTGTCGCTGACCTGGTAGAAAGGGGGGTGGATGACTACCGCCTGCAGGATTTGATACACAATAATATGACCGAAAAGCAGCTGCGGCTTTTGGGTCATTGCCTCTACAATCGCATGGAAATCCTCGAGGAGTTCAAAACAGGAATCATCTATCTGACCAAAGAGGATTATACAACGTATGATATCAAGCGAGGGGATACAGAGGGGATTGTCAACTACCTGCTCAAGCTGCAGCAGGTACGTGTGGCGGCATTTATACATGAGCAGCCAACCATCGTGAAGCTGAGTATACGCTCTAAAGGGGATATCGATGTACAGGATATTGCCCGCAAGCATTTCAGAGGCGGTGGTCACAAAAACGCTGCCGGCGGAGCTAGTTTCCATGGGTTGGCAGCAACTATCAAGCGTTTTAAAGAAGTACTGCCTGCCTACAGGGAGGTGCTTACTCGATAATTATTTAACAATTTAATTACCTGCATTTTATGCGCCATTTTGTCATTCTTGGCAGCCTCCTGGCAGCCATCGCGTTTGCCGGCTGCAAGGGCAAAGAGTCCAAGTCGCCGCTGGGTTATGTGTTCACGCATCACGTAAATACAAAAGGAGCTAAACCTGAAAAAGGCGACTATGTCCTGTTCCACCTCACGGTGCGTACGGCAGACAGTACGATCATGCAAACGCGCGATCAGGGTGGTCCTGCTCCTTCCTTCCAGGTTCCTAAGACTGAGGAGGAAAAATCAATGTACCAGAACGAGCTGCAGAAAATGATTTACGACGTACTGAGTGTGCTGGCGAAGGGCGACAGTGTATCCATCGCCTATCGGATGGATACAATCCCTGCAGATCAGAAGCCACCAGCCTTGGCGGATGTAAAAGAAATATACTACGATCTGGTCGTTGTCGATATCATGAAGGAAGAAGACTATCGCCGCCAGCAAGAGGAAGAGTCAAAGAAGATGATGGCTGTCGCGGAGGAAAAAGTTGCTTTCGCCCAAAATGTACGCGAGCAGTACTATGCAGGTTCTAACGCGCAGGAAGTCAAGTCTACTGCTTCGGGCCTCAAGTATATTATCCATGAAGAGGGGAGTGGCTCAAGTCCGAAAACAGGGGAGTCTGTGTCGGTTCACTACATTGGCATGCTGAAGGATGGCAATATTTTCGACCAGTCCTATGAAAGAGGCCAGCCTATTGATTTTCCATTGGGTGTGGGCCAGGTCATCAAAGGCTGGGACGAGGGTATAGGCCTGTTGAAGCCAGGTGGAAAGGCTACGCTGATTATTCCTGCCAGCCTCGGTTATGGAGAGGCAGGAAGCCCTCCGGTGATCCCGGAAAATGCGGAGCTGGTATTCTATGTTGAATTACAGTAAATTACTAATCTTATTCAGGCTTGTTGCTTCCGCGTAACTTCATTGCGCGGAAGCAACTATTTTATAATACCAAACAAATTATTCTTTATGACGATCGAACAATTTAAAAACCTTCAAACCCGCCTGGGCGTTTTGAGGAGGTATCTTTGACGTCGATAACCGACTACAACAAATCGAAGATCTTGAGCAGCAAACGCTCAACCCCGACTTTTGGTCCAACTCTCAGCAGGCCGAAAGCACGCTAAAAACGCTCAAAAGCCATAAACGCTGGATTGAAGAATTTATGACGGTGAGCGGTGAGGTTGATGACCTAGAGGTGATGTACGAATTTCAGCGGGAGGGAGAAGCAACGGAAGAAGAGGTAGAGGCAAAGTACCGGTCGACCGTCGATATCATCGATCAGATGGAGTTCCGATCTACGCTCAACAGGCAGGAAGATGAGCTGGGGGTAATCCTGGAAATCAATGCCGGTGCCGGTGGTACGGAGGCTTGTGACTGGGCCGAAATGCTGCTGCGGATGTTTAAGCGCTGGGGTGAACGCAATAGCTTTAAAGTCACCGAGCTCAATCGCGTAGACGGAGATGTGGCTGGTATTAAGTCGGCAGAAATCGAAATCGAGGGCGACTTTGTCTATGGCTGGCTAAAAGGTGAAAACGGGGTTCATCGCCTCGTGCGCATCAGCCCTTTCAATGCGCAGGGCAAGCGACAAACTTCTTTCGCCTCGGTGTTTGTCCATCCAAGGGTGGATGAAAGGATTGAAGTGGAGGTCAATCCGGCCGACCTGGAGTGGGATACCTTCAGGTCTAGTGGCGCGGGTGGGCAGCACGTCAATAAAACCGAGTCCGCTGTCCGGGTACGACATTTGCCCTCGGGTATTGTCGTTGAGTGTCAGCAGGAGCGTTCTCAGCATCAGAACCGGGAAAAGGCTATACAAATGCTTAAATCCAGGCTTTTTGAAAAAAAACTGGCTGAGCAGCTCAGGGAGAAGGGTGAGATAGAAGCGTCAAAAACCAAGATTGAGTGGGGATCCCAGATAAGATCCTATGTTTTGGATGACCGGCGGGTGAAAGATCACCGGACAGGTTACCAGACAGGGCAGACGGATGCTGTGCTCGACGGAGATATCGACGGCTTCCTGAAGGCCTGGCTGATGTTTGATGGCTCTCCTACGGCAGATACAGATGATTGAAAAAATGGCAGGTGCGAAGCACCTGCCATTTTTTTTTACATCGTTTATTGTACATTTGACATACTCGGTTGCCAAATGTTGTATTGAAAACAGTATGTTTGTCAGCACTTTTTGTTATAGATTATTTGCATAATTTTTAACCAGATACGATGAAAAAAATATCGACACTACTCCTCGTACTCTTATGTACCGCAGGGCTGTATGCCCAGGAAAAGACGGAGGGTGAGGGAAAACCCCCCGCCAGATCCGGAATGAAATCATACGCTGAGGTAATTACGGAATCAGCGGTTTCTTACAAGGGCCTGTTTACTGTCCATCAGGTAGACGGAAAATGTTATTTTGAACTCCCGCTTTCACTGCTGGAGAAAGAAATTTTGGTAGTAAGCGTTATTTCGGGCTATGTACGCAACCTCAATTTCGGGGGGGCGGGTATACATGCGCGACCGCAGCAAGTAATTCGCTGGCAACGAGAGGGCAACAAAATCTTGTTGCGTTCGGTTTCTTACAACAGCGTAGCCAATGAGGAACTGCCCATCTATCAGTCGGTGCGCAATAATAATTTTGAACCGGTCGTCATGACGTTTGATCTGGCTGCACATTCGAAGGACAGCAGCGGACTCGTCTTTGAAGTCAGCAAACTGTTTACAACCGACGTACCTATGATTGGGCCACTGACGGAGCAGGAGCGCGAGCAGTTCAAAATTAGATCGCTGGATAAAGAACGATCACTGATAACGGGAGTACAGAGTTTTCCTGAGAATACCAATATCCGCCATATACTGACGTTTACCGGCACTAAATTGCCGGATAATGAGCTTACGCAGACGCTTTCTGTTGAGATGGTTCAGTCATTTATCCGGCTGCCGGAGGTGCCTATGCAACCGCGTTTGTACGATGACCGTGTGGGGTATTTTTCCATTTCACAGGTTGATTACGGACTCGATGCGCATCGTGCAGAGCGCAGGCGCTACATCACTCGCTGGCGGCTTGAGCCCAAAGACTGGGCTGCCTGGGAGCGGGGTGAACTTGTAGAGCCTGTAAAGCCTATCGTATATTATGTTGATCCTTCTATGCCCGAAAACTGGCGTCCGTATATCAAACAGGGCGTCAATGACTGGCAGAAGGCTTTTGAGGCTATAGGGTTCAAGAATGCCATCTATGCCAAGGATCCGCCCTCGAAGGAGGAAGATCCCAACTGGAGCCCGGAGGATGTGCGCTACAGTGTCATTCGGTACATCACGACGGAAATCCAGAATGCCGTAGGGCCTCATGTACATGATCCCCGCACGGGTGAGATCCTCGAAAGTGATATCCTTTGGTATCACAACGTGATGAACCTGCTGCGCAACTGGTTTTTTATCCAGACGGCTGCCGTAAATCCCGAAGCGCGTTCTGCTAAATTTAGTGAGGCACTTATGGGGCAGCTGATTCGTTTTGTAGCGGCTCATGAGGTGGGTCATACGCTGGGTCTTCCTCACAACATGGGCTCCAGCGCGGCTTATCCGGTCGACAGTCTCCGCGCGCCAGGTTTTGTGCAGCGTATGGGGGTAGCTCCTTCCATCATGGATTACGCGCGCTTCAATTATGTTGCACAGCCAGAGGATAAGGGTGCTGGCCTGATGCCCGTTATCGGTCCCTACGATTATTGGTCTATTGAGTATGGTTACCACCCGATTCGTGCAGTTTCTTCTGCTGAGGGAGAGCGTACAGTGCTCAATGAGTGGATAAAAGCGAGGGCGGACAATCCTATTTATCATTTTGGACGCCAGGCCGGAGATCCTTATGATCCAAGGGCTCAGACAGAAGATATTGGCAGTGACGCAGTGTACGCCAGTGAGATGGGACTCGCCAACCTGCAGCGTATTGTCCCCAACCTGATCGCGTGGACAACACTGCCGGCAGAAGGGTATGATGACTTGTCGGAGCTATATGGTCAGGTCGTTGGCCAGCTCAATCGATACCTCGGACATGTCTCAACGGTCATTGGCGGGGTATATGAGACTCGCAAGACTGCTGATCAGGCAGGTCCCATTTTTGTTCCTGTAGAGAAGAGTTATCAGCAACGCGCTGTTGATTTTATCAATCGCAGTATTTTTGACACACCTGCCTGGTTGCTCAACAACGATGTCCTTCAGCGCATAGGTATGTCGGGGGGAATGGAGCGCATCAACAATCTGCAACGGCAGACACTTGGTCGCTTGTTTGCAGAGAGCAGAACGGGGCGTCTGCAGGAGGCAGCGGCGCTCTATGGTAGTCAGGCGTATTCCCTGCAGGACTTGTTTAATGCAACCCGGACTAATATTTTCCGTGAAATCGACGGTAAAACGGCAGTGGAACTTGTGCGCCGCAATCTGCAACGTGCTTATGTAGGTAAAATGATCGAATTGTTGGGTGCTAAAGATGCACGTACCAGTCAGTCAGATGTACGTGCGCAGGCACGCAGAGCACTCGAGCAGATTCTGCGTTCTTGTAAGTCATACAACCACAAAGACGAAGCTTCTGCCGCACATGTGGCAGACCTGCGTGCAACAGTTGAAGCGGCCCTGCAAGGAGAATAAAGCGGTAAAAATCAGTGTAATAAAAAAGGCGCCTTCTCTTGTTTTTTAAAACAAGAGAAGGCGCCTTTTTTATTGGATTAGGTTTTTGCTGCATTGGCAGCAAAAACCTAACGGGTGTACTTAGCGCATGAGGATTACCTCCCCTTTGAAGAACTCAACCTCGTCGTCGAAGAAAGTCACCTCCAAAGTCCAGACATAGGCACCTGCATTCATGAGCTCACCCCTATGGGTACCATTCCAGCCATATACAGGATCGTTGGCCGGACAATCGTATACTTCGTACATGATTTCACCCCAACGGTTGTAGACCTGGAAGGCATTGATCTTCTTGATGGCATTGGGAGCAGCAAAAGGCATGAATACATCGTTTTTACCATCGCCATTTGGAGAGAAGGCGTTGGGTATGTACACATCCCTTTGGCGACGTACGAAGATGGTCACCAGGTCGGAAGCGGTACAGCCATTTTCGTCGACTACCAGAATGTAGAACTGCGTGGATTCTGTCAACTGCAGCTCTTGGGTCAGACAGCTGTCACAAGGCAGGCTGGCAACCGTCTGCCACTTGATGCCGGTTAATTCTTCCGCTGGTATGGTAACCTGTGCATTGATGACAGCAACTTCACCCAGTACGAGCTCCCGATCCGGTCCTAGTTCAACCTGCAAATCGTTGGCTTCGGGGATAACCACCTGCGTCATATAGTCACAGCCTTTGGCATCCACGACATTCAGCGTATATGTTCCTGCCCCCAGATCATCGAAAAAGCCAATCTGCGCAAGCGGGCGCCCATTGAGGCTGAAAGAGAAAGGAGGCGTTCCGCCTTCCACGGATACGACGACAATGCTACCATCCAAATCACCAAAGCAGGTCGGTGTATCGGTTTGCGCCACCAACCCTCTGGGTTCCGTTTCATCCCGGGTGATGAGCATCTGTGCAGTGGACTTACAGCCGTTATCGTCATTGACTACTTCGAGGGTATAAATACCAGCCGTATTGGTAAACCAATCCAATGTGTTGGCGCCTGCAATAGGTTGGGTATTGAGGAGCCACTGATAGCGGAAAATGTCCCCTGTGCTGGAGCCCTGACCGGTGATAGTAACACCCTCGACAAGACAGTTAAGCTCTTGATTAGGGCCAGTAACTGCTACAGGTGGCGTATTGTTGCGCGTGATGAAGACAGAGTCGATATTGGTACAACCATTGGATATATCTGTGACCCGCAGGTAGTACCAGCCCGGGGCAGCGGCGACAGCCTGTATGCTGGTTGCCCCTGAGTCGATTACGCCTCCCAGCGTTGTCCATTGATATCGAATATCGTTGCCGGTTTGCGAACCCGTCCCGTTGAGGGGCAGGCGGGGCCTGCGGCAGTCAAGCCTGTCCGTCGGGCCTGCTTCAGCGATCGGATAATCAACGTTGCTGGTGACCTCTATGGAGTCGATATTGGCACAACCAGTGATGGTGTCTACTACCTGCAGATAGAACAGTGACGGGTTGGTAACTGTCAGCTGATTACCCGGAGCATTCGGGATGGGCTGCAGTAGCTCATTGTACCATTGATAGACGATAGCACTACCGCCTGCAGATTGCGTACCGTCGATTACAACCGTAGAAGTATTGCAGTCAAGTATATCCAGTACTTGCAAGACAACAGCGGGGTTATTGGTCAGGTCTGTCACCTCTACGGTCTCTGGCAAACTCACGCAGCCATATTGCTGGTTGGTGACTACCAGGCTATAGGTGCCTGCAAGGGCGACAGTTGGCTGGGGTAGCTGCTGATTTTGGGGTGTGATGCCCGGCCCAGACCAGAGGTAAGTAAACTGGTTGCCCTGTGATCCGCCGCTGCCACCCAGTGTTACACTGGTGACGTCACAACTCAGAAAACGCTGTATCCCCGGATCCGGATCCGGCAACGCGATGCGCTGGATGCTGATATTACCGGAAGCGCGACAGCCAAATTCGTTGGTAACTGTGACAACCACCAGGCCTGGTTGCGCTACCGAAATACTGTTGGTCGTTTGTCCGCCGGACCACTGGTAAGCTGTCTGGACAGGCGTAACACTTAGCTGCGTCTGTCCACCGGCACAGAAGAAATTGGCGCCTGCAATAGAGAAAATGGGCAGCGGCCTTTCAAGTACTGTAATCTGTGTAGTATTGATACAACCATTGGTGTCAACGACCTCTACTGTGTAGTTGCCAGGACTGCCTACAGTGATACCAGGCGTGAAAGCGCCTGTGTTCCAGCTGTAGGACACATAACCGGCATTGGCGTTTATCTGTGTACTTGCACCTATACAAAACTCAGCCACACCACTTATCTGCGGCGTAGGCAAGGGATTTTCAATGACGGTAACCGAAGTTTGCCCCGAGCAACCAGAAGCATCGGTGACGCTGAGCGTATATACCCCGGGGCTGGTGACCAGCAGACTCTGAGCGGAGGAGCCATCGTTCCACAGGTAGGTTGTATAACCCGGACCGGCATCCAGGCGGGTACTTCCTCCCGTACAGTAGGCCGGATCCCCTGCAACAGACGGGCTGAGCTCTGTTGCCTCGACGACATTTACCTGAGTGCTGTCGGCACAGCCATTGGCGTCGACAACCGACAGTACTACAAGACCTTGTGTGTTGACGATCGTACTCGGCTGTGAGCCTCCGTTGGACCACTGATAGCTCACGTAGGTATTACTGGTACTTAGTGTCGTGAACGTGCCCGTACAGAATGTGAGCGAACCCGCAATTACTGGATTGGGTAACTCGTACTGCGTCAGGTTATAGTCGGCGTCGGACAGGCAACCGTTGGCATCTTCTACGGTAACGCTGTAGATGCCTCCTGTGCCGACAGTTAGATTGGCACTGCTTGCTCCGCTGGCAGACCAGGTATAGGATGCATAGCCTGCACTCGCAGCAAGGGTAGCCGTCTGGCCTGTACAGAAGCCCTGCGGACCACTGATGACCGGAGGAACGACTGTATAATTACTCAGCTGGACCTCATTACTTGTTTCACAACCATTGCTGTCTGTAACCGTGAGGCCGTAGTTGCCAGGCGTGCTGCTGAGCAGCTGCGAACCAATCTGGCCATCAGACCACTGATAACTGACATAACCGGCCGCTGCGCTAAGCGTAGTACTGCCTTCGGGGCAGAACTGCAGCGCCCCTGTGATGGCGGGTATTTGGGTGGCATACTCAGACACCTGCAGGCTGGTTGACCCCTGGCATCCATTGCCGTCGGTAACGGTGAGTCCGTATACATCGGTAGTACCCGCCTGTATACTAGTTGCTGAGCTCCCCGTACTCCAAAGGTAGGCAGTATAACCGCTGTTGGCGGTCAGTTGAGTTGTCTGGCCGGGACAGAAGCCCAGGACACCACTAATCGCGGGCGTAGGCAGGGCGTTTTGCGACACACTGACCGTACTGCTTCCCACACAGCCATTGTTGTCAGTAACCGTAAGTGACACCGTACTCGGCGTACTAACATTGGCAGAGGCGGTAGTGCTGCCTGTACTCCAAGTATAAGCCGCATAGGTAACCGTACTGGTGAGGGTAGTACTACTTCCTGCACAAAAGGACAGTTGACCTCCGATGAGCGGTACAGGAAGCGGCAGGATGACAGGACTAACGGTGGAAGCACCGGAACACCCGAAGGCATCCGTGACGGTAACACTCACAGGCGCAGCCGTTGAAACGCTGATGCTGGAGCTCGTTGCACCGGTAGACCAGGTATAGGTACTGTAGATCCCCTGTACAGACAAAGTAGTGTTGCTGCCTGTACAAAAGTCCAAATCTCCCAGAATCACCGGGCTCAGCTGGTTTTGCTGCAGAATCGTGACAGAAGCAATGCTCTGACAACCATTTTGATCCGTTGCAATCAGCGTTACTTCACCCGGCGCATTGAACTGCGTGGATGCAGTGGTTGCACCATTGGACCAAAAATAGGACTGAAAACCAGGGGATGCGGTAAGTATGGTAGCACCACCCGGGCATATAGTGAGCTGTCCGCTGATCTGCGGCGTTGAGACAGGGTAGGGGAGTAGGTCATAAGTTGTCGAACCCGAGCACCCGAAATCATCCGTTACCGTCAGTGAATAGAGTCCCGCCTGATCGGCCTGGATAGAAGGCGTACCCTGCCCCGTAGACCAATCATAGATGAGGTAGCCCTGGTCGGCACTGAGGGTTACAACTCCGTCCGGGCAAATCCCCAGAGGTCCGCTGATAATTGGCTGCGGATTGGGAATTTCACTCACCTCAATGACGGCACTGCCTTCACAGCCTTCGCTGTCGGTGACAGTTACACTTACCAGACCAGGAGAGGATACAACTGCAGAGGGACCAAAATCCCCCGTTGACCACTGATAATTGAGGTATGGCTCATTGACTGACAGAATTGTTTCAGCAAACTGACAGAAGGCAGGGATACCGTCAATTACGGGTACAGGGTCCGGTAGTTGAGTGATGACAATATCAGCCTCGCCCGGGCAGCCGTCATCGTCAAGTACAAAAAGGGAGTACACACCGGGTTCGCTGACTTGTATGGAAGGCACAGACGCTCCTGTTGACCAGCTGTAAGCAGCCATACCCGGAGGACCCTGCAGGGTAGTATTTTCATTGGAGCATATCTCCGTATCTCCGTCAATATAGACATCCGGACCAAAGCCGGGCTCGAGATAGTAACTACCCACCCCGGTGCAGCCAGCCTGGTCGGTGACGGTCACCGTATAAATACCCGGATTGAAAACCGAGATAACCGCACCAAAATCTCCTGTTGACCAATCATAAGTCAGGTAACCCGGTGTCGCCGACAGCGAAGCTACACCTCCGGGACATATATCCGGCGGGCCGGTTACGTCGACAGCCGGCGGGTCAGCCTCTGTGATACTAAACGAAGCAGATCCTTGACAGCCATTGGTGCCCGTGACGGTGACAGTATACTCACCTGGTCCGGCTTGTATGCTGGGACTACTTTCTCCTGTTGACCACTGGTAGGCGGTGAAAACACCGCCGGTGACATTTAGTTGGGTAGACTGCCCGGGACAAACTACCTCCTCGCCGATAATCTGTGGTGAGGGAGGATTGAGTACCGTGACATTGACTGTTGCATTCCCCATACAGGGTGGGTCGTTGACCATGACCACGTAGGTGAAAGTACCCGTTACACCTTCCGGAATACTAACTGTAGGTGTTGGAGAGGTAGGATCATTGAGATAGGCCTCTCCGCCATTGGGACTAACCCATTGGAAGGAGGGACCCATACCACCGGTTACCGTTACAGACAGCTGTGTGGAAGCACCGGAGCACACGCTTGCCGTGGGGGTTGCAGCAACCGCGAAGTTGGCACAGGGCGGTATACAGCTGCCGTCATCAACATCGGCATTGGGATCGTAGTTGCCAGCAGTTGGATCTGTGCAACCGCACACGATAGGATCCGGAAACAGCAGGGTAATATTTTGCGCAAAACCTGCATCAGAAAAGGCATGATCGGCAATACAAATCTGCGCAGAAATAGGGCCGGGAGGACAGCTTGCCCAAAGGGAGGCAAAAGATGTGATGCCCGGTGTGCCGTAAGGACAGGAATTGTCATCGGTGACGTCGAATGTCCCTCCGTTTAGCGGTATACCATTCTCCGGATCAGGGCCTCCGCCATCCTGAAAAATCAAGAGCGCCGGATTGCTGGCAGTACCCAGGTCATTGGAATTGCCACAGGGGCAACTTCCACCGCAGCTTCCTATCACTCCTGGCCGCTGCATGATGTTCAGCGTGTTGCCACAGGCAGCAATAAAAATACTCAGGTCACCCTGCCAGGTATGAAAAATCTCCATGCTCATACCCGTTGGAATTCCGGTCTGTGCAGGATCAAAGGTTATGGTAACACAATAGGCATTGGCAATATTACCATTAACGGGGTGATTGGCATCCGGAAGGTTGACGCTCGGGTTTTCACATTGAGCCAGCAGTCCGCCGCTGTAATAACCGGAAAAGATAACCACCAATACCATGAGTAGTGCTTTCTTCATAAGATTCAATCGGGACTAAAATTCAATAATGTAATTTTTCATTGGGAAAATCATACGCTTTGTGGCTGCTTGTAGCCTTAGCTGATTACGCTGCGATTGTCGGATTATTTCCCCGTGATAATCTTGTATATGCGGGGAGTAAACGCAGGTTATACTTCATTCTGACAAAAAATGCAATATAACAAAGGTAATAAAAAATTTGGCGCTATGAGATTTTGAGCCGGCAAAAAGAAGTGAGACGGGCGTAAAAAGTTGTCATTGCATCTGTTTGGCTGCAGCTGAACCAATAATCGTTTAGTGTTGATAAGCCTGGTAAGCCGGATAGACAGCATGATAAAACCAACAGACCGCTGCTAGGGCAGGGCTATCCCGAAGGATGCAAGGCAGTACGAGAATTGTAGGACGGGCAGGAGGACAAAAACAAAAAAGCCAACCACGAAAGTGATTGGCTTTTGCTGAGCAGATGACGAGGCTCGAACCCGCGACCTCAACCTTGGCAAGGTTGCGCTCTACCAACTGAGCTACATCTGCAATTTTGCTACTACTGCTTTTAGTAGTTGACTACCGTTTTGCTGTTTGAGCGATGCAAATTTACATACAATTCGTCCGTATAAACAAGCTTTGGCGTGAAAAAATTATTCTTTTTTTTACAAAAATATCAAAACGTGTGATTTTCAAAAATTTAGGGCAGTACGGTCGTCGCAGTTGGGCGCTCTTAGTGGAAGGGTGGGCTTAGTTATGGTAGCCGATTGATGCCGGCCAGTTAGTCGTTTCACATGTTTGCATCTGTTTTTCTCTTGATGAGAAAGTAGGTCTCAAGTTGAGAGCGGATTGCCAGAGCACTACTTGTTTTTTTATAGGTATTGGAAGAATGATTGTCAATAATACGCGCCTTGGTATTGTCGGCAAGCTGTATGAGCAGGTATTCCTGTATTTGCGCCTTGATGGCCGGATCGTAGATGGGGAAGGCGGTCTCGATCCGATAGCTCAGGTTGCGCACCATCCAGTCTGCCGAGGAAAGGAAGAGCAGATCCTCACCTCCGTGACAGAACCAGAATACACGGCTGTGCTCGAGGAAACGGTCGACAATACTTATGACTTCTATATTTTCGCTATAGCCGGGCACGCCAGGTATCAGACAGCAAATCCCTCTGATGATGAGTTGTACAGACACCCCTGCCCGGCTTGCCTCGTACAGTTTTTCAATCATAGTAACATCCTCGAGGCTGTTCATTTTTAACCTGATGAACGCCTTTCGGCCGGCTTTGGCCTCTTCTATCTCGCGATCGATGAGTGCTTCAAGTCCGGAGCGTAAGTTAAACTGCCCAACCAACAGGTGTTTGAAGGGCTCTTCTTCGTGCAGCTTCATGGTTTCCAGGTAAGTAAATACCCTGGCTACCTCATTGACGATGGCCGAGTTGGCCGTAAACAGGCCGAAGTCACTGTAGACCTTAGCCGTGTCCTCGTGAAAATTGCCCGTTGACAGGTAGGTGTACAGCTTGGCAGTACCCTGTTCTACCCGTCTCACGAGTGCCAGTTTGGCATGAACCTTCAGTCCGGGCAGGCTGTAAAAGACGTTGACACCCGCCTGCTCCAGTTTTTCTCCCCACCGCAGATTAGCCTCTTCATCAAAACGAGCCTTGACTTCTATGAAAGTAGTCACCTGCTTACCAGCTTTAACAGCATCGATAAGCGCCTGCATGATACGTGACTTTTTGGCTACCCGATACTGCACGATCTTAATATGCGTAACCGCCGGGTCTCTGGCCGCCTCTTCAAAAAAACGGACGACAGCATCGTAGCGTTGGTAAGGAAAATGAATCAGGTGATCTCGCTCGGCAATAGCGCCGAAGTAGTAATCTGTCTGCTCCAGCGGTGGATATACGAGCGGCGGCAGCGCCGGATTTTTGAGTTGAGAGAGCCCGAAATCCGGAAAGCGAAAAAAGTCAAAATTATTGTGGTAGCGGCCTTCGCGCAAAGTATCGTAGTGGTCGAGCTCAAATACGTTGGTCAGGAAGGACAGAAAAGTCGCCGGCATATCCCGGTCGTATACAAAACGGCTGGCAGGCCCTACGTGCCTCTTTACCAGGCTTTCGCGAATTTTTTGAACTAGATCACCGCTGAATTCGTCATCGATGTACAGCTCCGCATCCCGGGTCAGTTTGATGGAAAAAGTATCCAGTATGTGATACCCCGGAAACATCCAGCTCACGCTGTGGCGTACAATATCGTCGAGCATGATCAGGTGATGCTGTCCCGCCGGCGCTGGCAGTTCGATGAATCGGGGAAGGTGATCTGAAGGTATTTTGACAAGGGCGTAAGCATTTTCTGGCTGTCCTCCTTCGAGATCTTGCATAAGGATGGACAAGTAGAGCTGGGCATTGTTCAGGAAGGGTCTTACTTTGTTGCGCACCAGCAGCACAGGCTGCACAAAAGGCAGCATATGCTCGCGGAAGTAAGTTTCCACAAATTGTCGTTGTTGCTCATTGAGATCCAGGCGTCGTTTGAGGAAGATACGATGACGCTTGAGCTCTGGTATGATTTGCTTTTCAAAGATCCGACTGAATTCCTCCTGTTGTCTATTGACAATGCTGTGAATTTCGCGCACTAGTTCCTTGGGGTTGTAGTCAAGCTGCTTTTTGGTCTTCTTGCCTACGCGCAGCAGGTTGCGGTGGTTGGCCATGCGCACCCGGAAAAATTCGTCCAGATTGGAGGAGTAAATTGCCAGAAACTTGATACGCTCAAACAAAGGCACGGCAGGATCCTTGGCTTCCTGTAGTACCCGGTAATTAAAGGAAAGCCAGCTAATGTCGCGGGCGATGAGCGGAAGTGGATTTTCCTGAGACATGAGTATTGCTTGCTTACCTAAAATAATTGCATCTGCGGGTCATTACCGGAGACACTCAAGGGTGCAGGCGGGCGGGCCCGCAGGCTTTCATCTGACCGGATTTTTGCCCAAAGATATAAAACCATCTCCGGAGAGAGGATATTGTCGGGCTGGTGAGAAAAAAAGTAAACTTCGGGCAGTCCCTGCCCTGCCCATTGATGCAGGCGCTCGGCCCAGCTGTCGACGCGCAGGTAGTCGGTAGGGTGCAAGCCATTGCCTACAAACCGGATGAGTACAAAGGGTGCCGTGATGAACTGGTGCAATACATCGCGGCGGCCGGCTACGTCAGTGATGACCATACCGGTTCCAAAACCATGCAGCAGGCTGGCAAGCTTATTGGTCGCGCGCTCGTCGGCAAACCAGTCTTCGTGCCGCACCTCCACGGCCAGGGGCAGTGCCTGAGGCCATTTTTGTAAAAAAATCTCCAGCAGGGGCAGCCGGTCGGGGCCAAAGTGCGGGGGGAGTTGCAGGAAGCAGACCCCCAGTCGCTGGCCCATGCCCGCGATGGCTTCGGTAAACAGGCGCGTGGCACTGCCATTGAGGCCCAGTTGCTTGTCGTGGCTGATGGTCTGGGGCAACTTGGGACAAAAGCGAAAATCTTGGGGTACGCGCTCACACCAGCTGCCGATGGTGCTGAAATCGGGGATGCGGTAGTGGGTCGTATTGAGCTCAATGGTTGAAAATTGCCGTCCGTAGTGGTACAGATGATCTTTGCTTTTGGTGCCAGCCGGATACCAGCGGCCCACCCACTGGGGCATGGCCCAGCCCGTTGCACCCAGGTAGAGGTGCATAGGACCGGACAGTGGCGGCAGAGAAGACAAGTAGTTGCGCGTGAAGGCAGGGTCGCCGGGAAGCGAAAAATCGACAGTCTCCAGCTGAGTAGTTTTCCCAAAATCCATAGTACACATCCGGTTATATTCGTGTTACGATTGCTGTAGGGATACCTGCCGGTCAATGACCGCACAGAGAATGCCGGCAGCAACGGCAGCATTGAGGCTTTCCGCTCCACCACCCTTACCGGGCGGGATATTGACCAGCTGCTGTATGAGGTCTGTGGTGTCTTCCCGCAAGCCTGAGCCTTCACGGCCGATGACAAGTATGCCCGCAGCGGGTAGTGTCAGGTCAAAAATGCTGCTGCCACCGGCATCGCCGCCGAGGCGCAGTAGCGCCGGCTGGCGGGTAGCTATGTCCTGCAAGGAGCATTCCGGACAACTGACACGCAGAAAGGAGCCCATCGAGGCCTGTATGGTCTTGGGATTGTATAGATCTACGGTTCCGGGTCCGAGGACAAGCTTGCGTATGCCAAACCAGTCTGCTACCCGCAGGATTGCACCCAGATTGGCAGGATCCTGCAGTCCGTCGAGGTACAGGCTCCAGCCATCTTCAGGTAGCTGGCAGTCTGCTGCTGCAGGTATGTCAACGACCGCCAGCGCTTGGTGCGGACTGCTGAGCTGCGACAATTGTGCGAGTTGCTGCTCACTTACCGCTTCACACCGGTCTGCCCGCTTGCCGGCAACTACGGCTGTTTTTTCCAGCCAGGAGGGGAGTGCAAACAATGACTCGACAGAAAATCGCTCCTGCTGAAGCAATTCCTGTACCATCTTGTCCCCTTCTACGACAAATTTGTTATATTTTTGCCTGTACTTTTTTATCCCCAGGGATTTAATATATTTTACATCGCTTTTACTAAGGCTCATGATAGCTACAATGTCTATGCGAATGAATGCGCTAAAATACGTCATTCCGACGATATGGACGCTATTGCTTTGGGGATGTCAGACAGGCAGGTTTCTCTCAGAAGGGGAGTACCTCCTCACGCAAAATACCATCGAAACCAAAGCAAAAGTCCCTGACAAGAAATTGTTAATCTGGGATTTAGAGACAATGATCAGGCAGACGCCCAACAGCAATCTGCTGTTCTTTTTCCCCCGTGAGTACTTCTATCTGACGGTTAGGGGGCAGACAGACACGACTGCTTTTGAAAAATGGAAAATGCGCGCACTAGGCGAGCGCCCTGCCCTGTACAACGACAGTCTCAGCGAGATGAGCCGCACGGCCATGCTTCTGTACCTGCAGTCCAAGGGTTATTTCGATGCCGAGGTAACCTACGAAGTAAAAACAAAGGGTGGTCACGCCAAGGAGGTGACGTATGCAGTTGAACCCCGGGATCGCTACCTGATTGATACGGTGCGTTTTTTGAGCGATGACGCGGGTATTCAGGCATTTCTCATCGGTGCCAGCGCTCAATCGCTGCTGAAAAAGGGAGATTTTTTTGATCTGCAGCTCTTCGATCAGGAGAAAATTCGTCTCACCAGAGAGCTTCGCAATCAGGGGTACGCCAATTTTTACGACAATTTTTTTGATAAGCTCGAGATTGACTCCAGTCATGTTAACCATACGGCTAGTCTGGATATTCGTATTTTACTCAATTACAACGACTCTACCCACCAACAGTTTATGGTTGGGACAGTGAGCGTGTTCCCGGATTTTGAGCAAACCAGGGCAGAGGAGGTCAAATGGGATCGGGATTCCGTCATCAACAATATCCATTTTTTCCTGACTGACAGCAATCAGGTGCATTTGAGTACCTTGCTCTCGGCTATTCAGCTAGAGCCGGGAAAAATTTACAGCCAGGAGGATTTTGACAAGACCAACAAAAAGCTTAATGATCTGGGGATTTATTCCTTCGTACGTGTTCGGCAGGAGGCGGATAAAGCTGATCCCCGGCTGCTGCATTTTCAGATTCAGCTCACACCGGGATTGCCAATAGCGCTGGGAGCGGACCTTGAGCTCAACTATACCAATCGCAACGGTGCTTCCGGTGCGGGCAACCTGCTGGGTATTTCAATTAGTCCGGGCTTCCAGCATCGCAACCTGCTGGGAGGAGCAGAGCGACTGGTGACCAACCTGTCGGCAGGGGTGGAACTCAATACCTCACGAAATGCACGACTTTGGAATACCATTGACCTAAGCGGGCAGGCGGATTTATACCTACCGCGTTTCAATGATTACTTTGGTTTCTGGAAGGGACTTCACCAGGCTCCGGTAGGAAAGGACAAGCACTTGCTGAATGCCTCTTTTTACAATAACCTGCGCGAAAATGCCACTTCCCGCATCTCTGCCAGTTACAACTATCTGCTGATTGTCAATTGGTATCGATACAATTTGCTGAATATGAGTTATGGCTATGACTTTCAGCCAAACCGCAATACACGTTATATTATCAATCACATAGGTATCGACTACCTGAAACCTTTTCTCGAGGATCCTTTCCGCGAGCAGCTCAATAAGAATCCCTTTCTGGAGCGAAGTTTTGGTGAGCAAGTTTTCGTAAGTCTTCTTTTTCGGGACCTGGATTATTTCCACACCAGTAAAGTCAACAGGTTTGGCGAATCGAGCGTAATCAACCTGCGCGTTGAGGCTGCGGGTGCGGAGATATGGGGGGCGAATGCCTTGTACAATGAATTTGCGCTTGCACAGGATACATTTCGCCTGGGCGATACGATTGATTTTTCGCAGTATGCCAAAGTAGAAACGGATCTTCGGTATTACCGGCAGTTTACGAAGGAGCGAAGTCTGGCAGCGCGCCTGAATATGGGTATTGCCCGACCTTTTGGGTATACATCGGATGTCCCATACGTCAAGCAGTTTTTTGTTGGCGGACCCAACAGCATACGTGCCTGGGCGCCCCGGAGCCTGGGCCCCGGCGGATATGAGGATCCTGCTTTTATCGGTGTTCCGCAGGAGGGAGGGTTCAATCGCTTTTACCAGACAGGGGATGTAAAGGTCGAGCTCAATCTTGAGTATCGCTTTACCATCTTCTGGATTTTCAAAGGTGCGCTGTTTGTAGATGCCGGGAATGTATGGACGTACCGACGCGACGACTCGCGGCCCGGTTCGCAGTTCTTATTTCGTCGCCCCCAGAACTATCCCAACAACCAGGCTTACTATCCTTTCTACCGGCAGATTGCCGTAGGCAGCGGCTTTGGGCTGCGCATGGATTTGTCTTTCTTCATTTTCCGCCTCGATATGGCGGTGAAAGTACGCAATCCCTATCCCCGTGCCCCTATCGATGGGCAGCCTGTGCGCGAGGCATTGTGGTGGAATGATTTCAACAATTTTAAGTTGCGGGATATTGCTTTTAATATTGGCTTGGGCTACCCCTTTTAGTGTTGTATAAAAGTGAGCATTTATTTTGCCGCTCAAAGCGGCAAAATAAATGCACTATT
>CAZYAO010000025.1:43960-54382 GCA_964645715.1 uncultured Saprospiraceae bacterium
GGCAACAGCATGACTGCATTTTGCAGCATCCTCGAGGGGCCCATCCAAAACATTCTGAAGACGGGATTGTCGACCAGGTATACAATTTTTCCCTGCTCAACAGGCAGCACGGCAGCTACGGTCTTACCCGTCAGCGCCTTGAGGTTATCGGCAGCTGCATAGCCGGCAGCCAGTAGCTGCTGGGCTTCGGCAGCGTAGTGGACCACTGTCTGCAGGCCGGTGGCTGGCTGCAGCGCCCGCGTGCCCTGCCGCAGGCTGAAAAGCTCGGACTTGAGGCCAAAGGCGAGGGGGTGGCTGGTATCTACCCGGGCGTTGAAAGCAGCGCCGGGGATGCTTTTCAGGCCATTGTATCGCTCCCGTTCGATCCAGCTGAGGTAGTGTGTCTGTTCGGTACTGTCGGCTGCCGGTTGTGCAACACGCAGCTGGTTGAAACGGCTTTGCTGGGTAAAAAAGGTGGCTGTCTCTTCCATAGCGATGAGTACGCCACCGCTTTTGACCCACTCCAGCAGCTGATCGCGTTTTTCTTTGGGAAAAACCTGCTCGAGCTGGCCGGCCGAAGCGCCGGGCAGAATCAGCACATCGTATTCGTTGAGATCAACCCCGCCATAGCGGAGTCCGAATTTGGGGATAGCTGTCTGGTTGAGCACCGATGCCCGCACGCGCTCGACGGGCAGTCCCGTTTCGCGATCAAAGAGGAAGAACACTTGTCCGCTGGTATGTGTATCAAAAGGAGGTTCTACCAACAGCGCCACTTTGGGTCTTTCCAGCGGTTGGTTGCGGGTTGAGCCCAGGTCGCGGCCAGCATCGACCTTGCTGCTGCTCAGTGACTGTACCTGTACCTTAGCCTGCGCAGCTATGGCGGTCATATCGGCATGGATATCTGTTTTTTCAGGATTGCGTCCGCGTAATACGAGCAGGCTGCCTGCTGAAAAACTTTTTCCATCGGCCTCAAAAGGTTCGGCGGCAGCACGTACGCGGTAGCCTTTTTCCCACAACAAGGCAAGGGCAGCCGGCGCATGCCGCTGCTGCCAGTCAATGACAAAAGCGTAGGTGTTGTCCTGCGGCACGAGTCCTGCCGACGGCTGCAGGGGGCTACTGATGGTTTCAAGGGTAACTTTGGGAAGCTGGGGCGAGGAGAAAGCGTCGAGGTTGTAGGCGAGCGGCGCTGACCAGCTCGACATATCGTACATGACCGAATCCTCTATGGCCATCTGCCGGGAGAGCAGGCTGTGTACCAGCAGGTGACGTGCCTGCTGGCTGCGCACCACCACCGTGCCCGCAGGGAAGCTCCGCTCGGCCGCCTGTCCGTCGCGGTAATTCGTGGCATCTGCCAGCCGGAAAGGGGCTTTGGCCTTTTCGACGATGACCCCTTGGCGCAGCAGCAGATTGACGACATCGCCGACCCAGGGATCCTCGGGCTGCCCCAGCACATAAGTCTTGGTGGCCGTCTTGGTGTTGGCGGGATTCCAGGCATCGAGGCTGTACTGCAGCAGCTCGCGTCGGTGCTGAGCGGCCGTACGCACGGAGGCTACGGAGGTGAGGTAGTGGTCAAAAATACGCTGCCTGAGTGTCAGCGGGAGCCCGTCATTGGTGATGACAGCGCGGCCGGCACCGATACCGCCTTGTTCGGTGAGCATACCTACAGCCCCCATGACGCTGGGATAGCTTGAGCCATAGCCCGGATAGAAGAAATCGAAGCGATCGGTGGTAAAGTAGCTGATGCCACGGGCATCGAAGGCCTGCCCGTGGGCACGGCCAAAAATTTTGGCCCAGGGCTCATAGGCATCGGGCAGCAGCAGATTGCGGGGCGCTTCACCGGGGACAGTGAAGTAGTTGGCGTCATATCCCTGCTCGTGGTAGTCAACATGTACCTGAGGCATCCATTGCTGGTATTCTGCAATATGTCCGCGGGATTCTTGGTGCACACCCCACACCCAGTCGCGGTTGAGGTCAAACCAGTAATGATTGGAGCGCCCGTTGGGCCAAGGTTCGTAGTGCTCCATATCGGCAGGTTCCTCACCACCTGTGTGCCGCTGTATACCATTGTACCAGTATACATAGCGATCACGGCCGTCGGGGTTGATGCATACAAACAGGATGATGACAGATTGCTGCAACCAGTCGGCAGTAGCTGCATCAGTAGCAGCAGCCATCCGCCAGGCCAGTTGGAGAGCCGCTTCGGTAGTGGAGGGCTCATTGCCGTGAATGTTATAGCTGAGGGACACAAAGACCGGTTGATTTTCGGCTAGTTGCCGAGCCTGTTGGGGCTGCTCAACAGCGAGATCCACCAGCCGCAGGTGCTGTTGTCGGAGTGTTTCCAACTGTTTTAGATTGTCGGGGCTGCTGATGACGAGAGAGTAGAGTCTGCGCCCCTCGTATGATTGTCCGTAAGGGCGAAGGACTAGCCTGTCGGACTGATCGGCAAGGTAACGGAGGTAGGCCTCTATATCGGCATAGAAGGTAAACTGTTGGCCGAGTTCATAGCCTAAAAACTGAGCAGGGGACTGCAACCGGCTGTCGTAGTCGATGCCTTCCTCAAGTAGTGGAAACTGCTTGGGAATGAGTTCGGTACGTTGTGCAAACAGTGAAAAAGAAAACAATAGCAGGCATAAGCCGAGCAAATTTTTCATAATCCCAGCGTAAATGGTGAAGAAATTTATGCACATGGAAGCACAAAATACTTCAATGAGCGAAATCCTCAGCTATGCATGCGGGGAAAAATGAAATGAAATTTGCCTGTAGACCCAATCTAGCCAAAGAAAGACAACAGATCACTGATTTTCTCCTTGAGTTCGCCGCGATCCACAATGAAGTCAAGGAATCCGTGCTCCAGCAGAAACTCAGAAGTCTGGAATCCCTCCGGCAGGTCGCGTTTTATGGTTTCACGGATGACGCGGGGTCCAGCAAAGCCAATGA
The DNA here is from genome assembly GCA_964645715.1 of uncultured Saprospiraceae bacterium. GTDB lineage: Bacteria > Bacteroidota > Bacteroidia > Chitinophagales > Saprospiraceae > JAUMBM01. The sequence goes on from CAZYAO010000025.1 coordinate 46,877, forward strand.
GTGCACCGGGCTCAGCGATATTGATGTCGCCCAGCATGGCATAAGAAGCAGTGACGCCACCCGTGGTGGGGTCTGTGAGCAGTGATATGTAGGGGATACCGGCTTTGGCCAGCTGGCTGAGTTTGGCGGAAGTTTTGGCCATCTGCATAAGGCTGAAAGCCGATTCCATCATACGGGCACCTCCTGTCTTGGAGATAATCATGAGGGGCGTGCGATTAGCCAGACAGTAGTCGATGGCGAGTGCGATACGCTGGCCAACAACGGACCCCATGGAGCCGCCAATGAAAGAGAAGTCCATAGCAGCCACGACCAATGGCTTGCGGTTAACTTTGCCACGGGCGACTTCTATGGCATCTGTGACGGAGGTTTTTCGATAAGCCTCGTCAAGGCGATCCGGATAAGATTTGAGGTCGGTAAAGCTGAGCATGTCCACAGAACGCAGATCGGTAAACATGTCCTCGAAACCACTATCGAAGAGGATTTCGAAATAGTCTCTGGCACCAACACGCACATGGTAGTTGCAATGTGGACACTTGAACACATTTTCGCGCAACTCCTTGACCGTAGAAGTTTCGCGGCAGCTTTTACACTTATACCAAAGCCCTTCCGGAACTTCTTTTTTGTTTCTGGTGGCTGTTTGAATCCCGTCTTTTAGTCGCTTGAACCAACCCATAAGCTATGGTTATCTTGTTATGGCAACTCCCTTTTGTAGATTTGACATGGGTTGTAGGCATGCAAAGATATACAATGTAGTTGTAAAGTAGTGTGTATGGATTGAAAAAGACAGCTTTTGAGCGCAATCGAGGCTGTCTGCGCACCCTCTTTCGCAGCAACAGCTGCGAAAGGGAGCGCTGGATCGGTGTGTATTTTGCCGCCAAAGGCGGTGGCAACACTTTGAAAAAAACCGCCTAGTAGCTGTAGGTTTTGACGGTTTCAATAAATGCGCGTACACCTGTGAGTGGGGTATCCGGATAGACACCATGCCCCAGGTTGGCGATGTGTCGGGGTCCAAAGGCGCGCAGCATTTCTTCTGTTCGCGTGCGAATGATGCCCTCGGAGGCATACAACAGGCATGGATCGAGGTTGCCCTGCAGGGCTTTGTCGCCCGTCAGTTTGCGTGCTTGTCGCGGATCCTGTTGCCAGTCCAGACCAATAACAGCACAATCGAGCGCGGCAAAATCGGCCAGCGCATACCAGGCATCTTTAGCAAAAATAGTGACAGGTACGAGCGGAGACAGTTCCTCGGTAATCAGTCTGATCCACGGCAAAGAGAAGGCTCTGTACTGCTCAGGTGGCAGTATACCTGCCCAGGAATCAAAGAGTTGTACGAGTTGTGCTCCGTGTGCAACCTGCTGCTTGAGATAGGCAACGGTGGTGAGTGCTATGCGCTCCAGCAGTTCCTGCGCAAGCAGGGGCTCATTGTAGAGGAATCTGCGCGCCAGCGAAAAGGTTTTGCTGCCTTTTCCTTCAACCATGTAGGCGAGTATAGTCCAGGGGGCTCCGGCGAAGCCGATGAGCGGCACACGACCGGCGAGCTGTTTTTTTACCAGCCCGATAGCCTCGTATACATAGCCCAGCTGCCCGGCGGCTTCTTCGGGGCCAAGCAGCCGCCGGATATCAGCCGCCGACTGTATTGTCTGCGGAAATGAGGGTCCTCGAGCTTCGGCCATTTCATAGGGCAAGCCCAATGCCTCGGGGACTACCAGAATGTCGGAGAAGATAATTGCAGCATCAACACCGAGAATATCAACGGGCTGCAGCGTAACCTCGGCAGCCAGTGCCGGTGTTTCTGCCAACTCCTTGAAGCCGGAAACACTGGCCCGTACGGCCCTGTATTCGGGCAGGATACGACCTGCCTGCCGCATCAGCCATACAGGAGGGCGCTCAACGGCCTGTCCTCCGGCAACCCGCAACAACAAATCATTTTGCATTAGCGTATGTATTGACTTTGCATTTCTGACCACCCGGGTAGCTGGCGATAATGCCACTTATGGACAATAAGTCCCTTGCGCATCAGCAGTAGCCCCGGATTGGAGCGGATTATGGTTTTGAGCATGATGTCGTCGCCCATGTATACATTGACATCCAGCCCCAGCGCTTCTTCCAGCGAAGCAAGCTTCTCCTTGTCCGTGAAGGCTGTCAGAATAGTTACCTTATGGCCTGCTTTTTGGGCCTGCTGCAGTATGGGAAGCAGCCTTGCTTTCCATTTTTCGAGATAGGCCTCATCCCAACTGTAGACTTTCTTCTTTACTTCTTTTTCTTTGACCTCGACCAGGCGCGGCATGACCGCGATGCCCTGTCCGGTGATCAGGGTATCGTTGACGAAGACAGAATCAAGCTCAACAGCGGCAACAGATGACTCCGTACTGTACAGTTTGTAAGCCACAATAACAAAATGGTAGCCTTCATCGGAGAGAATGGACTCCGTGACATCACTACCCGCATCGTCAAAAACTTCGAAATCGCTGATCTTAGTGGTAGGCACAGTGGGTTGCTCGCGGATCTGCTCCAGTTCCCACTCGGTTTCCGGGTATTGGGCGTAGACCTTGAGGTAGTCTGCCATGGGTAGCTCAACCACACGCTTGTCCTTCTTGTGTGTCATGCGGTAGGCAATCACCTGTGCAGACGAAGCGGCTTCTGTTTCAGCTGCCTTCCTTTCTGCAACATTTACGCCTATCTTGAAAGGACGGAAGTCAATATGGGGAAGATCCCACACGTAGTTGCTGAAGCAGTAGATGAGGCTTGCCAGTGTGCCGGCAGCCATCAGACCCGACCGTAGGGATACAGTTCCGAGCTGGTGCATGCGGCTGGCATACGCAACAAATAGCACGCCTGGCAGCAACAACCCTACATCCTTAAGAAAAGAAACAAAAGGCTTTAGTTTGATAAAATCGCCAAAGCACCCACAGTCCGTGACCTTCATATTGGTCTCAACATAGGGCCCCCACTGGCCAAAATCAAAAAAGTTGACCCCCTGCGGGACGTAGCCCGTCAGGTAGGTAAAGCCTGTGAGAAAGGTAAAAAATACGACCAGCAGCAGGAAGGCCCAGGCCGTAAACCGGGGAGCTGCACCAATAATGAGCATGAGGCCCAGTACAAGCTCAAAGACGATCATGCCCACAGCAAACTCGACAGCGTAATTGTCCGAAAGCCATGGAAACATGGGGGCAATGAAAGATAAGCCGGTACCGCTAAATGTACTTTCAAACTCGGCAAAATACTGCTCCATTTTGAAAGCTGTCCCCATCGGGTCTATCGCTTTTACCCAGCCGGATATGATGAAGAGAACGCCTGCAAAGTTTTGTAAATAACTAACAGGCAGGCTGTTGATCCTGTTGCTCAGCCATTTAATGAGTGCTGTGATTACCAAAGAGATGGCTGCAACAATCAAGAGTAATTTCGTCAGCGTCATAGCTTGCTCATTTAGTGTTTTGTGGTCTCCTGAAGCTTAATGAGTGCAAAGATAGCGTAATTTATGATGTCGTAGTAATTGGCTTCAACGCCTTCTGACAGTCTCGTGAGACCCTCGTTGTCTTCTATTTGTTTGATCCTGAGTAGTTTGGCTAAAATCAGGTCGGTGATGGAGCTAAGGCGCATTTCGCGCCACACTTCACCATAGTCATGGTTTTTTTTCTCCAGCAGTGTACGCGCGATGGTTACCTGTGTATCGTAATGAGCTGTCACTTCCTCTGCTGAAAGCTCGAGGGGCGTATCGGGAGGTAGTGTCCGCTGGATGATTGCAAGGATGCTGTAATTGATGAGACCCATGTATTCGCCATCGACCGGGTCATCCACCAACTGCTTCCCTTTTTCCTCGATGGCGCGAATGCGCTTCGCTTTGATGTACAGCTGATCGGTCAGCGAGCTGGGACGGAGAATACGCCACGAGCTACCGTAATCCAGTTGCTTAGCCATGAGGACTTGCCTGCAGCGATGAATGATTGCGTCAAATTGTGCCAGCGTTTCTTGCATGAATCGTCGTATTGAGGGGTGTGGTCAACCTTTGGACAGCAGACTGTTTTTTACACAGTCCAGTGCAAAATCGACTTCTTGGGGTGTATTCAGATGACTGAAAGAGAATCGAATGGTCTTCCTGTCCGGGTCCCCGGCCAGCGCTGCAATGACGTGAGAGCCCGCATCCGCACCTGAACTGCAGGCGCTGCCTCCGCTAACACTGAGTCCGGCAATATCCAGATTAAAAAGCAACAAATCGGCTTTTTCGGAAGGGGGAAAAGAAGCGCTCAGGATTTTGTAGTGCCCGTGGTCCGGGTCGCCATTAAAAGTAACACCGGGTATTTGGGCCTGTAGCCCCGCCTTGAGCCGGTCGCGTAGTGATCGGATGTGATTGCTGCGAGTTTCCATCTCCTGACAGGCCAACGCCAGTGCATGTGCCAGCCCTAGTATACCGTACAGATTTTCGGTACCTCCACGCATATTCCGTTCCTGAGAGCCCCCGTCAATAAAGGGACGCAGACTGACCTCCTGATTGATGTAGATGAAGCCTACTCCCTTGGGACCGTGAAACTTATGAGCAGAGCCGCTCAGGAAATGAATTTTGATTTTTTGTAAATCAATAGGGTAGTATCCTATGGTCTGCACAGTGTCGGTATGAAAAAAAGCATTGTAGTCAGCACACACAGTGGCTACGGCTGCCAGATCAATCCGGGTGCCCGTTTCGTTGTTGGCGTGCATGAGCGAGACCAGGGTAGTACGACTGTCGGTTGCCAGCCAGTCGCGCAACTGACCGAGATCGGGATACCCCTGAGCGTCCAGCGGCAGATAGTCAATCTGAACCCCCGGCTGTTGCTGCAGATAATCGAGAGAGTGCAGCACACAGTGGTGTTCTGTTTTGGCAGAAATAATACGCTGAACACCCAGATCACGCACAGCGCCCTTCAGCGCCATGTTATTGGCTTCTGTCCCACCCGAAGTAAAGAAGATCTCGCCGATAGAGGCATTCAGCTGGTTGGCTACTTGCTTGCGGGCACCTTCTATAGCAGCCCTGGCCTTTCTTCCTTCCGCATGAATAGAGGAAGGGTTGCCAAAATTGCCCTGCATTGCCTGTAGCATGCAGTCGATGGTGGAAGCATCGAGTGGGGTGGTGGCCGCATTGTCAAAATATACCCGCATAGAGAGATGACTGATGATAAAGATTTACAGCGCTGAAGTAAACCACTTTTCAACCAGCAGTTGTTCTGGTTTGAACCTTGACCGGTGAACATACTCGTTGGTGCGCGGCAGATGCATATAATCCTGCCGCCATTGCTGGTGGTTGGCCGCCAGCTGGCGGATGGCATCCAGCACATAGGCAAGTTCATCATCTGTCATGACCGGATGGATAGACATGCGTATCCAGCCGGGCTTATCGCTGCTGTCGCCCTCATTGATCTTGCTGGTGATAGACTTGCTATACGCCTGATCGACGTTGAGCAGGTAGTGCCCATAGGTGCCCGCACACGAGCAACCTCCGCGAACCTGAATACCAAAGCGGTCATTGAGCAGCGAGACACCCAGGTTGTAGTGCAGGTCATCAATGTAAAAAGAGATAACACCCAGTCGGTGGCGATGCTGGCCGGCAAGCACGTGCAGGTTGGGAATATGGTCAAAAACCTGCCAGATGCGTTCCAGCATATCGTGCTCGCGCTCAAGGATATGGCTAACGCCCATCTGCTCTTTGAGCCGTATGGCCATAGCTGCGCGTATGGTCTGCAAAAAAGCAGGTGTACCGCCATCTTCGCGGGCTTCGATGTGGTCGATATATTTGTGCTCGCCCCAAGGATTGGTCCAGTCGACCGTGCCGCCTCCCGGATCGTCCGGAACGCTGTTTTGGTAGAGCGCTGAATCAAAAATTAGGATACCTGTTGAACCCGGCCCACCCAGGAATTTGTGTGGGGAAAAGTAGATCGCGTCGAGCCGCTGCAGCGGCTTACCTTCCGGGCGCATGACAATATCGATATAGGGCGCCGAGCAGGCAAAGTCAACAAAGCAGTAGCCGCCGGCGAGGTGCATGCGCTCCGCCACCTCGTGGTAGGGAGTGAAAATACCTGTGACATTGGAGCAGGAAGTTACAGCTGCTATTTTGAGTGGCCGGTGTTGATATTTTTCCAGCAGCCTGTCGAGCTGTGACAAGTCCATAAGTCCTTGTTCGTCCGGCGGTATGACCTCCACATCGGCTATGGTTTCCAGCCAGGACGTCTGGTTGGAGTGATGTTCCATGTGGCTGACAAGTACGATTGGGCGCTGTTCGGCAGCGATGGCCACCTGTCCGCGGAACCGCTCATGGAGCTTGAGACCCAGAATCCGCTGAAATTTATTGACGACACCCGTCATGCCCGAGTAGGCAGCAATGAGGACATCCGTATCCTCAGCGCCACAGTGTCTTTTAATCAGCTGGCGGGCATGGTGGTATGCGCTGGTCATAGCACTGCCGGTGACGGTGGTCTCAGTATGGGTATTGCCCACGAAGGGGGCAATTTCCTGCATAAAAAGCTTCTCAATAGGTTCGTAGAGCCGGCCGCTGGCCGTCCAGTCGGCATAAATCAGCGGCTTGGTGCCGTAGGCGGTCTCAAAAGACTGTCTGCTACCGATGACTTTGTCCCGGTAGGGAGCAAAATATTGCTCGAGCATGGTGGTGGCGAGGGTAGACATGGATTTGATAAGTCATTGGTTTACAAATACAATACGCACTTTTTTTACCAAATCGGCGGCAGCTTGAGCATCGTTGGCTTCGGCATATATTCGCACGATGGGCTCCGTATTGGAGCGGCGCAGATGGACCCAACCGTCGGAGAAGTCGATTTTCAGGCCGTCTTCCGTATTGAGTTTTTCGGATGCAAAATACATCATAAGGCGCGTAAGTGCACCTTCGACATCAAAATCCGGCGACAATTCGAGCTTATCTTTGACCATTTCGTATTGGGGATAGGCCTGCCTCAGGGCGTTGATATTTTGCTGGCTGGTAGCCAGCGCAGACAATACAAGTGCTAGTCCGATGAGACTGTCGCGACCATAATGCAAATCCGGCACAATAATGCCACCATTGCCTTCACCGCCGATGACGGCCTCCACGGCCTTCATACGGCTTACTACATTGACTTCGCCGACGGCAGCAGCGAAGTAGGGCTGGCCATAACTGGCCGCCAGATCGGCCAGTGCCCTGCTGGAGGACAGGTTGGACACGACGGCACCAGGGCGATGCTTGAGGACGTAATCGGCCACTGCCACGAGGGTATATTCCTCTCCAATCCATTCGCCGCCAGGTCCTACCAGCGCAAGTCGGTCAACATCAGGATCTACCGCCACGCCAAGGTCGGCATGGCTGTTGCGCACGGCTTCTGTGAGCCCTGTCAGGTGCTGCGGCAGGGGCTCAGGATTGTGGGCAAACTGCCCGGTCATCTCGCCATTGAGCAGAATGGTTGTACACCCCAGCTGTTCGAGCAGTGCAGGAATGGCTACTGCACCGACGCTGTTGACCGCATCGACGACTACCGTGTAGCCTGCCTGGCG
>CAZYAO010000026.1:0-12460 GCA_964645715.1 uncultured Saprospiraceae bacterium
CCTGGGAAGAATACGTTGCGGAAGGTCATGCGCTCAACGTTCAGGCCCGCCGTGAAGGTATGCTTACCGGCATAGTAGGAAAAGTTATTCTGGAACTGGAATGTATTGTAGGACAACTGGTTGCTGGGTGTGAAAGGCTCAAAGCCCGCCGTCATGTAGTTCTGACCGTTGCGCTGAATTTCAATCAGCGGGAAGAATTCACCACGAGAGCCGCGGTCTTCGTTCTGGTAAGTGTAACCAACAATCAGGTTATTAGACATTTTGCTACCAATCACTGCGTTCCACTCACCGATGATAGAGCGAATATTTTCGTTCTGGATGTAGTTGGAGTTTTGGAAGCTAAGTGCATTGGCACCAGTACGGTTGCCAAAACCCAACGAAGTACTTGTGCTTACCGGTACGTCGCGTGACGAATTCAGCATCGTATAACGAAGGTTGACCTTGTGATTTTTGTTGATGTTGAAATCGAGGCGGGCAGAAAGCTTTTCACCCGTAGTCTCCAGATCGTAGCCTTCGTAAGGGCCTGTCTCATAGCCGAGCTTATCGCGCAGGTAGTTGCTGAAAGCATCGAGATCAGCTGCAGGAACGCTGGTAATGTTACCGCTGGGTGTTTCACCGCGGTTAGCGACACGCAGGAAAGGTGATGCCTGATCATCTAGCTCACCGCTCACAAAGAAGAAAACTTTGTTTTTCACGATAGGGCCACCAAGGCGGAAACCATACTGCGTGTTGGTGAAAGGAGCTGAGGTTACTGCATTTTCGCGCGCCTCATTACCCAGCAGGTTCTCATTGCGCAGGAAGTAGTAAGCGGAGCCAGAGAACTCGTTGTTACCACTGCGCGTAACGGCATTGATACCAGCACCTACGAAACCCGCCTGACGAACATCGTAAGGAGCGATGTTAACCTGGATTTGTTCGATGGCATCAAGGCTGATCGGAGAAACACCGGTACGAGCACCGGGCTGGCCTGCCAGACCGAAGCTGTTGTTGAAGATAGAACCGTCGAGCGTGATGTTGTTCAAACGGTTGTCCTGACCACCGAAAGAAGTACCGTTAGACTGCGGGGTAAGACGCGTGAAGTCGTTGATGGAGCGACTCAATGTCGGAAACGCGCGAAGCGTCTCAGAGCTTACGTTCGTACCTGCACCTGTACGGTTACCGCTAAACAGGTCGTTGCGGTTGGCCGTTACTTCTACGCCGGCAATCTCCACAGCGGAGGCACTCATCGCGAAGTTGAGCGTCGCCGCTGTACCCAGGCTCAGATAGACGTTTTCGAGCGTCTGGTCTTCATAACCTGTGTAAGAAACTACGATGCGGTACGGACCACCTACGCGCATACCAGGTATGCGATAACGGCCGTCAACATCGGTAGCATTACCATAGACCGAACCCGAAGGCAGGTGTGTGGCAATGACGTTTGCACCGATGAGCGCTTCTTTGGTAGAAGCATCAGTGATTTGCCCTGCCATTGCAGAGGAGGTAACACCCTGAGCGAGCATGAGGCCCGGGAGCAGTACCAGCGCAACGGCTAAGCCGAAAGCTTGAACGTGTTTGAAAATTTTCATAGAACTAGCCTACATTTTTTTAAGAAATAATGGCTTTTCGCTGACAAAGGTAAGGGGACATTATTAAGGGAATGTTAATTTTTGACCATTATTTTTTATAAAGTGCTGTCAATTCAGGCGGTAGATTTGTCTGATGTTAGGCTTGTGGTTGATTAGTGGCATGATTAATTGAATGTTAATCAATTTAAAGAATAATATTTTGAATGCTGGTGTTTTCTTATTTTCAGCTGGTAGCTTTTCAAATTTGTTTTCAGCTGCTGCTGAGGAGAGATTAGTACTTCCCTTTTGTTCGTATTTTTTTGTAATATTGTATCATCATTTTGTTCATCAATTCTGAAGCATGAGAGCGATTGTTACCATTTTATTGCTTGCCCTGTCGACGACCATGGTGCTGGCGCAGTCGGCCGTTGGCAATGTAGTAATCTCCGAGATTATGTATAATCCCCCTGAAGCGGGTGCGGACAGCCTGGAGTTCATAGAGTTGTACAACCGGGGCAGCCAGCCTGTTAACCTGCAGGGCTGTACTTTTGCAGCAGGCGTTGTCTTTACTTTTCAAAGTGCGCACATATTACAGCCGGGGCAGTATGTGGTGGTCGGGATTGACTCGGCAGCCATGCTGCGCAATTTTGGTGTTGCATCCTACCGCTTTAGCTCAGGCGCACTCAGCAACAGCGGTGAGCGTATAGAGCTCAGGGACGGACAGGGCAATATCGTTGATTCACTTCGCTACAGCAATGCTGCACCCTGGCCTACACCTGCCAACGGTCTTGGCAGTAGTCTGGTGCTTTGTGATGCAGCAGCAGACAATGCATTGCCGGGTAGTTGGGCTTCTTCTACAACTTCGGCAGGTTTCAGCATCAACGGGCTGCCTATATTTGCCAGTCCCGGAGCTGCCAACAATTGTTCAACAGGGCCCCCCCCCTCCTACCCTGTCTATCCCATTGGGCAGATAAGTACGGTTAATGCTCAGGGTGTTGCCGATTCTGTGGGTACCCGCTGTCAACTGGAGGGTATTGTTTATGGTAATAACCTGCGGCCTGGTGGACTGCAGTTTACACTCATCGATGAGACCAATTATGGTATTGCTGTATTTTTCAACAGCGGCGATTTCGGTTATACGGTCGCAGAGGGTGACCGCGTAATTGGTCGTGGGGTGATTTCTCAGTACAATGGCCTGCTGCAGTTTAACCTGGATACGCTGTGGAGGGTTTCTTCCGGCAATTCATTGCTTCAGGCGGCAGTGGTCACGGGACTGAGCGAGCAGACAGAGTCGCGACTGGTAAGGTTGCTCAATGTACAGCTCGTTGATCCCGCTCAATGGACGCCGTCGGCCAGCGGTTTTAATGTGGATGTTGCTGATATCAACAGCAATGTGTACACGCTTCGCATCGATAATGATATTGATCTTTTTATGGCGCCGGCTCCTGTGGGTCGTTTTAATGTCACGGGGCTGGGAGGGCAGTTTGATTCCTCTGCTCCCTTTACAGACGGATATCAGTTGTTGCCTCGCTATGCCGCTGATATTGTACCGACAGGCGTGAGCAATGAGCAGGAGCCCTTTTGGGCTGCATCACTGAAGCTTTATCCCAACCCGACTGCCGCTGTGATGTTTATTGAACTGCCGGTGGTATGCGACCGGCTTGTTGTGACTGACGGGCTGGGTCGTATGCTCATGGAGCGCAATCCATCGGCTTCTTCTTTTGAATTGTCGCTTACCCAATTGCCTGCGGGCAGCTACTACCTGCGCCTGCACAGCAGCGCGGGTATTGTGGTGAGAATGATTAATAAGCAATAATTTGCCCGGTACGGCCTGTTATGCCCTGCGGTATAGCAGGCCGTACACACAATTTTGTGTATGCATACAGGAGGGGATGTCCGCATAGGGATTAGTCTGTCGGGCGGAGGAGCCAGAGGCGCTGCGCACATTGGCGTGCTGCAGGCATTGCTGGAGGAGGGGCTGGGGCCTTCGCTGGTTGCCGGGACGAGCGCCGGGGCCATCATCGGCAGCTTGTATGCTGCCGGCCTGCAGCCGCAGCAGATGCTGGATTTTATTCAGGAAAGCAAGATGATCAAACTGCTTTCTTTCAAACCGCTCACAGCCGTATTGGGCGAGCTGACTTACCTGAAAGAGCGACTGGCCGACGTAATCCCACACGATCAGTTTGAAGCCTTGCAGTTGCCGCTTTTTGTGGCCATCTCCAACTTGAATACGGGTAAAGTGGAAATCAGGAGCAGCGGGGAGTTATACAGTGTAATTGCTGCTTCCTCTTCCATACCGCTGGTATTCAGTCCTGTAAAGATAGACGGCCATCAGTACGTAGACGGAGGTCTGCTGTGCAACCTGCCTGTAAAGCCGTTGGTCAATCGATGCGATTTCATTCTGGGTGTCAATGTAATGCCTGCGGTTGAGGTAGACGGGCGATCCATTCAGCATGTGTTTAGTATTGCTACCCGCTGTTTCGACCTGTCCATCCAGGCCAATACCCTGCCTCATCTCCCATTCTGCAATCTGTTGCTGGAACCCAAAAAGGTTAGTAAGTACCACATTTTTCAGTTTGCCAGCTACAAAGAGATTTATGAAATCGGGTACGACGAAGCTAAGACTAATATGCCGGTCATTAAGGACTGGGTGGCATTGAAGGCACACGCACTTTCACTTAAGCCGCAACTGCCCGATGGCTGAGTAAGTGGCTGCGGCAGCATTTTTGCCCCAAACAACCTGCCTTATGGCTCATAAAAAAGCATAAAGCGTCGAAGCAGCAGCCATATTTTAATGTTGAGTGAGGGGCTGGCATGGAAAAAATGCTGGTTGATGAGCAACCAATCCTTTTCCCTGTCTACCTGCCGTAGCTGTTCGTACATGACCTGCTGCGGAGCCTGTAACTGGTTTTTCCAATAAATGCCCCTCTCTGTGAAGGCGAGGCCTTCTTTCAGCGATCCAAAGAGCGAGAGGTCGATGATTAGCCAGATGCGTTCAGTTTTTTCCGGGAAAAGAAAGTACTGACTGGCATTTTTGAGTTTTTCCAAGGGCATGGAGATAAACTCCGTAAAGAAAGGCACGGGTTCTTCTTGCAGCTGCAGGTAATCCAGTATGGGTTCCCGGCAGTTATTGGGTGAAAGAATGCAAGATTGATGTTTGAGCAGGCTGGTAGTCACGGGTGCCGGCAGCCAATCCTGGCCGTGCGCAATGAGGAAGTGCTCAGTCAGATCCCAGGCCAGCCTGTGCCATGCCTGCAGCCATTGTTGCTGACCTGCAGGGGTATCGGGAACTGATTTCTCGGCAAACTGTCCCAAGCGGCGGTGTATCAGGTCACGGAAGCCCGTTTCGTACAGTTTTTCCTGCCAGATTTCCTTGTCAGCGATGCCCAGCTGGTGTTCCATAATGTCCCTGAGCAGGCTTGTCCAGCGCTTGTTGAGCTGCGGAAGCAAAGCTGACTGGAAATCAAACACGTCCTGCCACCTATCCTCCCGGACAGTAGCCAACGGCTGCTCCAGGCCACAGTTCCAGCAGAACTTGGCCTGGGCGGGTAGCTCGACTTTGCATTGAAGGCATGTTTTCACAATGCGAATATGTGATATTTTTTGGACATTAACCCTATCTCATAGCTTCAGATGATTATCTTTGCCAAGTTTTTTAACATTAGGCCTAACCAAAAAACTACAGACATGATTGTAGGTTGTCCAAAGGAAATTAAAAACAATGAGAATCGCGTTGCGTTGACGCCGGCAGGCACCATCGAGCTTCGCAAGCGCGGTCATTCAGTGTACGTTCAAACGGGTGCAGGTCTCAACAGTGGCTTCACAGATCAGGCGTACGAAGCTGCCGGGGCAGTTATTTTGCCAACCATCGAGGATGTGTACGCCAAATCGGAGATGATTATTAAGGTCAAAGAGCCTATTGCATCTGAATACAAATTGGTTCGTCCGGATCAACTTGTTTTTACTTACTTCCATTTTGCTTCTTCACAGGAGCTCACGCTGGCAATGATGGAAAGCGGAGCAGTCTGTCTGGCGTATGAGACAGTTGAAATGGCAGATCGCTCATTGCCCTTGCTGGTTCCAATGAGTGAAGTGGCGGGTCGTATGGCTATACAGGAAGGTGCAAAATATCTTGAAAAGCCAATGCAGGGTCGTGGTATCCTGCTGGGAGGGGTACCAGGGGTGTCTCCTGCCAAAGTGTTGGTATTGGGTGGCGGTATCGTTGGTACGCAGGCAGCCAAGATGGCTGCTGGTCTGGGAGCACATGTGATTATTATGGATGTGAGCCTCAATCGTCTTCGCTACCTGTCGGATGTAATGCCGGCCAATGTGACGACTTTGTACTCCAATGAGTATAACATTCGCCAACATATTAAAGATGCTGATCTCATTGTGGGTGCTGTACTGATTCCGGGTGCTAAGGCGCCTAAGCTGATTACCAGAGATATGCTGGCGGAGATGAATCAGGGAACAGTACTGGTGGATGTCGCTGTTGACCAAGGAGGCTGTATAGAAACTTGTACGCCTACAACGCATGAGAATCCAACCTATATCATCGATGGTATTGTACACTACTGTGTGGCCAATATGCCAGGTGCTGTACCTTATACATCTACGATTGCGCTCACCAATGCTACGCTGCCATATGCACTTCAGCTGGCTGATCATGGTTGGAAAAAGGCGTGCAATGCCAACGAACCACTGTGCAAAGGACTCAATGTCATTAACGGGAAAGTGGTATATCAAGGTGTGGCAGATGCTTTCAACCTGCCGATGCACGACGTATTTGAAATGCTATAATTGGTAATTATATATCACTAAGCACATACAGCATGCCATGTCATGTTGTATGTGCTTAATTTTTGGGCCTTATGCGAATCATCGGATACTTGGAGCACGCTTATCTGAAGATAACGGTTTTTCAAATGGACAACCGCATTTCAGTAAAGTTTGAAAATGATTTTGCGGAGCAAACTTTTAAGTTGCGTATACAGGAGGGGCTTTCCGGCTTATCTGATGTCAATGCGTTCGTCGACAAGGAGTTTATTGTGCAGGTAGAAGCTAGGTTTGCACAGATGCGACAGCAATTGGCCGTCGCGTTTACGCAAAAACTGCCTCCGCCGGATGATGACATCTTTGAAACCATTCTTTAGTGAGAACCTTTTGTGGGGGCAATTGTTGCTGAACTAAACACTCTTTATGTTCGGCTTATTTAAAAAGGATCCTCTAAAAGAATTGGAGAAGGCGTACGCTCGTATCATGGAAGAAGCGATGCACATCCAGCGCAGTGGTGACCTCAAAGCTTACGCGGCGAAAATCGATGAATCGGAAGAGATACTCCGTAAGATAGAAGAAATAAGACAGCAGCGAGAGGGAAAGTAGTGCCCACGGTCAAAAAATGGCCTGTTTTGTCTCTGCTGAAGGCCTGGCGTAACCTCGCTTTGCGCTGACCTGCGATTGTGTTTGCGCAATCGCAAAGCTTGGTTTATCTTAGCGCTTATTATCCTTAAATTGAAATGCCGTATGATGGTCGACTCCCCCTCAACCAATAAAAGCGAGTTATTTATCGAACTGGAAAACCAGTACGGTGCACACAATTATCACCCGTTGCCTGTTGTGCTGTCAGAAGGTAAAGGTATATACGTATGGGATGTCGAGGGTAAGCAATATTTTGACTTTCTTTCGGCTTACTCTGCTGTAAATCAGGGGCATTCTCATCCACGTATTCTCGATGCCCTGATTCGGCAGTCAGGTCGGCTGGCGCTTACTTCCCGAGCTTTTTACAATGATCAGCTAGGCCCTTACGAGCGCTTCATAACGCGTATGTTTGGGTTCGATAAGGTGCTGCCGATGAATACAGGGGCTGAAGCGGTGGAAACGGCCATCAAGATTTGTCGCAAATGGGGATACCAGAAAAAGGGAATTCCCAATGGTGAGGCAAAAATTGTTGTCTGCGGTCAAAATTTTCATGGCAGAACAACCACTATCATTTCTTTTTCCAGCGACCCCGATGCGAAGGGGCATTTCGGCCCCTATACACCTGGATTTATTGCTGTGCCTTACAATGACAAAGAGGCACTGCTACAGGCATTGGATGATCAGCCTGAATTAATTGCTGGTTTTTTGATGGAGCCGATACAGGGTGAGGCGGGCGTATATGTGCCGGATGATAATTTTATTCCTTTTGCGGCAGCCTTATGCCGCGAGCGCAATATTCTCTTCATAGCTGACGAAATTCAGACAGGAATTGGCCGTACAGGTAGTTTGCTGAGGGTTTGTGGTGACTGCAGCTGTGAGGGGCTCTGCGAAAGGCAGCCCGCTACCTACACGCGTCCGGATATGTTAATTCTAGGTAAGGCACTTTCTGGTGGGCTGTACCCTGTGTCAGCAGTACTCACCGATAATCATATCATGGAGGTCATCGGGCCTGGTCAGCATGGCAGCACTTTTGGGGGCAATCCGCTGGCTTGCGCCATCGCTGTGGAAGCGCTACAGGTACTCATTGACGAGCGGCTGGTGCAAAATGCACGTGCTATGGGGCAGCTGTTTCGCAAACGTATGCAGGCACTTGCGGATAGACGTCCTGATTTGATTGTCGCTGTCAGGGGGAGGGGCTTACTGAATGCAATGGTGATAAACGATAGCCCTCAAAGCAAAACAGCCTGGAATATTTGCCTGGCAATGGCAGACAAGGGCGTTCTGGCCAAACCTACGCACGGGAATATCATTCGTTTTGCACCGCCGTTGGTGATTGATGAGGATGCTATGAATGAGGCCTGCCAGCGGATAGAGGATGTATTTATGGCGTACTGATTACTTGTGGCATATTTTACTAAGTGTGACCCTGTTTCACAGAATAAGCACTTTGATAGTAGCAATTGTGCACAGTCGTTTCTACAGCCGCCGCTTTAGGGACTATGCTGCGTTCTCTTCCTGCAGTTGGTGCATGCTTTTGTAAAAATCTGTCCTCTTAGATATCAAAAAGCATATCTTTTTTCGTTTTGGTGATTACTGAACTTATTTCGAAAATTCTCTGCCAATGAGCAAGCGATTATTCGTATTTGTGTTTGCCTGTCTGCTAGCAACTACAGCCAAACTACAGCAAACGACCCTTTACACCGATGCCTACACAAGCTTCAGACAAGCTCAGCTCTTCTTTCAGGAGGGCTTGTATGCAAAGGCGGCACTTCATTATCGACAGACACTGGATATGCTGCAGCCGGCCAACTTTCCCGAAGCGGAGCAGCTGGAGGTATTGTCTCAACTTGGAATCGCAAGGACTGCCATAAGGCTCGATCAACCTGATGCAGAGAAGCTCATACTCGATTTCATTCGGACATACACACCAGATCCTATTGCCGGTCAAGCTACGCAGGAAGTTGCCAACTACTATTTTGACAAAAAAAACTACCAAAAGTCACTTGACTACTTCGGGCAGTTGTCAATACAGGGCCTGTCTCGAGAGGAGAAAGGACGCGCCTATTTTCGCATGGGATATGCCAATTTTGAGTTAAAGAAGTACGATGAGGCCCGGCGATATTTGTTGCAGGCTAAAGAGTTTGACGTGGTTGAGCGTATTCCGGCTACTTATTACCTGGGATTCTGTTATTTTCAGAAGGGGGAATATGAGAATGCGCTCAGCGAGTTTAAATCCATCGAGAATGAGCAGCCTTACGACAAATACATCCCGCTGTATCTTGGACAAATATATTTCACACAAAAACGCTTCGAGGAAGTAATTCGCTACCTGGAGCCATCCATCACAGGAAATCGCCGCAGTAGGGCGCCAAAAGAGCACTACCAG
This sequence comes from uncultured Saprospiraceae bacterium, assembly GCA_964645715.1. Lineage (GTDB taxonomy): Bacteria > Bacteroidota > Bacteroidia > Chitinophagales > Saprospiraceae > JAUMBM01. The sequence goes on from CAZYAO010000026.1 coordinate 9,349, forward strand.
TTGTTGGGACAGTCGTATTTTGAACTAGGGGATTATGCCAAGGCTCTGCCCCTGCTCGAATATTATGCTGAGCAGTCCCGGCAGATGACGGAAGAGGAGTTCTATCAGCTGGGTTTCGTTCAGTACAAGAGCGGACAGGTAGACAAGGCGATACGCAATTTCAGGGAGATTAGTGCCAGTAAAAATTCGCTGGCGCAGTCAGCCAATTATTATCTGGCGGATTGTTATCTCCGCAAAGGGGATAAACCTTCTGCCCGATATGCTTTTGGTAACGTAATGCGGATGAAATTCGATGCGAGTCTGAGCGAAGAGGCCACCTTCCAGTATGGAAAGTTGTCCCTCGAGCTCCGGGATCCGGATGAAACAGTCAATGCGCTGCGGCAGCTCCCTCCCAGCAGCCAGTATTATGCCGAGGCTCAGACGCTTATGGGCGAAGCTTTCTTGTCTTATCGCAACTATGAGAAGGCGATTGAGGTATTGGAACGCATACCCAATAAACCCCCGCAGTTGCAGGATACCTACAAGAAGGTGCTGCTTTACAGGGGATTACAGCTTGTGAAAGACAATAAGCCGACAGAGGCGAAGACAGTACTCATGCGCGGTAAGGATGTACCGGGCAGCCAGTTTATACAGGCACAGATTCTCTATTGGCTGGCAGATGTGGCTCACAAAGAGAGACTGACAGACCAGAGTATTGCTTACCTCAATCAATACTTTACCATTGCGTCGTCTCAGAGTAAATTACCAGAAGAGTCGTCGATATTTGTGGCGCAATATTTGATGGCTTATAACTATTTAGCCAAAGATGACAGGGCTAAGGCTGCTCAATTTTTTCAACAGTGTGTAGATGGGATCAACCGGAATCGAAGCACGTTGCGTAACCCGGAAATTAGGGATAAGATTTATGCGGATGCACTGATGCGTACGGCAGATGCATTTTACGCGCGCAATGACTATGCACAGGCGCTGCGGTATTATGATCAGGTAATCACCAACACGTATCCTAACTATGACTATGCAATGCTTAGTAAGGCGCAAATTCTGGGACTTCAGAAAGATTGGCGTGGGCAGATTAAAGTATGCGAGGCACTGTTGAATCCTGCCATCAGAACTAAGTATGCTGACAAGGCTTCATTCATGAAGGCGGAAGCCTACCGGCAGTTGGGGCAGACAGATGTCTATCGGCAGTCATTGAAGGACTTGGTTGATCGCTTTAAAGGAACTTCAGAACTGGTTCCGCAGGCTTTGTTGCTGTTGGGCGAAAGTTACTTCCAGAGCCGTTATTTCGAAGAATCGGCACTGGCGTATCGGGATGTATTCAGGTACAATCCTTCTGCGGAGGAGGAGAAAAGTGCAGAGGATGCTATTCGCGAAATTTATCTGGATCAGATGAATGACTCTAGGAAATATGAAGAGTTCATTCGCACCCGGCCTAATGCAGCTGCTAGACTTAGCAGCATCGACAGTCTGGTGTTTAATGCTGCTATGAATAAAAAAAATGATTTGAACTATTCTGATGCCATCGACGGATTCACTGATTATATCAACAAATATCCTACGGGTAGTTTCCTGTTGAAGAGTTACTATTATCGCGGTGAGTGCTATTCTAGTCTCAAGCAGTTTACCATGGCACTCAACGATTATACGTACTTGGTAGACAGAGGGCCTAGCCCGCTGTATGAGAGCAGTCTGTTGATTGCAGCTGAAATATTGTACGACCAGGAAAAAGACTATAGGAGGGCGTATACGTACTATGCCAAACTAGAACAGGTGGCCAGTAATATTGATGATCAGCTCAAAGCTCAGCGGCGGGCCATGCAGGCGGCCTATGAGTCCAAACAGTTTTCGGAGGTCACGGCTATGGCCAATAAATTGATAGGTAATCGAACAGCCAATGCTGCTGATATTTCTCTTGCCAATTTTTACAAGGGTAAAATTGCTTTTGATCGCAACGAACTGAATGCAGCGATTACTGCTTTTGACGAGACTATCAAACTGAGTGATGACGAGCGTACAGCGGAGGCCAGGTATCTGCGGGCAATGGCTCACTACAAACTTGAAAAATACGATCGGGCTGAGCAGCTTTGTAAAGAGGCCAACAAGGACTCTTCTCAGTACCCTTACTGGGTTGCGAAAACAGTCATCCTACTTGGAGATGTATTCTTCTCCAAGGGTGAATTGTATACCGCCAAATCAATCTTCGAATCAATTTTGGAAAATTATGAAGAGGAGAATGATGATATTCGTTCAGAAACTAAGGCCAAACTCGACAAAACCAATGCTCAGCTAAATGCTGGCAGCCGGATTCGTCCTGGTAATTAATTGAAATCGTTTTTCATCGCCTCCTTAACAGACAGATTGCTATGTTTACTTATTCTTTCCGATTTTATTTGCCGCTGATCGTAGCTGTGTTCTGTGCTTCTGGTATTTATGCACAGATTACAGACAAGACTATGGAGGTTATCGGTACTTTCAGACCTAAGCTGGAAACCAATGAACGTCTGGCTTCCACGCCTGTGTTGCCACCCATGGATTCTATCAAAGCGCAGAATTACAATTTTAGTCTCAGGCCAATCAATGTGGCCTATCCTCCGCCTACCCTTACCGCGGAAAAGTATGCTCGTAAAGATAGTACTGTCCAAAATCACAACGGCTATTTAAAGCTGGGTGGTGGATATCCTTTGGCCTACTATGGGGATGTATCGTATGACTACACCAAAGACAAGGCGCTGGATTTCGGGCTGTCGCTCCGCTCCTTGGGTATCAACAATAGTTCAAAGATAGAAAATCAACGAACAGCTCAGACAACAGCTGGTGTGCGCGCAACCTACTTCGCAGATCAGGGCTTTGCAGTAGGGGCCAATGCTGGCTTTGACAGTCGTTCTGTCTATTACTATGGCTACAATCAAATCAATAAAGAGCTCGGCGAGGACCGGTATAGTTTCGAGCCACAGGAGGTACTGCAGCGATTTAGTAATACCAGCCTTGGACTAAAGCTATTTAATGGTAGCCGCAATCAGGGTGACCTTAATTACGAGGCGGGAATTGATTACTACCGGTTAACAGATAAATACGCTGCCCGCGAAAACGGGCTGGCCTTTAATATGTCAGC
>CAZYAO010000026.1:12560-17072 GCA_964645715.1 uncultured Saprospiraceae bacterium
GGGGTTGTAAATGCTTTTATTGGTACCAATGGTACTTTGAATAAGAATAATCTTCAGACACTGAGCCAGTACAATCCGTTTGTCCTCACAAGACTTGATGTTCGCAATGCGGTAGAAAATGCCTATTATGGCGGCGTGAAAGGAAGTGTGCTTGGTGCTATGTATCGAGCGGAGGTGCTTTATCAGCAAGTTGATAATCTGGCTTTATTTTTATTGAATGATCAGGATGACCCTATCGCTACCTTCAGAACTATCTACGATACAGCAAGTATCTTCTCTGTCAAAGGTAGTATAAACGTCCCGTTGGGCGCTGGTTTGGAAGTTAGTGGCTCGCTTTCGCAGCAGGTGTACTCTTTGCGCAATGAGGAAAAGCCTTGGCACTTGCCTACGTTTACTGTCAACTCGGGTGTTCGGTACACGACTCCGGATAAGAAGGGTAAGGTGCAACTGGATCTCTTTGTTGAAAATGGTGTGCCTTATAAGAATCTGCAAGGAGAGATAGGAAACCTAAACGGACTGTTTGATTTGAATTTGGGAGCGGATTACGCGCTGTCAAAAAATATTGCAGCCTTCGTTCAGATTAATAACCTTGCCAACAACCGCCGGCAGCGCTGGTATTTGTATCCGACCATCGGTCTGAATGCTATCGCTGGTATTACTGCAAGATTTTAAAGTTGCATAAGTTGTGTAATTTGGGTGAATTTAAGAATAATATCGCGTTTTTGCGGCCTTGCACTTGCGATTTTAGTTGAAATTTATTAAATTGTAGAATAAGTTTCACTAAATCCAACGGCTATGAATATTACTTTTAACGAACTCCGGGAGATCAAGCATAAGCTGCCTACGGGTAGTGTCAGGAAAATTGCTGACCAGCTTAACATCTCAGAGCAGACCGTCCGAAGCTATTTCGGCGCCAGTAAATTTGGGGAAGGCAATACGACTGGCAACCATTGGCAACCCGGACCTGAAGGGGGAATCGTCAGCATAGAGGATGCTTCAATTCTTGAGGCTGCCTTGCAGATTCTGCGGGAGATGCCTCATCCTCCTGAAGCATAATAGGTTTTGGACATAAAAAGTTGGCGGCCGATAGGCCGCCAACTTTTTATGTAAACTGCCTTTCTGCAGCGAAGGCCTCGAAGAAAGCTAGTGATTCTGGGTTACGCATGGCACCTATATTGGCCGCCTTACCTTTTTGAAGTCCCAGTAAAAGTTTTTTGACGGGAGCCTCCATTTTTTTACCGCTAATGGTGTAAGGGATATCTGCGACTTCAATGATCTCATCCGGAACGTGTCGGGGTGAGCAACTTGAACGCAGTGTTTGGTTAATGCGTTGTCGGAGTTCTTCGGACAATTGTACCCCCTCGGCGAGCACAATAAAAAGAGGCATGTAGTGACGTCCACCCGAAAGTTCCAGGTTGATAATGAGGCTGTCTTTTAGTTCCGGCACTAAATTGAGTGCATTGTAAATTTCTGCAGTACCTATGCGTACGCCGTGCCTGTTAAGTGTTGCATCGCTACGCCCATAGATAACCAGCCCTTTGCGTGGACTTAGCCGGATCCAGTCACCATGCCTCCATACGCCGGGGAAAGTATCGAAGTAGCTATTGTAATAGTTATTGCCCTGCGGATCATTCCAAAAATAAATAGGCATTGAGGGCATGGGCTTGGTGATGACCATTTCTCCAATCTCGTCTTCTACCGATTCTCCTTCGTCATTCCAAACGTAGAGTGCACATCCGAGGGCTCTGCACTGAATCTCCCCTTCGTACACAGGCCAGAGTGGATTGCCGCCTACAAAGGCTGTGCAAACGTCCGTACCGCCACTCATAGAACAAAGCCACAGGTCATGCCTTACAGACTGATACACCCAGGCGAATGCTTCGGGCGGGAGGGGTGACCCGGTGGAACTGATGGATCGGAGATGGGATAGGTTGAATTGATTGCCCGGGCATAAGCCAGCTTTCATACAGGCCGTCAGAAAAGGTGCACTGGTACCAAAGTGGGTCATTTGGGTTGTCTCTGCCAGTTTCCAAAGGATATCGAGAGAGGGCCATGCAGGATTGCCATCATACAAAATGATGGAAGCACCGCGCAGCCAGGCTGCATGCAGGAAGTTCCACATCATCCAGCCTGTTGTTGAAAACCAAAAGTAGCGTTCACCTTGCTTCACATCATTGTGAAAGGCCATATACTTATAGTGTTCGAGTAAAGTCCCTCCCTGACTATGGGTTATTGCCTTGGGAGCACCCGTGGTGCCACTTGAATACAGAATCCAAATTGGGTGTGCAAAAGGCAGTGGGATAAAATGTAAATCCCCCACCCTTTCCAGAGCCTTTTCCCAATGGGTCACAGGGACTGTCGTAGCAGGCACTGCTTCATTGGTGCCAATGAGGGGAACCCATACAACCTGCTCGACACTGGGCAATTCGGAGAGTATGGTACTCACGGCTTCCGTGCGGTCAAATATTTTCCCTCCATACTGATACCCATCGCAGGCAACCAGCAAGCGGGGGGAAATTTGCGCAAAGCGCTCTACCACACTATTGGCACCAAAATCAGGTGAGCAACTCGACCAGACGATGCCCAGAGAGCAACATGCCAGGAAGGCAATGCTGGCCTCCGGAATATTGGGTAGGTAGGCCACCACCCGGTCACCGGTCTGTAGGCCGGCATCTGTCAGAAATCGTTGAAAAGCGCCAACTTTGGACCGAAGCTCCTCCCAGTTCATTGCCTGGAGGCCGTTGCGCTCTGATTGATAATAGATAGCGACAGCATCCTGTTGCCCGTGCCTGAAGATATGTTCTGCATAGTTGAGGCTTGCCCCCTCAAACCATCTGCTGTGGGGCATTGGGTCGGCTGAGAGTACTGCCTGATAAGGCGTATGGCTAATAATGTTAAAATAATCCCATACGGCTGCCCAAAAGACCGCAGGCTGATCAACCGACCACTGCCAGAGTTCATCGTAAGTATTAAATATTAGTTGGCGCTCTTTCAGCCAGTGGATAAAGTCGGTCAGGTTGGCATCCCGGAGCCACTTTTCGGTTGGTTGCCAGTGCATGACCGGCAGATGGTGTTCAGACATACAGTAACAATCAGCTTGATTGTCCAAAAATACAAAATGCCGCACAATCATTGAGGATACTGAGGAAAATCAAGTGGGAAAAAATGTTTATTGATTACTTTTGAGGCAAAGTGTTTAAGGATGAAAAAAATACTAGTTGCCAATCGCGGTGAAATTGCCATCAGGGTCATGAAGAGTGCTCGAAAGATGGGTATTGCTACTGTCGCTGTCTATTCCGAAGCAGATCGCAATGCGCTGCATGTTCGCTATGCAGATGAAGCGGTGCTTATTGGACCACCACCCTCTGGTCAATCCTATCTTAAGGGGGATCTCATCATTCAGGTAGCTATTGATCGTGGGGCAGATGCTATACATCCCGGATATGGTTTTTTGAGTGAGAATGCCGAATTTGCTAAAGCGGTACAGAATGCCGGGTTGATCTTTATCGGTCCTACACCGGAGGCAATCAGTCTGATGGGATCAAAGCTGGCAGCTAAAGATACGGTTAAACCCTATGGTATCCCTATGGTACCAGGTGTTGATCACGCAATAGTCGATGTGGAAGAGGCACTTACTACAGCTCGTCGGATAGGTTTTCCGGTTCTAATTAAGGCCTCTGCCGGCGGCGGCGGAAAGGGTATGCGCATTGTGGAAAGAGAGGAAGATTTCGTATCTCAGATGGAGCGGGCTATTAGTGAGGCAATTTCTGCTTTCGGTGATGGTTCTGTTTTTATTGAAAAATATGTTAATTCGCCCCGCCATATTGAAATCCAGGTATTGGCAGATATGTTCGGCAACGTTGTACACTTATTTGAGCGAGAGTGTAGTATTCAGCGACGCCACCAAAAGGTAGTTGAAGAGGCTCCTTCGGCTGTGTTGACGCCTGAAATCAGGGCTGCCATGGGCCGTGATGCAGTAAAGGTAGCGCAGTCTTGCGGGTATCTGGGGGCAGGGACAGTTGAATTTTTGGTGGACGACAAGCTCAACTACTATTTTCTGGAGATGAACACTCGCCTGCAGGTTGAGCACCCTGTCACAGAATGGATTACAGGTCTTGATCTGGTAGAGCAGCAAATACGCATCGCTCGTGGAGAGGCATTGGCTTTCAAACAGGAAGATCTCACTATCCATGGCCACGCTATCGAATTGCGTGTGTGTGCAGAGGATCCGCTCAATAATTTTCTACCTAATGTGGGCAAATTAGAGCGTTATCGGTTGCCTGAAGGGGAGCATATTCGCGTGGACGGGGGCTATGAAGAGGGAATGGAGGTTCCTATCTATTATGATCCACTCTTGTCAAAATTAATTTGCTGGGGAGTCAACCGAGAGGCGGCTATAAGACGCATGCTTGACGCTATCGCTCAGTATGAGGTAGAGGGGGTTGCCACTACCCTGCCCTTCGGCCGCTTTGTGTGTCGCCACGAAGCCTTCCGCTCAGGGCACTTCGATAC
>CAZYAO010000026.1:17172-30651 GCA_964645715.1 uncultured Saprospiraceae bacterium
GTCGACTCGTAGACAAGCTGACCCCAGCGGTTGTAAACCATGATGCGGATGTTAGAAATCTCCTCCGCATTAAATATACGGAACACATCATTTTTGCTGTCGCTGTTGGGAGAGAAGATGTTGGGTATATCTCCTCGGGGTTTTTTAACATAGATAACAATTTCATCGGTGGCTGTGCAACCTTCTGCAGTAGTAATCTGCACTTGGTAGGTTTGTGACAACAGCGTCGTATCGGGGTTTTCGGGTGCTGTAAACGTGTACACCTCACCTGTTTGGCTATCCGGAGCCGGCGTCCAAACGATGGTGTTACCCGTCGGAGGAGTTGTCGTGAGTGTCAGTGTTACCTCGCTTCTCGAAAACACCGTATCGCGTGCGGTTGTTATACTTACGTCAGCAGGCGCAAGCACCTGCACTGTAGCAGAAGTAGTAGCCGTACCACACTGTTCCAGCGAGACCGTGGCAGTGTAAGTCGTAGTGGCACCCGGTACCAGCGAAAGCGTGGCACCCGTTGCTGTGCCCCCTTGCCAAGTCCAGACAGTATTGGCAAGCGTAGCTGCAGGCAAGGAAGGGATCGCTTCGACCTGTAGGTTCAATGGAGCACCTGGGCAGATGGTAAGATCTCCCAATATATTGAGTTCAGTATCGCCAATAACAACTACCTGTACCTGACTTTCCACTGTGCCACAACCGTTGGTTGCCTGTAAACGATATGTAGTAGTGGCCGTTGGAGAAACAGCTAGCAACGGATTGGTCGAGCGGAAAGAAGTATCCTGCAAATTGGTCCATAAGTAGGTGGCATCCGGTTCTGGATTGCTTGCCAACAAGGGGATGGCATCCCCCAGACAAATAATAGGAGGAGGTATCAATTGTATGAAAGGTAATGGATTGACGATGATGCTCACGAATGCATTCTCCGGACAGTTGCCATCAATTTGTGTCTGTACTCTATACCCTATACTTCCCGGTGGGGTGGCTGTAGGGTTAGGGCAATTGATACAGCTGAGACCAGCCGTAGGATCCTGCCATTCGTAAGTCACAGCATTAGACGGGTTGTGAACTACCCGCAGAGAGACACTGCCGCCAAAGCAAATGACCGTATCTGCAGGCTCAATACGCGGCAGTATAGGTTCTATTACCCGAATCAATATTCGGGCAGTATCTATACAACCTCTGTGCCGGGTAATGCGTACGAATTCAGAAGTGTCTTCCGCAGCAAAAACCATGTTATAAAGCGAATCGGGTGTAAGCTGTCCGAGTCCCTGAATCCATGTATGCTCAATGTCCGGATAAAGAGCCGGATCATAAATAGGCGAAGTGATGACCACCTGATCTCCTTGGCAGTAGACATCTTTCTGAGGCTCGAGTGTAAACCCAAGGTCTGCAGGAATAGAATCAACCTGAACAATGATGGTATCCGCGCGGAAGCAACTACCTACGGCAACGGAAGCAATGTATTGTGTGGTAGCTACCGGTGTTACGGGAAAGTTCGTACCAATTAGCCCTGGTACACTCCATACGACAGGTTGATCAACAGGACTAACACTGGTCTGAATCTGCACGGTTTGGCCCTGACAGATCGTGGTAGTATCTGCATTGGTGACATCTACAGATATTTCTGTGACGACAATTTCAATACTTTCTGATACAATGCAGCCCAACCGGTCTGCCTGCAGTGTATAGATAGAAGTGACGGTTGGTGCAGCAAAAGTATTTGGATTACTAATATTTGTGAGGCCATTCCCGCCGCTCCATTGGTAGCTGACATCTGCCTCGGGTGTCAAACCTGAAAGCTGGATACTGTCACCCTGACAAATGGTAGTACCCAGATTAATAGTTACGATAGGCAGCGGGACCACAGTAATCAGCACACTGTCAACCGAGGGCAAAGGACAAAGTCCGTTGGTAGTGGTGAGGTAGTAGGTTGTCGTTGATGAAGGAGAAACAACCGGATTCGCATCTGCGGAGGTAAAGCCTGTTGGTAAAGAAGCCCAGTTGTAGGTAACTCCTGGTACCGGCGTACCGCCCAGCGCTATATCATCCCCTTCACATATCTGTGTATTGGGAACCAGCGGAACTTCGGGCGCTTCCTGCTGGAGGACAGTAACAACAACTGTATCCTGAAACTGACAGAAGGCAGCCGTCAATACAGCCGGTATGGCATATATACCAGGCTGGCTGGCAGTAACAGTTGGGTTTGGACAATCGAGACAACTAAATGTCAGACCTGTCGGAGGCTGCCACAGATAGGTTGCTGTACTGTATTCATCGCCACCCACTATGACAAACTCTTCCCCTCTGCAGACAGTCAAGTCGGGCCCAAGTTCAAGGTTGAAAACCTCTACGCGGATTTCGAGGGTGTCGAGATAACATACAGCATCTACCACAGCTTTGTATACAGTGGTTTCTGTTGGTGAAGCTACCGGGTTGAGGCAGTTGTTGCAAGAAAGGGTACCTGTAGGATCAACCCAGCTGATATTTTCCACACTGCTGGAAATCTCCAGTTGTACTGTTTCGCCGCTGCACACAGCCGTATCACCCGCGACTACTTCAATGCCTATGGGCGCCAAAACATCAGGATTGGAAGGACCCCAGTCAACAAGAATTCCTCCGTTGACAATCTGATTGCCCCAGTCATTGACCAATACAACATATACTTCGCCCTGCTGGCACTGAATAGTCGATACAATATCATCGTTGTTTTGTGGACCAGCGCCATTACAATCATACGTGTCTGTGATGGCATATCCGAAAGCAGGGTGAACATCTGCGAGACCTGTAGGTTCTGTACCACCTGCATAGCTACTTCTGATAGGCTGGTTGTTGGTGATAAATTGTATTACCTGCTGTGGATTGTCGCAGACTTGCTCAGGTGTGAAGGGACCCCATACGTTGAAGTCGATATCCGAAGGGACGTCAGCACTGGATACAATAAACCCGAACGGGCCGTCAGCCTGTGCTTCAATAGTGAACCAGTAAAATGAGGGATCGATGCCCACACCAAACCAACAACCATTGTTTACACCAGTGGTAATTGGCATGTCTTGAAAGCCGTCTTCAAAGTTGAAAATGCTGGGCACGCCACCTTCCTCAATACAACCATTGAGCGGGTTGCAGAGAACATCAGCCAAACCTGCCGAGAAAACGCATTCAGTTGGTTGTATACTGATGTTGAAATTGGTACATCCCTGTGCGTTTGCTACAACGATGTAATAAGTTCCCGGCTGTTGGAAGTTAGCATTATTGATTACTCCATTGGGAGAAGTAGCGATACAGGTAGTACCGGGAGCAGAAGGTGGACCGTCGAGCACAATCACACCAGTACCAGGAGCAGCACCAGTGATATTGACAGTGGCACATATATTTCCGGGAGAATTAAACGTATAGACGAATTCAGGGCCGGCCAGGAATGCATCGTTGCTGCAGGGGGAAGTGGCAAAAGTAGCACCTGCCCCGCAGGTAGTATTGCCGTTCCAGCTGAAAGGTAAAGCGTCAATAACAAATGGGTTTGTTTCTGACGAGCCACCGCATGCAAGCGGGGAACAACTCCAGGTGAGTTCAAAGCCGTCGTCATTGACCGAGCCGTCCGAAATAAACTGTACAGTGACACACTGGCTGGTTGCCAGTACCTCAAACCCATTGCCGTTGTCAACCCCTGTCGCAGAAGCAATCAGCGGAGCAGCAATCGAATTGCCGGCAAAGAAATTAATTCTGTCAAATCCGTTTTCCGTCGCAAAACTCAGCAGGTCGATGATGATACATTCGTGGAAATCCGACGGACAAATGACAAAAGTATGGTTCTCGCCACCGCCATAATCGGCATCAGGTCCTCCCGAGTCGTACAGCGTACCAAAACAGGCAGAAGACCCCGGGGATGTACCTATGTTGATGGCTGGCACGTATTCATCTACACACAGGGTGAAGTCACCCGCGTTGGGCGCTGCGGTTGCTGAATAATCGTTGATGCGTAGGTAGTAGGTAATGCCGGGCGTGAGTCCGAGCACATCTAGTGCGACCTGTGCAGATCCGTTGGGTGCGCTTATGCATGCTAGTTCGGCCAGACCGTCAACCTCGCAGTCTCCACGGTAGAGCGCTATCTGAGGATTGCCAATTGGCAGGCCGTTGGGGCCATTAGCGTTGCCGAGTACGGTGATGGTGACATCTGTGAAATCGTTGCCCACAGTAAAGGCAAACCACACATCCCGATTGGCCGCTCCGCCGTTGAAGCAGGAGGGGTTGTTACCAAAACCGATATTGCTCGCACTGGCACCTACATTAGTGTAAATGTTGGCGGTATTGCACGAAGGCAATGTGCCCAAATCAATCAGGCCGGAACAGTTATCATTGACCGGCTGTGACCAAAGGGTCCAGGAGAGAAGGGAGAAAAAAATAAGGAAAAATGTCGACTTCATAGGAATAAAGCAATGACAGATGGTAATATTGTCTCAAATATAGGCATTCCCTTCGATTTGACAAGATAAATGCAAAAAAGGCTTGACAAGGGCATTGCAAAAACGAATTTTATGCAGCAACACATTGTTTTTCTACAACTGGGCAGTAATATGGGACAAAGGTCGGAGATGCTTGCGTTGGCTCGGGTACTTATCGGTCAACGGCTGGGACCCATACTGCTGTCGTCTTCAGTGATAGAGACAGCCGCCTGGGGGAATACAGCACAACCGTCTTTTCTGAATCAAGTGTTAAAGATCATCTCTTTCCTGAGTCCCGAAGAATTACTGGATACCGTGTTAGCTATTGAAAAAGAACTGGGTAGAGAGAGAAAAGAGAAATGGGGACCTCGGCTAATTGACATTGATATTGTAGCAATCGATCAGTTGGTTATCAATCTGCCACAGCTAACAGTGCCTCACCCATGGATGCACGAACGTCTGTTTGTACTGCAACCAATGGCAGAAATTGCTGCTGGCTGGGTGCATCCTATCCGCAAATGTACCGTGAAGGAGATGATGGAAAGTCTTTTGCCAGGAAGTTGAACACGAAAAAAGGGTCTCACAGGTTGTGACAACAACCTGTGAGACCCTTTTTTCTCAATTGCAGACAGTGCAAGCTGCCTGCAGCCGCATTACCTCACTAACGTCAACTCACCCGTGAGGTCAAAAATTTCACCACCAATCGTGAACTTTACCCTGTAGATATACACATCTGCCGGTGCAGGATCACCCTTGAAGTTTCCATCCCAGCCATTATTGTTATCAGACTCATAGACCAGCTGACCCCAGCGGTTGTAGACACGGATGTCAATCCCCGTGATTTCTTCTGCATTAAATATTTTGAAGACATCGTTGCGGCTGTCACCATTAGGGCTGAAAATATTGGGCACATCCCCTCTGGGCCGCTTCACAGCTATTGTATAAGTGGCGAAAGCAGTACACCCTTCATTGGTCGTGAGATCAACCCTGTAAGTTTGATTGAGGATGGTAGTATCTGCATTTTCAGGGGCTGTGAAATTGAACGTATTACCCGTTTGACTATCCGGAGCAGGCGTCCAGTTGAGTGTCACACCAGTAGCCGGGCTGGTTTCGGCAATCAGAATTATAGGAGCCCTTGAAAATACAGTATCCCGCTGGGCACTGATAGTAACACTTGGCTGATCCAGTACCTGTACTCCGGCGCTGCTGCTGACCGTTCCACACTGACCCAGCGTAAGCGTAACAGTATAGGTTGTATTGGTATCTGGATTTACTTCAACAGAGGCACCCGTAAAGCTCCCGCCCGGCCAAGTCCATACCGCAGTAGACAGCAGTGCCGGATCCACGGCAGGAGTGGTATTTAGGCTGAGTCGTGTCGTTTGGTCAGGGCAAATAATTAGATCTCCCGTGATACTAAGCTCTGTATCGCCGATTACGGTCACAGTCGTATTCTGTGTGACAGATCCACAGTTATTGGTTGCCCTGAGGACATAGTTGGTGGTGGTTACAGGCATCACACTCACCAGAGGATCAGTTGCGCTGAAAGCAGGAATCTGGGGTGAGGACCACAGATAGCTTGTACCCGCCTCGGGATTACTGCTTAACAGACTTATCTCATCTCCGAGACAAATTACCGGATTATCCACCAGATCAATGAAAGGAAGTGGATTAACGGTGATGGTTGCCTGTGCAGACTCGGGGCATTCGCCGTCAATTTCGGTTCGCAGCTGGTAGGAAGCTGAAGCTGTAGGCGTAGCTAGCGGATTAGGACAATTGGTACAACTCAGACCGCTGCCTGTCCATTCATAACTCACTTGCTGATTCGGCGAATGTAACGCACGCAGCTGCACACTCTGCCCTGCGCAGATGGTCGTATCAGCCGGTACTATGGTAGGTAATATTGGCTGAATGACATTGACTACCCTGTTGATGGTGTCCCTACAGGCATTGTTGATGGTTACGCGCTGGTAATTAATGGTATCTACCAGATCAACAACCAGGTTGTAAAGCGAATCAGGCGTGAGCGCTCCCAACGAAGATGACCAATAGTGGAACATTTCGGGAAAGTTGGCCGGATCATAGATGGGAGAAGAAAAGATTACTCTTTCTCCAAAACAATACACATCTTTTTCGGGAGAAAGCGTGAAGCCGAGATCAGCGGGCAGCGAATCAACACGCACGAAAACGGAATCAAAGACTGTACACTGTCCGTTGGTGAAGGTTGTACGATACCACTGGCTTGCGGTCAGGGCAGCTGTTACCTGTAAGGAAGCAGTATCGCTCAGACCTGTTGCAGGTGACCATACGAGACCCTGCGCATTGCCAGTATTGGTAGTTGCCGTGAGAGATGCAATCTCTCCCAGACAAATAAAGGCTGTATCCTGTGGACTGATGTCCACGTCTGCCGCCAGAACAGTCACCGTAACTGTGGATGTATCCGCACAGGCTCCGTTGACGGTAGCGGCAATCAATTGATAGGTGGTTGTTACATCAGGCAATACTGTCGGTACAGGAACTTCACTGTTGCTGAGTCCGGCAGAGGGACTCCAGCTGTATTCGGTATCGGCTGTATTGGTACTCTGCAGTACAGAAAGCGTTACGGGATAATTCTGACAGATGGTTGTGTCGCCAACCAGCTGGGGAAGGTTGAGGAAATCCACATCAATCAGAATGCTGTCCGTAGCGATGCAACCCGTTACATTGACAGATACAATGTACAGCTGGTCAGCCAGCGGGGCCGCTACGGGATTCAGACTCGAGGGGTCGTTGAGGCCAACGCTGGGCGTCCACAGAAGGCCGGCGCCATTGACATTGTCGCTTGCTTGCAGCCGCACACTGTCACCCCGGCAAATGGCCACTGGATCAAGTGCCTCCAAACTTATTTGCGGATCAATCAGCTGCAGAAAAATAGAATCGACTGCCACGCAGGAACTACCCACCTGCCCCTCGACCCTTACCCACATACTTTCTGTAGGACTGGCAACAGGAGTGCTGCTCAATGGATTGTCAAAAACAGTGATGGGCGTCCAGAAATACTGGGCTGCGCCGACAACAGTGAGCGGAAGACTGCCACCCGGACAGAAGAAGGCTGTTTCGTCGCCTGTATTGATGTCAATGCGCAGCTGGTCGCGAACCTCAACTTCAACGGTTGCATAGGTAACCTCTCCGCAGCCAAAATCATTGGTGAGGGAAATGAGAATTATTTCTGTGTTCTCTACATCCAGATCCGTGAGTACAGAAACGGGAAAACTGTATTCCGTCTGTCCTGGCAAAAAGGTAACCTCTTCGGGTATGTCAAGGATATAGTCTACGCCCAAGGTCGCACTACCGCCGATGACCACCCGGTAGGTGAGTGTATCTTCGACAGGATTGTTGAGCCTGATAACGACTTCGTCACTTAGTTCTGTACAGCCTTCCAGCAGGTAATCGATGCCCGAGTTAAAGCGTACAGATATGTTGGGTGTTCCTCCCCTAAGCTCGGAGATAAATACACCAGAATCAAATAGACCGTCT
Organism: uncultured Saprospiraceae bacterium; assembly: GCA_964645715.1. Classification (GTDB taxonomy): domain Bacteria; phylum Bacteroidota; class Bacteroidia; order Chitinophagales; family Saprospiraceae; genus JAUMBM01. The sequence continues at coordinate 25,113 of CAZYAO010000026.1, forward strand.
CCCCGGTCAGCGATGGCAAGCTTGAGATGGTAAGTATTACAGGGAATGACCGCTGCGCGGGCTGTAAGGCTCTTTTTTACGCCAAGGTAATCAGCGGTAAAGCCATCGTATTCCATGCTTTGCCCCAATTCATTGTTGCGGTAAAACTCCCAGTTATCAAAATTATTTACACTGTTGATCTGGACTACCGTATTGGCTGCCGTAGGCAGCGTAGCAATATTCAGTTGATTATTGAGCTCGGGCAGGCCGGTGATACCGGGACCAGAGATTAAGAAAGCAAAGATATCATTAAATTCATCCCCCACGAACTCCGGGTACTCATCTGAACCGAAGATGTATTCGAAAGTAAGTTCGTTGGTAGAGGCCAACACATCAAGCTCGATGATGCAGGCGTCCTGCGATTCGGTGCCTTCCCCAAAGAGCAGAGACAGCTGATCGAGGTCAGGATCTCCGGGAAAAGAACGGTCAGCAAAATTATTACCAAATCCAGTGCTACTGTTCGGGCCGGGTGCCCAGTTAAGATCTCCCGTTGTGAGCAACAAGCCCCTTTCCAGTCCCAGGTCGGTATTGTCTCCGGCTTCGAACACACCGTAGGAGCCGTCGGAGCAATTTATACTGGTTATATTGACCTGCGTCTGTGGTGTTGAGAGGGCATCAACAATATCGTCATTCGTTACATCATCGCTTACACTTATGGGTTGGTAGATATCGCAGGGCTGAGTAGAGCAAAGCCAGCTACCTGCAAAACCTTCAAACTGTACATTTCCGTCAGAGAGAAACTGCAGTGTTAGGCAGCCGCTGGCTGCCTGCACCTCAAAGCAGACGGCACCACCTGCCGACGCGCCAGCCCCTCCTACAGAGGTAATAATAGCTGCCGGATCGGGCGTTGCCGCATCGTAGAATATCAGCTGGTCAGCATTGGGGAAAAATCCATCCTCGATGTTATAGTACTGCATCGTAAAGGTGATACAAGCCGTTGGCTGTGCCGGGCAGATGGTGAAGACGTTATTTTCACCAGGGCCGTAGTCGCCGTCAGGACCACCAGAATCAAATAACTGTCCGGAACAGGCAGTAGATCCACCCTGGTCAATGAGGCTAATCGGGTCCATTTCTTCTACACACAACTGAAAGCTTCCGGCATTAGGGCTTCCGGAAGCTGAGTAATCATTGATACGAAGAAAATACGTAACTCCGGGGGTTAAACCCATAGCATTGAGGATGAGCGTGTTTTCGCCGGGGTCAGCCGAAATGCATAGCAATTCCGCCAGTCCGTCTGTTTCACAAGAGCCCCGGTAGATGGCTAGTTGGGGATTTACAATAGAGGGACTGCCACCGTCTGCGAGACCGGTTACGGTGATGGTATAGTCGAAAATTGTATCGCTGGCAACGAATGAAAACCAGACATCCCGTTGGGTGCCACCGCCGTTAAAACAGGTAGGGTTATTACCAAACCCAATATCGGTTGCTGTCGCATTGATATTGCTGAAGACGGTAGTCGGGCAGGCAGGAGCAACACCCAGATCTACAATACCGCCACAATCGTCATTAACGGGTTGCGCAAAAACAGCGACAGACCACAGCGTAAATAGAACAGCCGTCCAATATCTCATCATCATGAAAGGGCATTTAATTTGCTGCAAAGTAACGATTCCTTGGGGAACTATGGTAAAAATTATTGCTTAATAGTACTTCTATGTCATTTGCGAGGATAGTAATCAGGGAGGCAATCGACCAGTTGCTGTCTGATCTGCGCAATATCTACCCTACCCAGTTGATGTCCCCAGGCTTGATTGACATAGTTGATGATATTGGCAATTTCAAAATCAGTTAGCTGCGGGATTCCTTCCATCTTATTGGCATATTGCCTTCCATTGACATAGATTGTATCTGAGATTCCATACCGGATCAGACAGGCAAGCTCATCCTGATGGTTGGCCCAGTAATCAGCTCCGGCCAGCGGTGGTATTACGCCTGCCAGTCCGCTGCCATCACTCATGTGGCAGTTGGCACAAAAATTTTCATATAAAATTTGTCCCTGTTGGTAGGGATGCTCATCGCACTGTATGGCCAATGTTGCACAACAGGCCAAAACAACCAACTGACTTATCTTCTTCAGTTTCATATAGGATAGTAATTAATATGCTGATTTTTTGCATTGAACCTGACTGGTTGGCAGAGTGATCCGGTTGGGACGTGCTGCCAAAACGCCTTCGTAAAGCTACAACCAATCACGGTCTTTGCTTGTTTACGCTAGTCCTTATTTGATAATAGTAAAACAAGCTACAGGCTGCTGCGTTTTCCTCATTACGGGACATCGGGAGAGAAAAATTTTCCAAGCGTTGACACAGAGAGTTGATATATTATGCAATTTTTTATTACCACTGCTGTCACTCGGGCTATGCACCAAAAAATCTGCAGTCATACGTCCGCAACTCACTTACGCAACTCCTCATCCGGGGAGAACACCAGCGTCGTGCTTCCGCTTGGACTTCCGGACTGGGAGCTTACTTTCTGTGAGTTTCCCGATGAGGCCGACTGGAAAAAATGGGCCAGCCTTGCAGCGTTGAGTAATGACATTTACCTGCAGCCAGCTTTTCTGCGGGTATTGGTTGAAGTACCCCCTAAAGACATACAGACATCGCTGGCTTTTGTACATGAGCGGGGTAAACTCATCGCTGGTCTGGTGATTCAGCTATTTAGTTTTCAGCCTGGTATGCAACTGAGTAACAAAGAATCGGATTCCTCAGTTATTCATCGGTCATTGTCATCTGTTCGCAAAAAAGTGAGCAGCTGTCTGGATTGTCAGGTATTGGTTGGAGGTCAGATGATGGCTACGGGTCAGCATGGCCTGCTTTCTACCAAAAAAATTCCCTCTGACATATTGAGTAGTGCACTGGAAGGTATAGCGGCTCATTTATCCGCGCAGGGCAGGCGTATATCCATCATTATTGCCAAGGAGTTGGAGGAGACCAGAGGAGGCGGGGAAAATGGATCTTTTGCGGCGCTCAGCACCTTTCCGACCATGGTACTTCCCCTCAAACCTCACTGGCTGCAGTTTGAGGATTATCTGGCGGACATGAATTCTAAGTACCGTGTACGGGCAAAACGCGCCAGAAAGAAGCTGGACAGTATTTACAAGCGCTCTTTGTCGCTGGCAGAAATTCAACAGGAGGAGGCGCGATTGATGACACTTTTTGATCAGGTTGTGGAGGAGTCTGATTTTTCGCCCGTGAGGCTACAGACCGCTTTTTTCTCAAATATGAAGCAGCAGCTGGGAGACCAGTACCAGCTTTGGGCATATTACGATGGCGAAACCATGATTGGGTTTAGCACAGGACTCGTATATGATGCAAAAATGGATGCGCATTATCTGGGCCTAGATAAGCGTTATAATGCCTCCCACCATTTGTATATCAATATCTTATATGATTTGGTGGATTATGGAATCACACAAGGTTTTAGGGAGGTCGACTTTGCCCGGACGGCTATGGAAATAAAAAGTTCCGTAGGCGCTGTGCCGCTTGAGTTATCTGTCAGCTACAAATTCAGGCAGGCTACCATGCACCGACTTGCTCCTCTGTTGATACAGTGGCTTTCTCCGCAAAAAACATGGGTCCAGCGACATCCTTTTGACAAACACGGATGATACTCCGGTTTGTCAAAAGGATGTCAGCTGATTGTACCAAGGAATGCTGGTTTGTGTCCCCTTTATCTATAACTATTTCGTCCCAGTGAGGAACGGTTTCGCCCTGCGGAATGAAAATGGCCCATAAAGTGCCTTTGGCATCAGTCAGGCTATTCGGACTGATTTTCCGGCCGGAGGCTCCGCACTGTTCTTCCCGCCTGCCACATTTCACTGTTTCTCAGGGAAGCTAGTTCTTCCTCCAGCTTTTTTCGATAATCGTGCTGGCTGTTGGAATCTATAGAACGTTGAGCTTCAGTACCGCTTGCTACGCTGTCGTACAACTCGTCAAATACAGGGGCTACAGCGTCACGGAATTTTTTCCACCAATCGAGTGCACCTCTTTGGGCGGTTGTAGAACAATTTGCATACATCCAGTCCATACCGTTCTCTGCCACCAAGGGCATCAGGCTCTGTGTTAGTTCTTCTACTGTTTCATTGAAAGCCTCAGAAGGACTATGGCCGCGTTTACGAAGGCAGTCATACTGGGCTGCGAAAATACCCTGAATTGCGCCCATCAGCGTTCCCCGCTCGCCCGTAAGATCACTGAATACTTCGTTCTGGAAGCTTGTTTCAAATAAATAGCCGGCACCCACACCTATACCCAGTGCGATGGCTCTTTCGCGCGCTTTACCTGTTGCATCCTGAAAAACAGCAAAGCTGGCGTTGAGTCCCCTACCCTCAACGAAGAGCCGTCGCAGGCTGGTACCAGAACCTTTAGGTGCTACCAGAATGACATCAACTTCCGGAGGAGGAATTATGCCGGTACGGTCTTTGTACGTAATACCAAAGCCATGAGAAAAGTAGAGCGCTTTACCCGGGGCTAAATGAGCCTGTATGGTAGGCCACATGGCAATTTGCGCAGCATCGGACAGCAGGTACTGTATGATGGTGGCCCGTGAAGCAGCTTCTTCAATATCAAATAGATTGATACCCGGTACCCAACCATCGGCCACGGCCTTATCCCAGGAACTACTAGGCTGCCGCTGCCCCACAATCACATTAAAACCATTGTCTCGCAGGTTGAGTCCCTGACCAGGCCCTTGCACCCCATAGCCAATGACTGCTATGGTTTCATCTTTCAATAACTCGCGGGCGCTGGAGAGCGGAAATTCTTCACGTGTGACTACATGCTCTTCATAGCCACCAAAGGATAATTTTGCCATGTTGCAGTTGATTTAATTGAAAGAGAAAACTCTTTCATTCAGTACGATGGCAAAAGTGTAGCAATTTTGACCAATGGCCAAGCTTTGATTTATACAGAAATAAGGTAAAATACGACGCGTTTTTAGTTAAAAAAACACACAAAATTCTGTTAGCCAGCAAAATACAATAAAGGTAATTCCATCTGTTTCACGACTTAAATACATGAAACACTTTTGATGCACGACGAGGAGAAAGCGACGCGAGGTGTTGGTTTTCTGCGACGATATAGTATTGTAACTGTGGAAACAGAGGGATTTCTACCCCGAAGATACCGTCACCGGTCATTTGGTCGAAATGGCCGCCATCATCAAACATCTCTACCCGTTGCCACGGTTTATTACCAGCCTGTCGATAGTACAGCGTGGTACGCAGACAGCCGCTGACACCCACCTGGATACCCAAAGAGCTGGCCAGTTTGGTGACAGTAGGAGTCTGCACAACAGGCGCCTCTTTTTGTAACAAAGGATGTTGCAGCAAGTAGGCAGTACGTTTACTCATCAGCTCCTCAATACCAATGATAGGTTCGTTACCCAGCACTACTGTCTCTGTCATGTTTTTTTGAAAAGCATCAAGCTGATACAGGCGGTTACTGTCAGCTTTTACCTCCGGAGCAATCAGTGTCTGAATAGCTTTGGCGCGTTGCAGGTAAAG
>CAZYAO010000026.1:30751-44982 GCA_964645715.1 uncultured Saprospiraceae bacterium
CTTTTACCTCCGGAGCAATCAGTGTCTGAATAGCTTTGGCGCGTTGCAGGTAAAGCCCATTGGCCAGATATTCATCGAGGATAGTACGTAGGTGAGAAAGATATATTCTTCGATAGTGCTCATTGTCAAGCAAAACAGTTACTAGTGGTCTGCCTTCGTTGCGCGGCCTCACATAGTGCAGGAAAGGGCTCAGTTCCTGCATCTGCTGGTTGGACAGAGGAGGTTCATTGCCGGTACGCCGAAAACCACCAAATGCCAAATTCATATCCCAGACAACGGGATGCCAGATACCAAAGGTATCCTGATAGAGATAATAGTTATGACATAGCTGGCCGGAATAGCTGTCTAAATTGACAATGGCATTGTTGAACGCCAGCATCCAGAGAACCTCATCTACCTGAAGAACGCCATCAATCTGATTGGGTTTCTCCTTGAGTATTCTTGTGAGTTCAATAAATGCAGGCCAGTCACCGCTGCGCTTGGGCTCATACAAGCCCATATAGCAGAGTGAATCCTGTCCCAGATATTGAAGGCTGGCCTTATCCGAAACAGGGCAGTTGTCAGGCACAGGCAAATTCCAGTTGGGGTCGCACTTAAACAGAGCCCCTAGGTCATTGCCAAAAAGCTTGGCAATCAGATCATCATCTACTGATTCACTCAAATTATAGAGTCCAAGTAACTGTCCGTTGGCAAACACCTTGGCAAAATTGGCCCTTGGGGAGGGCATATACTGGCTTGCTATCTCATACGCAAGAACCTCCCTGACAAAGCTGGGATCGCGAAACACGTTAGAAAGTTTGAGCGTAGTATAGCCACCCGGCAGCCGAAGATTTCGATCTGAATGATTAATTTTAATGTTCAGCGGGAGTTTACTATAGCCATTATCGCGAACATTAAAATACGAACTGTTGCCTTTGTAGCGCACACCGGCACCCGTGTAGAGTTTTCCGTTGACACGCACATCCGCAACCAGCCGGTTTTCGTCTCCACTGTCTTTGAGTGAGTCCAGCAGACCGTGCCAGTCTGTCCGCTTGAAATCAATCTCAATTTTCACTACACGTTCGAGCGCGTATAAATCCTCTGCCTGCTTGGCGGGGGTGTTTTGAGCGTACAACAAGCTGCTTACTGTCATGGTAAGCAGCCACAAAAGAAGTTTATTCATTGATTGCCTGGATGTTTGTTTGCACCCACTCATAGGTGTAACGAGCAGGATAGAACGATACTGCGGCAGCGTTTTCGGCCTCTATAAAATACTGTATTGCAGACTGATCAACGGTAGGCTTGACTACAGCGCCGTAGGTTCCGTCGCCGATTCCCTCATCGTAGTGCTTGCCATCATCGAACATGGGGGTCGTCATGAAAGGCCCCTGCGAATCAAAACGATAATAGAGCGTCACTTTGCGTGCGTAGCCACCTGCGTGCGCATGAATTCGGAACTCTTCCATACGCTGGCTCGAGAGCTTCTGCCGGCGCATCTCACCTACATTGCTTATTTCCGGAGGCAGAATAGTATATACCGATTGATTTTTGAGCCAAGCTGTACGTACCTCCATGAAAGATACCAAACCAGGGATCCGGCTGCGTGTACCTGTGGTGGAATTGAGCGATTTGGTAAACTCTTCCGGAGAGTAGGGATGGTTGCCATCTTCGGTAACGTATGGCTTGATGAAATTGTGCAATTCATTGGCTCTACGGGTAAATTTACCGTTGGTAAACCAGTCAGTAAGCAGCAAGCGATAATGAGAGAGGTATCTCTTACGCCAGTATTCATTAGACAAAAGCTGCCGGATCAGTGGGCGCTGGCTATTTTCGGCATGCAGGAGCGGGTTCAGTTGGGCAAGATCTTCGATGGATAAATCTGACTGAAACTGGCCTGTATTTTTATAGCTTCCAAAGGCAAGATTCAGATCTCCCTGCACCATTGACAGTTGCTGTTGCTGATCAACCAAGAGAAAATAGGGATTGGCAAAAGCACCGAGGTAGCTATTGAGGTTAACCATGAGATTGTTGATTGCCAGATACCAAAGTGCCTGATCGACATCCAGCAGCTGTTCAACTTCTTTTCCGTCGCCCGCCAGCGTACCGGAAAGTTTGGTAAGCATATCCCAGGAAGTCCCCTGTAGTCGAAGAAAGTTATGACTCAGGCATGCATCTTTGCTCTCGTGTACTAAGGAACCGTACACTCTGGAGCCGCAGCCAGGGGGCGCTGAATCAGCTGCCTGACTTTGTGCAAAATAGCCAGCCGGAGCGCTGCCTCCGTAGTGTTTATTGAAAAAAGCATCGTCGATGACCTCGAGATTTACGTAAAAACCATAGGCTTCGTCGTTGATACTGACCTTGGCATAATTGGCTCTTGGGCAAGGGATATACTGTGCTGTGATTTCGCTGGCAATAACTTCACGGATCATGGATGGATCGCGTAGCGAGGCTGACAGCTGTAGCGCAGATTTACCCTGCCAGCGATAGGTAGAGTCACTGAAATTTAAGCTTATATACAGGCTGTTCCGTTTTCCGGCAGGCGTAAAAGATCGTCCTTCCCGATAGCGCAAGCCTACCACTACAGGTAGCTTTTCTCCATTAATAACAAGGTTGCAGGGAAGCATCTCGTCGCCGTTGAACCGGAGTGAGTCCAGCAGGTACCGCCAGTTGTTTTCTTTGAAAAGAACTCTGACATCCTGTACTTGGTCAACTGCGAAGAATTTATCTTGTGCAACGAGGCTGGTGTATGGGACAAGTGCCAAAAGAATGAGGTAAAAAACATTTTTCATAAAGGCGATCGTGATAGTGAAACAAGTGGTGCAAGTATACGGATTTTTTCAATTCTTGGCCGAACTGCCAAAGAATTTTAAGTCTGTGCTATTGCGGGAAAAATAAAAAAGTTTCTGTGTCGCATTTGCTGTTTTTGCTTAATTTTGGTATGTTTGCACCTAGCTGATGTTGTTGTCAGCAATATGTTTTTTTGCATCAGAGAGAGCGCGTTTTGTGAAGGAGCCCTGCACTTTTTTCTTTCAGGGCTCACTTTTTGTGTCTTCTTACAATTCTCTTTTGTTGTCGATTTGTTTACATAATTCTTCCCACTGATTTTCAACATACGCCATGCAGCCTCTTGCAGAAAGAATGCGCCCCAAGACACTGGACGAGTACGTTGGTCAGGAGCATTTGGTGGGCGAAGCGGGTCTTCTGCGCAAAGCCATGCGCCATGGTCGTCTTCCTTCCTTCATTCTCTGGGGCCCTCCGGGTGTAGGCAAAACAACGTTGGCCCGTATTTTGGCCACCACACAACAGGTGCCCTTTTTTACCCTTAGCGCCATTCACGCGGGGGTCAAAGATGTACGTGACGCCATTGACCAGGCGAAGCGTTCCCGTTTTTTCGACGGGCCTAATCCCCTTCTCTTCATTGATGAGATTCATCGTTTTAGCAAGTCGCAACAAGACTCGTTGCTGGGAGCTGTGGAAGCGGGTGTAGTGACGCTTATTGGTGCTACCACGGAGAACCCGTCTTTTGAGGTAATCCCCGCCCTACTATCCCGCTGTCAAGTGTACGTACTAAACCCGCTCGACGAAGCTGCGCTGAAAAGCATGGTCGACCGAGCACTCAGGGAAGACACCATCCTACAACAACGCGACATCAGCATCGCCTCCTACAAAGCCCTTTTCTACCTCAGCGGAGGCGACGGCCGACGACTCTACAACCTGCTCGAACTGCTGGCAGACACAGCACCCGAAAAAGAACCCGTCATCATCGACGACGCACTCGTAGAAGCCTGTGTATTACAAAATATTCACCGCTATGATAAAGGCGGAGAACAACACTACGATATCGCCAGCGCTTTCATCAAAAGTATCCGCGGAAGCGACCCCAATGCAGCTGTCTACTGGCTGGCTCGCATGATCGCAGGCGGTGAAGATGTCAAGTTTATCGCCCGCCGAATGATTATCGCAGCAAGCGAAGACATAGGGCTGGCCAATCCCAACGCACTGCTCATGGCTACCACCGCCTTTCAGGCAGTACAAGCAGTCGGCTGGCCCGAAGCAAGAATCATCCTGTCACAGGCCGCCATCTATCTCGCTACCTCACCTAAAAGCAACAGCGCATACCTGGCTATCGACGAAGCTCTGGCCAATGTCCGCAGTCAGGAAGCCTGGCCAGTACCCCTCCACCTGCGCAACGCACCCACCCAGCTGATGAAAAACCTGGCCTACAGCCAAGGCTACCAATACGCCCACGATTTTCCCGGCAATTTTGTCGATCAGCAATTTTTACCCGACCAACTGGACGGCCACCTCTTTTACAACCCCCCGGCACAAGGTGCCGAAGCCGCCATACGGGCACGGCTGGCCGCCTGGTGGCCCCAACGCTACAACTACGGCGCTCCGGAAGAGTAAATCAGCTGAACAACAGGCTGCCTATGCGAACCATAGTGCTGCCCGCCCGCAATGCCAACAGGTAGTCGCCAGACATACCCATAGATAGCTCCCTGAATGCAGCATCCTCCGCATAGAATTTCTCCCGCAAATACAAAAAATGCGCCCGTAGTTGCTCAAATTCCGCGCTTATCTGCACCGTATCGTCAGTCAGTGTAGCCATGCCCATCACCCCAATAAGCCGCACGTGCTCAGGCTTCGGCCGGGCCACAATGAGCGCCTCCGCTTCCGCCAGACTCAACCCGTACTTGCTTTCTTCGCGGGCAATTTTCAGCTGCAGCAGCCCGTTGATCCAACGGTCGCAGCGCGCCGCCTGCCGGTCAATTTCTTCCAGCAACTTCGGGCTGTCTATCGAGTGAATGCAATGGACAAAAGGCGCTATGTACTTGACCTTGTTGGTCTGCAGGTGCCCAATAAGGTGCCACCGGATGTCCTTAGGGAGCTGTTCGTAGCGCTCAACCAACGCCTGAACCCTGTTTTCTGCAAAATCCCGCTGCCCCTGCTCATACAGCGACATTATGGCAGACAACGATTGTGTCTTGGATACAGCAATCAGGCTGGCACCAAAAGGCGACAGTTCGCCAAGGAGAGTTTGTAACTTCATGGTATGTGCAGTGGCTGGCAGCTTAGTCTGCCATATTTCCTCTGAACGAAAGCCAACCCGTTTTGGTTGTATAATGACCGCAGATAAATTGCACGCGTGCAGCTGTCAGAGTTCATTCAATTAACTAACTTTGCATGCTATTTGCAACGACTGGGCCAACGCCCTACGTTGCCGAAATACTAAGAGAGTATGGAGATGAAAACGAGCCCCGAAATACAGCCCGCAACGGGTACCCAGATTAAAAATTTTCTTTCGCTTATCAAGTTTAGCCACACAGTTTTCGCACTGCCGTTCGCACTGGTAGGTTTTACACTGGCTACACTGGATAGCTCGGAAGGGCTGTCCTGGCGGCTGCTGTTGTTGGTGCTCCTTTGTATGGTTTTTGCCAGAAGTGCTGCCATGGCTTTTAATCGCTGGCTCGACAGGGATATCGACGGTCGCAATCCGCGCACAGCTATTCGTGAAATACCCGCCGGTATCTTGTCCCCGCAATCTGTTCTGGTCTTTGTAGTGGCCAATTCGCTGTTGTTTATGATAACCACCTGGTTTATCAATCCACTCTGTTTCTATTTGTCACCAGTCGCGCTGCTGGTCATCCTCGGCTATAGCTACACCAAGCGCTTTACCTGGCTTTGCCACTTCGTACTGGGATTGGGCCTGTCACTCGCTCCTGTAGGTGCTTACCTGAGCGTCGCTGGCCATTTTGACTGGCTTCCTGTTCTGTATGGTTGTATCGTGCTGCTGTGGGTGTCTGGCTTCGATATCATGTATGCCCTGCAGGATGCAGCCTTCGACAAGCGCGAATCCTTACAGTCTGTACCTTCCCGCCTAGGGATTCAGCGGGCGCTGCGCCTCTCGGAGTTCCTACATGCAATAGCAGCTATCTTGCTGGTTATCACAATAATGCAACAACACCAAACGTATCCCGCATTTGGATGGCTCAGCTACATGGCTGCACTGGTCTTCGTCAGTTTGTTGGTCTATCAGCATAGCCTCGTAAAAGCCAATGACTTGAGCAGGATAAATTTGGCGTTTTTTACCACCAATGGCGTGGCAAGTGTTATATTTGGGTCACTTTTAATTATTGATGCATTGACTCTTTAATGCCGGCTGCAACTGCTGGCCTGCCGAGCATCTGTGTTACTAGTAGTCTCCCCCCTTGTGTACAATCCTGGATCATCTGCGAGTACAGTCCCGCCCGGGCCTGCATTCGCTAAATATTTAGCCAATGAGAATGAGCATAAGTGGACTGTTGCTATTCGTTTTATTGACAGTGGTGAGAGGAGCACTACACAGTCAGCATACGGTACTGTTACATGCAGCACAGCTCATGGAAGCGCTGCAGTATGAGCAGGCTATAGAGGTTTACTCGCTGGCCGCCCGAAGATCAACAGACCGCCCGGCCGCCGTAGCGGGCATCGCAGAGGCTTACAGAAGGCTTGGTAAATATGAGGAGGCTAAGCGTTGGTATGAGGAGGCGCTGTCTTTGCCGTCGCCTCCCGCTCAGGTGTACTATTTTCACGGACTTGTCTGCCTGCAGCTCGATTCGTGTGATCGCGCAGCGGCTTCCTTTGACCGGTTTATGGCCGCAGAGCCAGCCTATGCCGGGAGGGCTGCACTCAGAGATGTATGCGCTTACCGGCAGTCCTTACAAGAGCAACCTGCACTGCGGGCCAATCTGCGTCCGATTGCAATCAATAGCCCGGCCAGCGATCTGGGGGTTGCTTACTACGAAAATGGCATTGTCTTTAGTTCCGACAGACCTTCTTCATCAGGTGCTGCTGGCTTTGACCTGTACTTTACGCGCCCTGCCGTTGATGCTGCCAACACAGCGGGCTTGCTGCGCTATGAACAGGTGGTCCCCTTCGCGCCTAGCTTGCGCGCAGAGGGGAGTATGGCTGTCCCCGCTTTCAATGCACTCGGAACAGAGTTGTTTTTTACCCGCAATCAATCAAATCACGACAAACATAGCCTCTTTTCCCGCCTCGAAATACACATGAGCAGGCAGGTGTACGGTGCGTTGTGGGAAAAATCTTTTCCGCTGCCTTTCAACCAGGCAGCGCACTCGTTCGCTCACCCTGCGCTTAGTCCTGACGGGAAGCGGCTGTTTTTTTCTTCAGACCGCCCCGGGGGTATGGGCGGCAAGGATCTGTACGTAGTCTACCGACAGGGAAATGCCTGGAGTGAGCCCGAAAATCTGGGGCCCACTATCAATACGGCAGGTGATGAACTCTATCCGTTCATGGACGCTGAGGGCTGGTTGTATTTTGCTACGGACAGCCGTCCCGGACTCGGCAAGCAGGATATTTTTAGGTCTAAGGAGTTGGCTGGGGGTAAGTGGAGCCCGGTCGAAAATCCGGGTAGTCCGATCAATTCAGCCTATGATGATTTCGGACTGATTATAGACAATAAGGCGGGCACCGGCTACTTTGTCTCTAACCGCCCCGGAGGGCTGGGCCAGGACGATATCTATTTCTTTAGCCTGCAAACAGTCACGCTCGAGTTGCTGCTGCGGCTGCCAGAAGGTGGTTCGCCGCGCGATCCGCTGCCGGCAATGCTGGTCGCCGGAGACAAAACCCGGCCGATATTATTGGATTCTCCGCGCTGGGAACAGTCCTTCGCCAGCAATGGCTGTTTCGAACTCATCAACATGGACAGCCGGTTCGCGCCGGATACGCTGCGTTTTTGCACAGATCAGGCAGATGCCAATAATCTGCTGCGTATTGTCTGGCAGCTCAAACCTGTGGCAACCCAGCCTTCCACGGTGGCTGCAACACCCGCTGTCCCTCCCCGATCAACCCTGGCCGGCGCCGACCAATTATTCGAACGAACTACGGGCAGCACGGCTGCTTTGCCTGTCTATCGTCTCAATGTTTATTACCCCAGCGCAAGTGCAACTATTGATCCCTCCAGTATGGCCGAACTGAAAAAGCTGCTGGGATTTTTACAGCAAAATCCCACAGTGAAAGTCGAGATTAGCTCCCATACAGACAGCAAAGGAGGCAACGCAGAAAATCTGCTGCTCTCGCAGCGAAGGGCAGAGACAATCGTGGAGTGGCTGGTGGAAAAGGGGATTCGCAAAGAACAGCTGCTGGCAAGAGGTTACGGAGAGTCGCAGCCAGTAAACGGCTGCAGCGACGGGGCACGTTGTACCGAGGAGCAGCACCAACAGAACAGACGCACGGAAATCAGAATTATTAATTGAATGCAGCCTGTAAGGCATGTTTTTTAGCGGCTAAGGCCGCAAAAAACCAAATCAATGCGATATTTGGCCGCTTATGCGGCCAAATATCGCAAGCAACCTACTGTATACTCAGCAGTTCAACTTCAAAAACAAGAGCAGAAAAAGGCTGAATCTTCGCTCCCGCAGCACGCTCGCCATAAGCCAGCTGGTACGGAATAAACAGTTTCCACTTTGACCCCTGTGGCATGAGTTGAAGACCTTCCACCCAGCCCTGAATGACCTGCGTGACACCAAAGGTTGCAGGCTGGCCACGGTCAACAGAACTGTCAAAGACCGTACCGTCAATCAGCGTACCGTGATAATGAACTGTCACCCGGTTGCTGGCAGCAGGCTTAGGGCCGCTGCCGGCCTTCATAATCTCATACTGAAGCCCGCTGGGCAAAACAGTGACGCCCGGGCGCTTGGCATTTTCTGCCAGAAAAGCCTCACCGGCAGTTTTATTGGTTCCGTGTTGTTTCATTTGTTGTGCTGACAGATAGTCGTTAACAATATTGTTTGCCTGACTGGGGTCAACTTTAAGAGGATTGCCGCTGATGACATCGTTGATGCCGGCAGCCATAGAAGCTGCATCAATATTTTCAAAACCTTGCCGTTGCAAATTCTGAGCCATCAGGATACCCAGACTGTAACTTACTGAATCCATGGATTGATTTTGTGCATAAATAAATGAGAATGCTAACACACAAAGGCTTAGCGTACTGATTCTTTTGAGCATTGTTCGAATGGTTACGGTTAATAATGGATTGCCCGAATAAGGCAACTCAAGGAAACGGTAAAAAAACGCGCAATAATACAGTTTATTTTACACTTATACCAACAATTATAAGCCGCCAAGGGGCGGTTTGGCGTACGCTTTGTTTTTTAAAAAAAACACCAGGCTTTATTTTGCTGCCAACGGCAGCAAAATGCCTTTTCAGCCACCACTCCAGCGGTACGTCTGCTGCTCGAAGCCAGCCAAATCCAATACCCTGTCAACCACCGTCGCCGCTGCAGCCTCCAGACTTTCCGGTCGACTGTAGAACGAAGGTATCGCCGGACAAATAATGGCACCAGCTTCGGTCAGCTGCGTCATGTTGCGAAGGTGTATCAGGCTGAAAGGGGTTTCTCTGGGAACCAGGATGAGCTTTCTGCGCTCCTTCATGGCCACATCGGCAGCACGCGTGATCAGATCCGCTCCCGTACCGTGCGCAATGCGCCCCAGCAACCCCATGGAGCAGGGACAGATGATCATCGTATCATACCGCGCAGAACCGGAAGCAAAGGGTGCCAGAAAATCTTTGTTGTCATAGTAGGTAAACGGGTATTGACTGTAGCGGTTGTTACCCAGCTCCCACTCCCAGTTGTAGCGCGCATTGTCTGTCATCACTACGCCTACCTGTTCCCACTGATCAGCCATGGCTGCCAGCCGTTCAAACAACAACCAGGCATACAGGGAGCCACTGGAGCCACCCACCGCAAGTACAATTTTGCGCTTCATATTTCGTTTGGATCATTGTAAAAAAAACGTCCTCGGTTTATCGGTCAGATTGTATCTTGTGGCATATATTTTGCAAGGGCAATCCGGCCTGTCTGCCAGGATAGCCGAACTGCAAAATAAATCCCAAAGACGTCTCACCGAGCCACACGATACAAACAGCTGGTACCGCAGCTTGTTTTTCTTTCTGTAAATATTATTGAAAAAACAAATAATCAAGATGAAGCGATTGGTTCAATTTGCCTTGTTATTAATGGTCGGTATCCTTGGTGCAGCTTTTTACCCCCAAACCGAACCTGTACCCGCCACCGCAGCGCAGCCGCCGCAAATACGCTGGTACACTTGGGAGGAAGCTGTGGCTGCCTGTGAGCGCAACCCACGCAAGATTTTTGTGGATGTGTACACCGACTGGTGTGGATACTGTAAGCGCATGGATGCTTCTACCTTCACCGATTCGCTGGTAGCTGACTATATTAACAAGCATTTTTATGCAGTGAAGCTCAATGCCGAGCAGCAGGCTGAAATAAATTACAAGGGACATTCATTCGCTTTCCAGCGCAATGGCTCACGTGGCTACCACGAGCTGGCAGCTGCATTGCTCGACAACAGGATGCAGTATCCTTCTTTCGTCTACCTCGATGAGCAGCACAATCGCATAACCATCTCTCCGGGTTACAAAGCGCCGGATGGACTTATGCGCGAGCTCCGCTATGTCGCCGATGAACACTACAAGACGGTGCGATTCGAACAGTATAATGGCCAGTAAGTGATTCCGCACGCTCGCTGGTGGCCAGCTGCCGCCAAAGAGCGTGCGGAAATGTCATCTGTTTTATACCCACGTTACCAGTTATCCCCTATGAAACATTTCTATCTGCCGGCTATGGTTTTATTAGTGCTGGCGGCTGTAGCATGGCAGCAGCAGCCGGCAACAGCTGCGCTCGACTCGCCGCAGCGCGCACTCTACTATTGGCGGACCAACCTGGCTTTCGATGCCACAGACCGCCGGCTGGCCGACGCTATGGATGTCGACCTGCTCTATCTGCGATATTTTGATGTAGACTGGAGTGATTATCACGATATGCCGGTGCCTGTGGCACCGCTGCAGTTGCCTCCGCAGTGGCCCGCCGAGGGTTGGGGGGCTGTCATGCCCAACAAGGGCCCGCTCCAGCTGTGTCCGGTCGTGTTCATAACCAATCGGGTGTTCCTGAAGCCGCATGATCCCGACAAATTGGCCCGACAAGTGGGGGAAAAAGTGGCGGAAATCAGTCGCACGGTCGTGGCAGGGCATCCGTTTCTGCAGGGTGCTACCATCGCTGATATCGAACGCCCCCCCACCGCTGGCAGTGCCGTGCGGACGGCAGCGCCTGTCCGCCAGCTGCAGATAGACTGCGACTGGACAGAAGCCAGCCGCGCTGATTATTTTGCTTTCCTCTCAGCCCTGAAGCGGCTGTATCCGCAGTGGCAAATCAGTTGTACGGTGCGCATGCATCAATACAAAGAAAGTGGATTGTATCCGCCCGTTGATCGCGCTGTATTGATGTGCTATAATCTGGCGGCAGTGGAACAGTTTCGTACCCGTGATGCTATTTTTGATACAGAATTGCTGGCAACTTATCTGCAGGCGCCCGACTATCCGCTGCCACTCGACCTGGCCTTGCCTCTCTTCAGCTGGGGAGCCGTCTTCAGAGACGGACGCTTTCGGGGATTGGCCAGGGCGGTAGACTTTGCGGCCGCTGCAGCCGATCCCAATCTGGTACAGGTTCGGGACAACCGCTTCCGGTTTTTGGCAGATACTACCTATGCGGGCATGTATGTACGCGCGGGCGATGAGATGCGCATTGATGAGGCTACTGCCGAAGAGCTGATGGCCGGGCTACGCCAGCTGAAGGCGGCCATACCGTCTGCCAATTTGATTTTTTTTGACTGGAATCCGCAAAAAATCCAGGACTATGGAATTGACCAGTTATGGGATGCTTTTTATGCACCCTAGCCACAGGCTTTGTTGCTGGCTGGCTGCCTGCCTGCTGCTGTCGGCCCAACTGCCTGCGCAGCAGGCAACGGGCGGGCCTGATAGTTACCAGGTTGTCCTCCTGAGTCCCTCTTTGGCCGGTAATGCCTGTGAGCCTTTTGCTTACGCTGCTTCCGGCCAGCTGCAGGGCGAAGAGATTAGTGAGGGAGAGGACCGGCTGCGCAACTGTGCCGAGTGGGCGTCCTATATGGGTCCTACGATTCATGCGTCGCAGGTGTACGCGGTGTTGTATGGTATGAATCTGGCCGAACTCGAGCACGCGCTGGACGGTGCCGTGGATGCAGCACTTGCCAACAATGCTTTTTGGAAAGCGCTGCAGCAGCCCGCACGGGCACCCGCGCTCAGCTACTTGCTGCTGGCCAAGCGCTATGAGCATTTTGCGCACAGGCGCCCACAGCGCGATCCGTGGAGCGGCAGTGCCGCCGATACCACAAGGCTTGCTGCCAGCCTGCAGCGTCTGCAGGAGCAGGCTGCCAGTAAGTTGGAGTCGACGGATGACCGCTTTCTGGCCATGCGTTATGCTTACCAAAATCTGGTGATGGCGCGGCATCAGGGAGATCTGCAGCGGTTTGACCAGTTGTGGAAAGCTCACTTTTCCAACGCGCTGCAGGACGATTCATCTGTCTTGTTTGGCTGGGCGCTGCATCACAAAGCTGCCATGACGCCGCAGGCTGCAGAACGCTCATTGCTGGCGGCGATCTCTTTCGTGCGTTGCCCGGAAAAGCGTGTTCATGCCTACCAGTTGTTTGACGCTGCTCAGACAGAGGCCGCACTGTCAATGGCCGGCGATGTATTCGGGCAGGCAGCAGTGGAAACCCTGGCAGCGCTTAAGGAACCGGGCAGGGCGCTGCCGGCTATTCAGTCCGTCTACCGGCTCGCACCTGATTTTCCTTTGCTCAAATTGTTGTTGGTCAGAGAAATAAATAAGGCTGAAGACTGGCTGTTCAGTGAGCAGTTGAGCCGTGCAGCCATACAGCAACTGGCACCGGGCTTACCGGTCGGGATCGCTGCCAACCTACAGCAGCAGCGGATGCAGACCGACCAGGCTTACGTGGATGCCTTGTATGCGGCCTTGCAACAGATGTCTCCCCAGGCTTTGGGTGGTGATGTGCATGCTTTGCTGTTGGGGCATTTGGCTTTATTGAAAAAAGACCTGGTCGCTGCGCGGCGGCATTGGGCCGCCATCAGCGCCCGCCCGGCGGCGCCCGTGCGCAGCCAGCTTGCTAAAGAGCTGCTGCTGGCGGCTGTTTTTGAAAAAAACCTGACGCTGCCCAAAGCCCGGGAGGAACTCTGGGCGCTGCTGCAGGGCTGGCAAAGCCAGCGGGCAGCAACGGCCGACGGATACCGCTATCGCGACCAGCTTATCGTGTACCGACTCATGAGCCACGCTTTTTTACAACAAAAACAACTGCTGGAGGCTTATTGTCTGTACAACTACTCATTGGATTTGCCGCAGGCTGATGGGTATCAATACAGCGCATACTACCAACTTATTCAGTTTCTTGACTGGCAGCCTGCTGCGGAAAAAGCAATCGATCAGTTGCTTGCGCTGCTTGCTAAACCCGATCGCTCTGCCTGGGAGGGTTTTTTGGCTTCAGCCCCCCTGCCCTCGCGCAATGCACTGCTCGATCTTAAGGGTACCATGGCGCTGCGCCGCGCCGATTATCTGCAGGCTCGGCAGGCATTTGCGCAAGTGGCGCCTGCCTTTTGGCAGACTTCGTATGAATTTGCTACTTACCTGAAAAAGAATCCGTTCCGCTTGTCGGCACTGGCTACACTGCAAGGGGAAGGCGGCCGGGATTTTCCCGGAAAATTGGCCGTGGCGGAAGAGCTTCTACGGCTCGAAGAGCAGTCCCGTCGGGTGAAAAATCCGGCACAGGCAGCGGATGCCTTGCTCCGACTGGGGGTGGCCTGGTTCAATTTTAGCTACTATGGCAATAGCTGGATGATGTATGCTTATGGTAAGCGGATGGCAGATACAGGGCCGGAAATGCGGGCGGCTTATCTGCCGCCAATGGCGACGCAACGGGAGGATTATCTGGGGATGGAGCGCGCCAAAGGTTATCTGAACAGGTTGCTGGCGCTGGAGGCCGACAAGGAACTGCGCGCACAAGCGGCTTATCTGCTGGGTTACTTGGGCGAACTGTCGTTGTTGACCAAATCAAAGCAGGAGGAGAAGGCTAATCCTGCCGTCTGGGAACAGTTTAACAGCCGTGTAATGGCTTATTACCTGCCTTTTAGCAGAGATTATAAAGAATCGGTGGCGTATCAGTCCATAACGTCGGCCTGTCCGGTCTTGCTGTATTATTTTGGCAGTGCAAACTGATTTTTGACGCGTCGGCAGGCTTGTTGCTGAGCTAAATACGGGAGTTTATCGAATAATTTGCGGTAGTTCTTGCCGAAAAGCGTATTTTCGCGCCGCGGATGTGTGCTCGTGAGCCAGCCTCGCCTGTGG
>CAZYAO010000026.1:45082-53269 GCA_964645715.1 uncultured Saprospiraceae bacterium
GAAAAGCGTATTTTCGCGCCGCGGATGTGTGCTCGTGAGCCAGCCTCGCCTGTGGGGGGGCGTATGTGCCCGTAGCCACCATGAATGGTTCCGCAGGTAAGTAGTAGTACTGCCTTCTTACGCATTTTGAAAAGTTACGATTGAATGGATAAGAATGCATTGATCGGGATGACGCTGATCTTCCTGCTTTTTGTTGTGTGGCAACAGTTTTTTCTGCCCGAGCCAATAGATATGAAGGCGCAGGTCAGTCAGGCAGATACTGCCCGGCAACAAAAAACAGCGGCGGCTGATGAAGCTGTCCTCTCTGACGGAGCCGCACGGGATAGCGAGACTGACAGAAAGGCGGATTCGCTCCGACAACTCAAACTACAGTTTCAATATGGTGATTTCGCCGCTGCAGCCGTAGGTAAAGAGCAACTCACAACGCTCGAAAATGAGGTCTTTATTGTTACGTTTACCAATAAGGGGGGACGTATCAAGCAGGTGGAGCTGAAACAGCACGCTAAACTGGTGGAGGAAGGTCCCAAACGCAAGCAGAAAAAGGAACCTTTGCTGCTGCTAGAGGATGACAAAAATCGCTTCGATTATATGCTGCCGGTAGCTGGCCTGGATAAGCCGGTGGCTAGTGGCAATCTGTATTTCACGCCTGAACTCAACGGCAATACCATCACTTTCAGGGCCTATGCAGGCGAGGGTAAGTATTTTGAACAACGTTATGCGATTGACGATAAAAGTTATGTCATCGACTACAAAATCAGCTGGAACGGATTGCAGCAGACCTTTGCCAATGATGCACAGTCGGTTCAGCTGCGCTGGGTCAATTATCTCGACAGGATTGAAATCAATCATAGCTACGAACGAAACTACTCTTCCGTGTACTATAAGCCGCTGGAGGAAAGTAGTTCTTACTGTTCCTGCACGGCTTCTGATAGCGAAGAGCTCAAATCCACGCCTGTAAAGTGGGTGTCTAATGTAAATCAGTTCTTCAATTCTTCCTTGGTGGCCAAGGAGTCGTTTGCGGGTGCGAAACTGAGTACCGAGATGCTTGATGAAAAAAATGAGGATCTCAAGGTTTTGCGCTCCGTCGTCGATATTCCCTACGGGCACGCTCCTTCGGAGTCTTTTGCTATGCAATTTTTTGTCGGACCCAATGACTTTAGCCTGCTGCAGGGTATGGGGCACGAACTCACGGATATTATTCCTTTTGGGCGCAGCATTTTTGGCGCTATCAACCGCTGGGTGATTCGTCCAATCTTTGATTTCCTCACGGGCTTTATTGGTAGCAAGGGTCTTGCAATCCTGGTTCTTACACTGCTGGTTAAGTTGCTGGTGTTCCCGCTTACCTATAAGATGATTCACTCGCAGTCGAAGATGGCCGCGCTGAAGCCTTACATAGACAAACTCAAGGAAAAACATCAGGATGATCAGCAGACGCAACAGATGGAGACGATGAAACTCTACCGCGAGTTTGGTGTCAACCCACTGGGAGGGTGCTTCCCGATGCTGCTGCAGTTGCCCATCTGGTTTGCACTTTATCGATTTTTCCCGGCTTCTCTTACGTTCCGGCAGGAAGGGTTCTGGTGGGCTACGGACTTGTCAAGCTATGACGTGATTGCTATGCTCCCCTTCAATATTCCTTTCTTTGGGGAGCATTTGAGCTTATTCGCAATTCTGTGGGCTGTCTCCACGCTGATTTATACGTACTACAATACACAGTCAATGGATTTCAGCGCGAATCCTGCGATGAAGTGGTTACAGTATATCATGCCGGTGATGTTCCTCGGCTTCTTCAATAGTTTTGCTGCTGGTCTTACTGCCTACCTCTTCTTCAGCAACGTGCTAAATATTGCGCAGACGTTGGTGACGAAGCATTATATCATTGATCACGACAAGATCAAGGCTGATCTGGAGGCCTATCGCAAGAATCCAAAAAAGAAAACTGGTTTTCAGGAACGCCTCGAAAATGCACTGCGCGATCAGCAGGAGCGTCAGGCCAAACTGGAACAAAATCGCGCTAAGGGTAAGAAATAAGTTTCTGACGGGAAATACTCACTGGCAGTACTAGCTGCCGGTGGGTATTTCTACTTCCATCCATACCGGCTGATGATCAGAGAATCGGAAGCCCAGGTCAATAGTCCGAACTTTACGCACTTTTAAGTTGGGTGATACGAGGAAGAAATCAATCAGTGCCGTATAGGTCTCTCCGGCACGGTATGCCTCGTACAGTTTGCGGTTGGTGGGTTGCGTAGGGTCATACATCCAGCGCCAGTCGGCAGGCATGAAATCGGGATCAATATTGGTCGGAATGTTATTCTCCCTACCTTTAGGTGCTGCCATTAGTGGCGTAAAGAAAGGAGGTGCCTGATTCCAGTCGCCTCCCACAATCACGTAATGACCATCCGCATACCATTTCGTAATCAGGCTCTTCAGTGCTGCCATCTCGGCAGCCTTCAGCTTTCCGTCACTGTCGTAAGCCGAAAAGTGCGCGTTGACTACCATGAGCATCTTGCCATTCTCTAGCGGGAGTCTGTGTATCGCAAGGCATCGGTCAAGCTGGAAAATACGCGTGGGCCAGCCAAAGCTGCCTGGCAATTGGTAGCGATAGCTCTCTTCCGGTAGCCAGCGACTCAGGGTTGCGAGCCCGCTGTTGACTTCACCGTAAGCTCGCCAAGGTTCCAATAGCGGAAGCGGCACGCGCTTTACCTGGTAGTTGGGGGCGTAAAAAGCCGCCATGGCAGGCACAGCCAACCGCAGGCTGTCAAAGACTGGCAGGTAGTAACTCCTGCGCGACGGTTGATCAACCTCTTGCAGAAGGTAGATGTCGCTTTGAATATGTCCTATGCCCTGGATAATACCTGTCAGGTTGCGGTCCACAGAACTGCGCTCCGACCGTATCATTCCGCCGCGGGCAAAAAGAAATTTGCCCTGATCGTAGAAAAAATCTGCATCCTCACCCAGCCCGGCAAAGCCAATGTTCCAGCTGGTAATCCGAATCACGGAGTCCGCTATGGCTGCCGGAGGAACGGGGCTTACGGGGTGTATGTCCGTACGCTCCTGCGGTTGCCAGTCGGTGAGCGTTCCTTGTATGAGTACGGCCGCAATGTAGCCGATCAGCGCGACCAGCAGCGCAAATAATGAACGGAGGATGTACTTTCTCATGGTATTTATTGGCAAAATTACAGACAGCTTTATCCCAAAATATCTTCCATGCTCAGTGGGCCACGTGCACGGTGTTCAATAATCCAGCTCGCTGCCAGCAGTGCTCCTTTGGCAAAGCCTTCACGCGAATGAGCCTCATGCCGTATCGTGATGGTATCAATAGCAGAAGAAAAAACAACTTCATGTGTTCCCGGCACATCTCCTATGCGCTCGGAAAAAATGGGAATGGATGTTGCTGCAAAAGGCGTATGCGCAGACCAATGGTCTTTGTGGGGAAGTCGGTCCAACAGATCGTGCACCAAGTGAATGGCAGTGCCGCTGGGGGCGTCCAGCTTACGCGTGTGGTGAATTTCGCGTATGGAGGGTTGATAGTCCCCCCACTGCGACATGCGTTCGGCCAAATAGCGGTTGAGGGCAAAAAATATGTTAACCCCCAGACTGAAATTGGCGGCATACAGGAACGCCTGCTGTCGCTCCTCGGCCAGCGCACGCGCACGCGGCAACAATTCATGCCATCCTGTGGTCCCGCAGACTACTGGCAGGTCGGCCTGCAGGCAGGCTTCAATATGCCGCCAGGCCAACTCAGGTCTGCTAAATTCAATGGCAATATCGGCCTTGCGCAGCTGCTCAGCGGTAAGGTCATCCGGATTGCTGCTGTTGATGGTCAACACAATTTCATGGCCAGCAGCAACAGCCAGATGTTCGATAGCCTGTCCCATTTTTCCATAGCCAAGCAAAGCAATTTTCATAGGCAACGTATGAGCTATTTTGTGCAATGATACACTTTTCTGCTGAGGGTTGAAAAATTAGTTGGGACTTTAGGGTGGTCAAACAGAAATAAAGTTGAACAAAAAATATACCTTCGCATACTGTTATGAGTAGCAAGCACAAAAGCGAACAAGCCCCCGTCGGTGTGTTGGGCGCCGGCAGCTTCGGAACCGCCATTGCTAATTTGCTGGCGCTGAATTCCGACGTACTCCTCTATGCCCGCCGGCAGGAAGTGGTAGACGCATTCAATACCGCACGTATCCATCATCGGGTGGCTATCAATCCGCGCATTCGCGCTACCAATGATCTGTCAGAGATTGTGTCAAGCTGTACACTGCTCTTCCCTATCGTCCCTTCAATTAGTTTCAGGTCGCTCATCCAGGAGCTCTCGCCCATGCTGCACCCGTATCACCTGCTTATCCACGGTACCAAAGGGTTTGATCTCAACGGTATCGATGAGACACGTATCAGCCAGCAGGGCATTACGCGCGCAGAGATTAATACCATGAGCGAGGTAATCTTGCAGGAAACGTCTGTAGTGCGGGTCGGCTGTCTGTCGGGCCCCAATCTGGCCAAAGAAATACTGGCTGGTCAGCCAACAGCTACCCTGATTGCCAGTCACTTCGATGAGGTGATTGACAAAGGTAAAAAGGTGCTGTCTAGCAGCCGTTTTCATGTATTTGGTTCCAACGATCTGCTGGGTGCTGAACTGGCCGGCGCACTCAAAAATGTGATTGCGCTGGGCTCGGGCTTGCTCAAGGGGTACGGAATGGGTAAAAATCTGCAGGCTATGCTGATTACCCGGGGGCTGATGGAAATGATTTACTTCGGCAAGGCTATGGGCAGCGAACCAGCAGCTTTCCTGGGGACAGCCGGGATCGGAGATCTGGTTGCTACGGCTACCAGTAAGAAAAGTCGCAATTATACTTTTGGTTTTCGCCTGGGCTCAGGGGAAAAATATGAGGATGTTATTGCCAGTATGCCCGAACTGGCGGAGGGGGTTCGCACCCTGCGCATCGTTCGCCACCTGGCGCGCTACTACCGACTGCGGGTCCCCATTACAGAAATGCTGTACCGGGTAGTCTTCGAAGGGTTCGATATGCGGACCGCCATGGATTACCTGATGAAATACCCCTATGACAAAGATGTTGATTTTTTATAAGTACTAATTTAGCGTGCGTCGCTCCGTATGAGAGACCACCATTGCTGCAAATGCACTAAAAAAATTGTCTATGAATCAGAAGTTGAGGCTTTTGCTTACCCACGTGGGTGCCGTCATTCTCTTCCTTGTCATCGCGGCTGTATACTTCGAACCGCAGTTGTCGGGCAAAGTCATTCAGCAGGGTGACGTGATTCAGTACAGAGGGATGGCCAAAGAACTGGACAATTACTACGAAAAAACGGGCGTGTTGGCGCTGTGGACCAATTCTATGTTCGGGGGTATGCCTTCCTATCAGATCAATACAATCAAAGATGGTAACCTGCTGACGATCGTCGATGATGCTACAAGGCTTTTTATCGATGAGCCTATCGGACGCTTTTTTGCAGCTATGGTCTGCTTTTATATTCTTATGGTCGCGCTGGGGGCTTCTCCACTGCTGAGCATTGCAGCCGCCATAGCTTTTGGTCTGACAACCAATAATATGATTTTGTTTGAGGCGGGCCACAATACCAAAGTACGGGCAATTTCTTTTCTCCCGCTCATAGCGGCCGGTATGTTGCTCGCTTACAGGGGGCGTTATCTTTGGGGCGGTGTACTCTTCGCGCTGGGGGTAGGCGTCAATGTGATGTCAAATCACGTACAGATGAGCTACTACTTCTTTCTGACGATGATTATCATGGGGCTGGCACAGTTGGTGTATGATCTTCGCCGTGGTGAGATAGTTTCCTTTTTGAAGGGTACAGGAGTATTGCTGTTGGGGGGATTGTTGGGATTGGGTAGTTCCGCGTCCAACTTGCTGCCAACGTACGAATATTCCAGGGATACCATGCGGGGGGCGCCCATCCTCAAGCCTCAGGGAAATGCAGCGCCCGCCAGCAGTAGTGAGACGGAAGGCCTTGCCTGGGATTATGCTATGCAGTGGAGCAATGGTACTATTGATCTTTTCGCATCTTTTATTCCGGGGGTCGCGGGCGGTGGCTCTCAGGAAACGGTTGGGCCTGAGTCTGCGATTGCTGCCGACCTTCGTAGTAAGGGCGCACGACTGCCTGCAGAAATACCTGCACCGCTTTATTGGGGCAAACTACCCTTCACCAGCGGTCCTATTTACTTTGGGGCTGTTGTGTTTCTGCTGGCTGTACTGGGTGTTTTCTGGGTCAGTGGTCCTGTGCGCTGGTGGCTGGCCGGGGGGGCACTGCTGACGTTCATGCTGTCAATGGGTAGCCATCTTGAGTGGTTCAATCGCTTGGTTTTTGATTATTTTCCACTGTACAACAAGTTTCGTACGCCCAATTCTGTGTTGAGTATCACCGCTTTTCTGTTGCCGCTGCTGGGTTTCTGGGGACTGTGGCAGCTGATCAAAGCGGAAGGCCAGCCTGCCTGGCAGTCTATGATGAAAAGTCTGTACATAGGCGCCGGCGCACTGCTGGCTGTGAGCCTGTTCTTTGTCGTCATGGGGCCTTCTTTTTTTGATTTTAATACAGACGGCGATGCTCGCTATGTGGAGGCAGGCTATGATTTGGGGGCTATTATTGCCGACAGACAGGCTTTCATGCGTGCAGATGCATTCCGCAGCTTTTTGTTGATTGCTTTGAGCGGGGGCCTTATCTGGGCATATATGCGCAATATGATTAATTCATCTGTCATGCTCTCGGGCCTGCTGCTGCTGACGGTTTATGATCTTTGGTCGGTAGATAAGCGCTACGTCAATGAGGATAATTTTGTGACGCCCACCAATTACAAGGATAATTTCACAGCTCGCCCGGTAGATGAAGAAATTCTGAAGGATAAAGATCCAAGTTATCGTGTAATGGATCTGACAGTCAATACATTCAATTCAAGTATGACCTCCTACTACCACAAGTCTATTGGGGGGTATCACGCCGCCAAACTGCAGCGGTATCAGGATATGATCGACCGCCACTTCTCTAAAGGCAATCAGCGAAGTCTGGATATGCTGAACACTCGTTACTTCATAACGGGTTCTGCAGAGGAGCCCCAATTGCAGCGCAATCCCAATGCGCTGGGTAATGGTTGGTTTGTCGACAGTATTTACTGGGCTAAGTCGCCAAACGAAGAAATTGATGCACTCAATGATGTTGATCCGGCGCGTGTGGCTGTCGTTCATGCTCCCGAATTCGAGGGCTATCTGAAGGGTTTTGAGGCCAAGGATGCGGCGGGCTCTATCGAGCTTACAGAGTATGCTCCCGACAAACTTACGTATGCAGTGGATGCGTCTGCTGACCAACTGGCTGTGTTTTCCGAGATTTGGTATGGTCCCGATAAGGGCTGGCAGGCGTATATTGACGGCAAGCCGGTCGACCATATACGGGCCAATTATATCTTGCGCGCAATGAAGGTACCCGCAGGTAAACATACGGTTGTCTTTGCGTTTGATCCTGCTTCTTACAAGACGGGACTCATGATTTCAACGGTTTGTTCTTCTGCTATTCTGCTGGCATTGCTTGGATTGGTAGGTATGCAGGGCTATAGATTTGCTACAAGCCCGGTTGAGGTTGAAGTGACAGAAAAAAAGCCTGTTGCCAAAGCTTCCGTTAAGAAAACCGGCAAGAAGTAAGCGGCATGGGGGGAGCGCTCTTTGTTGTTCCTTATCGTTTTCTGCCACCTGCCAACGGGGGGCAGAAAGCGGCCTGGGGCTTTGCTTCCTGGTTGGGCAAGGCGGTGCCTCTGTGGGTACTAAGCACGGTCAATAATGAGGTGCCATCGCCTGCAGGCCTGTCCTTTAAACTGCTTCCCTGGCTCAGCAAACATCCCTGGAGGTACGTAAGCTTGCGTTCGGTGTTTCAGTTGCACAGAGCCATTCGACTCTACGGCGTCCGCCATCTGATCGTTCAACAGCCGTTCTTCGCACTGCTGGCAGTCGTGGTCTGCCGTATCACAAGGGTTCAGTTGTATATCTACAGCCACAATCTTGAATATATCCGGTTCAAATCAATGGGCAAATGGTGGTGGCCATTGGTATGGATTACAGAGTATCTTGCTTACCGACTAGCCAGTCACGTACTGTTTATTTCTGCAGATGAGCGCCAACCGGCAATCGACTCCTTTGGCTTGAGACAGTATCGCTGTCACGTGCTGCC
>CAZYAO010000027.1:0-52435 GCA_964645715.1 uncultured Saprospiraceae bacterium
CTGATAATCAGCCGCCAGCCTGCCGGTAGCTGTGCGGCCAGCTGTGCCAGCTGCGGACCGTAGGTAGCTGTCTGCTCGTCTGTCAACGGCCACTCGTAGGGGCTTTCCGGATGTGCCGCTGCCGCACGAGCCTCAGAGGGCTGCGCAGGTACTGCAACGGGGTCAGCCACCGGCTGCGGATCCTGCCGGATAACGGCCTTGTCTGCTGCCACGCGGGTTTCAGCCGGTCGCGCAGGTACTGCAACGGGGCCAGCCGCCGGCTGTGGGTCCTGCCGGATAACGGCCTTGTCCGCTACTGCACGGGGTTCAAACTGCCGGGCAGGAGCGGGTACTTCCGTCGGCGGTTGCTTGCCTTCCGCTGCCGGCTGCGGAGCAGACGGGCTTACTGCCATATCCATCTCGCTGCGGTACTGCGAAA
The DNA here is from genome assembly GCA_964645715.1 of uncultured Saprospiraceae bacterium. Classification (GTDB taxonomy): domain Bacteria; phylum Bacteroidota; class Bacteroidia; order Chitinophagales; family Saprospiraceae; genus JAUMBM01. The sequence continues at coordinate 419 of CAZYAO010000027.1, forward strand.
AATAGGCCACGTACAGATCCCTGCGTCCCAGCCCGTCCTTACGGGCAGAGGCCAAGTAACCTGTATAGCCGTCTTTAGCCAGCCGAAAATGGCTGTCGTCGGCGGCAGAATTGACAGGAATACCCATATTGTCAGGCGCGGACCAGCGCCCCTCAGCAGTCTCATATACTGCCCGCACAACATCGAGGCCGCCGAGGCTTATGCTACTTCGGTTGGTGCTAAAGTAGAGCGTCCTACCGTCACGAGCCAAAAAAGGGGTGGTTTCGTCAAAAGCCGAATTGATGGTATTGCCAAGATTTTCGGGTGTCGTCCACTGGCCGCCACGAAAAGCGGTGCGATAGAGATCCAGACCGCCATAGCCACCTGGCCGACGGCTGGCAAAAAGGAGGAGCGTATCGTTGAAGATGAAGAGTGCCTGATCGCCCCAGGAAGGATTGAGGCCACTTTCTGCAATCAGGCGGCTGGCGGCTGCCTTGTCCGATGGATAAAGTGCATCGGCCACGATGCTGCCCTCACCCTGTTGCATCCCCCGCTGATAATAGAGTATGTTGCCATCAGCCGAAAAGTCCAGCACGGTCTCATGCTGTGCTGTCAGTATTTCCCCAATGGCAGGCTCCGGATTTCCCCATACACCACCCTCCTGGCGGCAGGAAAAAATGTCAGCGAAGTAGCTGCCTCCACGCACGTCCTGTTGTCCTCGCTGGTTGATACTACCACCTGTGTTGCCGGGTTTGATGGCCGTGTAGAACAGCCGGCTGCGCTGGCGCGGGTCAGGGACGGGACCAAACTCGTCCTGCTGGCTATTGACCTCCGGTCCCAGATTATCAACGATGACACCACTTTGTCTGTACTGGAAGCGAAGGCCGTTTTCACAGCGGCGAATGTCTTCAATCAGCATTCCGCGACTCGGATGGTCACCGCGCAGGCTCTGCAGATAAGACTTATAGTATTGGGCTGCCTCGTCAAACCGCAGCTGTGCATGATGAATGCGGCCAATATAGAGCAGTGCCTCAGGGTACAACATCTTTGGGTCGGCGGCAAGCTTCTCAAAATTGGTGAGGGCATTGGTCAGATCGTTGAGCTGGTACTGGCACAGCGCCCTGAACAGCGCTGCCTCCGGATCGAGCCGCAGGACTCTGCTGTCATCAATCACTTGCAGCGCCATTTCATATTTGCCCTGCGTGTAATAGGTTCGCACCTGCTCGAGCCGATTGGCAAGCTGGGCCGGCAGTTGGTAGCTGGTCCCTGCCCAACAGACAGCCCACAGTAAAAGGAAGCGTATGTTCATTGGTCGTTGCTGTAAATAATCCGGCAGCACTAGGTCGTCCGGTGAAATATCAGGCCTGCGGGCTCCATGAGTTGCTCGAAGCATTTTGGGGCGGCCTCAGCCGCCCCAAAATGCCGTGCGGTACATTTTTATACTACCGCTTTTGCGCAAGCGGCGAAAAGAGCCGCTACTGCTACAGAGCCCATTAGGCAAAGCCTAAATTTACAGGATTTTACCAAATTGGGCAGTAAATTCTTTGTATTACCGGGGGCGCTACCAAGTTCTTCGGTAGCTCAGCACGGGGATCAGTGGTAGCTGACTACGGCTGCTCTCCTGCTGCAGCCATCGGTCGTAATAGCGGTAGGCGAGATTATTGGTAGCGGTAACATTTTGTATATCAATGGAAAAAGTGCTGTTCTTACCGGGTTTATTGCGTTGTGCATACCAGCGCAGATCGATGCGGTAGTAGTCTGTGAGGCGTAGTGGGTAGCCTGCGCTGGCATCCAGGACTGTCCAGCCCAGCTGCTGCGACAAGCCCGGGTCAATCGGAGCCGTACGCTGCCCACCGTTGTACTGAGCAGCCATGCTCACGCCCCAGCGGCGGTTGAGCAGTTCCTTGGCGGGGCGCACCCATTCGCGCCCAACAATAGCGGAAGCCGAAAAGCGGCTGCTAAAGCGCCCTTGCTGCCAGTCGGCCGTCGCATCGCTTCTGTATTGCGTACCAAAAACGCTCAGGCTTACCAAGTAGTGCCAGTCGTCGTTGCTGCGCCGGCGAAGGCTGCCTTCCAGCCCGTAGTAGCGAGCTGCTGCCGCCGCCGGCAGCGACGGTAGGTCAGCCGTCTCCTGGCCGTTGATGCGGTCAACCCGCCCGTCTTTTTCGAGACTTCTCAATTGTTGGGCGTAGGCTTCGAGCTGCCATTGCAGCTGCGATGGCAGCTGCTGCCGATAGCTCAGGGACAGCTGCCGCAACTGGGCTGGAAAGGCCGTAAATTGTTGCTGCTCGCCATAGCCGAGCTGCCACTGCCGGCCTTGTGCCGGCAGCCAGGCCAGCCAGGCGCGCGGCGCCAGCCAGGCGCGGCCGCCAAGGGAAGCGGAGGCTACCGTGAGCCGACCGCCGACCGACGCCTGCCAGTGGCGGCGCTCCAGCTGCCAGCGGGCAAAAGCTGCACCCAATTGGCCCTGCTGGTTGCGCAGGTAGCGGTTGAAGGGGTTGTCGGGGGCGCTGCCGCCACGGTCAAAGAGGATGTACTCGCGCCACGACAGCGCCTCAGCGCCTGTTTCCACAAATTGGTCATGCTGGATTTTGTGCCGATAGACAGCCTGCATACTCAGCTTGCGCTCCCGCTGCCGGTCATTTTCTTCCCCAACAGTAAAAATACTGCTGGCCTTGCGGTCGGCCTCCATGGCCGACCAGGCAGCGGTCAGGCGCAGCGACCCCCGGCTGCTGAGGGGGCGCTGGTAGGCCAGCCCGGCGGTGCCGAGGCGGCCACCAAAATGGATGGATGCGTAAGCATCTTTCTCCACCAGCCAGCCGCTGGTGTCGGCCTCCCCTGCATAATCATTGCTGCTGCTGCCAAAAACGCCGAAAAGACGCAGCTTGCCGCCGCTGCGGTCGGGGAAAACCAGGTGGTAGCTAAAATCCTGAAAACGAATGTCCTCGTCGCCCAATGGAACGCCCAGCGCGCTGAGGAGTCCCGTAAATGAGTAGCGGTAGTTGAACAGCCAGGAGGCGCGCCCCCCCTGCCGGAAAGGGCCTTCGGCAGCAGCATCGAGGCCGATGACGCCCGCCTGCAGGGTGTACTCCGTACGCTCATTATTGCCTTCCCGCAGCCGCATGTCGAGCTGCCCGCCAACGGCATTGCCGTAGGCTACCGGCTGTAGCCCGCTGTACAGTTGGGCATGGTCGAGCAGCTGTGCACTCAGGGCATTGACCCCGCCGCCGCTGCGCACCGCTCCGTCTGCCAGCGTGCCCGCATTGGCGGTGTGGTTGAGGTTGACGGTCTCGATGCCTTCGAGCCGCCAGACGACCGACTCGGGCGAGTGACCCCTGATGGACATGCCATTGCCCTGGTCATTGGTCTGTACAATGCCCGGCATGAATAGTGCCAGGCGGGCGGGATCAAAAAAAGTGGCAGGGAAGCGATTGGTTTCTTCCATGGTGAGCAGCTGCAGCCCAGGCCCGGCCAGCTGCCGTATGTCCATGCGCGCAGCGCTGACCGTGACAGCCCCCAGCGCTGTAGCCGCAGGGCGCATGGTTATGGCAAGCACCAGCTCCTTGCCGGCAGTCAGCAGCAGGCCGTCGATGTCCATGGACTCATAGCCTACATAGCTCACGTGGATGCGGTAGCGGTCGGGCATGACGTCCTCAAAACGGAAGTTTCCACTGCTGTCAGTCGTACTGGCAAGCTCGCCCGGCACCAGCTGCAGGTTCGCCGCTACCAGCGGCTGCCCGCTGTCAGCATCTACAACCTGCCCACGGATCGTCTGCCCAAGGCGCTGAGCGCTTGCCTGCTGCAGGCAGCTAAAGCTCGTGAAAATTAAAAAAGCCAGCTGCATCAGGCGCAGAAGGCACCTTGGGGCAGCTTTGCTGGCTGTTGGGGCTGGAATTTTTTTTCCCCGATATAGGCGCGGAAAGCGCCCCTGCCCAGTCTTTATTGATAAATGCATCCGCCCTTATTTGTCGTTACTGCAAGTTGGCCACCCGTACAAATTGCCCGGCAGCAGGCATGCCTACAGCTGCCGCTTCGCAGGCATTAGTGACATTTGAAATAGTCAAAAGGTTCAAGGCAGTCGAGGCAGCGGTACAGCGCCTTACAGGCTGTGGAGCCAAACTGTGAAACCAGCCGGGTGTTGCGCGAATTGCAATGCGGGCAGCTGACTTTTTTCTCCGGGCGGAAAAGCGCCAGCGCATCGGTATCTTCATCGCCGGGCTCCGGGGGCGCAATCCCATAAGCACGCAGTTTCTCGCGCCCGGCCTCGCTAAGCCAGTCGGTCGTCCAGGCAGGACTGAGGACGGTCTCGACGGTCACAGGCGCATAGCCGTGCTCCTGCAGCACCGCGCGAATATTGATTTCAATGACGTTCATGGCGGGACAGCCGGAATACGTAGGCGTGATGGTAATTTTTACCCCGCCGCCCTCCGGCAGCTCGATGGCCCGCACAACGCCCAGGTCTACCACTGAGAGCACCGGCACCTCGGGATCGCTTACCGTCTCCAATAGTTGCCACAAGTCGGCAATGGTTGTCGTTTGTGTGGATGTCATGGTCTTATTTTTGGTTGAGCCTGAGTTGGTGAATCATCTGCAGGTAGCTGTAAGAAAAGTGCGCCAGATCGTCGAATACCAGCTTATCAACAGCCAACTGCAGCTTTGGGTTTTGGTCCTGCTGTTTTTCCGCCAGCTTGTCGAGCGCCTGCCGTATGGGGCGGCGGAGGGGCCTGCCCGTAGCAGGATCGGCATAGGCGGGTGCAAAGCCGAGGGCGGCAAAAAAGGCGGGCTCAGTGATGCGGTAATAAAGGTGAAAAAGCTCTTTGTCAACCGCAGGCAGGGAAAAATTGAACAGGCAGTAGCCGATCACATAGCCTGTGATGGCAGTGGCTGCCGAAGGGCACTGCTGGTCGAGGTACCAGGCAATGTTGGGCAGCTCGTGGTCGATCTGCTGCACCACCCGCTCGTGGCTGACGTGCCGGGTAATGCCGAAGGTGAAGATACCGCGGTACATTTCGCGCCTGAAACAGGCTTCCGAGCGGCTCGCGAGCAGCCGCAACTCCTCGGCCAGCAGCTCATTGCGCGCCTGAATCTGCCGCTTGTTGAAATGGTCAAAATACAGTCGCTGTGCCCGCTCCAGCGATTCCATACCAATACCCTCCGGCTGGGTGAGGTAGTCAATGCGAAAGAGGGCGTCCAGGAGTACATAGGAGATGGCCTGGGGGTGTTGGCTGACTTCAGACAAAGGATTGCCAGCCTGCTGTAATGCGCTGGCAACGCGTTCCCGAATCAGTGCAACGCGTGCGTTCTGCTCTTCGGGGGGGACAGCCAGCAGGTGTTCCGACTCTACGGCCGCCACCTGCGGGAAGGAGTCGAGCAGCAGGTCGTCGAGTTTGTCAGCAGCAATGGCCAGCTCACGAAAAGCATTGTACAGCTTCGAGGGCGCTGCATCCTGGATGAGGGTGTCGAAAAGCAGGCATATACAGCGCTCATCGTCAATGGCATAGCGGCAGTAGTAAAAGGAAGCATTGCGCGCCAGCAGCTGCAGCGACAGTTCCGGCAGATCCTGGGCGCTGAGGCGCCCCAGGCGTACCTGTGCGCGCAACTGCCGGTGGTCCGCCTGTCCGGTAATTTTTTTGGAGCCCTGAAAAAAAGAGAAGTACAGCTGCTCCTGCTCAAAGCGCCAGCTGACATTGTCACCTTCCGGATTGGACAAAAACTGCAGCAGCGAGCGGCAGCTCACCAGGTAATCGGCAGCGCGAAAAGCCGCCTGCGCAGCCTCCCAATACTGCTGCTGGGCAGCCGTTTTCAGCGCATCGCCGTAGCGCCCGAAGGAGATGACGGGCTCTTGGTAGTCACCCGCGCCAAACCAGCGGTCTAGTAGGTTCATCGTCTGCAGCACGGCTTTTCCTTCTGTGGAAAAGCCGTGCTGCAATATTACGCTTTTTTGCACAGATTTGCATGCGGCGGGCGGGTAACTGCTCAGGCTGCAATGCTATTGTTTAACAAGTTTGTGGTATAGGACTCCTTGTGGGTACCGGAGCTGTAGCCAGTACAGCCCGGCTGGCAGGCTGCGCACGTCCAGGGTGTAGACAGACTCGACCGCCTGAACTTCCCGACGGAAGACTTCCCGCCCCTGTACATCTGTGAGTTGAATGATCAGCTGACCGGCAAATGGTAACGCTAATTGCAGCTGCTCGGCAACCGGATTGGGCCATAGTCGGATGCTTTGATCGCTGGCAGGGCTTTCATCGTCAACAATGATACCATTGATGCACAGGTTGTCAAGGATAATTCCGTCTTCGTCGCCTGCTGTATTAAAATCTCCGGTTCCGTATGTTTGGAAGCGAAGTACAGACGATGACGATAAGTCGAGTTGGTAGTTGCCAGCAACCTGATCCAAGGGCAGACTGATGGTAGTGTATGCGTTGTTGGTCAATGATGACCAGTTAAAAGTATATATTTTGGTAAAGGTGCTGCCACCATCAACACTCAGATACAGTCCGTCTTCCGCTTGCAATTCATTGTAATAATTTCTTATGCTGAAACTGAGAACCGGGTCGTTGATCGCACTAAAATCAACGTATAAGTCCGCACGCGTAAGGGTAAATTCAGTGTCATTGTCATAGCGATTGCCAAGCGCCAGACCAACAGAGTTGTTTACACCCCATGTCAATGCACGCGCAGCGAAATGTGCAGGGTTGGTACCGTTGATTGCCTGCCGGGAAACAGGATCGAGGGTTGCCGTACCAAATCGCCAGTGGTTGTCAAAATCGCTGTTTTCAAAATCGTCACAAAAAGGGGGGTGTTTATATTCAACAGTTGGAAGCGCCCAGACACGTACATCATCGAGGAACATGCCGTCTTCGTCGCCTGCTGTATTGAAATCTCCCGTCCCCAGCTGCTGAAACCTGATAACAAAGTGCTCGCTGTAGTCAAGGTCCAGTTGTTCAAGCATTTCGCTGAGTACAAAAGGCTGAAACCAGCCGTATTGGTAGTCGTTCCATCGATCCGGATCAAGTGCAATGGCCCTGACAAAGTTGAGTCCTCCGTCATCACTAAACAAGATAGCATCGCCAGCCTGTGTTTCGTCATAATAATGTTTGAAAGCGAAAGAGAATAACAAATGCTGATTTTCATAACCTTGCAGATTAATGTGCAAATCGATGTAGCTGTTATTCTCTCCGCCACAATCATAAAGCTTGCCCAGGGCAAAGCTGTAACCATCAGTGTCTGCTGCATCAGCATTCACAATTTCAGCGCGATAAGTGGGCGTGATTCCTGCAGGTAGTACCTGATTAGTAGCATCCGGAATACTGCGTATTACACGCCAATAGGCAGGATTGAGCGTGCCGGATGAAAAATTTTCAGCCACCGGAGGAGCTGCTGGTTGTAGTTGTTGCCTTACTGCAAAACGGATGTTATCGATTAACAATCCGTCTTCGTCGCCTGCTGTATTGAAATCTCCCGTCCCCTCATGTGAAAACCGAATAATGAAATTAGCCGAATAACTAAGTCCATTATTGGCCAGTAGGGCATTAAAATCAAATACGGGAAAGCTCATCCATGAATTCTCACACCAACGTGACGGCTGCAAAGCAATCACTCTGGTAAAGCTAATACCACCGTTATCGCTCATGAAGATGGCATCGTAGTACTGCGTTTCGTCAAAAAAATACCTGAAGTCAAAACTAAAATCGACCTCTCGCTCAGCCCAGCTAAGTGTGTTCAGCTTTAGGTCTATGGCCGACTGGGTCAACCCGCCGCTGTCATTTACCTTGCTCAATAAAGCGGCATAGTTGCCAGTAGAGGGGTCGTTATAGATCTCTACACGACCGTTAACGCCCGAAAGATTGGGGTGCACAGTCCAAAATTGAGGAAGAAAATTGGGCGGATTTTCAAAATCAAACAGCAGAGGCAGAGATTGACTACCTGCATTCAGGTAAATAAATATAAAAAATAATACATATATGTGTTTCATGATGTGTTGGTTTAATTAATAAGTAGTACGCCATGCTAAAACCTCGGCTAGTGTTGGCGCTGTAATATGGATGACTAAATGGTTGAAATAGTAATGCGTGCAGCCAGCCCATACGAAGTATAGTTGACGGGAGCTCCGGCGGCTATGGGATTATATCGGGTTTTAGGTGTTGATAACCAATGGCTACTCTCTGAAGATATAGCGGACGGACAGTGCCCCCTGATCGTATCCAAATCCGCTCACATAGCCACCAGTTATAAAGTAGGTGGGTACCCAATCCAGGCTCAGAACGATCTTCCGGCTTGGGAAGACGTATTCAAGCCCCAAGTAACCCTGGATGCCCAGTGAAAAACTCCCGTAATCATTAAAAAAATTGTCGTCGCTGTACCCCCAGCGATAAGCGGTGGCACCAAAACCATAATACCAGCTGAGGCCATTGACGCTCGTTCCCAGATCATCATGCTGCTGGTAGGAAGCCCCCAGACCAATTCTTGACCAGCGGTAGCTCGAGGAGATATTTTCTGTGTTGTAATTGACAAAGCCCTCGATGGCTCCGTTGTTGCTGATAAAGGTTTTTAGTGAGGCCGAAACGGGAGAGCCAAGCCTGAGGCCTACGGCAGAACGATATTCCTGGGCATACAGTCGACCACCGAGGAGGAGCATGCTGCCAGCCAGCAGCAAGAGCAGAAAATACTTTTTCATACTATTACATTTAATGATTAATTGATGATGATTACCGGGCGGAAGCTCACGCCGGCGCAGTCGGTGTCCAGACTGTTGCCCGGACAAATTTCTTCGGTCTTCGCAATGATGTCTGCGAGCGTTCGTTGCGTACGGCTTCCTGTATGCGGGGGGGCATCCCCCATAACAATGATGAGGGGCGGCGGCGAGCAGTTTTGCCAGCTCATCTCATCCAGTGCCCGCCAGATGGCGTCGTAAACGGACTCTGGTGTGTCACCGCCGCCGACAGTTCGTATGTCGTCGATAAAGGAGCGCGTCTTTCCATAGTCACTGTCCAGATCTACCGACTCGTACCAGTTACTGCCATCCGACCAGATATCTCCGTAGGAGGCGGCGCCCAGCCGGCATCCTCTTGGTATGCACTTGATGATGTCATTGATATTTTGTCGTACGATGTCGATATCGTCCGACATAGAGCCGGTTTTATCGACGATGAAAACGATGTCGCGATTGCGCTCGCTGGAGACCAGCCGGCACAGCACATTGGGTATGGTCAGCTGGTCGTAGATGATGCTGCAGACAGAAGTATCGTTGCAGGTGAGGGGTGAAAATGTCTCCACCAGTGCCAGCTGATCGGAGCGGATATTGCCCACGGGGGGGGTCGGCATGAGTGCGTCATATTTTTCGCAGCCAGCCAGCAGCAGTAAACTTAGGCAGACTATGATGTATAGCTTATTCATCATATATGATTTGATTAGTATAATTTTATTCCCAGGCCAACTTTTGCATAGCCTACCCCGTGCTGTCCTCCTTCTGCCAGCAGGTAAAAGCGGTGGCTGGCGAAGTAGCGCAGCCCGAAGAGGAAGTCACTGGACCAGACCGACTCTGTAAATGACTCGCATTCACAGCTTGCTGTTGCCAGCCGGAAGCTCTGCTGGAGAGCGATGTATGGATCCCAGCGATAGTTGATGGCAAAGTGGTAGGAAAGGCCCACGCCCAGCGTCCAGTAGGTGTAGCGATATTGTAAAAAAAGCTGCCGCTCGGGCAGGCTCACCCGCAGGCGGTCTTCGTCCCACCAATGGGTGGCTGCAGCTATGCGCAGCCCGAAGTTGTGGAATAGGCGCCTTTCATAGCCAAGCCCCAACGGGGGGATCACTTCAGCTGACAGATAGGGGCGGCTACCCCGGTTGCTGAACGCCTGATAGTCGGCCCAGAGGAAATGCGACTTTTCGGTGAACATATCACTTTGCCTGAACAGGTCGCGCAGGTACAGTCGTGTCATGGCCGGCAGCCCCGGATCGGATCCGGCGGTGGCAGCCAGGAAGGGGGCGGCAACGAGCCAAGTGGTCCATAATACTTGCTTCAGCATGGTATGACAGTTTTTTTGAACAATGCTTGTGGCATCCCCTGCTTATTCGGTTGATATTCAAAGAATTTGCAGCTGCTACCGGGGATGGTTGATTAATAAGCTGCTACTCGGATTACTGGCAGCGCTGCACGAGCGCCTGCAGGCTGCGTTCAGCCCGTTTAGCGGTATCGATATCGTTGAAATACAGTTGAAGGCTTCGTTCAAAACCGTATTTATCGGCGGCGCTGTAGTGTTTGATGAGCGCCTGCTCGCCATGAGTTGCCAACCGGAGGCTTACTTCTTTGCCGCTAACCAATAGCCGTATTTGTGCAGGATTGATGTCCTGCAGGCTAAATTCGTACCAAGTTGATTGCCCCCCGCGGCTGCTGTTGATCTCATGCTGCAGCATCCACTTACAAGCCGAAGTTTCGGGCTGCGTGAGTACCTGCTTCATATCGGCGCGTTGGTGATACCCGGCCGCTGCAGTAGCCAGCCAGCTGAAGTCGGCGGGGGTAAGGTCGACAGGCGTCAGCGTCCGCAGCCGGCGCAGGATGAGCTGCACTTGTCGGGCGGTAGGAATGTCGGGCATAGCAAGTTCAATGCTGCTGCTAAACGGCATGCGACTACCCCCTTCGGACTGCTCGATGTAGGGCAGCCGCTGCAGGCAGTTGATTTCCAGCAAGGCGACTGCAGCCCGGGTAGTCACCAGCAGCTGGCTGGTATCAATATCTGCGAGATGAAAGCGGTATTTCCTGTCCGTCAGCCGCTGCGAGCTGTTGATTTGCTGCGCCCATTCCAGGATGTCGCTTCCCGAGACCTGCTGCTGGTAGCTGGTATGTTCGATGTTGAAATCCCGGAGCAGCGCAGTAAGTTCGGTCATGGCCTGCTCCCGACTTTGCGGTCTGAGCTGCTGCCGGGCTTGCTGCTGCTGCAGCAGCAACCATTGTTGCAGTGCTCTGGAGATGACCAGCGCCTGGTCGTAGCGCCGGCAGCGGATGAGTACATCGTCGCGGTAGTTGCAGGCGTTGCCGTCCTGCACACAGCGCACAAGTCTGGCCGATCGTTGTGTTGACAGACTGAGGAGTACTTCATCGCCACGGGTTTGGATGCGCAGGCTGGCGGTAGCCATATCCAGTGGATCGAAAGCCAGCTGCAGCTGGCCGGTTTTAGTGTTGCTGACAGTTAGCTCGTATTCTCCTTTGGTCACAGGTTGCCAGCTTTGTACGTAGGATTGTTCGAGCAGGCTCAGCTGGCCAATCTGTTCGTTGAGCCAACGATCAATGCCCGGCACATCCTTCGGAAAAGCAGCAGCTACCTCCCAGACAGGCGCTGCCTCTCTGACCAGCTGTTTCACAACGGCCAGCAGCTCGCGCGCCTGGTCAGCATCTGTTGCCTGCAGCAGCATACTTTTGACGTAGCTGCCCTGGGATGAACGGCTGATGCGCAGGATGAGCGGATCGCGCTGTGCTATCAGCGATACCGACAGTTTGTTGCGGGAGTCAACGATGGTTAGCTGCAGGGTATCGAGCAGTGCCAGGTTGAGTTCGTATTCTTCTGATTGCTCAGCCCCCTGCCCGATGGTAGTGCTGATGCGGAAGCGGAGGCGATAAGGTTGAGTGGCATCGGCTTCCACCGACTGACGGATGGTAGCATTGTCAACCTGCACACTACCCAGCAGGGACTGTAGCCGTCCGAAGGAGGGTAGCTGTCCGCTAGCAGGCAGGGGGCGTGCGAGCAGTGCCATAAGGGCGGCTGTTAGCCAGGGGAAGATCAAAAGCATCAACTTGTGCATAAGACTTAATTATGGGTTGATCTGCAGTTATTTAGTAGATAATCATCCCGCACTGTTGCAAGTGTACGGCCGCCTCGCGGGCACTGCTGAAAGAATGTCCCAGCCACTGCGACGCTTTTTGCACAATCTGCTTGTTGTGGGTGAGCGCAGTCCCCTGCGCAATAAACAGCTCGGAGGCGATGTCCCGCGTCTTGTGGTCTTCGGCTGTAGCGAGTAGTTTGATGATGCGCAACTGCTGCGGCGTGAATGGCTGCCGCACTTTCAGCGATCCCCATGCTTCCCGCTCAAGCCACTGCTGCCAGTAAGTACTAAAGGGCAGGGGGCCGTCCATAAAGTGAGGATGCAGCGGTTGCCACCTGTACTCAGTCAGGCAATTGCCCAGCAGCAGCAGGCTGGCAAGCCGCCCGTCGGCATCGTATTGAAAAGGTGTTGCCATAGCTTTGACCAAGAGTGGCTGTCGCCCGGTGCTACGCACCGGCAGCAGGCAGAGCAGTCGCTGCCGCAAAAAACTGCTCCGTTGCTCGGTCGTCGTCAGCATTTTTACAAAAGCCAGCAAGTAGGCCTCCAGCAGCTGCTTGTGCCCTTCTGCAAACTTGGGCGAAAGCAAATCAGAAAATTGACGCAAGGGATACCCCAGCCACTGCTCACTGCCCAGGCTGTGATGTAGCTCGAAAGTAGCGAGGTCGAGCACGAAGGAAAAATGCTCATAGGCAGACATCCTGCCCAGCAACTGCAACTCGGCAGCCTGGGTATCCGAACTAACTGAGTAGGGGGCTCGCAATTGGTGCAGATAGTGCCAAATTTTTTCCTTCATGTGCCTGGTTTTAAAATCTGTATCGACAAATATTTTGCCTCAGCCCAAATATGCATGCTGATTACCGTCAGAGGGATGGACACGAAACCGCGATTTTACAGCAGCATTCGTATTTTTTAGTAGATTTTTTTTGCACAAAAATTTGATATAGAGCTTATTGAAAAAACAGCCTGGACAAAATTTTCCCCAATTTTTATTGACAGCCCGCCATGAAAAATACCGCTGGTAGGTAGATAGTTGACCTGTAATTGTCCTTGGTCAGGTATGCTTTCAGACTATCGGATGCAGGTATTTTATTGGACGATATATTAATAATGAGTAGATTATAGTGGGCAGCCAGATGGATTTGTCTATTTTTGTCATAATAGCGTGGGCAGTATGTAATAGCGGGATACAGACAGCCAACTATTTAGCCAACGATTCACATGCGCATTTTTCGCTTTTTTACCGGCAGGGACATCAGCCTCGGCCCGCTGGCCGGGCGGGTTCGCGGCCGGCAGTGGGCTGGCGATGCGGTGGCTGTATACCGGGCGATGCGAACAGTCCTCAACAGAAGGGCTGATGCGGCCTTACTTCAATTTTTAGCCTCCGGAGACAATAGAGAAGATTATTTATTTGTTATTGTCCAGCAATGGATTGTATTGATAGAGGCAGCTGAGGGTGAGGGTTCACCAGATTTGCTTTTTGACCGACTAAGAGACCGGCGTATTCGGCTACTGCTGCAAACTGCGGAGGGGGGTCTGCAGCAAAAGCTGGAGAATGTGCTGGCCGACTGGCTGGCGCCAGTGGCCGACAGCCGGGAGGCCAGGCGGCGACTGCCGGCGGCGGCGCGCCGGGAAGATGCTTTTGCCATGGCTTTTTCCAAATGGCTGGCGCGACTGCGCTCCGACTGGCAGTGGGCGGAGGCAGCGGGTCTAAAGACGCTTTTTGAAAAAATTTTGCTGGACGAATGCTCAACGGAAATTCGACGCTCCGATAGCCAGCGTGCACAGTTTAACCGACGCGCCCAGCACAATGCACCTGCCCTGGAGACGCTTCAGGAATTGCGATCGGTCAGCGGCCCCGATGGTGAGCAGCTTGCTCAAAGCCTGGCAGAGCTGCGTAGCTATGACCCTTGGTGCTATGCCTTGATCGAATGGGTTGCTGCTGGCTACAGCTATGCGGAAATTGCCGGCATGGAGGCTATGTTTGGCAGCTACAGTGCAGACCAGCTGCGACACCGGGCAGCCAAGTGCAAGGATAAACTTGTAAAATACTGGAAATCAATATAAAATAATAGCAGATAAACAACAGATCACTGTAGGTCTGGAGACAGGCATGGAAGACAACGATGCACATGGATGGGATCAAATAGACAAGCTGCTGGCCGGAGAGCTGTCAGCTGCCGAGCAGGCGCGCCTGCTCAGTCAGGTGGCAGCCGATGAGGCGCTGCAGCAGCGGCTGGCGGTTGCCCGTGCCCTGCAGCAGCGGGGGCAGCAGCAGCAGCAGGCTGCCCGCGAGGCTTTTGGCCGCCGGCAGCGGCGGGCTGCCCGCTGGCGCTTTTCGGCTGCCGCGGCCATAGTACTTGTGTTGGCCGCCGGATTTTGGTGGTGGCAGGCAGGTCGGCATTTTTTTACACAGGAAGAAGGTACCGACTGGCTTAACGCAGCCATACAGGCCGAGCGCGACAGCGGCTACCTGCTGGTGGCGGGCAGCGCCGACTGGCGCGCTGCCCTGCTGATGGCGGTAGATACAGACACTCCTGCCTACTATGATACCGCTGCCCAGGCACTAATGGCGATGCTGCCTGCCCGCGCCTGCGAGCGGGAGCAGCTGCAGTATTATGCCGGCCTGATCAAGCTGTTGCACCATCGGTCGTACAAGCAGGCAGCGCAACAACTGGTATGCGCCGAAAAGCTTGGTTTTGCGGCGGAGCGACCTGGTTTTGCGCGCTGGTTGCTGCTCGCCTGCATATCTGCACGCGATGCTGACAGGGCTTTGAACTATGCAGCGGCCTATCCGGAAGATACAGCTGCACTACCCCCTGCTGCTTTACGGCAGTTGGAAGTGTGGCGACAAAGACACCATTAAATCTGTGCGGTCAGGCTGCCTGAGCTGCAGGCTGACCGAACTATACGCTGCTCGACAGGGCGTAAACCTTGTGAGCGCAGACTGTTTTACAGGAAAAGACTACCTTATATGCTGCCCTCCCCCTTGGTAGCAAAGACATAGCAGGCCTACGCATGTCGGATCAGGCTGCCGTTGGCAAATAAGCGGTTGCAAAATAGTAATTACGTAGTAGTGTTCAAAAATTAGATATCATGGCACAGATGCGGCTGTTCAAATTTTTGTCATCATTGGATGAAGAAGAATGGACCTCCTTTGGCAAATTTCTTCAGTCCCCTTACTTTACACAGAAAAAAGAACCCTACGAGCTGATCAGGCTCGTCCGCAGCCAAAAATCTTTTCCCAACCTGACAGCTGCGGATGAGGCCCGGTGTATTCGCAGCTTGTGGAAGCAGGCAGCGGAGGATGCAGGTATCCGGGCGCGCTGGCTTCGGCTACTATCGGATACGAGTCTGCTGCTGGAGCGTTTTTGGGCTGTAGAAAAGCTGCTCCGTTCGCCAATTGAACGACAACTGTATACTGCTGAGCGGCTGTTGGAAAAGCGGGAGCAGGAAGCCCTGCAGGTCAGCCTTTCGAAGCTCGACAGCCAGTTGCAGGAAGAAGCCGTTGATCAGCAGCACTGCCATGTCAGCTGGCGCCGCTGGGTTATCTACTACTCCAGTCCGCTGTTTATGAAATACAACCTGCAGACGGATGGGGAGC
Organism: uncultured Saprospiraceae bacterium; assembly: GCA_964645715.1. Classification (GTDB taxonomy): domain Bacteria; phylum Bacteroidota; class Bacteroidia; order Chitinophagales; family Saprospiraceae; genus JAUMBM01. Next base: position 15,816 of record CAZYAO010000027.1, read on the forward strand.
AAGGGATACAGCAGGTGCTGGAGCAAAAAATTTTTGAAGAATATTGCCTGAAATTACTGATTGTCAGGACAAACATGGGCAGCATCAAGCCGCTGATGGTTGCAGAGCCTGCGGGCATCATGCTGTCAAACGAGCAATTGCTGGCAGTCAGTGAAGTATTTGATGCCGCCAATTATCCCCTTCATTATTTCTATCGGCAGTTTTTGCAGTTGGCTGAATCGGGCAGTAATCCGGAGGCACTTGAGCGCATCAGCGGGGAGCTGTCGCAGCAGCAGCAGCGGATAAGCCCGCAGGAGCTCATTCAGCTGTGCATGCTGGGGCACAATGCATCTTTTACGCTGCGAAAATATGCCGGAGAGTGCGATTATTCCGGCATTATGAAGCGGTTTTCTAACCTGGCGATTACTGCTGCCGGTCAAATGAAAAACGACAGTATATCGGATACAGTCTACTCGCATTTGTGTATTCCGCTGTTGAGTACCAAAGATGAAGCCCAGTACCTTCAGGTCAAGAAAGCCATTGCGCCCCGCCTGGAGCGCAGCGTAGCCGACGCAGCCATTAACCTGATGGATGCTTACTACCATTTCTTATTTGGGCGTTTTGACAAGGCGCTGCAGCCGCTGTCGCAGATCAATAACAATGCCATAGATTATGCAGTCCGCGTACAATCTCTGCGGATACGAATCCATTTTGAGAAATTTATCGAAAATCCGCTGGAAGATGAACCCCTGCTTCGCCGGCTGGAGAGCTACCGGAAATTTCTCAACCGCCGTGCATCGCAGTTGCTGTCGCCTGAGCGACGGCTCGAGTACGTGAACCTGCACGACCTGCTCAGGTCGGCGATGGGCATATTGCTGAGTGGAAAAAACCAGCATCGGGATTTTTTGCAGTTGCTTGAGGAAGCGAAGCGGCGACCTACGCCTGTGCAGCAGTGGATGCTGGATAAGCTACAATATCTGGCCGACCGCAGCGCTTCCTGAGCAGTGGGTTCGCTTAGGAATCGAGTATATCCCCGATGATGATTCCTATTTCAGCGAGTAATTCTTCCAGCCAGTTGCTGCTGAGGCAACCAGCGGAGAGGGTGCAGGACAAGGACGGTATTTTCATAACGGACAGCTTAAGAGCATACTGAATTGCTTTGTCAGTACCTCTTTGCCGCTGTCACGGGCTTGATGTCCCCGGTGAGTGCAAAAAAAATCTGGTGAGCGTGATTTTTTTTTAAAAACGGCAGAATGAGACCGCTAAAACAAGAAAACCAATTGTATATGACAATAAAGTCAGCGTTGTATTTGTGTCTGGTGTTGGTTGCTGCCAGCCTGCAAGGATGTGAGCAGGAGTCTATTACAGCTTCTTGCGACCACCATCAGTTGCCGGCGGTTGAAGGCCGCTGGTCAGGTCTGACCGACCGTCTCAATGAGCTGCATACCTATGCCGAAAACAACCTTTACGGTACATTTGACTCACTGACCCAAACTGCGCTGGCCGACTGCCTGCGCCAGCTGCAGCAGGTGGGGGTGGATGCATCTACCGTGCTTTTGCATGTAAGAGCCTGGCGACTACAGGCACTGATGGTACAGAATGCAGGCATGGCCGACAGCAGTCTGGTGTTACTAGGCCGCTGCGAAGCATTTTTGCAAGCACACCCGCTGAGCAGCATACAGTACACGTATGAGCGCAGCTACACTTACAACCTCACAGCATCTGCCCATGCACTCAGGCACCAACACACCCTGGCGGCCCTGTACTACCATAAATCGCTGGAGTCAGGCAGGCAGTTGCGGCAAGCCTATGTTGAAATGGCCAAAGATTACGCCAATGTGTCGGAGACCTACTACTACCTAAGCCGTACGGATCTCGCCAATGTGTACAGCGACTCTGCTGCATTGTACCTCAACAAACCGGGGCTTCAGCTCTGCAGCACCGGCGACTCGCTGGTGGTATGGGCCTATTGGTTTCACCGGGGGAAGATCAAATTTCTGGAGGCACGGCAGGCAGAAATCCGGGGCGATACGATCTTGCGGGAGGCCCTGCTGCAGACCAGCCGGCAGGCTTTTGCAACCGCTGAGCAGGGCTTGCAGCAGATGGCCCCTGAGCGTGTCATCAACAACCTGCTGTACTTGTATGCGCACTCCGGTTATGCCTATTTGGGCGGCAAGCCAGGCACTGCGGAGCTGGATAAGGCGCAGGTATATTTTGAAAAAACGCTGGCGCTGGCGCCTGCTAATCCACTGCTAAACCTAATGATAAAGCCAGCGCTGGCCTATGTATACAGTCTGCGGGGTCAGTGTGCGCGGGCTGGCAGCATGGCCGACAGCCTGCGGGCACAATTTCCACCGCAGCTCACCTCAATGCCGCCGGGGCCTGCTTCCTTGCTTTTTTACGCTTACCACGAGTTGGCACGTATGCAGGACAGGTGCGAGGGGCGGCAGGCAGGTGCTACTCCTGAGCGAGTCAGTCAGGCCTATGAAATTTCGCTGGGGCTTTTCGAAGAGATGCAGCGCAACCTGAGCGACAGCGAAAGTCTGGAGAACTGGAGCGGCAACCTCAACAATTACTACCTGCCTCCTTTTGAGCATGCGCTCCACTACTACCACCTGCAGCCGTCAGAGGAACGTTTTGAGCAGCTGTTACAGCTTTCAGAGCGCGGTAAGGCCATTGCTCTGTACCGCGGGCTGTCGCGCCGACTGGCGCAGCAGCAATGGACGGGTCGCCGGCGGGTTTTGCTGGATCGCGAGCTTCAGCTTACCGAGCGCATCAACAACTGCCGGGCAGTGGGGCAGGGGGCGGCACTTGAGGCGGCGCTGCGGGCGCTGACTGCTTTTGTAGACAGCCTTAGTCACAGCCCTCATTCGGAGGACTACGCCTTTTATCTGGAGCGAAGGGCCAGCGTGCGACCGCAACTGGCGGCGCTGCGTGCTGCTTACTGCCGGCAGGGGGCAGCAGTGGTGAGTTTTCAGCAGGGAGAAGGCTGCCTGTATGTTCTGGCTTTTACCAGCACACGCGACACGGTGCTGACGCTGGCGGCAGGGCCGGATTTTTATAAAAATATGGACGCCTACCGGCGAAGTTTATCGGCAGAGGAGGGGAGCCTGTACCGGCGCAGCGCCTACGCGCTTTATCAGCAGTTATTTGCGCCGGTTGACCAGTGGCTGGGGTCTGCAGTAGATGAGGTGCTGGTGGTGTGGGATAAAGAGTTGCACGGGTTGGTGCTGGAGGCGCTGCCGACAGCGCCTCCGCAGGGGCGCTCCTGGCAGCGACTGCCCTACCTGCTGCACCGCTACGCTTTTTCCTATACTTACTCCCTGGCGAGCCTGCAGGCTGCTGCCAGCCTGAGCAGGCTGCGCCCCGCTCCGGTGGCAGCGGGCTCTTTTACGGTGGCGCACCCTGCTGCCACCGATTGCGGGACAGCTTTACCACCGCTGGCGGCATTGCAGCAGGCACTGCAGCGCCTGCCCGGGGCGGCAGCGCACCGGCATTTCGCCGGTAGCAGCAAAGAAGATTTCCTGAACAACGCCGGGCATTACCGCCTGCTGCAGCTCGGCATGCATGCATGCCAGCCGGATGCATTGACGGAGGCCTACTACCTGGTTTTTTCAGATGAGGGCAGTAAGGCTTTGCTGAGCGAGGCAGAAGTGCAAAATCTCGATCTGTCGGCCGACTTGGTCATATTGGCCAGCTGCCTCAATGCAAAGGGTAGCAATTACACCAGCGAAGGCCGCAAAAGCCTTGCCCGTGCTTTTCTGTATGCAGGCAGCCAGGCGGTACTGGCCAGCAATGAGTACATGCATGAGGCTATGCTGGTGGAGCTTTTGCAACACCTGTATCGTATCAGCGCAGCGCAACACCTGCCCATTGGCAAAGCTTTACAGCAGGCCAAACGCAACTACATCGCTGCCCACAACCACAATCCTTACTATTGGGCCAACTGGCTACTCATTGGCAATCCGGCTGTCTACCTAGTGGGCGGTGGCTGAGGTTTCATTCCTGCGGAGCGGGATGCCTGTATCCCGCCCCGCAGGGATAAAGTATTTTTTTTACGACCCCTCAGCCACTGACCGCCCCCCGCCAGGGGCGTCAAAATATGCGGGGCTTCACTTTTTTTTACTACCTTCGTTCCATATACCTTTAAAAATACCAATACTGTGAGTCAGGTAACATTTCCTCAGTTGACGGCAGAACCAAGGGTTAGGGAAGAATTGCAGGACTACTACATCTGCTGCCTCAGCAGGGAACTGAGTCTCTACATCCGCCGGGATGTGCTCACCGGCCGCGCCAAATTTGGCGTTTCTGACGATGGCAAAGAGGTGTTTCAGGTGGCGATGGCGAGGACGATGGCGCCGGGTGACTGGCGGGCCGACTATTACCGGGGGCACACGCTGCTGCTGGCACTAGGGCTGGCAACGCCCGAGCAGCTGCTAGCGCAGCTCTATGCAGATGCTGCCAACGATCCGTTCTCGGGCGGACGGCAGATGAATAACCACCACGCTACCGATCTGCTCGATGAGCAGGGGCGCTGGCTGCCGCAGACGGATCGGGTCAATCTTTCTTCGGATATATCGACTACCGGTGGCCAGATGGCCAGGGGACTGGGCCTGGCGTTTGCCTCCAAAATATACCGGGCGGCAAGCCACTTGGAGCAGCCTGCTTTTTCCCGGCAGGGGAAGGAAATATGCCACTGCATCATCGGCGATGCGAGCACTTCGGAAGGGGTCTTTTGGGAGGCCGTCAATGCTGCCGGGGTGCTGCAGGTGCCGCTGGCGGTGACGGTGGCCGATGATGGTTATGGGATCTCGGTGCCCAAAAAGCACCAGACGGTCAAAGAGAGTATTTCCGATGCGCTGCGGGGCATGGAGGCGTCGGCCGACAGTCCCGGCATAGCAATCTACCATGTGAAAGGCTGGGATTATCCGGCGCTTTGTAAAGCATATACTGAGGGTGTTGCGCTGATGCGCCGCACACACCAGCCGGTTCTCTTTCATATCGATGAGCTGACACAGCCGCAGGGGCACTCGACTTCGGGCTCGCACGAGCGCTACAAGTCGGCTCAGCGCCTGCAGTGGGAGGGGGAGTATGACTGCAACCGGCAGTTTCGGCTGTGGCTGCTCGCTACGGATGCGGCCAGCGAAGAGATGCTGCAGGCCATTGAGCAGCAGGCACGTAAAGAGATACAGGCAGCGCGTCAGCGCGCCTGGAGCCGGTATGTCGAGCCGCTGAAGCAAGTCCGGCAGGCATTTGAGCAACTTTGTCAGGGTATTGCCGGCAGTGACGCCTACCTGCAGGAGCTCTCGGCTACGGATATACCCTCCTGCCGGTCAGAGGTGCTGGCGGTCGCCCGCCGCATGCGGGTGGAGTTGGGGACAGACCTGCTCGACGATTTCATCGCCGAGCAGATGGCGCTGCTGGAGCAGCGCTTTCACCGCCACTTGTTTTGTGAGGGGGAAAAAAGCGCCCTGCACGTGCCGGTCTGCGAGCCGGTCTTCAGCACGGAGAGTGCGGTAGTTAATGGTTATGAGGTGCTCAATGCTTTTTTCGATAAGGTGTTGGAGACGCATCCCGATTTTTATGCTTTCGGGGAGGATCTGGGGTATATAGGGGGAGTCAATCAGGGTTTCTCCGGCCTGCAGGCCAAATATGGCGAACACAGGGTGTTCGACACGGGGATTCGCGAGTGGACTATCATCGGTCAGGCGATCGGGATGGCGATGCGGGGGCTGCGGCCACTGGCGGAGATACAGTACCTAGATTACATGCTCTACGCCATTTCGGCGCTTTCCGACGACTTGGCTACGCTGCGCTGGCGTACCAACGGCCGACAGCAGGCGCCGGTCATTGTGCGCACGCGCGGTCACCGACTGGAGGGTATCTGGCATTCGGGTTCTCCTATGGGTGTACTGCTGGGCAGTCTGCGCGGTATGCACCTGTGTGTGCCCCGCAATATGACGCAGGCAGCCGGCATGTACAACACCCTGCTGCAAGGTGATGATCCCGGACTGGTCATTGAGTGTCTCAATGGCTACCGACAGAAGGAAAAGCTGGCAGATAATATCGGTGAGTATACCGTGCCGCTGGGGGTGCCGGAGGTGCTGCGTGAGGGAGCCGATCTGAGTCTGGTCACCTACGGTGCCTGCGTGCGCATTGCCGATCAGGCCTGCGAGCGGTTGAAAAAATTGGGTGTAAGCGTTGAGTTGATTGATGTACAGACCTTGATGCCTTTCGATTTGGCGCATCGCATCCGCGAAAGTCTTGCTAAGACCAACCGCCTGCTGGTGCTGGATGAAGACGTGCCCGGCGGGGCGTCTGCCTATATTTTACGGCACATCCTCGAAGAACAGGACGGCTACCGACTGCTGGATGCGCGCCCTGCTACGCTCTGTGCAAGCCATCACCGCCCCGCTTATGGAGATGATGGCAATTACCTCAGCAAACCCAGTGTTGAGGATGTGGTAGAGAAAGTGCTGGCTATGGTGAAAGAGTAGTAGCTGCAGGTGTGATGCGCTTTGTCTCAAAAGCGATTAACAGGGTGAATATTACTGAGGTAAGCCGATTGCACAGCAGTACATCGTATCGGTGGTAGTCTGTGCTTGTATCACACAGCCCGGGGGGTGTGTATCCCTTAAAGCAAATGTAAGTAGAAGGCTGGTAATGTCAATATTGCAGCGGTACCTCTGTAGCTGCTGTGCCCCTGCCCCTGCATTTCGAAAAAGAAAACAAAGGAAACATTGTGCTGTCAAAATAAAATTTCTATCTTTCAAGCGGAGTCAAAGATGAATAACCAGCTATGAAAGTATTGCACGTAAGTGCGGAGTGTTATCCTGTTGCCAAGGCCGGCGGCCTGGGCGACGTAGTGGGGGCGCTGCCCAAGTATCTGGCTGCCCTCGGGCAGTCGGCAGGAGTGGTTATGCCCAAGTACGACCTCAAGTGGGCGCAGACTCACCGTTTTACGCCTGTTTTTCAGGGGGCGGTGCGCCTGCACAGGCATTATGTGCACTATGTCATTGAAAAAGAATCGGACGACAGCTTGGGCTTTCCGCTCTTTGTCGTGCACATTCCCGGACTCTTCGACCGGCCGGGGGTGTATGCAGATCCGGGTGGCCGGGGCTATGCAGATGAGGTGGAGCGCTATCTGTGTTTTCAGCAGGCGGTACTGCAATGGATTGCAGCCTCTCCCGGTCGGCCCGAGGTCATTCATTGTCATGATCATCATACTGGACTGATTCCTTTCATGATGCGCTTTTGCCCCGACTACAAGTCGCTGGCGCACATTCCGACGGTTTTTACCATACACAACGGGCAGTACCATGGCGCTTTCAGCTGGCAAAAGCTCTACCTCATGCCTTATTTTGATGCAGAGGGCAGGGGCATGCTCGACTGGGGGGATACCATCAATCCGCTGGCGACAGGCATCAAGTGCGCCTGGCGTGTGACGACGGTTTCGCCCAGCTACCTGCACGAGTTGGCCGAGTCGTCCAATGGTCTGGAGCACCTCATTCGCCACGAATGGCACAAATGTGCGGGTATACTCAATGGCATTGATGCGGCGGTGTGGGATCCTTTTACCGACAAATACCTCAGCCGCAGGCTGCTGCAGGAAGAAGAGCTTGCTGCTTTTAAAGAAGACAATAAGCGGGCGCTGGCAGCGCTTACGGGCTTGTCGCCTGAGCTGCCGCTCATGACTTTTATCGGTCGACTGGTAGGTGAAAAAGGGGCGGATCTGCTGCCGGATCTTTTCCGCAAGGTGCTGGGTAGTGGGATGCGGGTGTCTTTCGCCGTGCTGGGCACGGGTGAGCCCTGGGTGGGAGAGGCGCTGAAAAAAGTGGCGCAGACCTATCCTGATCGCTGCGCGGTGGCACTCGAGTACAATGAGCAGCTCGCGCATCAGTTGTATGCGGGAGCCGATTTTTTGCTCATGCCTTCGCGGGTGGAGCCTTGCGGTCTGAACCAGATGTATGCCATGCGCTACGCGACGATACCGATTGTGCGCAAGGTGGGTGGCCTCAGCGATACAGTGCCCGATGTGGGCGAGCCCGATGGCAGCGGCCGGGGCTTCCAGTTTACGCATTTTTCACTCGAAGATGCCTTCCTGGCGGTCTACCGGGCGGCTGATTTTTACCATAACAGTGGCCAACTATCGGCGCTGCGGCAACAAATACGGTGTATAGACTTCAGCTGGGAACGAGCAGCGGGGGCTTATGCGCACATCTATGAACAGCTTACATCTTGATAATGGCCGTTAATACTCAGGGTAAATGAAAAGAATAACCAAAACAAGAGACAGCCTCAGTGCCGTTATTGCACTCATTCTCGGCGGGGGAGCCGGCTCGCGATTGTATCCGCTCACCAGCCAACGATCTAAGCCGGCGGTACCCATAGGGGGCAAGTACCGCCTCATTGACATTCCTATTTCCAACTGCCTCAATTCGGGCGTCCGACGGATGTTTGTACTCACGCAGTACAACAGTGCCTCCCTCAACCAGCATATCAAGAATACCTTTATTTTTGATCATTTCAGCCAGGCATTCGTGGATATTCTGGCAGCGGAACAGACGCCTTCCAGCGATAAGTGGTTTCAGGGTACCGCCGACGCTGTCCGGCAGTCTATGCACCACATGCGCAATCACGCGCACGACTATGTGCTCATTTTGTCGGGAGATCAGCTTTACCAGATGGATTTTCAGCAGATGGTAGAGTATCATATCAGTCAGGGTGCTGAGCTGACCGTTGCTACCATTCCGGTAGTCGAGCGGGATGCACCGGGTTTTGGTATCCTCAAGGTGGACGAGGAGGGCATGATTCAGCGTTTTATTGAAAAGCCACAGCCGGAGCAGTTGCCTGAATGGCAGTCGGTGGTGGAGGAAAAGTACGCTCGCAGGGGGCAGCACTATCTGGCCTCAATGGGTATTTATCTATTCTCCCGTACGTTTTTGGAGCGACTTTTTGAGGAAAATCCGGAGTCAACGGACTTTGGCAAGGAGATTATCCCCTATGCTATTGAGCAACAACACCGCGTGGCCAGCTTTGCTTTCGATGGTTACTGGACGGACATCGGTACTATTCGCTCCTTTTTTGAGGCCAACATAGCACTCACGGATGCTATCCCCGCTTTCAATCTTTTCGACAACGAGAACAAGATATTTACGCGCCCCCGATTGCTGGGACCTTCCAAAATCTTTGGTACCTGGTTCAATCAGGCGATTGTGGCGGAGGGTTGTATTATTCACGCCAAGCAAATTGACCGCTCTATCATCGGTATTCGCTCACGGGTAGGCGTGGGTACGGAGATATCCAACGCCATCGTCATGGGTAACGACACTTATGAGACGCTGAAGGAACTGGAGGCGCTCAATGGTGTACCGCCGATGGGTATCGGCAGGGACTGCTATATCCGCAATGCCATCATCGACAAAGGTGCACGCATCGGCAACAGCGTCCGCATCCATGGCGGTGCTGCGCTCGATGAAATAGAAACGGATACCTACGTGATCAGAGACGGTATTATCGTAATCAAGAAAGGGGCTGTTTTGCAGGATGGTACCCGTATCGGGCACTCAATGTAAGCCCAAGCAGGGGGATCTTCGAAAAGTTTGTACTTGTAGTGGGGTGCAAATGCTGTAAAAAAACCTATTTTTGTGCCGCCTTTGCGGCTATCAATACATGATATTAATCTTTTAAACCAGTAAAATAACCAATCATGGGTAGAGGTGACAAGCGGACTAAGCGTGGCAAAATCTGGAGAGGAAGCTACGGTAAGTCGCGCCAGAGAAACAACAAAGCGGCAAGCGAGCAGCAGCCTAAAAGCAAGGAGGAGTAGTCTTTCGCTACGTCTGGCTTTGTGGAAAAGCTCTTTGCCGGCGAAGCCGGAAAAGAGCTTTTTTTTTTAAAATAATCGTGTTTAGCCTCGCTGCTGGCCATCCAGTATGCTGCTCAGCAGGCCGGGAAATGCATCGGGGCTGCTGGCGAAAGCAGGAATATTCATGCCGGCCAGTGCCATGGCAATATCCCGGTTGTAGGCAGGGCTGCCTTCATCATTGAGCGCCAGCAAGGCAATAAACTGCACGCCCATGGCTTTTATTTGCGCTGATCGATGCAGCATTTCGTGAGGCAGGGGGCCTTCGTGCAGATCCGACAGCAGCAATAATACGGTATCGGCCGGAGCACTGATGAGCGATTCGGCATAGCGCAATGCCTTGGCGATGTGTGTGCCACCGCCCAGTTGGGTGGCAAAGAGCAGGTCGACAGGGTCGCTGAGGTGTTCGCTCAGATCGAGCACCTGGGTGTCAAAAGCAATGACATGCGTACGCAGGCTGCTGACTGAGGCCATCAGGCAGGCAAGGATACCGGCATACACAACAGAAGAGGCCATGGAGCCGCTCTGGTCCATCAGCAGTATAATATGCTTGAAACGGCGCCGCTGCTTGCGGTAACCAATCAGGTCCACGGGTATGATCGTCTGGTAATCAGCTTGATAGTGTTTGAGGTTTTTGCGGATTGTCCTGTGCCAGTCGATGGCAGAAAAATGCGGATTGCGCACTGGCTGCTGCCGCTGAAGACTGGCGCGAATGGCTTGTTCCAGTGGTAGTCGTAGCTTCTTTTCTATCTCATCGACCAGACGTCTGACGACCAGGCGGGCTGACTCTCTGCTTTTGTCAGGCAGAATTTTGTTGAGTGTTAACAGGGTAGCTACAAGATGCACGTCGGGTACAATGGCCTCCAGTAGTTCGGGTTCGAGTAGCATCTGCTGCAGTTGGAGGCGCTCAAGGGCATCCCGCTGGAGTACTTGGACAATGGGTGTAGGAAAGTAGCGCCTGATATCTCCCAGCCAACGGTTTACATTGGGGGAAGATGCGCCCAAGCCCCCCTTGCGCTGGCTGTCATATACTGCTTCCAGTGCCGCGTCAATACCCTTTACGTCGCCCAGTAGTTCTACCGATTGGTCAGGATCAGCTGCACTGCCGAGGATTAACCGCCATCGTTCTGTTTGTTCATCCATAGCCTTTTCTCTGGCTGGTTGTCGCTAAATAAAAAATACTGCCCCCAGATCAGTCAACCATATATTTTCTGACCCAATCGGGCTGACGAAACCAAATTTATGCTTATTTTTCCATGCCCGTACCAAGTAGGTGACCAAACATCACCATTATACATGAAAAAAACACAACCATGATCAATTTGATTCTCTTCGGCCCTCCGGGCTCAGGCAAAGGCACCCAGGCTGCCAAACTGGTAGAAAAGTACAATCTGCTGCACATCAGTACGGGTGACTTATTTCGCTATGAGATGAGCAATAATACGCCGCTGGGACTTGAGGCCAAAAGTTATATGGAGAAGGGAGAACTGGTGCCGGATGCTGTGACTATCGGCATGCTTCGCAATAAGGTAGAGGCCAATCCTTTCGTAGAGGGGTATATTTTTGATGGTTTTCCGCGCACGGAGGCCCAGGCAGAGGCACTCGACAACTTATTGGCAGAAGAGGGCAATGAAATCAACAGGCTGCTGATGCTCGAAGTTGAAGATGATGAGATTATCAAGCGCCTGTTGGAGCGCGGGAAGAGCAGTGGGCGTGCTGATGACCAGAATCCTGAGATTATTGCCAATCGGATTGCTGTGTATCGCCGCGAAACAACGCCTGTGTACGATTATTATGAGTCCAGGGGGAAGGCGCTCAAGATTAATGGTATAGGAGCGATTGACGATATTTTCGGATTGCTCTGTCAGGCCATCGACGGAGAATAGCCTTGCTGCTGAAGTGGTGATTATGCCGCCTGCAGGTGTTATTCTTATAGGCCTGCAGTACAGGTTTTCACAATTGTTGATCATGCCGCCTGCGGGCGGCTCAACCGCTGTTGAGGCGATCATTCACCAACTGCGTTGTCGCAAAGCCACTGTGGCATGACGCCAGCGCAGTTGGTGCGGATGATTATGCGGTTGTGGGGGTATTTGTATGAGCGATGAGTCTTTCCATCCGCATACCGCGTGAGCCCTTGAGGAGCACGTGATAGTCTTGCCAGTTTTGCTGCCAAAACCAGTGGCTCAGTGCGTCCACGTCCTGAAAATAACGTAGTTGGAGTGCAGTGGCGGCTGCTTCGAATTCTTTGCCAACAACTATTACCTCTTGAAAATCATAAGATTGTGCCAATTGGGCAATGCGCAGGTGTTCTTCCGGACTCTCGCTGCCCAGTTCAAACATAGCGCCCAGCAATACTGCCTTATGGGTGGCTTCAGTTTTTGAAAAGCTTTCGAGGCTGGCAGCCATACTATTGGGGTTGGCATTGTAAGCATCGAGTAAAAAGTGGATGCCCGCTTGCACAAGTACCTGTGAGCGGTTGTTGGAAGGCAGGTAGGCTGCTATGGCTGCCTGAATTTTTTGGCAGGGGACTTTGAAATATTTGCCGACGGCCACAGCCGTCATGATGTTGCGAAAATTGTGCAAACCGCTGAGCTGAGCCTCCCCTTGCACTAGTTTACCTTCTTCATTGAAGAAAGCATACTGAATATAGGGGTGGGTCTGCAGTAGCTTTATCTCTATATAAGGTCCGTCTGCTTGTGGTTGCTGCTGCTGCCGGTACAGGATGCGGCGTTCGACGGGTAACGACAGATCAGCCAGGAACGCTTCGTCGGCATTGATCAGGGCTACACCCTTGCTGGTTGTCAGGAATTTATAGAGTTCTGACTTGCCTTTTTTTACCCCTTCAATGCCCCCGAAACCCTCGAGATGGGCGTTGCCTATATTGGTGATGATACCATGTGTGGGCATAGCGATGTGCGCGAGCATATCGATTTCTCCCTGGTGATTGGCGCCCATTTCTATGATGGCTACTTCTGTATCTACAGGCATGGACAATAGGCTAAGGGGTACGCCTATATGGTTATTGAGGTTGCCGGTGGTGGCATGAGCACGGTAATGACTGCTCAGAACGGCAGCTACCAGCTCTTTGGTCGTTGTTTTCCCATTGCTGCCTGTGATGGCAAGTACCGGAATGTGAAACTGCCGACGGTGGTGCTGTGCCAGGTGCTGCAGAGAAAGCAGACTGTTTTCTACCAATATATAGCGTTGATCACCGGGTATTGTAGCAGTGGGATTATCAACGACTGCATAGGCAGCACCTGCCTGAAGGGCAGTGGCGGCAAATTGATTGCCGTCGAACTGTTCTCCCCGCAGGGCAAAGTATATTTCTCCCCCACGGACAGCACGGCTGTCGGTCGTGACACGGGGATGCGCTTTAAACAACTCGTACAACTGTTCAGTGGTTACCATAGTATCATGCTTGGCGAGTGGTGCACTGGTTTGCTGCCAGTGTTTACAACAAAGGTAAGTTGATTCTGGCGCTGCCGGGTTACTTCCGACAGGCAATTTTTTGTCACTTGTTCTCCCCAATGGTTAAACACCAAGGGAGAAAACCTAAAAATGAGTAAATCTGGCAGCTGCTCAGTATTTCCAGCGCTATGGAAAATACAGGAAGAAGGGAGGCAAACACAAAAATTCAGTACACAAACGAAAAAAGTCCTTGCAGTTTTGCTGCAAGGACTTTTCTGTTGGAGGCCGAAGGGCACCCTACAATACAAGCCTTGTATTAGTAGCGACGACCGGAAGCACCACCTTTGCGACCAGCGCTGAAAATATTGCCACTCGTCTCGCCATTGCCGGTAGGAGAACCCACACGAATCATAGCACAGCGGAAGCCGATGGTACGATCACCGCGGAACTCGTCCTTGTAACGGCGCGTACCCGGAGACAACCAGTAGGCGCGATCCGCCCAGCTACCGCCCTTAAATACACGCGACTTATCGCTGATCAGCGTATGATTGCCATAGTCATAACCTGCTTCAGACATTTCGTCACCGTCATTGAAGTTGTAGACGTCACCACGCTTATAGTTTTCGCGGTCAGCAGCTTCACCTTCTTCGAGGTAGCGATAGCGCAGACGACCGAGGCTGTCCTTCTCCACCGGATTAGAGTCCTCATCAACAATCAGGTGCTGGAAGTTATTACCGCGGTAAGGATTCATATCCTGATTTTCAACATCGCTGAGCGTAGAAGAAGTAAGTGGACGATAGAGATCGAGTACCCACTCATTTACGTTACCCGCCATGTTGTACAGGCCGAAATCGTTGGGCAGATAAGAGCGGACAGGCGCCGTCGGGCAAGCGTTGTCGTTGAGATTACCGGCAAGACCCATATAGTCACCGCGGCCGCGCTTGAAGTTAGCCATGATATCACCCTGGTAGCGGTCGCGCACCTGATAGCGGACAGTATTGTCGCTCCATGGATACAGACGGCGGTCGGAGTACAATTCATCTTTAGGATTGGCCTGTGTGCCGATCAGAGAGAGAGCAGCATACTCCCATTCGGCCTCTGTAGGGAGGCGATACTCTGGCAGCAGGATACCATCTTCATAACGTACGGGGCGATCACCACCCGTCTGCAAGTCAGGCAGATTTTTGCGAACATTGCCCTCATACTGGCCTACAAGATAGGAACCCGTATTAAAGTTATCATCATCAACCTGCTCGAGATTGACATTGAGGATTCCTTTTTCGATGAGAATCGCTTCGTTGACCCGGTCGGTACGCCACTTACAAAACTCGTTGGCCTGCAGCCAGCTGACACCCACTACAGGGTAGTCATCATAAGAAGGGTGGCGGAAATAAGTTTCTACCAGCGGCTCGTTGAATGCAAGCTCTTCGCGCCATACCAGCGTGTCAGGCAGTGCATTGCGATATACCTCAGGGTATGTCTCGCCCCATACGCGGCGTACCCAGTAGAGGTATTCACGATAATCGATATTGGCGATTTCCGTTTCATCCATGTAGAAAGAGGAGACTGTCACACGGCGCGGAATAGCATTCCAGTCGAACGTAACATCCTGCTCCGTGAAGCCCATAACGAAAGTACCGCCAGGAATCAGAACAAGATTGGGACCGGTCTGCTGACCTTCGTAGTCGACTTGCTTTTCGAAACCGCCCCACTTAGGATCATTATACTTCCAGCCGGTGATAGCAGATGAGTCTCCTTTGGAGCAAGAGCCCAAAATGAGCACAATTCCCATCATTAAGGGAATCAACTTCAACAGATTTTTCATTCCGTTTACCGAGTTTGTTTTGCGAATTGACCTACAAATATAGTAGAAAAACTACTTTTGCAAGGATTAAAGTATATTTTGGCTTGTAAAAAGCCGAATTTAACATTTGGTCTGTTTAGCGGAACATATTGAGGCAGTCATTCCAGCGTTCTGCGGCCTTTCTGGACTTGAATTGCCGGCTGTCAGCCAGGTTAATAAGCACTGAAATTTCGTGTGCTCCGCCAGCTCCGCCAGGTACACCGGCCAGCTGAGAAACCGTGATATCATAGCTATATGTAATGCGCAGTACACCCTGTCGCACGCCAGCGGCAACGATAATCGCATCCGGGTTGCCGAATGCATGTCGAAACCATAGCCCGCCCAGCACGCTGCCCATACCTGCATAGGTACCCAGGTTGAGTTGCGAAAAGTCGCCCTGTCGGGTAAACATAAAGTTGGGGGATACAAATGTTTTTCCCCGCCCTGCCCCGCTGCTTCCTACGGGCAACTCGGCGCCGCCGTGCAGGCTTATGCGCAGCGGACGACCTGAGCGCAGGTTGTCATTGACGAGCAGCAGGCTCGGATCGGGCGTGTTCAGGTGTTTGAGCGAGAGTCCTCCGTATACTTTTTTGCTATAGATGAGCAAGCCGGTTGAAACATCAAAGACTGTACTGCGCAGTGATGACGGCCGTGTTTCTTCGGTAGGATTGGGCTCCCCGCCACCACCTGTAGGACCGTCTATGGGATCCAGCTGATCGCCAAAGACTAAACGATCCCAGTCAACAGTTGTCTGCAGTGCGCCTGCTTCAATACCTATGCGCGCCTGCAGTGATCTGCTAAACCGTACATTGTAGCCAAAAAAGCCAGAAATATAGTTGGTTTTATATACACCGTCACCCTCCGCATCTGACATGACAGACAGCCCCAGTCCGCTGTTGAGGCCGGGCAATGGTTGCTCGTAGGCGGCAGCGGCCGTTACGTAGGCATTGGGCCAGTTGGGGTACTGATTGCGGTAGTTGAAGCTCAGACGCGGAGCGCTGGACACAGCGGTGAAGGCAGGGTTGAGTTGTAAGGGAGCCGAGAAAAACTGACTGAACACGGGATCCTGGGCTCCGAGCTGCCAGGCAGGCAGGCATAGAGCCAACATCAGGCGTAACCCACAGGTTATTTTTCTCATAGCGCAATAGTGATTGTATTGTGTAGCAATTGAGCAGGCGGGTGTGACAGCCTGAGTAAAAGCTGCTGATTGACGCCCTAAAGCTACTTAAGGAACGTCAAATGTTCAAATACCTGTTTGTAAAAAGTAGGAAAGCCGACGATTTTCTTTTTTGTCGGAGGCCGGGATGCCTTCTGTTGTCTGCCCGTTGGCGGGGTAGATTGTCAATTCTGTTGCGGAAGGCAATAGGGTAACATGGCCGGCGTTCTGACATAGTTGCTGTGCAGCTGACCAACAGATGCAAACATTTTCAGAACCCTTCTGTATAACTAGTGGTTTTTATTGCAGGCGAGGACGGTTGTTAGCTGCCACCGGATTTTTAGGCCGGATTTGCCGATTGGTGTGCTTTACAAGTGTCAGCAATGAAATTATAAGCTTACATTGCAGTAGATTTGGGGCTTATGGCTCTGTCCTTTACTGTCGTCAATAGATTCTTTCTGCCGACGGAACAGATTATTCGATATCCGTCTGTGAAAGGTTGTTGTTACGCACAAACGTACCTGATTACATGATGAAGAGATATTCGCGATTGTGGGCAGCTTTTTTTGGGCTTTGTGCTGCCTTTACGCATGAAACTGTTGCTCAGTTGTCAGTGGAGGCTAATCTCCGTTGGAGTCCGGAGCCTGAGCGCTTTGTATCTGAAGGGCAGCTGGTGCTCGAGCGGTGGTCATTTGAGGGGGCTGATTTTGACGACAGCGCACCCTTTGCCCCCGTATGGCATGGTAGTGTGGCCGTCAATCAGGAGGGGAAACTTCGCTTTGAGCTGCTGGCAGTAGAATACGAGCCTTTCCCTCAGGTACCTGCCTTCGAGGAAGGTACCTTTGGTGAGGAACTTCGCTTTCACGGGCTTGTGAGTAGAACACCCACCGGCTGGGTGGCCAAAGTGAGTTGTGTGCCTATCGTACAGCGGAGTGGTCAGTACCTGCGAGCCAAATCCTTTCGGCTTGGCTTGCGCATAGACCCCCTGCCTGCCGTAGCCCGCGGACCCCAGACCTTTGAATCGGTGCTGAGTACCGGCGATGTTTACCAGCTGGCAGTTGAGGAAGAGGGTGTGTACAAGCTTACCTATGCCTTCCTGAAGAATACCCTTGGCATCGCCAATCTTGACAACATAGATCCGCGTACAATCAAGCTGTACGGCAATGGCGGTGGTAAACTACCAGAGCCGCTGGACATTGAGCGGCAGGATGATCTGGCAGAAAATCATATCTTCATTAGTGGAGAGGGAGACGGGCGCTTCGATGCTTCCGACTATATCTTGTTTTATGGACAGGGTCCTCATCGCTGGACGTATAACCGCACTGAGGGGAGATTTGTACGGCAGACAAATATCTACGATACGCGTAACTATTATTTTTTGAAAGTGGGGCCGGGACTAGGCCTGCGGGTAACCCCCGAGCAGCCACTGTCGGGAGGTGTCCAAAGTCAGTCCTATGATGCCATAAGGCGTTATGAGCGGGACGCTGTCAATCCGCTTTTTGCACTTAACAAATCGCCGGGCGGCCAAGGTTGGTATGGCGAATTTTTCAAAGTAGCCCGCGAGCAGACATTTCGGACTGTTTTCTCTTTTCCCGGACTGATTACCAGTGAGCCTGCCCGTGCGGAGGCAGTGATGGGACTCCGCAGCAACCGCAACAGTTTTTTCCAGTTGCTGATTGGTTCTCAGACGCTCAATAGTCTGACAGTCAATCCTGTGCCGGTTGATGGAAGTACTGCTGAAATTACCAATCCGGTTGTGCGCAATGCCTTTCTCAACCAGCCGCTGACGCTGTCTGCTGAACAGTTGGACGTGACCGTCCGTTATCCCACGCCTGCGGGAGCATTGGTGAGTGAAGGTTGGCTGGACTATTTTCAGGTGACGGCCCGCTGTGCGCTCAACTGGCCGGGCAGCGGGCAGCTGCCCTTCCGCGATACCCGCAGTTTGTCTCAGTCACTGACTAGCTTCCGGCTGTCTAATGCGGGCGGAGAGGTGCAGGTATGGGATGTGACGGATCCGCTGCGCCCCCGGCAGCAATTGACATCGCTGGTGGCTGGTGGTATTCAGTTTACAGCCAATACGGAAGTGCTGCGCGAATTTGTAGCCTTCCGGCCTACGGACAATCTGTTGCAGGCGACGAGCCTGGGCAAGATTGCCCCTCAAAATCTGCATGGCATTACTGCAGCAGAGATGCTGATTATCTACCATCCCGATTTTAAGGAATCGGCCGACCGACTGGCAGCCCATCGCCGTACTTTCAGCGGGCTGGAGGTAGTGACGGTGGATGTTAGCCAAGTGTATCGTGAGTTTTCCAGCGGCAAGGTTGATCCGACGGCGATACGTGATTTCATGAAGATGGTGTATTCACGCGCTGCCTCTCTTCGCTACCTGCTGTTGGTGGGTGATGGCTCCTTTGACTGTCGCGGCATTTACCCCAACATGGGCAAAAATTTCATTCCTGTATACGAAAATGATGCGCTGAGTGAGATCTCGGGTTATGCAGCGGATGACTATTACGGCATCTTTGAGGGTGACAGCCAATACAATCCGCTGGCTTTTGACCTCAATATCAGTGTAGGGCGACTGACGGTGAATACAGCTGCGGAGGCTGCAGCGGTGGTTGAAAAAATCATTCGGTACGACGGCAGCGCGGCGGGTCGCAATTTTGATGACTGGCGCACCCGCATGCTGTTCGTAGGTGATGATGAGGATTCTGCTAAGCACAGCGACGATGCCGACGCAGCTTCGGTACTGGCGAGCAATCTGTATCCTGCTGCCAATCACGAAAAATTATTTTTCGATCTTTTCCCGCAGGAGCGCACTCCTGCCGGCGATTTTTATCCTACAGTGTCTGAGGCTATTGACCGCGCCGTGTTCAGGGGCGTATTGGCCATCACCTACTTGGGACACGGAGGTCCACGCCGCTGGGCGCAGGAGAGTGTGCTGACCATTCCGCAGTTGCAGCGCTGGGCTAACAGCGACCATCTGCCGCTGGTGATTACCGCCACCTGTACATTTGCTGGTTATGACGATGCCAGTTTTATTTCTGCCGGTGAGGAGATGTTCCTGTCAGCCAACGGGGGTGCCATAGCACTGCTTTCAACCGTCAGACCTGTGTTTGCCAGCCGCAATGCGGCGCTGACCAACGCAACCCTTCGCAAGTTACTCAGCCGGGAACCCAATGGCGGCTGGCCTACGCTGGGAGATGTAATCAAGGGGGCCAAAAATGAACTCAGCACGCCGGGTAGTTTTGAAAACGAGCGCAAATTTGTATTGTTGGGCGATCCGGCGCAACGCCTGCTGCTGCCTCGTTACGAAGTACAAACAACGGAGATTAATGGCAGGGTCATTACTGCCGGACAGCCCGATACCCTGCGGGCGATGCAGGAAGTGACCATCGGAGGGCAGGTGGTTGATCTCAACGGACAGCTGCTGGCAGATTTTAACGGAGTCGTTTATCCGACTATTTATGATAAACCACAGTCCGTCAAGACCCTGCAACAAGATGCCGGAAGCCCGCTGAGAACCTACGAGGTGCAGCGGAATGTACTCTTCAAGGGGCGGGCGCAGGTTCGGAACGGCCGCTTCAGCTTCACCTTTGTAGTGCCCAAGGACATCAACTACACTTTTGGCCCCGGCAAAATCAGTTACTATGCTGCGGATGCCGGTCAGCAGGTCGATGCCGCTGGCTACTATGAGGGAATCATCATCGGCGGATCATCTGCAAATGGGCTCAGCGACGAGCAAGGGCCTGTGGTGGAAGTTTTTATCAATTCAACAGGATTTGTATCAGGCAGTGTGGTCGGATCTGAGCCGGTGCTGTTGGTGCGGCTGTCCGACGACAACGGTATCAATGTCACGGGCAACAGCATTGGGCATGACCTGGAAGCCGTGCTCAATGAAGATGTTCAGAATACTTTGCTGCTCAATGATTTCTACGAAGCGGATGTCGATAACCACCGCAAGGGGCAGGCTCGCTTTCCTTTGGGGAAAATGCCGGCCGGACTGCATAAGGTGAAAGTGAGGGCCTGGGATGTAGCGAACAATAGTGCAGAGGGCTTTACAGAATTTGTGATTGCAGATGACGGGAAAATAGCCTTGCAGCACGTGCTCAACTATCCTAACCCATTTACAGACAGAACTTGTTTTCAGTTTGATCACAACCTTGCAGGGGAGGATTTGGATGTGTTGATCCGCATCTATACGGTATCCGGCAGGCTGGTAAAAACATTGACGGCCCAACTGCCGGCATCGGACGGGGCACTCCGGGCCGATGACTGCATAGCGTGGGATGGCAAAGACGATTACGGAGAGCAGCTGGCGCGGGGGGTATATGTATACCAGGTCAACGTCAGAGCGCTTGGCGGCAGCCAACTTGAGGGAGAGAGTGAATTTTCGAAGCTTGTAATCCTCAAGTAGTAGCTGGACAGGATCCTGAGGATAGCTCAAATCTTAAGGACATAATAATCGGTGCCGATTTTCGTCTACAATAGCGCATTGGCTGTACAGCAGGTTGCTTCCTGCCCGGCGAAATTGGCAGGATTTTTGTTAAGAATAAAATCAATATCGCATATAGCGAATTATATTTGCGACTTACATTCATTGAACACATACGGGTCAACTCATGAAATTAGAACTTCGTACGATATTACTGGTATCCTTGGCAGCATTGCTGGCACCTACTGCATTATCCGCACAGTGTTATCTGGGGGAAGACGGAAAATATTACAACCTTGACGGTACGCCCTGTACCAACACTGTTGTGACGGCAGTTCCCTTCCTTCGCATCGTATCAGATGCCCGGTCTGGGGCTATGGGTGACGTAGGGTTGGCTATTTCGGCGGATGCCAATGCCATGCACTTCAATGCATCGAAGCTGGTACTGGCAGAGGAGGAAATGTCGATTTCTGCCACGTATACACCCTGGCTGCGTGCGTTGGGACTCAACGACGTCTACCTGGCTTACCTTACGGGCTACAAAAAGATAGACAAATTTCAGGCGATTGGCTTTGGCCTTCGCTACTTCTCGCTGGGGAGCATTCAGTTTACAGATGTCAATGGAGAACTCCTGAATACGGGGCAGCCCAATGAATTTGAGGTGGCCATGGCGTATTCGCGCAAGCTGAGTGATAAGCTGACGGCCGGACTGACGGGTAAAGTTATTTATTCTAACCTGGCTGCGGGTCAGCAGCTCGACGGTGGGGAAATTATTGAGCCCGGCTTTGCGGGTGCTGCAGATATTTCTTTTACATACCAGACGGAGATAGCTATGGACGGGGTAGACAACAGCGAGCTGACGGTGGGTCTGGCCATGACCAATATCGGTTCCAAGATTACCTACACCCGCTCTGTCGATCGCGACTTTATTCCCGCCAACTTCGGTTTGGGAGCTGCGTGGACGCTTGACTTTAACGAATATAACCGGCTGACTTTCGCCTTGGACTTCAATAAACTGATGGTACCTACACCTTGTCAGGGTCTCGACTGTGACCAGGATGGCGACGGTCGTCCCGACTGGAAAGACCAGGCGCCGATTCGGGCTATTTTTTCCAGCTGGAATGACGCTCCTGAGGGTTTTTCAGAGGAATTCAAAGAAATTACCTATAGCGCTGGTGTTGAATACTGGTACGACAAGCAATTTGCTGTGCGCATGGGATACTATAACGAGCACATCCAGAAAGGAGGGCGTAAATTCTTTACGATGGGGATGGGTTTGAAATACAATGTTTTCGGCCTCAATTTCAGCTATCTGATACCTACGACCAATCAGCGGAATCCGCTGGATAATACCCTTAGGTTCAGCTTGTTGTTTGATTTTGGTGCCTTTGATGCACAATAAAGGTAGAGGGTATTCCCTACAAAGAAAAACAGGCCGGGCAGCATGCTGCCCGGCCTTTGTTTTTTGACTGTGCCCTTATAAGCCGGATTCTGTTCGCTAGCGTAGCCAGCGCCTCCGCCATTTATCTGGGCCGGCCCTCGCGGACCGGCTCTATCTGCCTACCCCCTGCACTGCTGCCTTTTACGGCAGTCACCGGACGAGCCGCCCGGTCTCCTGAGGAGCGCACAGTATACATGGCATTTCAACCCGCAAGGTTTATCTCACTGCCGGTTGCCCGGACAGTGCGTGCGCTCTTACCGCACGATTTCACCCTTACCTGCTTTCGCAGGCGGTATCATTTCTGTGACACTGTCTGTGAGCGGGCGGTTGCCCACCTGCCCCCCACCCGTTAGGTGGTGCGGTGCTCTGTGTTGTCCGGACTTTCCTCCACTGCGCGGAGCAGCGGCGACGGAGCGGAGCCACAATCACTGCAAAGATAGGGTATTTGGGGGAAGGAAGAAAGTAACGGCACAATATGGGCGGCCGGGAATCTGTTTTTGTTTGTATCTTGTGCCATATCAGCTTCTTACCCGGGTATGTTCCGACGGCGGGGAGGCAACATTTTTAAATTACCTATCGAAAAGGGCGCATGAAAAATACGAAGGCAGTTTGCATGGCTGTTGTGGCTGTGGTATTATTGGGTAGTCTGCGGGGGCAGGCCTCAGATACGGGTGTATCAGCACGGGCAGGATTAGTCCTTGACACACTTCCCTTTCCGGTATATCAGGCATTTTCGGATATGCCTGCGTTGTTAAGTTATCGCAATGATACTACCTATGTGGTCAATTTTTGGGCTACTTGGTGTGTGCCCTGTGTAGAGGAGTTGCCTTATTTTGAGCGGCTGCAGCAGGAGATGGCAGAGAAACCCGTACGGATTATAATGGTGAGCCTTGATTTCAGGAAAGACATACCCACCAAGCTACTGTCATTTGTCAGGGAGCGTCCGTTTACGCTTCCGTTGATCGCCTTAGCCGACGGGCGCTATGCCGAGTGGATCGACAAGGTTGACCCCGAATGGGAGGGTGCCATTCCCTTTACGATTGTGTACAAGGGAGACAGGCGCAGATCGGAGATGGGTAAGCTGGCTGATTACGAAGCGCTGGTACAGATGCTGCTGGCGGTTCAGTAGCCAGGAGGCAGTATTTTATATGTTCATCTAATAAATATACCACTATGTCAAATGTCAGTCTATTATTGGCAGCACCTTTCTTAGCAGCTGTCTTGTATTGGTCGGAGGCTCCGCAGGTGCAGCCTGAGCCATTGGCGCAAGCGCAGGTGGCAGTAGCTGCTCAGGTTAATGGTCTCAAACTGGGAGAAAAGGCGCCTGATTTTCGTCTGCAGAACATTGACGGCAACTGGTACAGTCTGGCGGATGTGAAAGATGCTGCCGGGCGCACGCCCAAGGGGTATGTTGTGGTTTTTACCTGCAACACCTGCCCCTTTGCAGTGGCTTATGAAGACCGGTTGGTAGCCCTGCACAACCGCACATCGGCTATGGGGTATCCGGTTGTTGCCATTCAGCCCAATGACCCGGCTGTGAAGCCCGACGATGGTATGGCCGGGATGCAACAGCGGGCCAAAGACAAAAATTTTGGTTTCCTTTACCTTTTTGATGACGGTCAGAAGATCTACCCACAGTTTGGCGCTACGCGAACACCGGAGATATACCTGCTGGATGCCGACCGGGTGCTTCGCTACCACGGCGCGATTGATGACAATGCGCAGGACGCATCGGCGGTCAAGGTCAACTACGTTGATCAGGCGATTGCAGCCCTTGAAGCGGGTCGCCAGCCGGATCCTGCAGACGTCAAAGCGATAGGTTGTACCATCAAGACACGCCAATAGGCACATACTATTAGCGTTCTGTTTTGTACCTTCGCAGTAAAAAGAACCAATGAGTAGTAGCCCGATTGCCTTCCGGGAAGCCATCCTGGAAGGCATTCCCCATGACCTTCCACCACATCCGGGCGTAGATCCTGCGGTTGCTCATGCACCGCGGCGCCTGATCGAGGGCGTGCTGAGTGAAGCTGATAAAAAGCTGGCACTGCGCAATGCCCTCAGGTATTTTCACCCTCGCCACCACGCACAGCTGGCCCCCGAATTTGCTGCGGAGCTGAAGCAGTACGGCCGAATATATATGCACCGCTTCCGGCCGGTATACCCCATGTATGCACGGCCCATCGACGATTACCCCCATCGCTCCCGGCAGGCGGCTGCTATCATGCTGATGATACAGAACAATCTGGATCCTAAGGTAGCCAAGTACCCGCACGAACTAATCACTTACGGGGGCAACGGATCCGTTTTCCAAAACTGGGCGCAGTACCTGCTGACTATGCAGTACCTGGCACAGATGACCGATGAGCAAACGCTGGTAATGTACAGTGGGCATCCTATGGGCTTGTTTCCAAGCCATGTCGATGCACCCCGCGTAGTGGTGACCAACGGCATGATGATTCCCAACCACAGCAGCAAGGAAGACTGGAACCGGTACAATGCACTGGGAGTAACCAGCTATGGGCAGATGACGGCGGGTTCATTTATGTATATTGGTCCTCAGGGGATTGTACACGGAACTACCATTACGTTGCTCAACGCTGGCCGCCTGCACGGGCTGGGTACGGATGATCTTCGCGGCAAATTGTTTGTGACATCCGGACTCGGAGGTATGTCGGGCGCACAGGCGCTGGCCGCTGTAATTACCGGGGCGGTAGGGGTACTGGCAGAAATCGATCCTGACGCGGTAGCCCAGCGCATTGGCGATGGTTACATCCAGGCGGAGCATGTATACACAGACCTTGCGTTGCTGCTGCCGAGGATAGTGGCAGCCAAAGAAAACGAGGAAGCGGTTTCATTGGTTTACCAAGGCAATATTGTGGATCTTTGGGAGGCTTTGTTGGAGCAGGGCATAACCGTGGAGCTGGGGAGTGACCAGACATCGCTGCACAACATTGACGACCTTGGTTACTGTCCGCAAGGCTATAGCTTTGCAGAGGCCAAAGAGTTGCTCATCAGCAATAAGGCCTTTTTCATGGAAGAAGTGCGGGCGACACTTCGCCGGCATGTGGCGGCTATCAATATCCTTTGTGCCAAAGGCATGTACTTTTGGGACTACGGCAATGCATTTCTTAAAGAGGCGGGGCTTGCAGGGGCCGATATATGGGCTGATGCGTCGGAAGGTCGCTATCGCTATCCCAGCTATGTAGAAGATATCATGGGGCCCATGTGTTTTGACTATGGCTTTGGCCCCTTTCGCTGGGTTTGTTGCTCAGGAAGTCAAAAAGATCTTGATTTGACAGACCAGATTGCGGCCCGGGTGCTCCGGGAGATGCTGGAGACTGCCAGTGAGGACATTCAGGCACAGCTACACGACAACATCAACTGGATTGTCAATGCTGCCACCAATATACCAGTTGTGGGCTCCAAGTCGCGTATTCTGTATGCAGATGCGGAAGGCCGTATGCGAATAGCACAGGCTTTCAACGAAGCCATTGAGGCGGGTCAACTGGATGGACCGATTGTGCTGGGTCGCGATCACCACGATGTAAGTGGTACGGACTCTCCTTACAGAGAGACGGCCAATATCTACGACGGCTCCCGCTTTACGGCTGATATGGCGGTACATAACGTCATCGGCGACAGCTTCCGGGGAGCCACTTGGGTCAGCCTGCACAATGGGGGCGGTGTAGGATGGGGAGAGGTAATCAACGGAGGATTTGGTCTGGTGCTGGATGGAAGTGCTGCTGCTTCGCGAAGGCTCAGGTCTATGTTGCACTGGGACGTCAACAATGGGATAGCGCGGCGAGCCTGGGCTCGCAACCCTGCGGCCCTGGCAACGGCCCAGCGCGCCATGGAGCAGGAGCCGCTGCTGCATATTACGATTCCCTTTATGGCAGACGATACGTTGCTGCAAGCCGCCTGGGAGGCAGCTCATTAGCCCGGAGCGTAGAAAAGCCGAGACGTGGCAGCTCAGTCAACCCCCAATGATTACAGGGGGCGGGCGCGCGATTGGCCTAAAGTATGTAGTTTTACAGCTAAGTTTTTATTTCTAACCAACTAACCGACAAAACCATGAAAGAGGTATATATTGTGTCCGCGGTGCGGACGGCCCTGGGAAGTTTCGGGGGGATGTTTGCCGGCCAGACTGCGGTAGAACTGGGCAGTGCAGCCATCAGAGGAGCTGTTGAAAAAGCGGGTATTTCTGCGGATGCTGTTCAGGAGGTATTCTTTGGCAATGTATGCTCTGCCAACTTAGGACAGGCACCAGCCCGTCAGGCAGCCCTGGGTGCAGGTCTCTCGCTTAGTGTTCCCTGTACAACTGTCAATAAAGTGTGTGCTTCGGGCATGAAATCGATCATGTTTGGTGCTCAAAGTATTATGCTAGGGTACAACGATGTGGTCATAGCGGGCGGCATGGAGAGCATGAGCAATATACCCTACTATGTACCCAACGCCCGCTGGGGGTACAAATATGGTGACGGGGGGCTGGTTGACGGTCTTGCAAAGGACGGGCTTACCGATGCTTATGATCACAAAGCCATGGGGGTGTGTGCAGATGCGACGGCTGTGAAGTACGGCATTACGCGTGAGGAACAGGACGCTTTTGCAATTCGCTCCTACCAGCGTGCAGCTGAGGCGACTGCTCAGGGCTGGTTTGCGCAGGAGATTGTACCCGTAGCGGTGCCGCAACGCAAAGGTGACCCCCTGCTGATTGTTGAAGACGAGGAATACAAGCGTGTAGATTTTAGCAAAATTCCTTCTCTGCGACCCGCTTTCACGAAAGAGGGGACTGTAACCGCTGCCAACGCTTCTACCATCAATGACGGAGCGGCTGCCTTGGTGCTGGTGAGCAAGGAAAAGGCAGAGGAACTTGGACTTAAGCCATTGGCGCGTATTGTGTCTTTTGCCGATGCAGCTCATGAGCCTCAGTGGTTTACGACAGCGCCTGTGCTGGCGGCACCGATTGCGCTCAAGCGTGCAGGCATGACGATTGCGGATATTGATTACTTTGAAGTCAACGAAGCATTTTCGGTGGTGAGCATGGCTTTTGCCAAAGAATTTGCGATTGCAGATGACAAGCTCAATGTCTTTGGCGGTGCGGTTGCCATTGGCCACCCGCTGGGTGCATCGGGGGCACGTATAGTGACAACCCTCAACAACGTGCTTGCACAGAAATCGGGCGCTGTAGGTATGGCGGCAATCTGTAACGGCGGCGGGGGCGCTTCGGCAATTATTATTGAAAAAGTATAAGCCAGTTGCTTTTGGGCGGCCGGGCCGCCCAAAAATACTACCTGCAAAAGGCGCTTTTTGATTTTTTCAAAAATCAAAAAGCGCCTTTTTTGTAAATATATACTGCCGCCTGCAGCAGCAAAGTATTTTAAAATTCTGCATGCTGTTACTGCAACCTTTCGGACGTCGGTCCGTATAAACGAAGGAAGTGTGCACCGGCCTTTCCTTGCTGGTATGAGGACAGGATGTGTTGCGTGCTTCGTCTTGCTAACCGACCAGAAAGACTTGAAACATCATGGCCAGAATTCTAATTGTTGACGATGAGCCGGCAATCCGCCGTATTCTCAGGGATATCCTCGAGCTTGAAAAGTACCAGGTTGACGATGCCGAAAATGGTCTCGACTGCCTGGCCAAGGTCAAAGCGGGCAAGTATGACGTGGTTATTCTGGATATCAAGATGCCCCGGCTCGATGGTATTGAGACGCTCGAGCGACTGCAGGGGCTGGCACCGGATTTACCGGTGATTATGATTAGCGGGCATGCCGATATAGAGACAGCTGTACTGGCGGTGAAAAAGGGTGCCTTTGACTTTGTGAGTAAGCCACCGGATCTCAACCGGCTGTTGATCACACTGCGCAATGCACTCGACAAGTCAAATCTCATCGTAGAGAAAAAGGCGCTGCAGAAAAAAATCGGTCAGGCTAAGGTGCGCGACATGATAGGGCGCTCGCCTGCCATAGAGCGCATCATGGATACGATTGAGCGGGTAGCTCCTACAGATGCACGCGTATTGATAACCGGACCCAACGGATCGGGTAAGGAGTTGATTGCACGCTGGCTGCATGCCAAAAGTCAGCGAGTGAGGCAGCCATTTGTGGAGGTCAACTGTGCAGCTATCCCTGCAGAGCTCATTGAGAGTGAGTTGTTTGGACACGAAAAAGGCTCTTTTACCGGAGCCTCATCCCAGCGGATGGGCAAATTTGAGCAGGCGCAGGGCGGGACACTGTTTCTCGATGAGATAGGCGATATGAGCCCCAGTGCGCAGGCCAAGGTGTTGCGGGCACTGCAGGAGAACCGGATATCGCGCGTTGGCAGTGAGAAAGATGTCAGCATAGATGTCCGTGTTCTGGCAGCCACCAATCGGGATTTGCGGGCAGAGATTGCTGCCGGCCGATTCAGGGAGGACCTCTATCACCGGATTGCTGTCATCCTGATACAGGCTCCGGGGCTCAATGATCGCCGGGAGGATATACCACTGCTCATTGACCACTTTGTAGAGAACATCTGTGAGGAGCAGGGTCTTGCGCCCAAAACATTCAGTGCTGATGCCATTGCTATGTTGCAGCAGCTCAACTGGACAGGGAACATCCGGGAGTTGCGCAATGTGGTTGAGCGCTTACTGATACTGGGAGACAAGCCCATAAGTGTGCAGAATGTTGAGCAGTATGTGCTGCCCGGAGCGGCGATGGCTGCGTTGTAGCGCTTATCGGGTTACTTTTGGCGGCTGCAGCCGCCAAAAGTAACCTGTCGGGTGATTTTTTACAACAACCACGCCCGCAGCTGCTGGCAGTCTGCCGGCGAGCGGAAGTGCCATGTTTGCATCCCCAATGCCTGAGCCGCCTGTATATTTCGTTCGTTATCATCAATAAACAGGGTATCCGGGAGTGTACACTGAAATCTTTCCTCCAGTGCCTGGTAGAAGGCGGGAAAAGGTTTGCGCATTTTTTCGGCACCGGAGACGAGAATACCATCGAACCACTGGAGAAATTCGAACTGACCCCAGGCGACGGGCCAGGTTTCTGCCGACCAGTTGGTCAGTGCATAGAGTGGATAGCGACCGCTCTGTTTGAGATCGTGCAGCAGAGATACGGTTTCATGGAAATACCCGCCCAGCATTTCGTCCCAGCGGCCGTAGAAGGCTTGGATTTCCTGTTCGAAATCGGGAAACTGTTCAATGAGCAGGTTGGTTGCCACGGCCAGCGGCCGCCCGCCGTCCTGCTCTTCATTCCAGTCCGGGTTGGCAATCTCGCGCAGAAAGTACTCCATATCCTCTTCCCGGCTAAAAATCTTGCGGTATAGATAGCGGGGGTTCCAGTCGATCAGGACACCTCCCAGATCAAAAACGACCATCTTTGGCTGCATTTTAGTACGCATTTGTGACTGAATGGCTTACTTTTGTGAGGAGCTGGCCAGCGGTTGAGCCGCGGCAGTTGTGTTGGTGCGAAGATAAACACAAAAAACGAACCAGCGGGATGAACGGTGAGCAGACCTTTGGGCAGCAAAAAAAAGAGTTTGTGGGCAAAGCAGCTGCTGGCTTGTGGTATGCCTGTTTGGCTGTATGGGTCATTTTTTTTCAGCTGTTGTCAGGCTGTCAAAGGCCTGTTGTCAAGGCAGTGGCCCCCTTGGCAGCTGCGGATACGACCCTGTACGGCATGTTTGCCTACATGGCAGATGCGGCCATTTTCATCCGCTGTTCGGATGGCAAGCGCTTTCCGGTAGTGATGGAAGGAAAATTTAGTGAGCTGGAAAGAAGCTATCTGCAGCTTGTAGGCGAAGAAGCTGGCCGCCGGGTGCTGCTTGCCTGCCATGGCCAGCTTGACAGCAGACCGGCAGCGCCGGCAGAAGAGGGCATCGGCGGAGGTTTGCGGATAGATACGGTTTTTTCCCTCAGCGCTACGCTTAGCTGTGCAGACCAACTGGCCGTCTGGGCCGGGAAGTGCCGGTGGCAGCAGGGCGTGTTGCTGTTTTTACCCTGCGGGGAGAAAGAGGAGTTACGCATTGCCGGGGGTATTCCGGAGGCAGCCCTCCGGGCGGCATGGGATAAATATGTATACTCGACTGACGGAGCCCTGTATGTAGAGCTGGAAGGCGTCAGGCGGCCTGCCGAGCTGTACCCAACGCGCATTCGGATGATAGCAATTAATAACGATTGTCAATGAATGGTTTATAGAGCTATTGGCTCACGCAAACACATTGCTTACTAACTATGATGCACACTGTAAAAACAATCTGCTGCCTTCTGCTCGTGTGGGGCAGCTGCGCTGTATCGCTGTCGGCACAAATGCCGCGTCGATGGACGCCCTCGGAGCTGCAGCAAGCCATTGAAAAGCTCAACTTTCTGGGATCAGCCCTGTATGTGGCAGCGCATCCGGATGATGAGAATACGCGTATGATCAGCTACCTCGCCAATGAGGTAAAGGCACACACGGCTTACCTCTCCGTTACGCGGGGAGACGGGGGGCAGAATTTGATAGGACCGGAGATACGGGAGTTGCTGGGCTTGATACGCACCCAGGAACTGCTGGCAGCCCGCCGCACAGATGGCGGCAACCAGCTATTTACACGCGCCAACGACTATGGTTATTCCAAGCATCCCGACGAAGCCTTTGCTACCTGGGACAGTCTGGCAGTATTGTCGGATGTTGTATGGGCCATCCGCAGCTGGCAGCCCGATATTATCATCAACCGCTTTGACCATCGCTCGCCCGGATCAACCCATGGGCATCATACCGCTTCGGCCATGCTGTCGCATACGGCCTATGATCTTTCGGGGCGTCAGGATGCGTTTCCGGAGCAGTTGACACAAGTAGCGCCCTGGACAGCCCGGCGCCTGTTTTTCAATCTTTCCTGGTGGTTTTTTGGCAGCCAGGAAAAATTTGACGCTGCAGATAAGTCGAATATGGCAACGGTGGATATTGGCGGCTACTACCCGGCGCTGGGCTATTCCAACGGAGAAATTGCTGCACGCAGCCGTACGCAGCACAAGAGTCAGGGGTTTGGCAGTACGGGTACGAGAGGTAGTGAGACAGAGTACTTGGAGTTGCTCAAAGGAGATATGCCAGCCAACAAAAATAACCTTTTCGACGGCATCAACACTACTTGGGGGCGAGTGCCGGGGGGCGAGCCCATTGGAAAATTGCTTCGGCAGGTTGCAGAAGAATACGATTTTCATAATCCTGCGGCCAGTGTACCCAAACTGATGCGCGCCCACACGATGATAGAAAAGCTGCCTGACAGCTACTGGAAGCGGGTGAAGCTTGCGGACATCAAAGAAGTCATCCGCGGGTGCACGGGATTATTTCTGGAAGCCATTGCTACAGATTTTTCTGCCAGTCCGGGGCAGACCGTCAATCTTAAGATAGAGGCCGTCCACCGTTCCTCAGCGGAGGTAGTCTTAGAAGGCATCACTTTTGTGCCAATGAACAAAGACACGGTACTCAATCAACCACTGCCTTTCAATAAACGCTTCAACTGGGACCAGTCGGTTGTATTGGCAGCAGACATGCCTATGTCCAACTCTTTTTGGCTGAATGAAGACTTTAGCAACGGGATGTACCAAGTTGCTGATCAGCGGCTTCGAAATTTGGGAGAGACTCCGCGCAGTTTCCGGCTACAATTCCGGCTGCGTATTGCAGGGGAGCCGTTGGTACTGGAATCGGCCGTTGTATTCAAGCGCAACGACCCTGTTGACGGGGAGCAGTACCGGCCATTTGAGGTGACGCCGCCTGTATTTTTGTCGCTCAACGAAAATTCTTACGTTTTTGCGGACAACCAGCCCAAGACAGTACAGGTAAAGGTAAAAGCGGGGCAGGCAAACCTGAGCGGGAGTCTTTCGCTGGCTTGCGGGAGTGCCTGGCGTATAGAGCCTGCAGCGCAGCCGTTGTCGTTTGAAAAAAAGAATGAAGAGCAGACCTTCATCTTTACTGTATATCCGCCGGATCAGCCCGATGACAGCTTTTTGCGACCGGTGGCTACTGTCAATGGCAAGACTTACGATCGTCGTTTGGTGACCATCACCTACGACCACATACCTCCGCAGCTGGTATTTTTGAATGCGACCACACGCTTGGTGCGTGTAGCGCTGGCTCGTGCGGGGCAGCGTATAGGTTATCTTATGGGGGCGGGCGACGAACTGCCGGCTTCACTTCGGCAAATAGGATACGAGGTGACAGAACTGGCAGATGCGGACATCAGTCCGGAGAAGCTAAAGCAGTACGATGCCATTGTGCTGGGCGTACGCGCCTACAACACCCTTGAGCGACTTACGACCTATCAGCCGTGGCTGCTTGCGTATGTAGCGCAGGGTGGCGTCATGATTGTGCAGTACAATACAGCCCGTGAATTCAGGCTGCCGGCCAATGAGATTGCGCCATACGAGCTGGTGATTGGCCGCGACCGGGTGACTATTGAAGAAGCGCCTATGCGCATTCTCCAGCCGGAGCACCCTGCGTTCAATCATCCCAACCGGATAACAGCGGAGGACTTTGAGGGATGGGTGCAGGAGCGAGGACTCTACTATGCCAGTAAGTGGGATGCAGCCTTTAGCCCGCTGCTATCGAGCAATGACCCGGGGGAGACCCCCAAAGACGGAGGTTTGTTGGTAGCCCAATACGGGAAAGGCTACTATGTATATACCGGACTGGCCTTTTTCAGGCAGCTTCCTGCGGGTGTGCCTGGTGCTTTCAGGCTTTTTGCCAACCTGTTGAGTTTGAAAAAATAAATATTGCGCCATGGGTGTGGGCGCTGCCAGCTGCGAAAGCAGCTGGCAGCGCCTATTTTTTTCCAAAAACCCTACGCCCCCACAGCAGCACCTGAAAGCCATAGATACTCAGCCAGTAAACCATGGCAGCGAAAGAAAGCGCCCCGATGCCCACATGCAGTTTGACTGAGCGCAAATCAGTGGAAAAGAACTCATAAGCAATAAAATCAAAAACTACAAACAGGGCATGCGCTGCGAACAGCAAGCCCATGGCCTTGAGTAATTTGCGCAGGTACCAGAACTGTTTGCGTTCATGCAGGCTTGCGGGTTGTTGTCTGCGCTGAATAAGATAGCGCCAGGCGAAGTACAGATAGGCAACAAAAAGAGACAAGTAGAGCGCCTGTTCGAGCGCTCCGTAGAATGGATTGTAAAAAGAGCGATCGAAGAGGCGTTTGGTTTCTTCATCGAGAAAAAAGACCTGCCACATATAAATCCATTGTAGCAGTGGCAGGATGAGATGTTTGCTGTCTGATCCCTTGAACTGATATCCGGGATAGAGATTGCATTTGACGTGAAAAAACAGCAGCGGGCCAAAGGCATGGGTAAAGTAGATGGGAAAAAACTTGTATTGCGGAAAGAATCCGTAAAAATCGCTCAGAATAAATACGTTGTGTAATAGCGTGAAGCTGAAGGAGATAAGCAGAAGCGCGTAGAGCGTATTTGCCCTGGACTGACCTGAGCGTTTGAAGAAGTGCAGGCCACCGACGGAGAGTCCACCCAGTACACCTACAATCATGGCAGCCATGAGCAGGAGGAAAGGCAGGGTGTGTGCTATTTGCCAAATCATCGGTTGCTAGCTTCTTTTGAATCAAAGGTAAGCCATTCGGCGGGTTTATTCAACTTTGACGATGCTGCTTTGTTTACAGACAGCCAATGTAGGCAACAGACGATGGTGGCTGTTGTCGGATTGCGAGGGAGCTCAGGTTATAAAATATTGGAATAATGGCCTCATTTTGGCAGCAGATAGCACAGCTTTTTCAGTCGGCAGCCTCCAGTACACCCGAGCAACCGGTGGTACACGAATTGTTGGTACGGAACGAGCGGGTGCAGGAAGACTACAACAAGTGGAAACAGTCGTTGGTACTGAGAAGGCTGCTGAACTGGCTGGGGGATCAGTATGCTATATACTGCGTTTTGCCGCAGGACATTGACCAAGGGCTTGATTTTTTGCAGACGCCATCCAGTCAGGGGTTTGTAATTTATTTTAGCCGGACAAACTATTCCCTTCGGGAAACGAGTCATTTTCTCGACTACCTGAAAGAGCGTGTAATGATGTTCGACTACAAGTCGCAGTTGTCAGATGTAAAGACATATATGCGTGCTGAGCAGGTTGAGACCACGGAGCGGCACTACCTGAAGCCCCGGCCAAAATTTGACGAATCAGGTCGCATGTCACAGTTGTTTGGCAACGTGCTTATTGAGCTGGTTATCAGGAATGATAAGCCCCAGCAACTTCGTTTTCAGGCAACGACCTACCGTGATCAGCATTACCTGCCGCCTGCTGCATTTCGCGACTTGATGCAGCAGTTGTTGGACTAGCTGTTGAGGCGCTGCGGCGATAAGATTGTGTTAAAGAATCTTAAATTCAGGTTAAACCGGCAATACGACTCCATCCTTTAACTGAGTTCAGACGTTTTTCGTCAAAAGCAACTATATGAGAACGCGTTTCTTTACGTTTGGCGCTGCAGCCTTGATTGCAATGGTAGTAGCCTTGGGCAGTGGCTGTTCGGCCAGGCTCACCCCGTTTACGCAAAAACTGTATGAGGATAACAACTGGACGGAGCGCGATCTGAAGCGCATACAATTTTACTTGTCAGACAATATTGTATTGCGACGTGAAATTGGCGGGGGTGGTGCGGAGATAACCAAAGGAAGGATTAAGGTTATTGATGGCCGTCAGATTGCGGAGGTAGTGATACGCAAGGGGACACCGGGGGTGTTTGTTTTTAGTCCCAAGGAAAATCGATTTGCTGTCAGCTTTGAAACAGGAGACGACCGCTATTTGATTTTTGGTCCTAACCCTGCCAATCGGGAGCGCTATACGCTTTTGGCCAGCGACTGGGAGCGCAACCAGGGTACGGTGACCTATGACGGGCGACAGTGGCAGGTAGGGAGTAGTGCGGCTTATGCCACCCTGATGGTGAATCTTCGGCGCATGCAACAAGTAGAAGTCAACAAGCGGGAAGCGGAAGGCAGGAAAATCAACTGACGGTTTTCAGCGGCGCGCCCTGAAAAAATCGGTCATCAGTTCTGCACAATTCTCGTGCAGGACACCAAATTCAACTTTTGTTTTGGGGTGTAGGAGTGCTTTTCCGAAGCGCATGAAGCCTCGTTTGTCGTCGGCTGTACCGTAAACGACCCGTCCGATTTGTGCCCAGGCGAGTGCGCCGGCGCACATGACGCAGGGTTCGACCGTTACGTAGAGCGTACAATCCGGCAGATATTTGCTGCCGAGGTGGTTGGCAGCAGCTGTAAGGGCAACGATTTCGGCATGGGCGGTGACATCATTGAGCTTTTCTGTCTGGTTGTGGCCCCTGGCAATAATTTGGTGGTTACACACGACGACAGCCCCTACGGGCACTTCTCCGGCGGTGGCGGCAGCCCTGGCCTCTTTGAGCGCCTGCTGCATAAAAAAGGTATCACTGTGAATGCTGAGCATAATCGATAAGAAAAAGTGATATATAATTGGCCATGAAGATGTACGGGGCGAAGCTCCGACGCATGATTAACAAGAAAAAAATGATATATTAATGCCTGTTGACAGGTGGTGTTCGTTGATATACACTGTTTTGCAACGAAATAGAAAGATATGAATAAAACCAACCTAGGGCGGGAATGGTTTATATAATACAGTGAACACATAAAAAAAACGCTATGGTCATCGCCAATCCCCTGTATGATGTTGTATTCAAATACTTATTGGAAGACATTCAGATTGCCCGAGAGTTGTTGTCTGTGATTTTGGAGGAAGAGATATGTGAACTGTTTGTGAAACCTCAGGAATCAGTGGTTAAAACCTACACAGGGATTAATATCCTAAGGTTTGATTTCACGGCGATACTGAAAACGGCGGATGGTTATGAGCCCAAGGTAGTGATAGAACTACAGAAGGCAAAGCAGTTATTGGATGTGCGGCGTTTTCGTCGGTATCTTGGAGAGCACTACCGAAAGGACGATGAGGTACGGGATGGGGCGGAGGCTTACAATAGCCGCCCACTGCCTATTGTGAGTATTTATATATTGGGCTTCAAACTGGAAAACGTACCTGTTGGCATTATCAAAGTAAATCGGGAATACAAGGATGTAATTACCAAGGAAGTGTTGCATGTCAAAGATCCGTTTGTAGAGATGCTGACACACAATTCGTATGTAATACAGGTAAGCAGGCTGCCGCGGCAGGCACGAACTAAGCTGGAGCGGGTTCTGCAGGTCTTTAGTCCGATATATGAAATAAAACATGACAGGCATCAGCTGAATTTTCTGGGGGACTTGGAGGAGCCGCTGGTTAAAAAGATGGTCACTCGGCTGAGCCGAGCGATTGCTAGTGAGGATATGCTCAGAAAAATGGATATTGAGGATGAGGTGGATTATGTTTTTAACCGAGAGATAGGTGGACTGTCAGCTACGATTGCGAAAAAAGAGCAAGAGCTTGCTGATAAAGAGCAAGAGCTTGCTGAGAAAAACAATGAGATTTCGGAGAAAAACAATGAGCTTGCAGAGAAAGA
>CAZYAO010000028.1:0-44952 GCA_964645715.1 uncultured Saprospiraceae bacterium
GCGTGGCTGTGAACGTCTGCGCCTGGCTGTAGTTGACACCCTCAATCGCATAAAGTCCCCCTTCATCGGTAAAGCCCGCATTGTTGACCGGGGCAGCGTCGGAACTGAAGATCGCTCCGTTGAGGAAGGCATGCATGTCGTTGTCGGAAAGATCAAAAACTTTTGCGCCCAGTCCTTCGTCAAACTTCCAGTAAGCCACCAGATTAGCCGTCGACTTGGATACCGTCAGGTCGCGCGTCAGGAAAATCTGCGTACTCGTCAGGGGTGCACTATAAAGGCGTACATCGTCGATACGGCCTTTGAAGAAGCTCGTCAGATCGCGGCGGCTGCCAATGGTGAAGAGTGCCTCTTCATTGGCAATGCTTGCCTTGATGGAAGACACGTAGCGGCCATCGACATACAGTAGTAGTGAAATGCCATTATAGACCGCCGCCACTTGATGCCAGCCGTTGGGGTTTTCAGTAAACACGTGCGTCAGGCTCACCGCATTGCTGCCGGTACCTACACCTGCCACCACTCCCTTACCGCTACCGGCAGACGTGGTGTGCAGCCAGAAATTTTTATTCAGATCACTGCCCAGGTCAATGATGCCGTCGCTGTCGTAGCCGTCATCGATTTTTACCCAGGCCGAAACCGTCCACATATTGGTAGGTACTACCGGCAAATGGGTAACGCAGATGTAGTCGTTGACGCCATCAAAGTAGAGCGAACGACCGACGGTTGGGGTTAGCTTGACCACAGCATTCACCACCGGGTTACCACTGAAAGTCTCCAGCTTACCCGTCACGATACCGTTGGGGTTGACAAAACCAACAGCACGTCCTCTGGCGCCACTGCCAAACTGGTTGCGACCGTAGACCGTATACTCATAAAACTCCCCCGCCTGCACGTTGAAGTCAATAAACTGCGAAATATCGGATCCCACCTGCGCCAGGAAGGCACCGTCGCGCAGCACCACATAGCCCCCGCTCGCATCGGAACTGAGCGGGTCAAGCGTCCAGCGAATGAGTACGCGATCGGGAAAGTCTCCCTGACTCACCATGACGGCGGGTTCCTGGGGTGGCAACAGGAAGCGGGACCAGAAGCCCCACTGTGAATTGTAAGGTTGCGAAAACTGAAACCCGATGAGCGGCTGAGCGATTGTATAGCTCGCCCGGTTACGGAAAGAAACCACATTGGTGGAGCTTCCATAATTAAACAGCACATCACCATTGGTAATCGGCTGATTGGCAGTCGGATCACAGTTGGTTTCCACTTGTGCCAATAAGAGCCCCCCCAACCAGCAACCCAGCAGTGTTAACACCAGGCGCATTCGTATGATATATGAATACATAATCAATTAACAGTTTAGTGAAACAATAAAAGAACCGACCGTTAATTGATGCGGATGTATGTCCAAAGGTTCAGGTTCTTAGGGCGGGTCTCGGTACCGCTGTTGTTGTTGATTTGGTGAGTATGGTCGCCCGCCCAGCTGGTAGCCCGCCCTTCCCAGCCGATACCATAGCGGACATTCGTAAAGTCAGCCTGGTTGCCGAGGTTGGTAGGACCGCTAGCCACAAAATAGTCATAGCCGTGGTTGTGGCCACCTGTATTATTCATAGTGTGGTTGTGTGGCTTCACATCATCGCCTTGTACAGATCCAATCGGGGTATTGCTGTCCCTTTCAGGGTCATTATTTGGACTACCGGGAAATTCCTGGCTTCGGATGAACAATCCACCTGCGTCAGGTACATTATTGACCCCCAGCGCAGCTGCCAAGAGCGAACCCGCTATGCTGCGCCCGTCCATCGGTACCCAGCAGTCACCATTTTCTTCTGCAAATTTTGCAGGGTTGAGAATAGAGTACTTTACATCCCCCAATGCGCCGGAGCAAACAACCGTTGCAGATGCAAAGGTATAAGGCGCGTAGGTCATGCGCGTACGGGGATTTAGCTCAAAGTTGCCCACCTTCAGTCCCAGAAAGAGCGTAGAACCGAAATCTGCAGAACTCAGCGGGTTGATGCTCCCGAGATAATGACTGTAAATACCGCCGACCACCTCTACAGGTGCCTCTTCCTGCCACACTGGATTACCGCCTGTTTCTTGGTTGAAAAGCCTGAAAAGCACGGTGTAGGTGCCGTCCGATACGGAGGAACCATTGGCATCTTTCAGGGTGCCCTGAATACTGATGGTAGGCAACTCCTGTGCACCCAGGACATTGACCAGTAAGGACATCGCTAGCAGCAGCAAGTAAGGCTGTACCAAATTTTTCATGCGTCTGATTTTTGAGAATAATTGTTTATGGTTGAAAAAACGGGTATCCCCGATAATTGCGGGTACAAAAAGAACTGAGTGTCAATAGCCCCGACAACTAGCCTATGATTGCACCAACTTTGGGGCGGTCTGGTTGGTCAGTACGCTGTGTTGTCTGAGCAACCGACATATAACTGCCCCCATTCGGGAAAACAACCTGCGCATTTACAGGCAATCCGGCGTTCGGGCGGGTCCTTTCACAACCCTGTATCTCGTTACAATTTGAACAACAACACATTACCAAAAGCATACCTGCTATATTACACAAGGCCACACTTTTCTCCCACGATGCAAAGCTACCCCCCCAAAAAAAAAGTGTCAATACCATGTTTATAGTATATACCCCTCCTACTACCAGCAACCAGCACCCAAAACCGCCACCGCCAAGCTTTTTTCAGCAAAGAAATCCTACACGCAAGCCCGCCATAAACCAAACTATTGTTATCTTGTTAGCCCTTGATTACTACATCACGACAAGTATGCAACAGCAACCATATCCACATCTTCTCGCGCCCCTCGACCTGGGCTTCACCCGCCTGCCCAACCGCGTGCTGATGGGCTCCATGCATACAGGCCTGGAAGAAAGTAAAGATGGCTTTCGCCAGCTGGCAGCCTACTTTGCCGAGCGCGCCCGCGGCGGCGTAGGCCTGATGGTCACGGGCGGCATCGCCCCCAACCGCGCCGGCTGGGTAGCGCCTTTTTCGGCCCGCCTGACGACCAGCGCACAGGCCGGCAAGCACCGACAGGTGACAGCAGCCGTGCAGGCCGAAGGGAGCAAAATCTGCCTGCAGATTTTGCACACAGGGCGCTATGGCTATCATCCTTTTGCAGTAGCCCCCTCCCCGCTGCGCTCGCCCATCACGCCCTTCAAACCCTGGGAGCTCAGCAAAAAGGGTATCGAACAGACCATTCAGGATTTTGTGCGCTGCGCCAGCCTTGCGCGCGAGGCGGGCTACGACGGGGTTGAAATCATGGGCAGCGAAGGTTACCTCATCAACCAGTTTATCGCACTGCGCACCAACCAACGCACCGACGAATGGGGCGGCAGCTACAGCAACCGCATCCGGCTGGCCGTGGAGATCGTGCGCCGTACCCGACAGGCTGTAGGGCCCGACTTCATCATCATCTTCCGATTGTCGATGCTCGACCTGGTCGAGGGCGGCAGCAGCTGGGAGGAGGTTGTGCTGCTGGCCAAAGCTATCGAAGCGGCCGGTGCTACCCTCATCAATACCGGCATCGGCTGGCATGAGGCACGCGTACCTACCATCGCTACCCTCGTGCCGCGCGCAGGCTTCGCCTGGGTAACCAAAAAAATGATGGGCGAAGTGGGCATTCCACTCATCACCACCAACCGCATCAATACACCCGAAGTAGCCGAGCGGCTGCTGGCCGAAGGCTATGCCGACATGGTCTCTATGGCGCGGCCGCTGCTGGCCGACCCCGATTTTGTGGCCAAAGCGGCGGCCGGCAAGGCACGGGAAATCAATACCTGCATCGCCTGCAACCAGGCCTGCCTCGACCATGCTTTTGACAACAAGACGGTCTCCTGCCTCGTCAATCCGCGCGCAGGGCGCGAGCTGCGCATGCCTTTGCTGCCTGCGGCAAAAAAGCTCCGCCTGGCCGTCGCCGGGGCAGGGCCCGGCGGGCTGGCTTTTGCGGTCACAGCCGCTGCCCGCGGCCACGAAGTGGACCTTTTTGAAGCTGGCGACGCCATCGGCGGCCAGTTTTTACTAGCCCAGGAGATCCCTGGCAAAGAGGAGTATGCGGAGACCATCCGCTACTACGGAGAGATGATCAGCAAGCACCAGGTGCGCCTGCACCTGCGTACGCCTTTCACGCCCGCACTGGCGCAGGCGGGCGGCTACGACCAGATCGTGCTGGCTACGGGCGTCAGCGCCCGCCAGCCACCCATAGAGGGCATCGACCACTCCAGCGTCATCAGCTATCCGGAGCTGCTGCTCGGCCGGCGGCAGGCCGGCGAGCGCGTCGCCATCATTGGCGCCGGCGGCATAGGCTTTGATGTGGCTACTTTTTTGACGGAAAAAAGGCTGCCGCCAGCGGAGCAGCTGCCGCATTTTCTCGCCCAATGGGGCGTCGATGCGCAGCTGCGCGAGGCCGGAGGACTCCAACAGCCGGCAGCGGCAGCGCCGGCGCGCAAAGTGTATCTGTGCCAGCGATCAACGGGCAAGCCGGGAGCCCGACTGGGCAAAACTACGGGCTGGATTCACCGCGCTGCGCTCAAAAATAAAGGCGTGGAAATGCTCAGCCATGTACACTACCGCCGCATCGATGATCAGGGGCTGCACCTGTCTGTCAATGGCAAAGACCGGCTGCTGGAGGTCGACAGCATCATCATCTGTGCTGGGCAGGAATCGCGGCGGGAACTACTCCAACCACTGCAGGAACAAGGATTTGTGGTTCACTTGATCGGCGGTGCCGACCTGGCGGCGGAACTCGACGCCAAGCGGGCCATCGAGCAGGCCTGGCAGCTGGCCGCCAGCCTATAGGCCCTGGCGGCTGGCCTGCGCAATGTCGTCGAGCAACCGGCTTAGCTCTAGGCTGCTGTCAAGCGACCAATCGGGACTTTCCGTAAGCCCTGCAGCGAGGCAGTCCTGCACGGCCTGGGCTTCATACTGGTAGCCGTGGCCACTGATGTCAAAGAAAAAATTTTCGGGCCGCTGGCCCTCGCGCAGGATGCTGAAGCTACTGCGCTCGTGCCAGCGCGCATGCCAGTGGATGATGCCCTCTGTGCCGTAGATAAAGGCTTCCGTCTTGGTCGTCGCCAGCAGGCTGGTGTGCAGCTGCGCCAGCTGCCCGCCTGCATACTGCAAACTGATCACATCCTCCAGGTCGATGCCCGTAGGAGCAAAACGCGCCATCGCCTGTATGCGGCGGGGGTAGCCCAACAGCAACAGCGACAAAAAGGCGGGATATATACCAATGTCCAGCAGGGCGCCACCGCCCAGTTCGGGCTGTATCAGCCGCGCGGGAGGCGGGTTTTTCATTAAAAACCCAAAGTCGGCCTTCAGGCCCTCGACGGCGCCGATAGCGCCCTGCTCCAGCTGCGCGAGCAGGCTGCGGGTAGTGGGCAAAAAGCGCGTCCACAGGGCTTCCATCAGAAATACCCGGCGCGCACGCGCCAGCCGGGTCATCTCCAGGGCTTCGCCATAATTGACGGCCCAGGGCTTTTCACACAGCACGGCTTTGCCGGCTTCTATGCACAGCTGGCTTAGTTCGCAGTGACTGTTGTGCGGAGTGGCAATGTACACCACATCCAGCTCGGGGCAACCGAGTATGTCTTCGTAGCGGCCATAGGCGTAGGGGGCGCCGTAGGCCTTGGCAAAGGCCTCGGCCCGCCCTTGATCCCGCGACGCTACCGCCTTCAGGCGGGCGCCCGGCACCAGCTGCAGGTCGGCGGCAAACTTATGGGCGATTTTGCCCGGCCCGATGATCCCCCATCTCCATTCTTGTTGTCCTGTATGCATACGTGCTGCTTAGCTGCGATACGACCTGCGTGCGCGCAGGCTGCCCGATGCGGGCAGCTGCTAAGGTAAGGGCTTTTTTTTAAAAAAATATACCCCGCCGCGCCGGCTGCCGCCAGCAGCTGCCGCCGGGGCCATAATAGCGGCAGCCTCCCCTCTATTTTGGCGCACTTATGGTGCGGCAAAATAAAGGAAGAGGCTGCTTCAGCACACTATTTCTTAAAATATCACCCAATGCTACGCTGCTTCAGGCCGCAAAAGCGGGCCCCAAGCAGGGTTATTTAACGGATAAAATACGACACGCTCAACCCTACACCTGTGCCGAGGCGGAACGACTCCGCCACGTACTCGTTGCCGCGATAGATCTGCGTCTTCTTATTCAGCGGATTGAGAATGTTGCGGGCCGTAAAGCTAAACTGGTAATGGTCGGCAAAACGCTTGCTAAGCTTGAAGTTGAGCAGCGGCACCGATTCTTCGTATACGTCGGGCGTACCAAAGAGAGCTATGTTGTACAGCTTCCTGCCGAGTACGTTGAAGGAAACCGAAGATTCCCAGCCTTTATCGGGGTTAAGGTACGACAGGATGGCATTGACAATAAACGGTGCTTGGCTCTGGAAGGGGCGCTCTGTCTGGTCGTAGGTCGGGTCGATGTTGCGGTGGTTGGCCAGCTCGTCGGCCGGAATGGGGTAAGACGACTGGATGAGGGCCGCGTTGCCGCTGAAGTAGAAGTTTTCGAATGCGCGACCCAGGGCACTCAGGTTTTTGCGGAACTCCACCTCTGCACCGTATACAGTGGCCATGTCGACATTGATAAAGGACAACTCCGGGATGGTCGCCCGGGGATTGAAGGCCCGGATGATCGGCTGGTCGAAGGACTTGTAGAAGAGGCTGAAGGCAATCAGTTCGCCCGTGCGCGGGTAAAGCTCGTAGCGCAGGTCGTAGTTCTGAATCAGTGTGCGCTGCAGGTTGGGGTTGCCTACGTTAAAAAAGCCGTTCTTGGTATCAAACTGCTCAAATGGTGCGAGCTCGCGCAGGTTGGGGCGCGCCAGTGTCTGCGATACGGCCACCCGTAGGTTTGATTTTTCATTGATGCTGTAGACAAGGTTGGCAGAGTAGAGCAGGTCTACCTGCTCGATATTGCCTTTGCCAGCCTGTGGGTCGCGGCTCTCTACCTTCATGTCTGTCGTCTCCAGGCGCAGGCCGCCAATGAGCTTGAGGCGGCTGCTCAGGTTGTACACAGCCATAGCGTAGGCAGCACCAATGGCTTGCTGACCGGTGTAGAAGTTGCGGTTGTTGATCTGGTTGATGTAGTGGTAACCTGTGGTGTAGCGCTGTACTGCTCCGGTAGGACTGTAGACGGTGTCGATGATACCGAAGTTGTCGTAGTTCCAAAAGGCGCTCAGATCACCCTCAAAAGCAGAGAATGCCAGGGTGGAGGGTACGCCCGAGTTGTTGAGCTGGTAGCGGTATTCTTCAAAAGAACGCTCGAGGTAGCTGTACTGCCCGCCCAGCTTGATGCGGTTGCCGCTGCCGCCGGGGCGGCTGGTAAGAAAGGGTATCGTCAGGTCGAGCTTAAACTGCTGCTGGCGGTCGTTGAGGGAGCGGAAGAAGTGATAAGGGAAAGCAAACTCGGCATTGTTGATGTTGTACTCGGTTACCTCTCCTTCTGTCACAGCTGTGTAAGCA
Organism: uncultured Saprospiraceae bacterium; assembly: GCA_964645715.1. Classification (GTDB taxonomy): domain Bacteria; phylum Bacteroidota; class Bacteroidia; order Chitinophagales; family Saprospiraceae; genus JAUMBM01. The sequence goes on from CAZYAO010000028.1 coordinate 7,461, forward strand.
AAGTAGCGGAGGTCGGGCTCGTCCTGAAAGGAAGTGCTGCTGGCGGCCATCCATTCGATTTCTGTGTTGCCGGCAGCGGGTAGTACGTGGCGGCCGCCCAGCTGGTAGGTCGTCAGCTGGCGATGGATGAACTCCAGCGAGCGGGTGTTGAATTCGGCAGCACTGTTAGAAACCTGTCCCAGAAAGCGGCCGCTCTGCGCCCGGCCGATAAACTCAGCATCGTTGTTGAAGAGTACATTGGCGGTCACTACATGGTTGTCCGACAGCTTGTAAGCCAGATTGAACAGGCCGTTGAGGCTGGGGTTGAACGTGCTCTTGTCTTCCTCGAGATACTGATAGTCAAACAACTGTGGAGAGTTGTTGTTTACGTAGGTGGCCACTACCCCGTCGTCGTAGTGGTTGTAGTTGGCGCCATAATTGACCGCCAGGGTGTAGCCCAGGTCTTTGCCGAAAAGCTTGTGGCGGTTGCCAACCGACAGGTTGAGGCTGCGGTTGAGTGGCGTCTGCTGCATGGCGGGCACAAACTGGTTGCTGAGCAGGCGCGATGATTCGTGGAAAATCTGCCTTGCTTGTTCGTTGGCCGGCTGCCGCGCCTGCAGGTAGGTACTGGAAGAAAGCAGGCTTCGGTTGGCTTCGTTGAGCAGCAGCGCCGGCTGGTCGCGGCTGCCATCGTTGAGGCCTAGCCAGTCATACTTGCCGGTCGTGGGGTGACCGTTGAAATTGCTGATGCCCGAAGCCAGTGAGTTGTACTCGGTGCCGAGCGAGAGGTTGAAATTAAACTTGTCGGGGAAGGTCTTGGTCGTGATGTTGACGAGTCCACCCGTAAAATTGCCCGGCAGATCGGGGGTAAAGGTCTTGACGGTCACAATATTGTCGATCATCTGTGACGGGATGAGGTCAAGACTGCTGCTGTTGCGGTAGGGGTCTGTACTCGGCATGGTGATGCCGTTGAGTTGGGAGATGGAGTAACGGTCGCCCAGTCCACGCATTACAATGAAGCGGCCGCCCTCAACGACTGCGCCTGTCATCTGCCGCATGGCATCGGCGGCGTTGGAGCTACCGGTACGGCTGATCTGCTGGGACGAAAGGCCATCCTGGATCGAAAAGGATTTGCGCTGCAGTGCCAGCAGGGCGACTTCCGTGTTTTTCACTGCCTTGGCTGTGACGACTGCTTCCTGCAGTTGTACAGCCTCCTCTTCCAGACTGATGTCGATGTTGTTGACCTTGCCGGCTTCGATGACGACCTCCGTCACGGTCTTTTTCGTGTAAGATACGTAGCTGAACTCGACGACATAGATGCCCGGCTCCACGTCAAGGGTATAGCTGCCGTCAAAATCGGTGATGGTTCCCCCCTGGGCCGCCCCCTCTTTTGACAAAGCAACGGAAGCACCGATGAGCGCTTCGCCTGATTGGGCATCCACGACTATCCCTCGCAGAACGCCCTGTTGGGCTACGGCCGTCATGGCCGAAAGGAAAAAAAGAATGGCAAAAGCCGTTTTTGTGAAAGTGTGCTGAAAATTCATAAAAAATTGGTGTGTTAAAAGTGCAATAGCAGGAGGAGTCTGTGTAGACACCCCCTGCTATTTTCATAATATTCAAACCATTACAAACATGTATACGCTTATTGTACGACCAGCAGGCGCGATGCGTGGCGACCGCTGATGGTAGTGAATTTGACTACATACATACCTGGCTGAAGGCCTCCGATGTTGGCGCGGCTCATGCCGGTCGTCGTTACCTCCATCTGGCGAAGTTGGCGGCCATCCAGTGCATAGATGGTGATACTGCCTTCTTCTTCAAAGGTGGTCTCGATGGTCAGGCCTGCCTGGCTTTGTGCCGGGTTGGGAAAAATCTGGAACTTGGCCAGCAGCGCGTCGTCCTGACGCTGCGTTACGCTGGTGACCAGGTTGGCATGCTGGTTGCGCCAGAGCGTTGACCAGTCGCGCAGCCAAAGGCCACTTTCTTCTGCCGGGAAAGCGCCGCGGTAGTCAACCGCTGTAAAGAAAGCATCACCAGTCGGGTAAGCGGCCAGTGTACCTGCGTAGGCGGCACCGTTGGCGCTCGGACGTGGGTCGAGCAGCTGGTTCTGGATACGGCTGATACTGCGGATGCCTGGGTTTTCAACAACACTACCGTTGTCAACCAGCTCTGCAATCAGGGCCGAAGCCGTGGGGTCGTCCTGCGTCGGCTGACCAGAAGTCACGCGGATGATGCCGGTAGAACCCGCATTAATCTGCGTATTGGCACCATTGGCCCAGAATACGTTGGACAGAATCTGAAGCTCACCGCTCAGCAGCTTCTGGTGGGCATCATTGACGCCTGCGTTTTTATCCTGTACCTCAATGGCCTTGTTTTTCATCTCCGTCACGATACTGTTGGCCACTTTGCCGGCCGTGCCGGCGCGGAACAACAGACCGATAGGGTTGGAAGCGGCAGCGCCAGGACCAGAGCCGATGTGCGTCCAGTTGTAAACGGTCGGGTTAGAGTAAGGCGTCAGATCGTCAGGGGTAGTGCCGTCCAGTTCGCCACCTGCATCTGCAATGTCAGGGCGCTGAATGGAAAACCAGAACTGACCTTTGCCGGTGTATACTTCGTCCCAGTCGTAAGAATCGTCTTCCGCGAAGGCAACAATGGCATACTTGAGGTTAGGAGCACCGCCGAAAAACTCGATGCCGTCGTCTGAATTGGCATACACTTCTACATATTCCAGTGTTGTACCGCTGCCTACTGCGCCCAGGGTAAGGCCGTTGAGTTCACTGCCGGAAGCAATCTGGCGACCACCATGGCGGATGGAAGCGTAACGAAGTACTCCTGAGTTATCAGCATTGTTGTTGCCGCCGTACAGCCCGCGAGGTTCAGCTGTGGAGATACCTTCTACAGAAACTTCTGAATTGCCATTCTTTTGCGTCACACCGCTACCAAGAATGACTATACCGCCCCAAAGGGCATTGTCCGTGGGTCCCAAATCAAGCGGGTTGCTGACATCATCGGCAGCTGCCGTGAAAATGATTGGACACTCGGCCGTACCTTCTGCATACACTTTCGCACCGCGAGCCACCACCAATGCTGATGGGTTGCCGAGGTCGGCGCGATCTGTAAACTTGATTACGGTACCTGCCTCAATGGTCAGGGTAGCACCTGCTTCGATGAAAACCAGTCCGTCGATTACATACACCTTGTCATTGGTCCAGAAGTAATTGCCGCCCGGAGCTGTATCGTTGTCTGTGATGTTGACTGTTTGCGTGGCAGGTGCAGCGCAGTTGACCGCAACCTCTACCGTAGGCGCCAGGTGACCGTTGCGCGCCAGCGTAGACCAGCCGGCCAGCCAGTTGTCTTCAATGGCCGCAGAAAAGGCCCCGCGATAGTCAACGGCTGTAAAGAAAGGATCGTTGGGGTAGGACGCCAAGTTGGACGCATAAGCTGCACCATTAGCAGAAGGACGTGGGTCCAGACCGTTGTTTTGTGTACGGCTGATGCTGCGGATGCCCGGGTCAGCAATGGCGCTGTGGTTGTCTACCAGCTCGGCAATCAGGGCTGAACCTGTCGGGTCGTCCTGCGTTGGCTGACCGGAGGTGATGCGGATGATGCCGGTAGAAGTGGCATCCATAGTCGTATTGGCACCATTGGCCCAGAATACGTTGGACAGGATCCGGAGCTCACCATTCAGCAGCTTTTGGTGGGCATCATTGACGCCCGCATTTTTATCCTGCACCTCAATGGCCTTATTTTTCATGCCCGTCACAATGCTGTTGGCTACCGTACCAGCCGTGCCGGCGCGGAACAACAAACCGATGGGGTTGGAGGCGGCAGCGCCTGCACCCGAGCCAATGTGTGTCCAGTTGTAGACCGTCGGATTAGCGTAGGGCGTAAGGTCGTCGGGTGTGGTACCGTCCAGCTCACCGCCTGCATCCGCAATGTCGGGACGCTGGATGGAAAACCAAAACTGACCTTTTCCTGTGTAAACTTCATCCCAGTCGAATGAATCATCTTCCGCAAAAGCAACAACCGCGTGCTTGAGGTTGGGTGCACCACCAAAAAATTCGATGCCATCGTCAGAATTGGCATACACTTCTATGTATTCCATGGTCGTCCCGCTACCGACTGCGCCCAGCGTAAGTCCGTTGAGTTCACTGCCGGAAGCAATCTGGCGACCACCGTGGCGGATAGATATGTAGCGAAGTACGCCTGAGTTGTCAGCATTGTTGTTGCCGCCATACAAACCACGAGGCTCGGAAGTAGAAATACCCTCTACGGATACTTCTGCGTTGCCGTTCTTTTGGGTAATACCACTGCCCAAAATGACAATACCACCCCAAAGAGCGTTATCCGTCGGACCCAGATCCGTCGGATTATTGACGTCATCCGCAGCAGCTGTGAAAATAATGGGTGCTGTAGCCGTACCTTCAGCGTAAATCTGTGCACCTCGCGTGATGACCAGGGCAGAAGGGTTACCGAGGTCAGCGCGATCAGTAAATTTAACAACCGTACCAGCCTGAATATTGAGACGTCCCCCGGGCTCGAGGAAGACAAGCCCATCGAGCAGGTATACTTTGTCATTGGTCCAGTTGTAGACCTGCCCGGCCTGCAGGTCGGCATCCGTGATGTTGACGACCTGCTGCGCCTTGACAGCGACTGTCGCCAACAGGCACAGGAATAATAAAGTGTAAAATTTTGAGGACATATAATTTGCAGTTTGATTCAAAATTCGCTGCAAACTTACCCCCGTAGTATAAACTGAAAATGAAGACCGCTTTAAGGATAGGTAAAGAAGGTGAACTGTATGTTAATTTACCTTCAAAAAAGCAATACGCTTTGGCGGCCTGGGCCGCCAAAGCGTATTATATGCTTGTATAGTCTTTTGTTTTGCCGCTTTTGCGGCAAAACAAAAGGCTATATACATTTTAATTTTCTTAATTTTTAAAAAAAATTAAGAAAATTAAAATGTGTTCAAAGCCCCTCTGGGGCGGCATCAGCCACCAAAATTCACCACTGGCAACCACTGACTCCACAGCCGGTAGGCTTCCATTCCGCCACTATTCTCCCCGGCTGTTTCCGCCTGCATAAAAGCTTCTTTGGTCGGATAAGTTAGCGGAGAAACAGCAGCTGCCTGCAGGCTTGTGTTGAGCCTTGTCAGCTCAGTGGTCAATAATCCGTCAAACCGGCGGACAACCTTGTCGAGTTCCAGCCGCAGGCGCGCCGCTTCTGCCAGCTGCGAAGCCGATGGCCCTCCCGGATACGAACTCACTTTGGCATAGAGGTTGGATATTTCCTCCCGTATCTGCTCACCTTCATCTATGTAAAAATCCCCCTCCAGCGATACCAACTGTGCCCGGTAGAAGGCCATGGTATCGGCCAAGGCGGTCGCCTGCCGCTGCAATTTGGGCTTGAGCCCGCTCAGCTTGCGGATATCCTGCTCTACCTGTTGGTAGACATGGTAGACGTAGGCAAGCTGCTCCGTCATGTCGTACAGTTCAAGCACCGTCTTCCGCTGCAGCGCGCGCTCTTCTTCGCTGTAAGGAGCCAACGGATCGTTGACCAGCGTAAATACAGTAGCAAAGGTATCCTTGCCCTTAACGATTTTGAGCTCATAGTCGCCAGGCGCCAGGTTGGGGCCAAAAAGGGAGCCGCCTAAGGCTGAGCGATTTTTGGTGGGCGCCGAGCGGGGAGGCTTCTGAGACGTAGGCATTTCTACTACATTGATGCCAGCGGCTTTACCTGCCGGCAGACTGCGCAGCAGCTGCCCGTCTTTGTAGACTTCTGCATACATCTGCCCGAAAGTGTGTCGCTTAGGCATGTAGTAGATTACCTGCGCTGCCGAAGACGGATTGGGTCCCGCAAAATTGGCAGACCCGCCAAACCAGCTGCCGCCGGCACCCGGATCGCGGAGTATAGTAGGGCGGCCAGGCAAGAACACCAGCGGTGAACTCATCGCCTCGGACCGAAGTTGCCGAAGGGGGCTGATATCGTCCAGAATGACAACCCCTCTGCCGTGCGTTGCCAATACCAAAGCGGGCTCACGTGGATGGATGACCATATCATGCACAGGCACTTTGGGCAGGTTGTTGCTGAAACGCGCCCAGCTATTACCGCCATCCATGGATATGTACAACCCAAATTCTGTCCCCAGAAATAACAGATTCGGTGCCACCGGATCCTGTCGGACGCTGAAAGCATAGCCTTTGCTGTCGGCTGTGGCGAGGTTGACCCAGGTTTTGCCGTAATCGGTGGTTTTGTAGAGGTAGGTATTCATGTCGCCCGTGCGGTGCCCGTCGAAAGTAACAAAGGCTGTTCCCGCATCAAACCGACCTGGTTCAATGAAGCTCACCCAAGTATTGGCCGGCAGTCCAGGAATGGCTGCGTTGAGCTTCGTCCACTGTTTGCCGCCGTCGGTCGTAAGCTGCAGATTGCCGTCATCTGTACCCACCCATATAACATTTTCATTCTTAGGGCTCTCTGCTACCGCATAGATAGTGCAATGATTTTCGGCAGTAGAGTTGTCTATGGTCAGACCACCGGACTCAAACTGTCGCTGCTTGGCCGGATCATCCGTTGTGAGATCGGGGGAAATACGGCGCCAACTATTGCCCATGTCTTCGGACATAAACAGGTACTGGGCAGCAAAGTACATGCGCTCAGGTTTATTGGGACTGATATGAATAGGCGTATTCCAGTTGAAGCGATATTTTTCTTCCCCAGCCTGCGGATAGGGCGCAATGGCCTGCGCCTGCCCGGTCGTTGAATTATAACGCACCAGATTACCCCCCTGATACTCGCTGAAGATGATGTCTTTGTGAAGCGGGTGCCTGAACGAATAGAAGCCGTCGCCGCCATAGCTCGACTGCCAGTCGCTGTTGCTAATCCCGCCGGCTTTCTGACTGGGAGCATACCAAGAGCCATTGTCCTGAAGTCCGCCGTAAACATTATAGGGCTGCTCATTGTCGACACTCACATGGTAGAACTGTGAGATGGGCAGATTCATCCACATGCGGAAAGTACGCCCCCTGTCAAAACTCTCGTACATACCACCGTCGGTAGCCAGCAACATGTGTTTGGTATTGGCTGGATTGATCCATACATCGTGGATGTCAGAGTGAACGGTACCATCAACGGCCCTGAACGATTTGCCGCGATTTTCACTGATGATGGCCTGCAGACCGCACTTGACAACAATGCTGTCGTTGACCGGATCAACCACCAGGTTGGCGAAGTAGAAAGGCCTGACCGTTGTGTTGAATTCGTTGTTGATTTTTTTCCAGCTCGCACCAGCATCCTCGCTCAGGTAGAGGCCGCGTTTATCAACGCTTTTGCACTCAACCGTCAGGTAAACCGTACTACCGTTAGAGGGCGCCACGGCAACCGCCATGCGCCCCAGCTTTTCGTCCGGCAGCCCCTGCTGCAATTTTTGCCACTGCTGCCCACCGTCGGTTGTCTTGTACAAGGCACTTCCACCCGTAAAGCCTGAGTCAAAGAACCAAGGGTAGCGTCGGAAACTCCACATAGAGGCGTAGAGAACCTCCGGATTGGCCGGATCTATAGCCAAGTCGGCAGCCCCCGTATTTTCATCCACATACAAGATTTTCTGCCAGCTTTTCCCCCCGTCGGTCGTCTTGAATACTCCGCGCTCTTCACCAGCTGACCACAGCGGGCCCAGCGCTGCTACGTAGACGATATCCGGATTGGCCGGATGCACAATAATGTCTGCAATGCGCTCCGTCGCGGACAGCCCCATGTGCTTCCATTCATTGCCTCCGTTGACAGACTTGTAGATGCCATCCCCCACCGATACGCTGTTGCGCGGCCAGGGTTCGCCAGTACCCACCCATACCTGATCCGTAGCCGAAGGCGCAATGGCAATCTTGCCAATGGACTGGTTGTGGTCATCAAAAACAGGGCGGAAGGTGGTGCCCCCAGAAACAGATTTCCACACCCCGCCACTGGCTGCACCTACATATACAACCTCCGGCTTATCAGGCACAACAGCCACAGAGCTCACCCGGCCACTCATGACTGCCGGACCTATCTGCCGGGCACGGAGGCCACCGAAGAGCGCTGACTGCGCAGGTATGCCCTGCGCGATCGCTTGCATACTGATAAGTGTTAATAATAACAGTAAATATGATTTATGCATAGTAAGCGTATTTAATTGTAAACCATTTATTGTGCGATTTTTTTTGAAAAAAAAATCGCACAATAAATGGTTTGTTCACCTTGTATTTTGCCGCCTCCGGCGGTAAAATACATTAATAACATCCTTCAGCTGAAAAGCAGTCCGCTTACTTACCCGGATAAGTAAACATAGAATCAGGATAAGACTCGTTGAGGACAATCGACTGGATGCTGATCTTTTGCTGTGCCTGACCATTGAACTTGGTCTCCAGTGCGTGCGGGAACATAAGTCCTTCTACTTCCTGGTACTCGCTCATATAGGTTTCGACAAACTGTCCCTGCGCATCGCCCGTGCGGATAGTTGTCCGGATCATGATGGGTACCAGCGCATCTTTGTCGAAAAAGTGGAACTCAACATCGCCGTTTTTCTTCGTGAGCTTGAGCGAATAGCAGGCAGCGCCTTCTATCGTCTCTTCACCGGCAAGTTCCAACTGGTGACCCTTAGCAGCATAGTCAATAAGTTCGTTTTCAAAAGTTTGCCGCTTAATTTCTTCCGCCATCTCATCAGGCATAATCTGCGGATCAGGACCACTCATAAACGGATTGACCCACCAGGCAACGTTGCCGTCATAAGCCTGAATGATCTTTTGTCCCTGAATATTAATGGTGGTGTGCTGCTTATTGGGCGCCTGCTGAATGATGATGCCCGGAAACTCCATAGGCCCCATCACCATAGTACCCTGCATCTTCATCGACTTGAGGGAGCGCCACTTATCGATTCCTCCTATGTTATCGAAATAAGTCGCCAAAATCGCGTTGACATCCATAGATGCCTGTGCTGCCAAAGAGGTCAGCGTCAAAAAGCTTACGCAAAAGGCCAGAGCAATGTTTTTCATATAGAAGTAAATTTATGTTGGTACAAAGTAATATAAATAAAAGCCCCCGTTGCAAAGAAAATGGATATACACGGGAAATTGTTCGGCAAATGAACTTAAATCGGCGATGGAAAATTGATGTGCCATGACTCCTGCAGATTCAGAAATTGGCTCATGCCTTTTTCGCCGCCTCCTGCAGCAAAAAACTGTACCGAACCAACGGTTATTGTAGGCATTTTTAAAAGTGCCTACAATAACCGTTACCCCCAATCGCCTTTGGCCGCAGCTGCTGCCAAAGGCGATTGGGGATAATTTTTTACACAAAGTAAACCAAGCCGCCTAACATATTAGGTCATCTGTGAGCACTATATAATACATCTACCCCGACAGGAATTATCTACCCGCCAAACACTTTTGCGCAATTGACCGAATAACTGTCCAAACAAACCCTTCACCCCTCAAAAAGGTTCGTACCGAAAATAAGTGACAATTTGCTTGATGTATTAATATTCCTTTTCATACCTTGCAGTGTCGTTGAACGTATTTCTGACGGATTCTGACAATTTCATGGCATTGAGTTCTCACTTGCCGGTTGTTGCTCCCCCCCTTATCCTCAGTATGTACCCAGTGACCTGTCGCATGTTCATGAGTGGCCGTGTACAGTCGTGTACGTAAGTTTCCCCCATAGCTGATTCATCATTACAACGGTGCGCCGCCCTGTAGGCAGGTGTACATTCGACAGCACGCCACGGAGTACTTCGGGCAAGATCCATGGTTCTCTGCTGCTGATATTTATTGGATTTTTTATTCACTGCGAGCACAACAACACCGACAAACCCTGAGGGCTATGAACAAATCCTAACCCAAAAATGGAAACTCGAATTACGGAAAAATAGCAACATGAAACTGCAAAACATCATTTCACTTGCACTCCTCCTGGTTTGCACATGGGGGGCGGTACAGGGACAGTATTCAGTCATCAGGCCGTCAGAAATTGTCAGTTTACAACGCGCAAAGCTCGACGCTGCGAGTGTCAATTCAGGCCTTTTGTTGCCTGTATCGGCCAGAGGAGCTGAGGAAATTGCACTCCAACGTCCTTTCCAGGTATTTGAAACAGGGGATGAGGTCATGGGCGAAATCATTGCTAATGCACCGGAAGTATTGCGACTTCAGGTGCCCGCTGCCGATGGTCGCGCCCTGCTGCTCGAATTGGTGAAGGTAACCATTACAACCGATGACTTCAGGTTGTTGGAGAGTGCGCAGCAACAGCTTATGATCACGCCCACAGCAGTTCATTATCAGGGGGTTGTATCCGGAGAGCCTGGTTCATTGGTAGCACTCAGTTTTTGGGACCACGAACTCAGCGGACTGATTAGCCTCCCCCGACGAGGTAATATGAGCCTTGGAAAAATGAGTGATACCGGGGCTCGTACGGATACTCCGAATCTCTACATCCTCTATGATGATGCCGAAGTTTTTGCCAACCTGCCGTTCAGCTGCGATGTAGCTGATACCGGGGTAGGTTATCAGATTGATGAGTTGCGTGAGCCGGACAGCCGCGGTCCCAATGACTGTGTGCGGGTATACTTTGAAGTCGACCACGATATTTTTCTTGAAAAAGGAAGTACAGCGGCCGCTTACAATTATGTCATGTCTATTTTTAATCAGGCACGCATTCTCTACAGCAATGCCAATATCAACCTGATGGTCTCCGAGATATTTGTATGGTCTACGCCCAGTCCTTACAACGGAACCACCAGTAGTGCTATGCTGACGCAGTTTCAAAATATTCGCACTAGCTTCAACGGCAATATCGGACAGCTAGTTTCGTATCGGGCGAGTGGTGGTATAGCTGTATTATCAGGCCTTTGTCATCCCATCACCGCAGCCCGCCTAAGCTTCGCCAGCATCAACAGCACCTTCAACAATGTGCCTACCTACTCTTTCTCCGTCATGGTTGTTGCGCACGAACTAGGACACCTACTGGGGTCACAGCATACCCACGCTTGTGTATGGAATGGCAACAACACAGCCATAGATGGCTGCGCCGGTTTCGTTGAAGGTAGTTGCAGCGTACCTGCACATCCTTCAGGCGGTGGTACAATTATGTCCTATTGCCATATCTCTCCCGTTGGTATCAACTTTAGCCTGGGCTTCGGTCCACAACCTTCTGCAGTGATGCGTACCCGCATCGCTAATGCCACTTGTACCTTGCCTTGCCCTGTAACTCCCCCACCGCCAGATACAACCAACAACTGCCAGCAGAATCCCGTACTCTTCCGCCTCGTACTGGATAATTTTGCGCTCGAAACCCGCTGGGAGCTCCGCAATGCTCAAAATACATTGATTGAACAGGGAGGACCCTACAATAAATCACAGCTGGGCAGCACCGTGCTGGATACATTCTGTCTGCCTGCAGGTTGCTATCGCTTCACCATATTGGACAGCTTTGGCGACGGCATCTGTTGTCAGTACGGCAACGGTAGCTATTCGTTGCGCGATGCTTCCAATAATATACTGGCTTCGGGTGGCAGCTTCCCTGCTTCCGAATCAACTGAATTCTGCCTGTCTGCAACCGGCGGCGGCGGCGGTGGCAATGATGATGAAAGCGACTGTGTAAGCGTTCAGTTCAACAACTTCAACATCGTCAGCTACGGTACCAATCAGGACGGTGGTACACATCAGGTACAGGACGGAGGCAACACCCTCTACCTGCAAAATAATGCCTGGAAAGCCATCATGCTCAACTATGCCGTCACGCCCAATACGAAAGTCTCCTTCGACTTCCGATCAACCGTCGAGGGAGAGGTGCATGGTCTGGGATTTGACAACAATGATGTTATCTCATTCAACTATACTTTCAAAGTACATGGCAACCAGGCCTGGGGATTGCTAAACTATGACAACTACCCCAACAACGGCAACTGGGTAAGCTATACCATTCCGGTGGGGCAGTTCTATACGGGGCAGTTCGATCGCTTATTCTTCACTGTTGACAACGATAGTGGGGCGCGCACCAGCAATGGCTGGTTCCGCAATGTGAAAATCTTTGAAGGTGCCAGCTGTGAACCCCAAATTCATGGAGAGGGCAGCTTGCAGGACTTGCCGACCATACAACAGTCAGGCATGCAAACTTTTCCCAATCCGGCCAGTGGTTCGGTTGAGCTCCGTGTTCCGGCTCCTGCACCGGGTGAGGCCAGCTGGGAAATTGTAAGCCTCACAGGCCAGCGATTGCGAAACCAGTTCGTACCCATAGAGCAGTATTTGACCGAATACCGATTTAATATTTCACTAGCAGGTATACCTGCCGGTGTTTACCTGCTGCGCTGGCGCGATCAGCAGGGTGAGCAAACTGTTCGCTTTACAGTTCAATAACAATAGAACTTAAGTGATCGTATCAAAGCACGCTTTAGCGGCTAACGCTGCCAAAGCGTGTTTTGAATAAACATTATTCTACGCGATTTTTTGATAAAATCTGCCTTCAACGTTTTTTCCAATACTATGAGAAAATCACCATAGTCCCATGAACCAGTCGTTCTTTATCAGTACAAGACCTCGCTCCGGCGAGGTTTTGTTTTTTTATCCCAACACGGTTGTAATACCTGTTTTACTGGTCGGCACAGATTTGCTCGGATAACAAAAAAATATTTTGCGATATTGCGGGTTTAATTTCTGTAGGTCTCATTATATCTACACATACCGTGTTATACTATGCGTATTCTTCTGCCAATTTTCATTCTCTGCTCAGCCTTGGGGCAGCTCGCCGCACAACAGGATTTTTACCAGCGCTATGCATTCACGGAAAAGGACAGCCTCCGCGGCAGCCTGAGCCCGCTGCGCAGCTGCTTTGATGTGCATTACTACCACCTGCAAATAGCTGTTAATCCTGAGCAGAAATCCATCGGCGGTTATACGGATATCCATTTTTCCACGATCGAAGCCTTTCAGCAAATGCAGATAGATCTCGCCGCTAATATGTCTATTGACAGCATTATCTGGAATGGCAGTCTGCTGATGTATACAAGGCGGCAGGATGCTGTGTTTGTTAAGTTGCCGCGGCAACTAGAAGCCGATACCAGATCACAAATACGCGTATACTACCATGGACAGCCTGTTGCTGCCAAAAATCCTCCCTGGGACGGTGGCTTGGTATGGTCGCAGGATAAGCGGGGTCGCCCCTGGATTGGCGTGGCCTGTGAAGGTGACGGCGCTAGTTTGTGGTGGCCCAATAAAGATCATCTGTCCGACGAACCCGACAGTGTCCTCATCAGTATTGAAGTGCCCGCCGAACTCCAGTGTATCGCCAATGGCAACCTGCGGTCTGTAGATCCGTTGGGACAAACCAGTCGCTTTAACTGGTTTGTCTCCTACCCTATCAATAACTACAATGTAACGCTGAATATTGGTGCCTACAGCCACTTTAGTGATGCTTACTTCAGTCCAACCGATGGCGATACACTGGCGCTGGATTACTACGTGATTGACTACAACGAAGCGAAGGCTAAAGTGCATTTTCAGCAAACCCAAGGAGTTCTGGAGGCTTTTGAACACTACCTTGGCAAATATCCCTACTGGAACGACGGGTTTGCACTGGTGGAGACGCCTTACCTAGGTATGGAACACCAAAGTGCCATTGCATACGGCAATCGCTATATGCGGGGCTATCTCGGAGGCATGATTCCTAAGGATATGGACTGGGATTATATCATTGTACACGAAACGGGCCATGAATACTTCGGCAACAGTATCAGTTGTCAGGATATTGCAGAAATGTGGATCCACGAGTCGTTTACTACCTATCTGGAGGCACTTTATGTCGAGTATCACTACAGCTATGCTGATGCACTTCGATATCTGCAGGGGCAGCGCATGTACATACGCAACCAGCAGCCTGTCCTGGGACCCATGGGAGTCAATTGGCATCACTGGGAAGGAAGTGATCATTATTACAAAGGAGCATGGATGTTGCACACACTTCGCCATGCCATGGGCAATGACAGCATTTGGTGGCCCATGCTCAAAAATTTACACCTCTATCACCAGAATACCCACATGACAACAGAACAAATCGTTCAGTACATCAACAAGACCTCTGGAACAGACTGGACTGCCTTCTTTGATCAGTATCTGCGTTATCCGCGCCTCCCTACCCTTTTGTACAAAGCGACAGCCACTCCTCAGGGCATGAAACTGACCTACCGCTGGCAGGCGGATGTGGCAGCATTTAACATGCCGGTTTTATTGATGCTCAATGAACAGGCAGTGCGCATATCACCCAACACACGGGAATGGCAGGAGGTTATCCTTGAACAGTTGACGCCCGAGCAGTTTTCAGTCCCAACCTCCTTTCAACTATTTAATCACCGACGGGTTGAATAGTAAAGAAGCTTGCCGAAAACCATAATTAGAATGTTATGAAATCGATAACTAGCTGCCCTCTCCTGCTGATGTGGTTTGCCATCCTACTGCCTATGGGCCAACTCTGCGGCCAAAAATCCGCCGAAAATGAGTGGTCGCTGATCAACGAAAAGGACAACATCTATGTATACACGCGCTTGCTCGAAGATGAAACGCTCAAAGAAGTAAGAGTTCAGTTCAGGGTGCAGGCACCTATGCATGTGTTCTTAAGTACGCTTGATTTTGTGCCCAATTATACTGGCTGGGTTTATAAGTGTGCAGAATCGAGGCTGGTACGCAAGATAAATGACCTTGAATTCTACTATTACGTGCGCACAGACTTCCCCTTCCCGTTTGTTGACCGGGATTTGATTGTGCATACCATGGGTCGCATCGATCCCAATACGGGTATATACTATGCAAGGTCTGTGGCTGCACCCGCTGAAGTAGGCGTACGCACTGACTGTGTCCGTATCCGAAAATTTGAATCGTCATGGACAATCCGTCCGCTCCGCAATGGCTACCTCGCGGCAACCTATCAGGTGAAAACAGAAGCGGGTGGGGTCATTCCAGACTGGCTTACCAATCTGGCTGTATCAACAGGCCCTATGCGAACGATACAGGGCTTACTTGCGCAAGTTGCACTCGCTGTCGAGCGCAGTCACCAACCCGATGATAATCGGTAACGATTGGCAACTGCACTCGATAGCTGGTACCAGCTAGCGCTTAGCCCGGATTGGCCGAACCGTTCAAATCACCCGATTTTATACCAATAAACCGGATTTCTGTCGCCGGGCTGGGAAAAGTGAATAAATACCCTGAGACCGGTGGAAATGCTCCAAACGGATTGGCAGGATCTGGAAACACATAGTTTTGCGGGACAAACCGCCAAGAGGGTACTGCCGTAAAGGTCGATTCAGTCCCTAGTATAATTCGCTGAATAATAATCATATCCAGAGTGGTAATCGATCCACTGTTATTGACGTCAGCAGCCAGCAATTTGTAGGGACTGTCGAGCAGACTTATATTGAGTATGTGGCGCCGAAGCAGGATAATGTCAAAAGTTGAAATGCCATTACCGGCATTGTCATTCCTGTATGGTGTAATCCACAAGCTGTCCTGGATACCCGCAACCGGAAAGCTAAAGGTTCCTGCGGCCGCCGTAGTAGCCGACAAGGTATCTCCTGCTGCGTTGACAGCTATCAACTGTACCTGTGCAATGGCCATACTGTCGGCCGTTTGCACTATGCCGTTTGTCTGAAAGGATGCAACGCCGGCCAGTGAATCCAATACAGATACTCCTGACTGCAGGGGATCAAGCCAATCGCGCAGACGGGTATCGGGGGTGCCTCCTCCCTCCCAGCTCATCGACAACCGCCCGAAGTAACCAACTGTGTTGTCACAACTGTTGGGTACACCAGAACCGTGCAATTGTCCGACAATTCGCCTGTTTTGATTGAAAAGCGAAGCACCTGAAGAGCCAATTTCGATGGTACCATTCGAGTAGACAACCCGAAAATGGTGCATGGTAGGCGTGGTACGGTTGTTGTTCCAGTTAATTACCGTATTCTGTATCGTGGAGGCCGCTGTGGACAGGCCAATTTTTTTAATATCTCCTCGGGGATGATGAACAACCCCTGCCGTGGCGGGCGCTGTACCCGATCGATCCCAGCCATAACGCGGGAGTTGATTCAGTATTGGGTGAGGAAAAAGTTCCAGTAGTAGAAAGTCACTCTGCCAACGACCTGCCCGAAGGAAGCTTCCAAAAACAGAGGTGTGGGTAGGTTCGGTCACCGGATTGGGGCAAGCTGCCGCCTGGTAAAAAAAATCGAACCGCCAGAGGTCAAACAGCGGCGTATACCCATCCTGACAATGAAACCCGGAAAGGAGATAAGGTTTTCCGTCACCGGAAGTATTGTTGACCAGTGTACCCGTGCAGAAACCCGTTCCCTCCTGCAGGATGAGCGCAATCCTGCAGACACCCCGTTGCTCAATCTGCCAGGCATTGCCCGCCGGGCAGTTGATATTGTCATGACAGTCGGACGAAGATCCAAAGCCAAACAGTGGAACTGACGACTGCCCTGTCGTGTATCTGTCTGCAGCATAGGCATAGTCCAACCGCCAAATACGAAATGGCATCTTCGTGCTTCCGGTTGGAGCATCGTATTCAATCACTACCTCCTCTCCGTCAACAAAGCCCAGCCAAGATCTGAACCGCGACCCGGCAGCCGCATCCTGCTGTAATGCCTGCTGCGGTTTGTAAGGGGCATATACATACAAGTTGCTCTGCGCCGGCATCTGCAGTGAGTCAAAGAACACAGCCAGCCCTAGTGCTTCCTCTGCCCTGATGCGCAACTGCCAGCGCTGCCGGCCGTCAGGGGTCGTAGTCCACTCACCTGCACTAGCCGGACTAAGATTCAGGTGCATGGCTCCGGCAAAACGTGTACCCGAGCGCTCAAGGTCTTCCTTCTGCCATCCTTCTGTATTGGGCCTGCCCGTTGTCATCA
The DNA here is from genome assembly GCA_964645715.1 of uncultured Saprospiraceae bacterium. Classification (GTDB taxonomy): domain Bacteria; phylum Bacteroidota; class Bacteroidia; order Chitinophagales; family Saprospiraceae; genus JAUMBM01. Next base: position 24,346 of record CAZYAO010000028.1, read on the forward strand.
CAGGCAGCTCCCCCACCCTTGACCAGCCAGAAGGCAGTTTTGCCTGCGCGTCCGCCCTAAATGAGAGCAGCATGCATACAAGCAGCAGCGAAAAAGCAGCAGCTATACGCGTTTTCATGACATACATAGCGATTTTTTTTGATTGTATTATGTAATACACGGCAAATTTACAATAATCCTTGTAGCCAACAGGCTGTACTGAAGTCTTCTTTGGCAGCGATTGCTGCCAAAGAAGACTTCAATCGAATGTATATTTTTTGATTTTTTTGAAAAAAATCAAAAAATATACATACCAATTCAAAATACTCTTTGGCGGTGATAAGCGCCAAAGAGTGTTTTGCCCACCCCTGCTGTGCTGTATATAACCGATGTGAAGTTACTATTCATTGTGCACAAAACAAACATGCCTGCCAGAACACTCGTCTGACAGGCATGTTGTTGGTGCGCTTTATCTTTCAGTGCAGATTATCTCTTTTCGCCAGAGGCTTACGAGTGCAAACAAAAGCACACACTACTTCGACCCCTGATTGTTACGCTTTGTGCGCAGCTTTAGAGAAAGGCTTGCGCAGGTCTCCATCGGCAGCAGTCGTATCATTCTTAGCAGAAAACCCACGCTTCTTGGAAAGGTCGTACATCAAGGGCGCTGCCACAAAAATTGAAGAGTAAGTACCCACGGTAATACCCACCAACAATGCAAAAGCAAAACCCTTGATACTTGAACCCCCGAAGAAGAACAGTACAAACACCACGAACAAGGTAGTCAGCGATGTAAGCAATGTACGGCTCAGGGTCGTGTTGATAGAGTTGTTGATTACCTGACCTGGCTCACTCTTAGAGTAATTGTGGAGGAACTCGCGGATACGGTCGAAGACAACCACTGTATCGTTTATCGAGTAACCAATCACCGTCAGAATAGCCGCAATAAATGCTTGATCAATCTCCATGCTAAACGGAAGAATACCATGCCCCAGAGAGAAAATTGACAAGGTCACCAAAGTATCATGGAACAGAGCTCCTACGGCACCGAGAGAGTACTCCCAGCGGCTGAAACGAAGGAACAGATACAGGAAGATCAACAACAAAGCAAACAAACCAGCGAACAGGGCACTGCGCATGATATCGTCCGCAATGGTAGGACCTACCTTGCTGAAACTGGTAACATGCGTTCCATTGCTGTCCGTAGCCTTGAAAGCTTCGAGACTCAGGTTTTGCTCTGACAGCCCCTTGAGCCCGTTGTAAAGTGCTTCGACCACCCTGTCTTCAGGCATAACACCATCCTTTTCCTGCGCATTAATCAGGTAACTAGTAACGATATTGAATGTATTCTCAGTATCCACTGATTTCACAACGGGCGTCTGACCGCCAAATGCCTGTTTCAGGCTGTTTCTTAGTTCATCAGCAGAAACTTTGACACTGCTGTCAAAGGTAACATTGTAGCTGTATCCGCCTTTAAAGTCTACACCTAAGTCAAAGCCCCGAACGACCATAGACACAATACCAGCTGCAATCAATATACCAGAGAAAGTATATGCTTTAAAGCGCGCACCAATCCAATCGAAATTTATGCCCGTAAGTCCGTTAATCGTACTGGCATTACCCAACTTAATGGTCTTTCCTTTGGCAGTCCACCACTCAATAGCCACACGGCTCACCAATACAGCTGTGAACATGGAAGAAAGCACGCCAATAATCAACACCACCGCGAACCCCTTAATAGGTCCCAGACCAAAGTATGCCAATACCATGGCCGTGAGGATAGTCGTTACGTTGGCATCGATGATAGCAGAATAAGAATTCCTGAACCCATCAGCGATGGACATAATCAGCGATTTACCGTCGCGCATCTCTTCACGGACACGCTCGAAGATAATCACGTTGGCATCAACCGCCATACCAATGGTAAGTACAATACCCGCGATACCAGGCAGGGTCAGAACCGTACCGTAGCTTGCCAGTGCAGCAAAAATGAAAACGACGTTCAGCAGCAGCGAAAGAACAGAGAAAAAGCCAGCGCTGGAGTAGTACAACACCATGAATGCCATCACAATGAAAAAGCCAATCAACAGGGCAACAATTGAACGATCAATGTTCTCTTGCCCTAAAGAAGGCCCTACCAGCGATTCCTGAATAATTTCGGTACGTACCGGCAGGCGGCCGATCTGCAGAATGTTGGCCAAGTCAGTTGCTTCCTGAATATCAAAGCCGCCCGTAATCTGGCTGCTACCGCCTGTAATAGGCTCATTTACCCGGGGCGCCGAGACCACCAGATCATCCAGCAGGATAGCAATCTCGCGATTGCCTCCCTGAGCGGCAGCAGTTGTCATACGACTCCAAATCTTTGCACCTTCGTTGTCCATCTGAAGTGATACCGCAATCTGACTGGTAGTCGGATCCGGTTGCGCACTAGCCGTTGTGACGAATTCACCCGTCAGGGCAGCTTCTCCGTCACGACCCGTTTTGATTGCATACAGCTCGTACTGATCCGTAAGCTCACCTGCCTCACTGTTGGTGCGATCCATCACTGGATTGCGACTCCAACGGAAAGCCAAATCAGCAGGAAACAGAGGTGCTACTTCCGGATTTTCGAGCATAGCAGAGATATTGGCCATCTGGTTGCGGTTGGCAGTACCCATTACTGCTGGCCCCATCAACCCCTGAGCGTTGACGGCCAGACCATTGGCACCCAGCAGGGGACCACCGGCTTCTTGGTAGACACTATCAAGCGACACAATACTGCTGCGATCCTCATTGCCCAGTGAATCCTTGGCGAAAATCGTATCAACACGGATAAGCGACTTTTCAACAGGACCATTCAGCGCAGCAAGCTTCATATCAGCCTCATTCAACGCCTGCAGAATACCCGCATCAGAAATCCTGTATGTCTCAAAAAATTCAAGGTTGGCAGCGGCCTGCAAGTAGCTGCGGGCACGCTCGGGGTTGTCGATACCGGGAAGTTCCACAGTAATCAAGTCCCGCTCAGCATCAAGACTAACATTAGGCTGAACGACACCCAACTTATCGATACGCTGCTTGAGCAGCTCGAAAGTCTGGTTGACCGTCTCATCAGACTTAGCTCGCAGCACGCGAATCACCTCACCATCCGATGAATTGTAATTGATTTCATCGCGCAAAGACGCATTCCGCTGAAAAATAGGTGCCAGCCGCTGGCCATTGGCTGAAGCACGCCAGGCATCGGCAAACAACGTTACGAAATCCTGTTGCGTCTGTTGCTGTGCTTGGGAGGCTTTGTCTAACGCTTCTACAAATGTCGGGTCCTTGGCATTCTGTGCCATCGCCCGAATAAACTCCTTGAGGTCTACTTGCAATACAATGCTCATACCACCCTTAAGGTCGAGACCCAGGGCAAGTTGTTGCGCTTTGAGCTCTTGGTACGTGTAAGATTTCAGCAAGGGGATGCTGAAAATCGTCTCGGTAGACATAGAATCCAGAAAAGCAGCTTTTGCCTGCTTCATTACAGCTTTTTGCTGCACAGGATCCTGAATGGTCGCCGACGCTTTCGTGGCATAAGCTTCCGCAGCTTTCTCTACTTTGCGTGTAGGCAAAATAAAAATGTACTGCAGTAGTGTAACCAGCGCCATAACCACAAGGAAAAATTTAACAATTCCCTTTCCTTGCATAACTTGTGAATTTAGACTCTCCTCTGTAGAAGGTTAGTAAAAGTTTAATAAATTTTAATACATAACCTTTTTTCGGTCAAGGCCTCCAATTTTCTTGCCGAAAAAAACTGGGCAAATATACGGCTTTTCACCAATTAGACCTATTCACCTTGAAAAAAGTATTTGGAAGTAGTTGTCAGCATCGCTGACAAAAGCCCGTTTTTTTGATTTTTGGTCAAAAATCAAAAAAACGGGCTTTAAGTGGCTATGCCGCCACGTCACTGCCAGCCAAAGACCACTTCTCTATTTTACAACGCCCAGCGCTTTACCAACCTTGGTGAAAGCTGCAATCGCCTGCTCCAGATCTGACTGCTCATGGGCCGCAGAAATCTGTACGCGTATGCGGGCCTTTCCCTTGGGAACCACCGGATAAAAGAAGCCGATTACATAAATGCCTTCATTGAGCAATTCCTGTGCAAAGGTCTGGCTCAGTCTGGCATCGTATAACATGATAGGTACAATCGGATGCTCCCCAGGCAAAATATCAAAGCCGGCAGCCGTCATTTGCTCACGGAAAAACAAGGTGTTGCGCTCTAGCTTGTCGCGCAGCTCAGTAGACTCACTCAACAAATCTAATACCCGGATGGATGCACCCGCAATGGAGGGTGCTAGTGTATTGGAAAAAAGATAAGGGCGTGAACGCTGCCGCAACAGTTCCACAACCGGACTGCGTGCTGCCGTAAAACCTCCCGAAGCACCGCCTAAGGCCTTTCCGTAGGTCCCCGTGATAATATCTACGCGCCCCATCACCTGCCGATACTCATGCGTGCCCCGACCTGTTTTCCCCAGAAAACCCGTCGCATGGCACTCATCGATCATAACCATCGCCTCATACTTATCTGCCAAATCACAAATAGTATCGAGGCGCGCAATGGTACCGTCCATCGAAAAAACACCATCTGTCACAATAAGCCTGCGCCGGGCAGCACGTGCTTCTTTCAGCTGCTGCTCCAAATCTGCCATATCGTTGTGCCGATACCTGAATCGCTGGGCTTTGCTCAGGCGTATCCCGTCGATAATGGAAGCATGGTTGAGTTCATCCGATATAATCGCATCTTCTGCACCCATCAGTGGTTCGAAAATCCCCCCGTTGGCGTCAAAGGCCGCTGCATACAGAATAGCATCTTCCATACCCAGAAAAGCCGCCGTTTTCTGTTCCAGTTCCTTGTGCAGATCCTGTGTGCCACAAATAAAGCGCACCGACGACATGCCGAAACCGTGGGTATCAATGGCTTCTTTGCCCGCCCGTATCACCTCAGGATGAGACGAGAGCCCAAGGTAGTTGTTCGCGCAAAAATTAATTGCAGATCTGCCATCCTGCGTAGTAATATGTGCTCCCTGCGGACTAATAATTATGCGCTCTTTCTTATACAAGCCCGCTTCTTTAATCTCGTCCAGTTCCTGTACGATGGACGCTTCGACATTTGAAAACATGACCGATTCGTTTTAGCTCATATTTGGTTAGAAGTGAAATCAGCAAACCGACGTTTGTACGTCCGGCCGCCGCCACACCACAAAGGTAAGCTACTTTTGGGCTGTCTGGTGCATAATTTTTTGGTCCACACACACAAGCAGCCATAAATAAAAAAAGGGGCTACCACAAGTGGCGCCCCTTTTCAAATGGTATGTATAAAGATAGCCTCTACAAATTATTGACCTTTCGGTAGTCCGCCAAAAACTGCGCAAGACCCGAATCTGTAAGCGGGTGCTTAAACATGCCCATGATACTGGACAGCGGACAAGTGACGACATCAGCACCCGCCAAAGCCGCATCTACGATGTGCTTAGATGTGCGAATAGATGCAGCCAGAATCTCAGTCTCATAGCCCTGAACTGCATAAATCTCTGCAATCTGGCGAATCAGACCAATGCCATCCCAGTTGATGTCATCTACCCTGCCGATGAAAGGTGAAACATAAGTTGCGCCCGCCTTCGCGGCCAACATAGCCTGCGCACTACTGAAAACCAACGTACAATTGGTACGTATGCCCTGACTAGTGCACCAGGCCATAGCCTTGACACCCTCCTTTGTCATCGGAACTTTAACTACAATATTCTCTGCTAACGACGCAAGCCGCTTAGCTTCGAATATCATCCCGTCAAAATCCGTACTGATGACCTCCGCACTTACATCTCCTTCTACCATGGCAGCTATGGCGCGATAGTGCTCGATTACACCATCATCACCCGAGATACCTTCTTTAGCCATCAGGGAAGGATTGGTAGTGACCCCGTCCAATATACCCAGCGAATTGGCTTCGGCAATGTCAGAAAGATTAGCAGTATCAATAAAAAATTTCATGCGGATTCAGCCGTCTAAGTAGGCTCAGTTGTGACAAATAACGAAGGTGAGACAACAAACCAGCGCTCAACCTCCTACCCTTGCTGTGTTTCCACCCTGGGGGAGTTCAGAGGGAGCTGCCGAATGCTGCTCACCGGTTGCAAAGATACATATCTTTGTCCGTATAAAAAATCTTATGTTGTCTTTTTTGCAGCCGAAGCAATCAATAAATTGTTTTTATTATGTACAAAAACATAATTATCAATTTTTTGAATCACAAACCTGCTTCAGGAAAATATACAAATACGTTTCAATAGTCCGAAGACACTCAACCGTTGACTATATTTCTGCCTATTCCGCTGCTTTCTTCAGTACATCCCAGGTATGGTCGGCCATCAGCCGGACGGTAGCAACGAAGGCAAAAGGTGGGCTGCTACCCCATTCTTCCGGGCTGACGAGCGAAAGTACGGGCTTACCGCTGCTGCGGCGATACAAATGATATGTCTTTCCAATAAACGGTTCAAAGTTCATCTCCGCTGTATAGATTTCTTCGGAGATGCTGACCCGATCCTGAATAGCTTTCGCCTGGCGCGCCAACAACTCTATTTGCTCTTTGATCTGCGCCAGATCCATGTCCGTCTGCTCATACATAGCCGACATTGCACGCCCTTTCACCTTTCCTTTATCGACTGGTGTTATCTGCGCACCCCCCCTGCTGTGTGCATAAGGCAGAAGATGAGGATTCTGCGCTATCAGATCCGCATCGATAGGATTGACAAACGGGCGCTCGTCCTGAGATCCCTGCTCCGTTGAGCTGTTATCGTTTACTTGATTCACTGTGGTGAATTTTTTAGCGTAACAAGCTGCAGGCGGCTAGGTTCATTATCGCAGGTTAAGCTTTCCCTGTCCGGCCAATAAACCCTTATTGTAGATTTCCACAATATAGTCGCCCTGCGAAAAAGGCTGCGCAGAAGTCCAGGTCATACAGACCGGACTGGCTGAAAGAGGATTATAAGTAGCTGATTTTTTCATAGTGTACCGGGTCTGCCTGCCCGTTGCCAGGTTAGTGAAATAGCCTGAACCTGCCTCATCCACCGCTAGTGTCTCCCCCTGTGGATTGAGTATACGTAACAGAAACTCCTCCTCTCCTCTGCTAGCGAGTTCGTTGGTGCGCATCTTGAAACAGACCTCCAGCTGATTGATATTGTCTGCATTGTGCCTGAGTACCGCTCTTCTACCCTGCCGCCGCTGCAATTTGCCTACCACCTCGACATCGTATACATTGACGAGCGCTGCCTGTGCATCGCGCACATTGGCGAGCTCATCACGCTGACTTTGGAGTAAGTCCCGGTTGCTGGTAATCTCTGAATTGTACTGCCGCTCCCTGTACAAATCTTCCTGCAGGGTACGCTGCTGTGCAGTCAGCTGCTCATTTTGACTGGCAAGCAGCTGGTTCTGTTCACGCAGCTGGGTAATTTCCGCCAGGTATTGCTCGACCAGCGTACCCAGTCGGCGAACCTCTGCCCGCGCACGATCCAGATTTCCCTTATTGCGCAGCAGTTCCTCAATACGCGCCTTTTGCTGTCCGAGTTCCGCCTGTTGCCGGCTGATCAGGTCATTGAGCTCCTGGTTGTCGGAACGCAAACCCTCCAGATCAGTCATCGCCTGATCGTACTCTTTTTCCAGTGATGCTTTCACTTCGTTGAGCTCAGCATTGTCCTCCGCCAGTTGCTCACTCAACTTAGCTTTTTGTAAGTAGCTGTACAGCAGGCCCGCATTTACCAGCAACAGCACCCCAATAACGACTGCAGCAATGATGAGCAGCCGCTGTTTGTTGTCTTTCTGGTCGTAAGTATTCGGTTGTTTCGGAGCGATGGTCATAATCGTACTTTTTGCTATTCTATTACAAGGCAAATGGGCAACATACTTTCTACCAATTGTTGCACCCTTACACCAGATTAACGTTTCCCTACAGCAAAAAATTGCATACCTATTCGTTTACCACTGCAATTTTATCTGCGGTAACTGCGAGACGGGACAGGTTGCGTATCTGGTAGGGGCGTAGATCCGCTACTTCCTGCCAGTTCGTGTGCACAGCCGGGTCGAAGCGAAATAGCTTACCGCCCTGGCCGCACAAGAGGCTGCCATCGGGTAGTACCGCAAAATCCTCGCTTCCTTCAAGACATTCAATCAAAAATTTGGGCATGGCATCCACCTGCCGCGGATGATACGTCATTACCACATTGCCCCCCGGCTCTTGCTGTACAAAAGCCAGACTGCCATCGGGCATTAGTTGCAGGCAACGGCCAATATTTTCGGCAATCTTTTGCTCGCGTTCGCTGCCCAATTGGGCAATGACCAGCTCATTGGGCGAACCCAGCTTAAACAATGCCACCTGCCGGCTGTCAAGCCAACAATAGTACCCCATACCCATCAGATTTTTAAACACCGGCTGGCCGTCAGTCAGGCGATCCAGCGGAAACTGCCAAAGCCGCAGAAAGGTGTCTTTGCCGACTGCTTCCTGCCGGACGGCACTGAAGTGGCGCCCGTCGGGCATTATCCGGGGCGAATACTCCCCCTCATCAGTGCGGGTAATTCTAGTCTTGACCCGGCGATCCAGCGTAAAAGCATACAGATCCGGCTGCCCCTGGCCTGCAGGCTGCACAGCCATGTACAGTTCGTTGCTGTTTATAAAAAAAGGCTGATTGTTGTAGCCCTTGGCATTGAAAGCTGTGAGGTAGCGTGGCTGGCTTAGTTCAAACTTACCTTCGGACGATAGCTTCCAGTTGAAAACGTAGACATTGGATGGCGACAGCTGTGCATTAAGACCGTTCAACAGCAGGCCGGAAAGCAGGAATAAAAAGGTGATGTGGTGCATATCAGATTCTTATTTACGTACAAATATAAGCAAAACCCAACCATTTGCTAACGTTGACAGCCTTAAGGTGAAGCAAAAAGCTTTGCGTTCCGCTAAGCTGCCGCTGACGGTTATTTCACATTTCCGCTTTTTTGTCGCAAAGGCAGCAATGAACGTATCAAATAAGTGTCTATTTTTGAAAGAAAAAACTTTTCCATGAAGCAGTGGCTCAGTATGATGGTAGCGGTATGCTTATTGCAGACCCTTACCGCCCAGATTTCACTTAACCTCAAACTTGTTGCGAGCGGCTTTACCCGCCCCGTCGACATTGCACATGCCGGCGATGGCCGCTTGTTTATTGTTGAGCAAAGAGGTTTCATCAAAATCATCAGTGCAACAGGGCAGGTACTCCCTACGCCCTTTCTCGATATCGACGCGCGCGTCAATTCAGGTGCCAATGAGCGGGGACTTTTGGGTCTCGCTTTTCATCCCGACTACAGCAACAACGGCTACTTTTTTGTCAATTATACCAATAACTCGGGGCATACCGTCATCGCCCGTTACAGTGTCAATCCTGCCAACCCCAATCAGGCTTTGGTGGATAGTGAGCTGATCATAATGACCATTACGCAGCCTTTCAGCAACCACAACGGTGGCGACCTCAATTTTGGAGCTGATGGCTACCTGTACATAGGTATGGGTGACGGAGGTTCGGGGGGCGATCCGCAAAATTATTCCCAAAACAGACAGTCGCTATTGGGAAAAATGTTGCGCATTGACATCAACAGCGGCAGTCCTTACAGCGTCCCGCCTTCCAATCCTTTTATCAACATCGCAGGTACCCGACCCGAAATCTGGGCCATCGGCCTGCGCAACCCCTGGCGTTTCAGCTTTGACCGCGAAACGCAGGACCTTTGGATTGCCGACGTCGGACAAAATGCCTGGGAGGAAGTGCACTTCAGACCCGCCTCATCGGCCGGAGGCGAAAACTATGGCTGGCGATGCTACGAGGGTAGTGCTACCTACAATACCAACGGCTGTACTGGTGCTTCCGGCTATATTGCGCCCATACGCACCTACCCCAACCCGGCTGAAGGCTGCTCTGTCACCGGCGGTTTTGTATATCGCGGGGAGGATTATCCCGGGCTTTGGGGTCGTTACCTGTACACAGACTATTGCAGCGGAAGAATTTGGTCGATCCGGCCCAATGGACAGGGAGGCTGGATCAATGAACTCCTGCTACAAGGAGCCACCAACCAGTACAGTACTTTTGGTGAAGACCAAAGGGGTGAGCTCTATCTTGCCAGCCTCGGTAGTGGACAAATATGGCAACTAACTGACCGCTGCGCGCAACTGGATATATCAGCCCAAGTTAGTCCAGAGACCTGTCCGGGTTCCCTCGATGGTATCATAGACATTAATATGCTGGGCGGGCAGCCCCCCTTCCAGTTCGCGTGGTCCAACAATACAGCTGCCGATAGTCTCAATATCTATCTGGGTCCGGGCAGCTACAGCCTAACCATCACCGATGCACTAGGCTGCCGCGTGGACAGAAATTTTGTGGTTCCCGCCAGCGAGGTGGCTCCGCCAGCAGCCATCGCCGCTGACGGTAACATGCTCAGCATACCCGACACCTTCGCTTCTTACCAGTGGTACCTCAATGATCAGCCTATACAAGGCGCAACCACCGCCAGTTGGCTGGCTGCTGCCAGCGGTACCTATTTTGTTCGTGCCGTGACTGCCACTGGCTGTGTACTCAACTCTCCCACTTACGAGCTTATCATTTCCAACATACTGGAAGCCATGAATCTGCGAGAATTTCAGTTATCACCCAACCCTTTCCGGGAAGAGCTAACCGTAAACATTGGGGCTAATACACCCGCCTCATTCCAATGGACGCTGCTAAATGTACAAGGAGAAATAGTGAAAAATGGCCGCTTTGAGGCCGGCCCGAGTGATCGCCATACGCTGCCGCTGGCCGATCTGCCCGCTGGTATTTATATACTGCGGCTGAATCGCAACCAGCTTAGCCTCAGCGCTCAGGTTGTCAAACAGTAGACCCTGCAGGTCTGCTGAAGCCTAGTCACAAAGGGCGAATGAACATTCGTTTTTTGCGACTAGGCTTCACTTATATTCATGTAAATCAGCTATTTAAAAATAAACAAATACAAAATCAGCGCCTAAGTGCCAAAATTATCACCTGAAAGATTTGGAGAGGCCTGAGAAATAACCTAGGTTTGTTATATCAAATAAATGAGTGAGCGATGCTTTTATCCGTGATCAGCAATTTTTGGTTTAGCTTTTATTTTTACAGCTTTAGGTTGTAAACAGGGACTGCTTATCCAGATGCAAACGGCTGAAGATTCTCACAATAAGTAGTCCCACAATCGTGGGACTTTTTTTTTGCCCGCTTTTCCTGCCAAACAAGACCAAATACACAGTATCTCTGCCGCTATAGGTCGGGAATGCCTGCTGCTACGTGTTCAACACATCGTACAGACCAACTGCCAAAAGAGGCAGTTGCCCGTGCCAACGACTGGTATCAGGCAGCCGCTATCGATGAATAACTGACCATAATACATAAGTAATATGCCTTCTGCAGAAACAGAACCTTCGCAAAAGCCTGTCGTCAGGCCGTCTTCCCTGCGCATAGCCATTCAGGGCTACCCCGGTGCCTTTCATGAGATTGCTGCGCGGCAGTACCTGCATCCCCAATCGCTGGATATTGTGGCTGCGCATACTTTTGAAGATCTGATTGCTCTCGTAGAAGCCGGCGAGCAGGCCGATGCCGGGCTTATGGCCGTAGAAAACACCCTGGCGGGCACTATCCTGAGCAACTACCGGCTGCTGCAGGCCAGCCAGTTACGGGCTGTTGGTGAGGTCTATCTCCGCATACGCCAAAATCTGCTCGTGCTCCCGGGCGCCCAACTACAAGAGCTGCGGGAAGTACACTCCCACCCTGTGGCCATCGCACAATGCCTGACATTTTTTGAAAAATACCCCCACATAAAGCTGATCGAAAATGCAGATACAGCACTCAGCGCACGCATGGTTGCCGAATCGGGTCGTACTGACATCGGTGCCATCGGCAGTGAACTGGCAGCCAGCCTATATGGGCTGATAGTGCTGTCACCGGCTATTGAGACCAACAAACACAACTTTACGCGCTTTCTCGTGCTGCAGCGGCAGGAGGCCAAAAGCTTACCTGTTGCACCACAAATACCTGACAAAGTGAGCCTTAGTTTTGCTGTTGACCACCAGGTAGGTAGCTTGTACAAAGTGCTGGCTGTGTTGGCTGCCTACAATCTTAATCTGACCAAAATCCAGTCGAGTCCTATCATCGGCAGGCCTTGGGAATACTCTTTCTTCATCGACTTTATTGCTGACGGAAAGGTAAGCTATGCACAGGCGATTGAGGCCATACAGCCCATCACGCGCGAGCTCAAAATTATCGGCATCTACCCTCAGGGACAGCGCGAATGAGCCGCTTGCCACTACTGCAGATACAACCCCACTCATTTACATAACATGTAAGCAATCCACCCATGGGACATATCAACACTGCTCCGATAGCCGCTGCAAGGCGGCTGGCCGCCGTAGAGGAGTACTATTTTTCAGCCAAGCTGAAGGAAATTGGGGCTCTGCAGGCTGCCGGCAGGCCCATTATTAACCTTGGCATAGGTAGCCCCGACCTGCCGCCGGCTGCGGCAGCTACGGAATCACTCAGCAGGCATAGTGCAACAGCAGCTAACCACAGCTACCAATCCTACATTGGCATTCCTGAGTTGCGGCAGGCGATGGCCAACTGGTACCTACGGCGACTGGGTGTGAACCTGCATCCGGAACGGGAGGTCCTCCCGCTGCTGGGGTCAAAAGAAGGCATCATGCACATTAGTATGGCATTTCTTGATCCGGGCGATGTGGTGCTGGTACCCAATCCTGGCTATCCCACCTATCGCGCTGCCGCCCTGCTGGCAGGCGCCCAAGTAGTTGACTATGAGCTATCAGCGGACAATGGCTGGTTCCCGGATCTGGCAGCATTGGAAGAGATAGATTTGTCGAGAGTGAAAATAATGTGGATCAATTACCCACACATGCCAACCGGTGCACGGGCAGACACAACGCAGCTGGCCCGGCTGGTAGATTTTGCCCGAAGACATCGGATACTACTCGTTAATGACAATCCCTACGTATTCATTCTCAACGACCAACCCGTAAGCCTGCTTAACATACCCGAAGCATGGGAAGTGGGACTTGAACTCAACTCCATGAGTAAGGCTTTCAATATGGCCGGCTGGCGAATAGGTATGCTGGCAGGTAACGCCCAGTATCTGCAAGCAGTGCTTCGCTTCAAGAGCAACATGGACTCCGGCATGTTCAAACCCATACAGCTGGCTGCTGTGGAGGCTCTACAGCTTGACGACCATTGGTACGATGAGCTCAATGCTACTTATCGCAGGCGTCGTCAGCTGGCTGTCAGGCTGTTGGAACAACTCGATTGTCGGTTTGATGCGCAGCAGGCAGGACTTTTCGTATGGGCACAAATCCCTCCCCACTATCCTGATGCGTTTACTTTATCGGATGAGTTACTCTATGCATACGACCTTTTTCTTACGCCAGGTGGTATTTTTGGCAGTGCCGGCAATCAATACCTGCGCATCTCTTTATGTGCCAGCGAACAGCAGTTTTCGGCGGCGCTAAGCAGACTTGAGGGTAAGCCGGTACAAACAACTTTTGCGACATGATTATCAGCATTATCGGCATAGGACTTATCGGTGGCTCACTGGCCATTGCGCTCAAAGAAAATGGCTTTGCTACGCGTATCATCGGTGTGGACAGCCTGCCAGGTAATGTAGACAAGGCGATACGACGCAGGCTCATCGACGAGGAAGCCTCGCTGGAGGAGGCTGTCAAAAAAAGCCAACTGATTGTACTCGCCACACCAGTTGATGTACTGCAACGATTGTTACCTACTGTCCTTGATCTGGTTGACAACCAGCAAGTAGTCATGGATGTTGGCTCAACCAAGAAGAGCCTGGCCGATATTGTCCGCCACCATCCTGCAAGAGGCCGCTACGTGGCTACCCACCCCATGGCCGGTACCGAATACTCGGGCCCGGAGGCAGCCCTGCCAGGACTTTTCAACAACAAGTGCACCGTCCTCTGTGAGCTGGCGCAAAGCGATAGCGATGCTGTAGCTGTAGCCCGCGCCATGTATGCATCCATCCCTATGCGCATCATAGAAATGGAAGCTGCCGACCATGACCTGCACGCTGCCTATGTGTCGCACATCTCTCACATTAGTTCTTTTGCACTGGCTCTTACTGTACTGGAGAAGGAAAGAGACGAAAATCGCATCTTCCAGCTCGCCAGTGGCGGCTTTGATTCAACGGTAAGGCTTGCCAAAAGTGCTTCCAATATGTGGATTCCCATTTTTCAGGACAATCGCGACCACGTGCTCGATGTACTCGACGAACACATCAGCCAGCTCTCGCGTTTTCGCACTTTGCTCATCAAGCGAGATTTCGAAACATTTCGTGCACTCATTGAAGAAGCCAACAAAATTCGAAAAATATTGTCTTAATTTTCACCCCCATGCGTTGGCTCACGGCCGACCACATGGCGCAACCAACCATACATATGACGTTCAAACCTGCCATCGAAAAAGCTCCCGGCCAGCCCATCCTGATTGCTGGCCCCTGCAGCGCAGAAACAGAGGCGCAAATGCTCGCCACCGCTCATGGCCTGAAAGACCAGGGCATAGACCTTTTCCGTGCGGGCATCTGGAAACCCCGCACGCGCCCCGGCTCCTTTGAGGGCGTGGGCAAACCCGGACTCGCCTGGCTGAAAAGCGTCAGGGAAGAGACAGGTCTCAGGGTTTCGACTGAGGTCGCCAAGGCTGAGCATGTATATGAAGCACTCAAACACGGTATTGATGTGTTGTGGATAGGTGCCCGCACTACTGTCAATCCCTTCTCTGTACAGGAAGTGGCAGATGCCCTCGATGGTATGGATATACCTGTTCTAATCAAAAACCCCATCAATCCTGATCTAAGTCTCTGGATTGGCGCTATAGAACGTATCTACAATGCAGGTATCCGCCGAATTGGTGTCATCCACCGCGGATTCTCCGCTCACGGGGAGGAAAAATACCGCAACCTGCCCCGCTGGCAGCTGGCCATCGAACTCAAGCGCCGCTACCCGGATCTGCAGCTCATCTGCGACAACAGCCATATCTGTGGTCGCCGCGACCTGTTGGCAGAGGTGGCACAGGAGGCCTATGACCTCAACTACGATGGACTTATGACCGAAGTACATCCCGATCCCGATAATGCTTGGAGCGATGCCGCGCAACAGATTACACCCCAGCAATATCAACGACTGATGAGCGGGTTAATTCGCCGACAGGCAACCACTGATAATATTGAGTATTTAGAGCATATCGACTATCTGCGTCGGGAGATTGACCATATTGATGACGAGGTGCTCAAATTGCTGGGGCGGCGCATGGATATGGCCGAAAAAATTGGCGCTTACAAAAAGCGTAACAACATCGCCATTCTACAGACATCGCGCTGGAGCGAAATTCTTGAAAAAGCCATCGCTAAGGGACATGTCCGCGGGCTAAGTGAAGAATTCATCACTACTGTCCTGCGCGCCATACACCAGGAATCTATCGAAAGGCAGGATAAAGTCATGAATGACAAACGCACAGAGGCCTAACAATACCCCGACGGCTGATCGCAGTGTACGTCAAGGTAGGAAAAAAGGCATTCAAGGAGCGCCTATGTTGCTCAGGAAGGCCAGGGCCAGCCGATTCTTTCATCAATTTGGTAGACATTGCGATCAGCCCCATTGCGTACCAACAGCTCTGCGAGAAAACCCGTTACAAACAAGAGGGTGCCGATAATCATACAGGTGAGTGCTATGAAAAAGTAGGGATTGTCGGCAACCAGTATGGTTGGCTCTCCCTGTGACAAGCGGTACAGCTTGCTGAGGCCGATATACAACGCTGAACCCAATCCAAGTAAAAAAATGACGGTCCCCATACCCCCAAAAAAGTGCATAGGACGCTTGCCAAATTTACCTATGAACAGCAGCGTCAGCAGATCCAGAAAACCAGTTATCAGGCGAGAAACACCAAATTTACTCTGTCCGTATTTTCTGGGTCTGTGCACTACCACCTTCTCCGCAATCCTGTTAAAGCCCGCCCACTTAGCTAGCAAAGGAATATGTCGGTGCATATCGCCATATACCTCGATACTTTTTACAACCTCCTTCCTGTATGCCTTCAACCCACAATTGAAGTCGTGCAAGTGAATACCGCTGACATAACGCGTGACAGCATTGAAAAATTTGGATGGCAGCGTTTTTCCCACCGGATCCTGCCGGTGTTTTTTCCAGCCTGACACCAAGTCAAACCCCTGACCGTCGATCATTTCGTAGAGGGAGGGAATTTCATCAGGACTATCCTGCAAATCGGCATCCATGGTGATGACCACTCGTCCCTGACAAGCTTCAAAACCCGTATGTAAAGCCGGTGACTTACCGTAGTTGCGGCGAAATTTAATCCCCCTCACCGCTGTGTATTCTTTTGACAGATTGCACACGACCTGCCACGACTGGTCAGAGCTGCCATCATCTACCAACAGAATTTCGTAGCTGATCTGCATAGGATCGACCACCCTTGCAATCCAGCTCACCAGTTCCGGCAGCGATTCGTCTTCATTGTATAGGGGCACGATGACTGAAAGATCCACTTAGCGACGAGTTTTGAGGACAATAAAAGCGATGACCGACGACAGTGCAAAGCCGCCAATCAGGCTGAGAAGATAGGAAAAAAAGTAATTAGCAGGTGTTATTATGAGTGATTCCCGCTCTGCTCTGTTCGGCAGCTGTCCGGCTTCCGCCAGCAGTTTCAGCTGAAGATCATATAAGCCGGGATCAATAAAGGTAAACAAAATGTAATAAAACAAATAGAAGATGAGTTGAGCGACAATAAACACGACAAAAGGTTGGCGCACCACCTCCCTGAACTCCTTTTCTTCGCTGGCGAATGTTGCCCTGAACATCAGCGCGACGTAGATAACATAAGTCCCCCATATCCAGGCTGCATGAAAAATCAAAGCCGGATTCAAGGCATAGGCCATCGAAAAAGCCGCCGTTCTATACACACCGGCCAGCAGGCCGTTTTTACCGCCTGTCCCTTGCCAGGCTTCAGCTGCCGTGGACTGTACCGGCTGCTCATTGGGTTGATTTGTAAGCATCATGCCTGATGTTGATGGTAAAAAATAGCCAGCGGGCGCCCCAGCAATTCCCGACCGATAAGCGGTGTATTGGCCGATTTGGAGCCAATATGCTGACTACCAAAAACCCAGCGCTCATCCGGTGCGAATAGTGTAAGATCTACGGCAGCCCCTGTTTCGATGGTTGCTGCAGGCAGCCCCATCACCGCTCTTGGTCGATAGCAAAGCCGGTCTATCAGCGCCTCCAGCGACATTCGCCCAACCGTAGCCTTGCGCATCAGCCCAAAAGCACTTTCCAGCCCGATAGCGCCGAAATCCGCATAGGGAAACTCCAGCATCTTAGCCTCTACCTCCAATGCACGATGATTGCTGCTCACCCAGTCAATGGTACCATCTGCCAGCCCTTCGACCAGCGCCATACGGTCTTCCTCGGCCCGTAGTGGTGGCATGAGCTTGAAATTGGTATCAAAATCTGCCAGTACCTCATCGGTATATACCAAGTTGAGCGCTGCAACAGAAGCCGTCACGCGCAAACCAGCTTTTTTTGCCATTCGCAGCTGCTCAACGGCACCCGCTGTCGAGATATTCGCCAGGTGCAGTTTGGAATCCGTATAAGCCAGCAGGCGTAAATCCCGCTCAATCATAAGCTCTTCAGCCAGCGCTGGAATACCGCGCATCCCAAGCTGGGTACTCATACGTCCCTCATGCAGCTGTCCGCCAGGGGAGACAGACTCATCCAGCGGCCGGTTGATCACAAGTCCGTCAAAAGCTTTTACATACAACAAGGCTCGCAAGAGCAGCCCCGCATGCGTCACCGGATGGCTTCCGTTGCTGAAAGCCAGTGCTCCCGCCTGCCGCATATCAATCATTTCGCTCAGCTCCTTACCCGACAGATCGCGACTCAGAGCTCCCAGCGGATGAATGGCGACGGGCAGGCCCGTGGCTTGTCGGCGAACGTACAGAATGCCCGACTTATCTTGACGTACCGGCTGAGCGTCCGGCTCAATGATTACTTGTGTATACCCGCCAGCAGCAGCAGCTTTGGCGAGTGAACTGAGATCTTCGCGATGCTCCTGACCCGGATCCTCCACGAAAGCCCCCTGATCGACCCAACCGGGCGAAAGACAGGCAGCGGCGACATCCCATACCCGTGCCCCCTCAGCTGTCAGCCCTCGTCCCATAGCCACAATACGGCCGTCCTGCAGTCGAACATCCAGTTGCTGTCCGTTGCGGGAAGAAGCAGGATCAACGATGGTAACGTTTTTTATCAAATGATGCATCATACACTACAACTCTTGGCCTTAAAGGTACAGCAAAACGAGCGTTCTGCAAAAGATTTGAATGGCAAGGAGGCATATCCCCTTACAGCTAGCTTTTTTCACAACTGAAAACCAATTGATTGCCAAAACCTGTGAATGAATAACCAAAAGCTACACACTTATCCCTAAATTTGCAGCCCTGTCCGGAAGAGGTAATGGCCTTCGGACAGCCGAATATACCAAACAGACGTATGGAAACAAAGAAAATTAAGAAAGAAGACGCGCTCTACTACCATGCCAAGGGGCGACCCGGAAAAATCGAGGTTATCCCTACCAAAGAGACCAACTCTCAGCGCGACTTGTCACTTGCCTACTCACCCGGCGTTGCCGATCCATGCCTCGAAATTGCCGCACGGCCGGAAGCTGTCTACCAGTACACTGCCAAAGGCAATCTGGTGGCTGTCATTAGCAATGGTACGGCAGTACTGGGGCTGGGCGACATAGGGCCTGAAGCGTCAAAGCCCGTGATGGAGGGGAAGGGGGTCTTGTTCAAAATTTATGCAGATATAGACGTTTTCGACATAGAAATCGACACCAAAGACATAGATGAATTTGTCGAAACTGTCAGGCGTATAGCACCTACTTTCGGAGGGATTAACCTCGAAGATATTAAAGCGCCTGAATGTTTTGAGATTGAAAAAAAGCTGCGCGCCGCCTTGAATATTCCGGTGATGCACGATGACCAGCACGGCACCGCCATCATCAGCGGAGCTGCGCTCATCAACGCACTCGAGCTCGTGGGCAAGCCCATTGACCAGGTGCGGTTTGTCGTGTCGGGAGCCGGTGCCTCGGCGATTTCCTGTGCCCTTATGTACGTACTGCTTGGTGCCAGGATCGAAAACATTACGATGTTTGACAAAGACGGCATCCTGCACGCGGATCGTACAGATCTCGATGAGCTGCGCAGGCAATTTGCCACGCGCAACTATCCGCCAACTGCCCGGCTTGCCGATGCTATGGCAGGCGCCGACGTTTTTCTGGGGTTGTCGGTAGGCAATATTGTCGACGCTGCCATGATTCGCAGCATGGCCAAAGATCCCATCGTTTTTGCCATGGCCAACCCTACCCCTGAAATTGATTACGAGACAGCTGTTGCAGCCCGGGAAGACATCATCATGGCTACCGGCCGCTCTGACTACCCTAATCAGGTAAATAATGTACTGGGGTTCCCCTATATTTTTCGCGGGGCGCTGGATGTGCGGGCAACCGACATCAACGAGGCAATGAAACGAGCGGCTGTTTACGCCATCGCAGAGCTTGCCAAGCGTCCTGTGCCCGACATGGTTACTATGGCCTATGGTGAACCCAATCTCACCTTTAGCCGCAGCTACATCATTCCTAAGCCGATGGATCCCCGCCTGCTCACCATCGTGGCTCCGGCAGTTGCCAAGGCTGCCATGGAGTCGGGTGTTGCCCGTCAGCCCATTGTCAACTGGGATGAATATGAGCAGCAGCTCGCCAGCCGTACAGGCCGCGATAATCAGCTCATGCGAGTACTCATCAACAAAGCGAGGCGCAAACCCAAGCGTGTTGTCTTCGGAGATGCCGAGGATGTACGTGTTCTCAAGGCGGCGCAGATGGTGAGAGATGAGCGTATTGCCTACCCTATCCTGCTGGGCAATCAGGATATCATCCGCAACCTGATGGATACGTTCAATATTGACCTCCATGATGCCCCCATTCTGGATCCCAAAGCAGCAGATACAGCCGAAACCAGAAGGGTCTACAGTGAGCGACTCTACGAGAAGCGTCAGCGAAAAGGCATGAGCATTACCAAGTCGCAAAAAAATATGATCCACCGCAATTACTTTGGTGCTATGATGGTGGAGACAGGGGAAGCGGACGCGCTCATTTCGGGCATTACCCGCAACTACCCCGACACTATACGCCCGGCGCTGCAGACCATCGGTACCGCAACCGGTGTGAGCCGCGTTGCAGGTATGCACGTTTTCATGACCAAAACGGGGCCCCTGTTTTTGGCTGATACCACCGTGAATATTAATCCATCAGTCGAAGATATTGTCGAAATCACCGAACTAGCTGCCCAGGCGGTGCGCAAATTCAACATTGAACCCCGCATTGCCCTGCTTAGCTATTCTAACTTTGGCAGTGCTCAGGGGCATATCGCAAGCAAGATGCAACAAGCTACGGCCATCCTGCAAAAAAAGTATCCCGATCTGGTGATTGAGGGTGAGATGCAGGCACACCTGCCTTTTGACCTGGAGCT
>CAZYAO010000028.1:45052-49396 GCA_964645715.1 uncultured Saprospiraceae bacterium
CCGATCTGGTGATTGAGGGTGAGATGCAGGCACACCTGCCTTTTGACCTGGAGCTAATGCGCAAGAACTTTCCGTTCAGCAAGCTGAGTGAAAAGGGAGCCAATACCCTGATTTTCCCGGAACTTGCTGCCGGCAATATCACTTACAACCTGATGCGTACACTCATCGGCATAGAAGCGTTGGGGCCTATTTTGCTGGGCATGGCCAAGCCGGTACACGTACTACAGATTGGTTCCTCTGAGCGGGAGATTATGAATATGGTGGCGTATGCTGTCGTTGATAGCGATCGCTGATACTTACTTATTGCTCTTTTTTATTTTTGGAAAAAAGCAAAAAAGAACCACAAATCAGAACATACTTTAGCGGCTATCGCCGCTAAAGTATGTATCAGCACGGATACGATTGTCGGCACACCTTGAACTGGCTTTCGCCTGATCGCCGCTAAAGTGTGTGTCGGCGCGGCAACATGAATCAGGCTTCATGCCCTGCTGGCAACATACGTTCAACTTCTTCCGCCAATGCTGCCCAGCTATATCGCTGACTATACTGCCGCACTCCTTCCCGGAGCGACACCGCCCGTGCGTGCATATAAAAATCCGCAATGGCCGCAGCTACCGCCGTCTCCTCTGCGTCCACCACATAGCCCGCCTGCCCATGGGGCACGATCTCCGCCAGACCGCCTACTTTCGACACAATCATAGGAACGCCAAAATGATACGCCAGTTGCGATATCCCACTCTGCGTAGCAGTCCGATACGGCTGTACGACCAGGTCGGCAGCACCAAAATAATAACGCACCTCTTCGTCCGGAATGTAATGGGTACGAAAAATTACGCGTTTCTCAATCCCTAGTGATCTGACCAGCTCGTAGTATTGTTCGGAGGATTCATAGAATTCTCCTGCGATGATGAGGCGAAGTCCAGCATTGTCGGCAAGGATGGGCGCGGCCAGTGCCCGCAACAAAATATCCAATCCTTTGTACGGACGAATGAATCCAAAGAAAAGTATATACTGATAACCACTGTCCAACCCCAAGTGAGCAAGCGCTTCTGCCCGACCGACGGCAGCGCCATAACTATCGTAGACCGGATGGGGCACAACTGCGACAGGTTTGTGGGGGGAAAAAATGCGTATATCGCTGGCAACACTAGCCGACAGCGCCAAAAAAGCATTCACTGAACCAGCAAAGTAGCGAGAAAGCAGCCGGTCACCCGGACGTTTTTCGTGGGGAAGCATATTGTGCACCAGCGCAGCCGTGCTGCTGTGGCGGGAACGCACTATCCGCAGCACTGTACCCAGACAAGGGGCCAGCAGTGGCAACCAATAGGCTGCCAATACCAGCCGAGGTTTTCGTCGCCTGATCTCCAGTCCGACCAGTAACCAGTTGAAAGGATTGAGCGCATGCAAACGCCGTACAATCGGGATACCCGTAGGTGCTGCAGCTGTTGAAAACTGACTTTTCCCCGGAAACAAAAATGCCGGGTACTGAAGCGTGAAAGTGTAAACAATCACCCTGTGCCCCCTGCTGATGAGTTCCCTCGCAAGTCGCTCGTTAAAAGCAGCTAGTCCTCCTCGGTACGGATGAGCAGGCCCCAATATGATGATGTCTTCTCTCATTCGTGCCTACTGTTCAGTTGCAATGGGCTTACCTATCCACCTCACCAACAGCCAAAGAAATATGGTACCCAGCACAAGCAGCAGAAGACTAGCCATCCAGCCTCCTCCCAACAGGGTAACAGCCGTACCTAGTAACAAGCTAAGACCACCTACCACCAAAGCATAGGGCATCTGCGTGCGCACATGCTCTATATGATTACAACTGGAAGCCAGCGAACTCAGTATGGTTGTATCTGATATCGGCGAGCAGTGATCGCCGAGTACAGAAGCGCCCAGTACTGTGGCTATTACATTGAACAATAACTCAAATGCGTGCGCGCTGTCAATACCATTGGCCTGACTCACCGCCCAAGTGATGGGGATGGCGATGGGATACAATATGGCCATGGTACTCCAACTGGAACCTGTGGAAAAGGAAATCATGGCAGCAAGCACGAATACAATGGGCGGCAACATGTACGGATTGATGCTGTCCTTAAGTGCATACGTAAGGAACTTGGCAGTATGCAGCTCTTCCGTCGTCGATGCCAGTGACCAGGCGAGCGTCAGAATCATCAGCGCCGGAATCATTGTCTTTATTCCCATCACCAGTGTGCTCATGGTGCGCTCCAGTTGCATGATGCCCCCTGCCAATGTCAGCACAACGGCCGCAATTACCCCTGACAAGGAAGCGTACAGCAGCGCTACATAAGAATCCGCAGCACCAATGACCTTACCGAGCTTGAGCACAAAGCTGGCACCACCACCCTCCCACAGGCCGCCCATGGCCGCCCAGATAGTTGCCCAGCTGTAGTAGGCCGGTGCCTTACCCGCCTCCTGTAACTCCTGATATACGGCATCGAGACCCGTATCCAGCAGTCCAAAAATTGTCATTCCTATTACCAAAGCAACAGGTACAATCGCATTGTAAGCACGAATGGTGATATTGGGCACCGGACTCAGGTCTTCAACCTCTCCATGCCCCGTATTGTCCTGCTGGATTTCTTCTCCCTGTCCCTTCACACGCGCGCGCCTTTCGGCAGCCAGCATAGGTCCGAATTCACGACCACTGTAGATGATAATCAACATAAAAATCAGCGTAAGCGCTGGATAAAAGGCATATTTCAGCGATTCAATAAATATTCCGTAGGGTGTCATTCCAGCCGGAAAGTCCGTCAGCAATTTGATTCCATCATCAATATACCCAAGTTCGGCTCCAATCCAGGTAGTAATAAAGGCCACAGCAGCTACCGGTGCAGCCGTGCTGTCAACCAGATAGGCGAGCTTTTCGCGCGAAATCCGAAAGCGATCCGTAACCGGGCGCATCGTATTACCTACAATCAGCGTATTGGCATAATCGTCAAAAAAAATGGCTACACCCAAAAACCAAGTAACAAACTGGGCACTTTTCTCCGAACGTGCATACTTAGACAGATAATTGACAACCCCTGTCATTCCTCCGTTGCGGGAGATGATGGCTACCATGCCGCCTATCAGCAAACTAAAGACGATGATAGACAGGTGACCGGGATCATTCAGGGCATTCAGCACATACGTTGTCAGTACATCAAATAAACTGATCATGAGATAGTAAAGTGAGTCAATGCGCAAGCCTGCAGCGATGAAAGCGCCAACCCATACGCCCACAAATAGCGATAGCAACACCTCTCGGAATACCAATGCCAGTCCAATGGCCACCAGCGGAGGCAGGACAGACCACCACAGGCGGATAGGTTTCAACCGCCAACTGCCGTCCGCCCTCGCAGACAAGTGCACCATTTGGAGCTCGTCGCGGCTATTTTCCAGTAAGTAAAGCTGACCTGCCCCTCCGACTGAAGGTTCCCAAACTGCACGTCCCCGTTCGAAAAGCAGGGGACTCTCCTCACCATTGATAACAAGCATAGTTATACCTTCCTGCCCCTCGGCAACAAAAGTAGGCTTGCCCTCTAACAATTGTAAGCTGTAGTTACCCAAAACGGGTGTATCAACCAGCGCCGGTGCTTGTGTACGCAGCAGGCTATCTTGTCCCCAGCTGACAAAAGCCCATATTGTAAGCAGTACTACCCAAAAAGAGCGCAAAAAGTGAAGTCTGTACATGATTATCTGCGTAATTTGTGCTGTAAGAGACTGTGAACTACCAGCCATGCATGTTGGTTACTATACTGAATATTGGCAGGTTTTGCGCCCGTACGATTACACTGGTCATCGCTTATTAATACCGTAAGCGAGAGCCATGCACAAAATCCGGCCGTGTGAAGTATACAACGCTACAACGAGAAACCGGCCTTCGCAGGTGTGTCATTGAGTAAGATTCATCATTTCAGCATACAAACATGCGTAATCGACTCCAAAAAACGAAGAATCGCGCAATTGTCCAAATATTGCTCACTGCGATTTATGTAATTGCTGCCAACTTAGTTTTTACCAACCAACTCAGGTCGCAGCCTGCCATCTCCTTAACACCCTGGCAACCGCCCGTCACGATTGACAATCGGCAGCTCCTTCATCCCTTTGCGGGAGGCCTCAATAACCCGCAGCTTTCCACTGTTGACCTGAATAACGACGGGCTGGAGGATTTGTATATCTTTGACCGGACAGGCAACGTACAGCTTTTTTTGCTCAATGAAGGCAGTGCTGGACAGCCTGTATATGTCTATCGCCCTGCTGCCGGTGCACTTTTCCCCACGCTTACGGACTGGGTACTGCTGCGCGATTACAATGGCGATGGAGTGCAGGACATTTTCGCCT
>CAZYAO010000028.1:49496-51369 GCA_964645715.1 uncultured Saprospiraceae bacterium
GGCATGATGGTATTTACAGGTCACTACACCCCTGACAATCAGCTGACATTCACGCGCTATAATTTCAACAATCCCCTCAACCTAATATATATTCCACTACCCAATGGTAGTCAGACACAGCTCTATATTACTGCCATTGACTATCCTGCTGTCGATGACCTTGACTGCGATGGTGATCTGGATATAGCCACTTTCAACATCAATGGTGGTTATGCAGAGCTCTACAAAAACATGTCAGTCGAAATGGGCTATGGCCTTGACAGTCTGATTTTCCGGCTCACCGACGACTGTTGGGGGGGCTTCTACGAAAGTGGCATCAACAACAATCAGGTTGATCTGGCCAGTGGCGCGGGCGATTGTTCGGGTAACTTTGATGATAACGAAGTAGTTGATAGCCGGCATGCAGGTTCTACATTGCTCACTTTTGATGCTGACAATGATGGAGACAAAGATCTCATACTGGGAGATTTAAGTTACTTCAACCTCAATTTTCTCACCAATGGCGGTAGTTGTGCAGAGGTGTGGTTCAACCAGCAGGATCCTATTTTTCCTGCTTACAACACACCTGCCGAACTAGTGTACTTCCCCGTTTCATTTTACTTGGACTACAATCATGACGGGCGAAGAGATTTATTGGCTGCACCCAATCAGCGGGGTGGCTCACAGGATTACGACTGTTTGTGGTATTATACCAACACAGGAAGCGATGCGCAGCCGATATTTCAGTTGACAAGCCGTCAGCTGCTGGTAGATGATATGATTGATCTGGGAACAGGTGCTTACCCCTATCCCGTTGATTACAATGCCGATGGCCTGCTCGACATCGTAGTGGGCAATAATTCCTATTTCAACATTACAGGTGAAAAGGAATCACGACTTCACCTGTTCAGAAATATTGGCACCCCCAGTGAGCCTGCCTTCGAGTTAGTTGATGCTGACTATCTGGGTTTTAGTCAGTATAGCACTAGCTCATTTTATTTTGCCCCCGCCTTTGGTGACCTCGACAGTGATGGTGACCTGGACTTACTTGTCGGAGAGCAAAACGGGCGTCTCTTTTACGCACAAAATCTTGCCGGGCCGGGGCAGCCTTTTGCTTTTGGACCCATCACCTATAATTATATGAATATTGCCATTGGGCAGGCAAGCATTCCCCGTCTGCTAGACCTGAACCGGGATGGACTGATTGACCTTTTGGTTGGAGAGCGCTCGGGCAACGTCAATTATTTTCAAAATGTTGGCAGCCCGACGCAGGCCGTTTACAACAGCGACTTCACCGTACTTCCCAACCGCCAATTTTTAGGAGGCATTGACACGCGCGTTCCGGGTTCTACGCTGGGTTTTTCAACACCCTGGTTTTTGGACTATGGCAATGATATACAAATTATTACAGGTACCAATATCGGCCGACTGGAGTGGTATGGTAATGTACTTGGCAATCTCGATGGTACTTTCAGCACACTGACGGAAACACTGGCCGGACTCAATCCCGGGGCGCAGTCATGCCCTGTCATGGCCGATTGGAACAACGATGGTATGCTCGATCTGCTGGTAGGTAACCAACGAGGAGGTCTCCAATTTTTCCGTACGAATATCAGTACAGGCGGTATTGTCGCAACAAGTAATAATGAACCAACCGCCAATATCACCATCTTCCCCAATCCCGCCAGCCAATACATCAACATAGACTGGCCAGATCAGTCTGACTATGAGGTGCGGATGTATGATATACAGGGACGCATGGTTGGGCAATGGTATTCGGCCGGTAACCAGACGCTGGCAGTGTTGCTGCCTGGACAGGCAGCAGGCACCTACCTGCTGCAGCTTGTCAGCGGCAACAAGATTACCAGTCGGTTACTGACCATTGTCAACTAAA
>CAZYAO010000029.1:0-9453 GCA_964645715.1 uncultured Saprospiraceae bacterium
GTACGCATCATGCCACCGGCTTTGTGCCATTCGTCGTACAGGTGTATCTCGTAGCCCAAGGGTGCCAGGTCGCGGGCTACGGTCAGGGAGGCAGGGCCACCGCCGACCAGCGCTATCTTTTTGCCGTTGCCGTGCACAGGCACCTGCGGCATGCGCGCCGCAACTTCGCCCTTGTTGTCGGCCGCTACACGCTTGAGGCGGCAGATAGCCACAGGCTCCTCCGCCTGGTCGAGCCGGCCGCGCCGGCAGGCGGGCTCACAGGGTCGGTCGCAGGTGCGACCCAAAATGCCGGGGAATACGTTGGACTCCCAGTTGACCATATAGGCGTCAGTATACCTGCCGGCTGCAATCAGCCGTATATATTCCGGTACAGGGGTATGCGCGGGGCAGGCGTACTGGCAGTCGACTACCTTGTGGAAATATTCCGGATCCCGAATGTCTGTTGGCTGCACGG
Source organism: uncultured Saprospiraceae bacterium (assembly GCA_964645715.1). GTDB lineage: Bacteria > Bacteroidota > Bacteroidia > Chitinophagales > Saprospiraceae > JAUMBM01. Next base: position 455 of record CAZYAO010000029.1, read on the forward strand.
TAAAGAATAATTACTTACAAAAATGAGTATACGCATCGATAAGCGTAAATATAAAAACCATTTTTGTAAAATAAAAATTTGCAGCACGGAAATTATATAGAATATTAGATTTGTTTGCTCTGGAGCTGTCGTCATTGCCGGGCGTAGGCTTTGAAGTAGAGACATTCTTCAATGATGCGGTTGTAGAATTGGGTGCGGCTGTATTGTTCCTGCAGCTTTTTGAAGTTGTCATAGCTTCTGGCTTGCTGCAGATCGAGGCGGCTGTAGTAGGCATTGGATTCACAACGGGCGGCCATAAAGGCGGCCCGGGCGGCAATCTCGGGTTCTGTAGCCATGTCGCGGGCTTTTTCAAAATAAATGCGTGCCCTGCTGCAGTCAAAAAATTCCCGGTTGCCCAGAGGGTAGCGAGGGTGGCTGAAAAGCTGCTCCGGGCGTTGTTGCTGTAGCTGTCGCAGGCTGCTGCCGCTGCGGAAGGCGTCGGCCATGGCCCAGGCCTGACCAAAGTAGGTGAGGTTGTAGTGGGCGAGGCCCAGGCGGTAGTAGCGGATGGCTGCAACGTTGGGGTCGGCTTCCATGATGGCGCGGCGCTCCATCTCCAGCATGGCTTTGAGGTAGGCGGCTTTGTCGTAAAAGCGGGGACTTTCGCCGGCATTCATGGGTTTTACCTGAGAGAGATCCTGAGGGCAGTGTATGCAGTCGCGCAGGTGGTCGGCAAATGGGTTGAAGGCGCCGTATTGCGCCCATTGGTCCTGGGGTATTTGTTGAAAAACTTCAAGCGCGGTGGCAATTTTTCCTTGTTGTATGAGCAGGCTGGCTTTGAGGTTGAGGAGATCAAAATAGATGGTGCCGCCGTCGGGATGTGCAATGATGGCTAGTTCGAGCCGGCTGGGGTTGGATTTTCGGCACAGGGCGATGAGGTCTTCGAGTATGTCGGCATCGCCGCTGGCCATGACGTGCCTGTAGGTGTAGTCCAGCATGAGGGCTTTGGTGGTGTAGCCCGAGCGGGTGTAAAGCCGGCGCAGCTTGTCGCGGGTGAGGCGTGCAAAGTCGGGCGTTGACTGAAAGAGGGGGTCGCTGAATTTCCATTCGGCGATGCGTTCTTCCGTTTGTCTTTCGGCATCTTTGAGGGCGAGGATGTCCAGAACGAGGCGGAAAACCTGTAGTTGCTGGCGCAGGGTTTCGTTGTCGAGCTCGCGCTCGCTACGCTCGAAGGTGCGAGCAGCAGCGTAGTAGTCGCCGGTAAGTGTCTCGATGTATCCTTGGGCTAGCAGCCAGAGCTGTGGCCTGCTTACTTTGCGCTCCTGCCCGATTTTTTTTACGAGCGCCAGCATATCCAGTGCACGCTTGCCGGCATTGGGGCGGGGGATGCTGTGATATCGTTGGTTGGCTGCTGTCTGGTCGTGCAGGCCTGCGCCCAGCAGGTCTTTTTCCAGCCGCTGCATCTCGCGCAGCAGCAGCAATTCGAGAGCGGGATTGCGCGGATCGTAGTGGTACACGCGGGCCATCTCATCGGGCAGCCGGGCTTCGCTGCTGTGCGCGCGCAGGGCGTACAGATCGGCACGCTCACGGTCGTTGCGGCAGAGCAAAAGTGCCTGCATCCACTGCCGGTCGCTGTTGATGCGAAAACTGCGGAAGGCGCTCTCGCGGCGGCCGGGGCTGAGGGCGTAGATGCGCGAGTAAAGGTAGGCCGACTGCGGGTAGTCGCCCAGCGCCTGCAGGGCACCCGCCTGGTGGCCTGCAATCCAGTGCTCGATGATGCTTGGGTCATTGTCTATTTTGGGCAGGTAGTAGTCGCATAGTTCGAGGGTAAGCTGGTAGTCCTTGAGGTAATGGGCGAGGCGGATGGCCTGATAGGCGTAGCGGAGCTTCAGAAAATGAGAGCGGGTGGCGCGAAATCCCTTGTGGGCGTCATCGATCAGGCTGCGCATGAGGTCCTGGTCGAGCTTAGAGCGCTGCCGGGGCTTCCAGGGGTCGGCAGGTGCCTGCACGAATGCCTCACACCGCCGCGTGAGGATGAGGTAGTCGATAACATCGGTGCACTTGTGCTGCCTGAGGTAGTAGACAAAACTGTTGGTCTCGTAAAGGCGGTCGAGAAGGCTACCGCCAGCGGCTATCTGTCGGTACAGGTAACGGAGGTCTTCTTCGCTTGCGCGGTAGATGATGGCCTGCAGGTCTTCTGTTTCGGGGTAATCACAGTAGCGCTCCTGCCATTCCCGCAGGTTTTCGTCGGCTTGCAGTGCAGCGGCGGGTTGGTAGTATTGTTTGTAGAGGCTGCCAAAGTCAAGGTAGTAGGCAGCCATGTGCTCGGGCCCTGCTGCAATCGTAGGATCGATAAATGCATAGCCGTAAAAGGGCTGTCGCCCTGGTTCACAGCTACTGTGCAGGTGGTGAGGAAGGCTGAGCAGGAAAAGGAGGCTGAGGGCAACCCATGGCCAGCCGGGTATCTGCAACTGTCGGTCTGTACCAATCATAGCGTTTCTTTTGGGCTGGCCGGTTTCGCCAGCGTATTTACGAGTGTCCGCAGCACGTCTTCTCCTACACGCTGCACGAGGGTGCTGTCCAGGTGAAAAAATGCGAGGTGAAAGCTGTCGGTGTTGACTGCCTGGCTGAGGTCGGCTGCCGCGGCCAACAGGTCCGGGGCAGTGACTTGCTCCAGCCGCAGCTGGTCTCCCTGGTAAAGGTAGTAGCCTTTCCAGTAACCGGCGATGGTTCGCTCGTAGCGATTCTCACCCAGTGGACGAAAACCGGGGGAAGTCCTGAGCGATGCTTCGTCGGCCTCCGTTATCAGCCGGCTGAGCTGGCCGTCGCGGAAGACAACAGCCCAGCTGAAAAGGGGCAACGCCAGATCGAGGGGTAGCGGATAAGCACTGGTGGCCTGCAGGTATTGGCGGCCGGTAGGGTTGTTGAGGATGGAGTTGGGCTCTTCCCAACGGCGTATTTCTCCCATATTGTAGTACATGAGCATACCCCGGTCCACAGGAGGCAGGCCGGTTTGCACAGGCTGTCGGTACTGGTGCAGCCGGATGGTGGCAGAAAGGGCAACCGATGATCCGCTGAGCCGGCGGATGTGGCGCAGGAACGCAAAATAGCCTTCGCGACTCGCAGGCGTCCAGTCACAGTCAAATTGCAGCTCGGCAGGGGGCCATACCGGCCAAAGGGCCTGCAGCTTGTCTATCGTTTGGCTGGCTAGCTGCCGGATCTGCTGGCTGTCGAGCGAGAGAAAAGTGCGGTGGGTGATGAAAACAACCGGCACATCCTGGGCCGATAAGCCTGCCTGCCGACTGCCCTCCACGACGGCCAGCGGTACGGCTTCCTGCCGCTGTTCGTCCCAGTCAATGTCAAATGCCCTGACATAGATTCGGCGGGCACCGATGGGTCGGGCAATGTCACTTGAGGGTATGCGGGTCTTCCAGTAATAAAAAGCAGGCATGGCATGACGGTCGCTGCCATGGCTACAAGCCCACAGGCCGATGACTACCGGCAGCAACAGCCATTTTGCCGACGATGCCATGGGCGTTCTGCTTTAAGCAATGGCTTTGTTGACAAAGTACATGTCGAGGAAGCCTTTGTTTTTGGCTTCAACCTTACCGCGGTAGGTGCAGTCAAATTCGTATTTGATGCGGTTGTAGGTGGTCTCCGATATGTTGACACGCCCTACCTCTCCCTGACTCTCAACACGAGCAGCAATATTGACGGTATCGCCCCAGATGTCGTAGACGAATTTGTTGAGCCCCACAACGCCTGCTACCACGGGGCCGGTATGTACGCCGACACGAGCTTCAAAATAGGGTTTACCCAGCCGCATACGGTCTTTTTTATACTCTTCAAGGTACTCCTGTATGGCCAGCGCCGACTTGATAAGGTTGCCCGGCAGGCTGTGCCGTTCGCTCAGACCGCTGGCACACATGTAGGCATCGCCAATGGTCTTGATTTTCTCAATATCCTTGTACTGGTTGATGATCGAATCAAACGCTTTGAAACAGCGGTCCAGCTCTTCAACCAATTCTTCCGGGCTTAGCTGTTCAGCAACGCGGGTAAAGTTTTTGAAGTCGGTAAAAAGTACCGACACTTCGTCAAATTTTTGTGCCCGCGCACTGCCGGTAGCTTTGAGCTCGCTGGCAATAGACTGCGGCAGGATGTTGAGCAGCAACTTGTCGGCGCGCTCGCGCTCAGCTTCAATCATCGTATTTTTTTCGCTCAGCTGGCGCGCAGTGCGGCGGTTGGCGCGGAAGAGGCTGTAAAAAAATAAGGCCAGTAACAGTACGGCCACAGCCACGCCAATGGACAGGTAGGTGATTCGCTTTTGGCGCTCAGAGTCCAGCTGTGTTTGCATGAGTGCATTTTCACTCTCCTTGAGCTTGAGTTGCTGCTTAGCAACCTCCTCTGTCATCTGGTCGATCTCCCTGCCCCGGGCCTGAGCCTGCTTTTCGGCCCGCTGACGCTCCTCTGCCACACTGGCCAGCTCTTCGGACTTGGTGGCCAGGGCGACTTCTTTCTCCTGGTTGTCCCGCAGCAGCTGCGACTGCCGCGCTTCGAGGCTCGACTTGTCGCGATTAAGCTGCTCGGCAGTGCTGCGCAGGTTTTTTACCTCAAAATCGAGCTTGTCGCGCTCGCGCTCAAGCTCGCGGCGCTCGCGCTCTATCTGGGCTTTGGTAGCCTCAAAGCGCGCTTCTATATCGCTTATACTATTTCCTTTCTGACTAAAATAGTTAAAGGCATCCTGCATGATCTGGTAGGCCTCGCGGTAGTTGCGCTCGCGCGTAAACAACTGACTTCGCTTGTCAACCGTGCGGATGATGAGATCCGCATCGCCAATCTGCTTGGCATAGTTGAGCGCTGTGCGTAGCCAGACATCTGTGTTGCGCTCATCGCGCTGCTTTTCAAAGGCCAGCGATATCTGGTAGGCTGCACGGGCCGCCATACTCTTGTTGTCCTGTTCAATGGCCGCATTGTAGGCCTGCTTGCCGTAGGTTTCAGACTCGCGCGCATTGACCCGCAGGTAAGCTTCGGAGAGCTCGTACTGGAGGATCATCTTCTCTCTGGGAGTCTGTGCTTCCGCAAGGTCAGACAGCAGCTCGTCGATATCTGCTTGTTGAGCGAAAATGCCGGGGCTCGCAGCGAACAGCAGGAGGATGGCCAGGAGGTACTTCATCAGTGCTTGTATAGTTGTCGGTTGAACACAGTTGTCGGCTGGCAGTCGGCCAGAGATCGGCAACACGCGCAGCAGCCAGGGGCTGTATGCAGGCGCCGTGGCTGCGGCTGAGCAAATATAACGACAGTTATGAAGATTTTGTGCACAAGTTGTGTCCTTTTGCGAAAGCTGCCGCTACTGCAGCTACAGCACGAGCAGCAGCAGGGGGCTGCGGCTGGGCAAAAGGCTCGGCTGGCAGTATCAACCTTTGTACTGCTGGCTTGTTGTGCTGTAAGTCAAATAAATCACTTATGGAGCAGCGGCAGGTGGTCAGTATGAGTCTGATGCGTTATGAAGGGCTGGCAGCCCGCTGGTGGGCATTTACGCAAATGGGCATGGGCCCCGGCCACCTGGCAGGGGTCAATGGCCTTAGTTTCGTAAAACTGATGGGCAGCGGCGGCCGCAATGGTTTTGGTATAAGGCCCAACTGGGGGGTCTATGCTTTGCTGGGGGTGTGGGATACGATCGAAAAGGCACAGGCTTTTTTTAGTGCCCACCCGTGGTGGCAGGCAGTCGACAGTCACACGCAGGAGCACTGCACTTTTTTTCTGCAAACAACTACCGCGCACGGCTGCTGGGATGGCCGTATGCCTTTTGACAAAACAACAGACTTTGATCCAACACAACCCGTGGCAGTCATCACGCGGGCAACGATCTATCCTTCGCAGATGGCCCGCTTCTGGCGCTATTCCCGCACGGTAAGCGCATCGCTGGAAGACCATCCGGCAGCCAGACTCAGTATTGGGGTGGGTGAGTGGCCTCTCATTCAACAGGCAACGTTTAGCTTGTGGAACAGTGGGGAGGATATGCTCAGGTATGCCTATAAGAGCCGACAGCACAGGGAAGTGGTGCAGAAAACAAAGGAGCTGGGCTGGTATAAGGAAGAACTTTTTGCGCGCTTTGTGCCTATCGCCGTGGTAGGTAGCTGGGAGGGAATCGAGGGGCTGTCCTTACAGCTGTAAGGTTTTGTCAGCAGTATTTTGGGTGGTATGCCACCCAAAATGCTGCTGACAAAAACGCCAAAACATTTTTGCGCGAAAAGGGTCGTACAAAAACAGGGCTTGCTGGTGTGTCGTGCGCGTCTGTAAAGCAAAGTTGGCCCGGTTTTTGTCCTCGTCACATGGCTGTACCTAATCATTGTTTCGTCGGGAAGCTATACCTTTGTTTTATGGAACTCAATTATAAGACTTTCGGGCAAGGCCACCCGCTCATTATCCTGCATGGTCTTTTCGGATCGTTGGACAATTGGCAGACGCTGGCGCGCCAGTGGGCTAATCATTTCACCGTTTTTATCGTTGATCAGCGCAATCATGGACGGTCTCCGCAGCGGGATGAAATAACCTATCCCCTGATGGCCGAAGACCTGCGGCAGTTCATGGAGGCGCACTGGATGTATCATGCACATATCCTCGGGCATTCGATGGGCGGAAAGACGGCCATGACTTTTGCCGGGCAGTATCCGGATATGGTCGATAAACTGGTGGTTGTCGATATCGCACCCAAAGTGTACCAAGGGGGACATGAGAATATTTTTGATGCGCTGCTGTCTGTCGATCTTCCTTCGGCTACCGATCGCAAGCTGGTGGAAGAACAGCTGGCCGCGCGCATCCATGAGCCGGCAGTGCTGCAGTTTTTACTCAAAAATCTGAGCAGGCAGCCCAATGGCAATCTCGGCTGGAAGATGAATCTGCCGGCCATCTATCGTCATTATGCCGACATTCTTGCAGATATACCGGCCGGGGATCCTTGTGAGAAACCTACGCTTTTCATCAAAGGGGGCAACTCGGCTTACATCCGGCCAGCTGACTGGCCGGCTATAGAGGAGCGCTTTCCGGCTGCCCAACTGGCAACCATTGAGGGGGCGGGGCACTGGGTGCATGCAGACCAGCCCGCAGCGCTGCGACAGCTGGTGCTCGACTTTTTGCTTGAGGATTAGTTGGTGGCGATGACACCTTTTTACCCACAACGGATAACCGCTGCCTGCAGGCGGTGGAAACAATCCTGCAGCATACACCGAAACCTTCTGCTACACGGATGCTTTTTTTGTTTGAACGGGCTACCTGATTACAGGAGGTATGCGTAAACAATTCTGTGAAAATCAATTGTGGCAGATAAAACAATTGTGGTACATTTATCGTATTGATTGTAATTTTGGGTTTTAAAATTACCTACTATGAGAATTGTGTTTGGCATAAAACCAGCATTACTGGCCCTGATAATTTTTGCTTCTGCCTTCACGCTGACTGAAACCAACGACAAGCTTTATGAAATTGTCAAAAATATTGAGTTGTTTACCACAGTCTATAAGGAGCTGAATGCAAATTATGTAGATGAGGTGAATCCTGGCAAACTGATGCGCACAGGCATTGATGCCATGCTAAGTTCGCTGGATCCTTTCACCAATTATATCAGTGAGGCAGATATAGAGGGTTACCGCTTCAGCACGGAGGGACGCTATCACGGTATAGGGGCTGTAAGTGAGAAAATGGGGGATTACGTGACCATCACGGAATTATACAAGGATCAGCCAGCCGATAAGGCGGGGCTGCGGCCGGGGGATCAGATTGTCGCAGTCGATGGACGCGATGCCCGCAATAAGTCTATGGAAGAACTCAATGAGGTGATGCGGGGATTCCCGGGGTCTAAGGTGGTGCTGAGAATTCGCCGCCCGGGAGCACCGGGCGATTTCGATGTCACTTTGGTGCGGGCTGATGTAGATGTACTGAATGTTCCTTACTATGGCATGGTATCTGACAGTATCGGGTATATTTACCTGTCGACGTTTACGCCGGATGCGGCCAGGAATGTCGAAAATGCACTCAGAGAGCTGAAGACACAGCAGCCTGCACTGCGGGGGATCATCATCGATTTGCGCAATAATGGCGGGGGCTTGCTGCATGAGGCGGTCAATTTATGCAATATTTTTATACCTCGCGAAGAGATTGTCGTGTCTACCCGGGGCAAAATCAAGGAGCGCGATATGGTGTACCGTACAACGAATGCGCCTTTTGATACAATCATTCCGCTGGCAATACTCATCAACAAACGCTCGGCTTCCGCTTCGGAGATTGTGAGCGGGGTCATGCAGGATTACGATCGCGGGGTGCTCATCGGGCAGCGTTCTTACGGCAAAGGGTTGGTACAAAATACTATGGAAGTAGGTTATAACGCCAGAATCAAGGTGACAACCTCCAAGTACTATATTCCCAGTGGCCGCTGTATTCAGAGTGTCGAATACGAAAACGGAGAGCCGGTTGAGATCCCGGATGCGCGCAGGGCGCGTTTCCGTACCGAAGCAGGGCGCGTTGTGCTCGATGGTGGAGGGGTGAAGCCTGATGTGGTACTGCCGCCGCCCTACCAGGATGGGATTGTGAAGACGCTGGTAGAAGAGCACATGATTTTCGACTACGTGACCAATTGGGTGCTCCGCCACCCGGGTATCGATTCGGTCGACCGCTTCAAGTTTAACGACTTTGGGGATTTTGATGCCTGGCTGCGCGGTCGACAGTTTGTATACGACAGCGAATCAGAGAAAATACTGAAAAAGGTGAAAACGGAGCTTACAGCAGAAGGGGTGCAGGCTGCTGATGAGCTGGCGGCCTTACAGGCACGCATCGACTTTGCGCAGCGCACAGAGCTGCAAAGTCATCGCGAGATTCTTACTGACCTGATAGAGAAGGAGATCGCCGGGCGTTACTACTACCAACGCGGTAAGGTACAGATAGGTTTGCGCAACGACAAGGAGGTGCGCGAGGCAATCAGCGTGCTGTCAGATCCTGAGCGCTATCAGGGGATTCTCTCCGCAGGA
>CAZYAO010000029.1:9553-30043 GCA_964645715.1 uncultured Saprospiraceae bacterium
CCGCTGAGGTTCTTCCCGCCAGCCGTAGCAAAGAACGGCTGTCCACCGCCACCGCCCTGAATGTCCTTGGCCAGTTCGCGGATCAGCTGAGAGGCATTGAGGGTGCCACTGTCAGCCAGTGATTTAGACAGGATGAGGGTGAGCATGGGTTTACCGTCGCTCTCATTACCGAGCAGAATGGCTGCCGGCGCCGCCTCTTTTTCAAGCTGAAAAGCCAGCGTTTTGATGGCATTGGCATCGGCAATCGGTACCCGCGCTGCAAGTATTTTAAAGTGGGACAGTTGGGTAAACTGGCTGAGCAACTGGTCTTTGAGGCCTGCTGCCTGCGCTGCTTGCAGCTGTTCTTTCTCCTTGCGCAGCTGCCGCACTTCTTCCTGCAAGGCTTCAACTGCCCGGGCGGCCTGTCGTGGCTGGCGGAGCAGTTGCCGGATTTCCTGCAGGTCGGCAAGCTGGTCGTTGAGCCACTGCTCGGCGGCATCTGCGGCCACTGCCTCAATGCGGCGGACACCAGCAGCAACGGCTCCTTCAGAGACAATCCTGAACAGGCCGATCTCGCCCGTGGAAGTAACATGCGTGCCACCGCAGAGCTCTACGGAAAATCCGGCATCAAAAGTGATAATGCGCACGAACTCGCCATATTTTTCACCAAACAGCATCATGGCACCCGACTGCCGGGCCTCGTCAATGGGCACGCTGCGGCGCTCATCGAGTGCTATGTTTTCCCGGATTTTGCGATTGACGATCTGCTCAATCCGCGTGAGCTCTTCTTCGGTGACTTTCTGGAAATGTGAAAAGTCGAAGCGCAGGCGCTCGTCGGTGACATCCTGACCTTTCTGAAGCGCGTGCGGCCCCAGCACTTCATGCAGGGCAGCGTGCATCAGGTGTACAGCACTGTGGTGACAGGAGATGGCCCGCCGGCGCGTTGCATGAACGGAAGCAGTGACCGGTAGTCCCGGATTGGCCGGCAGCTGGTCAACCAAGTGGATGATGAGGTCGTTCTCTTTTTGTGTATCCAGTACCTCTATCCTTTCGGCACCCACAAAAAGCTCACCCGTATCACCCGCCTGACCACCGCTCTCCGCATAAAAAGGCGTATGACTGAGCACTAACTGGTAGCTGTCCTGTCCCTTGATTTTTACGGTGCGGTACTTGATAATCTGTGCCTGGTAGACAGTCAGCTGGTCATAGCCCACAAAATGCACACTCTCATGCTCATGCAGCACCGTCCAGTCGCCAACTTCCTTGACCGCGTCGGCACGGGAGCGCTCTTTTTGCTGCTGCAATGCCTTTTCAAAGCCTGCCTCATCTACTTTTAGCCCTTTTTCGGCAGCCAGCAGGCGGGTGAGGTCGATGGGGAAGCCGAAGGTGTCGTAAAGTTCAAAAGCATCCTGCCCGTCAATCAGCCCCTCCGTCACCTGCAGCGCATCAAAGCGGTGGAGGCCGTTCTCAAGTGTGTGCAGGAAGGCTTTTTCTTCCCCTTCAATGATGCGGGCTACCTGGTCGCGCTGTAGCGCGATCTCGGGAAAGCAACTACCCATCTCCTGTGCCAGCACAGCAATCAGCCGGTGCAGGAATGGCTCGCGGATGTTGAGGAAGGAGTAGTAGTAACGCACTGCACGGCGCAGGATACGCCGTACGACATAGCCGGCACCCCCGCTGGCGGGCAGCTGTCCGTCGGCAATAGTAAACGCTACCGCCCGAATGTGGTCGGCAACAACCCGCATGGCCATATCACTCTTAGCTTCAGCTGCATAACTGGCCGTGTATTGCTTGCCGGATACTTGTTCGATGAAACGAATGAGGGGCGTAAATATATCGGTATCATAGGTAGCTGTCTTCCCTTGCAGCACCATGCAAAGGCGCTCGAAGCCCATACCTGTGTCTACATGGCTGGCCGGCAGCGCTTCCAACTGACCATCGGCCTTGCGGTTGAACTGGATAAATACGTTGTTCCAGATCTCAATCACACGCGGGTGATCGGTATTGACTAATACATGTCCAGGCTGCGCAGCGCGCTCCTCATCCGACCGCAGGTCTACATGAATCTCCGAGCACGGACCACAGGGACCTGTGTCGCCCATCTCCCAGAAGTTGTCTTTCTTGTTGCCGTAGAGTACCCGATCGGCCGGTAAAAAACGAAGCCAGATGTTTTTGGCCTCGTCATCGGCCGGCAGCTTTTCCCGCTCATCTCCCCCAAAAACGGTGGCATACAGGCGGTCAGGAGCAATCCCGTAAACGCTGGTCAGCAGCTCCCATGACCAACTAAGCGCCTCTTCCTTGAAGTAATCGCCAATTGACCAGTTGCCCAGCATCTCAAACATGGTATGATGCGTACCGTCGCGGCCAACATCCTCCAGGTCGTTGTGCTTACCGCTGACCCGCATACACTTCTGCGTATCCGCTATGCGTGGATTGTCAGGCGTGGCGTTGCCCAGAAAAAAATCCTTGAACTGGTTCATGCCCGCATTGGTAAACATCAGCGTGGGGTCTTCCCTGTTGACGATGGGCGCAGAGGGTACGATCTTATGCTGCTTGTCGCGGAAGAAATCCAAAAACTGTTGCCGGATTTCACTGGCCTTCATCATGGTTTGTCATTTTATGGGCCACAAAGATACAACTAGCAAACCTAAAAACTACAACAGGCCTAAAAATCACACTGATGTCCGTTCTCCTTTAGCCATTTTTCGTGCCTCGCATAGTCCGGCATAGCGCTGGCAACCCAGTACCAAAAGCGGTCGGAGTGGTTGAGCTCTATCAGGTGTGCCAGTTCGTGTATAATGACGTAGTCGATGACTTCGCGGGGTGCCAGTAGCAACCGTGTGCTGAGGTTGATGTTGCCGGTGTTGGAACAGGATCCCCAGTTGCTGTGGTTATATTTGAACCTGACATTTTTGACAGGCCGCCGCAGTTGCGCCCCAAAATGTTGGGCAGCCAGCTCGAGGGTTCTTTGATGAAAAACAGGGGTATATATATTCGATAGCAGCTTGCTGAGCAAGCTGCGTATCGCAAGCCTGCGGTCGTAGCCCGACAGATCTTGGCTGACGCGCAGGCTGATGTGATCGCCTGTCAGGCTGGCGACGGAGGTTTTGCGCTCTTCTTCGAACAGGTTTATTTGATATGGCTTGCCGAGGATGATGAGCGTGTCACCCGTCTTGTAATCTCCTCTGCGCTCGTAGCGCGTGAGCAACCCAGGCCGGCCGGCCTCTTGCGCCAGCAGCCACGTGCGCAGATGTTGCTGATAGCGCTGTTCATCTGTTTTGTCGATAAAGACCGGAAACCGAATGATGAGGTGGTCTTTGCCAAACGCACAGCGGATGCTGTGCCGGTGCTCACGGACAATTTTTACCGGAATCTCATAATTGTCAAAGCTGAGCAGCGTATACTCCGTGCGCATAGTGTGATGCCGTTAGACCAAATAATCGTACGAAGCCCCCCAGAGAGCCCGAGCAGCCTTAACCAAAGCAAAACAGGCTGGCCTTCTAAGAAGCACCAACCTGTTTTCTTTCGTTATCTGTTGTATATGAACTAGAACTCAGGGCAATAAATACCCCTGCGTGCAGGTCCGCAAATCTTGTACACCAGCGCGAGCTCGAAGCCGCCATTGCCGTTGGTAGCAGGCTTAAACTGAGAGACGTTGAGGTCATAGCTGAAGCCCAAACTGAAATTGTCGTAATCGAAGCGCGTTGACAAAATAGCAGCGTCTGTCAGCACACCACTGTCAATCTTGTTGGATACACGCGTCCACAGACCAAACTGGAAGGACTGACTGCCCTGTGTCTTGGTCGCTGGCTGCAGCAAAAATTTGAAGCTGGTGCCGGCATTGACCTGGAAAGAAGGCCCCTGACTCATGATGATGACACCCGGCAGCAGGCCAAAGCGGCGGCTTACAAGGAATTCACCACCCGCATGTGCCGTGAAGCGGCTGTAGAGCAGATCCTCATCATTGCTGTCAAAAGACTGGTTGGCACGGTTGAGGTGGTGGAAAGCACCGCCCAGATAAAGACTGTTGTTGGCATCAAAAACCATGAACCACAACAAGCCTGCACCCAGGTCTGCGAAGAGAAACTCATCGCGATTGAAGGTGGTCTCTCCCGGATCCAGCGAGCCGTCATAGCCACCACGGCCATCGTGCTGCAGCCCCCAGCGAAGCTTCAGGAAGTCGAGACTGCGCTGTGCAACACCCGCTTCCACACCAAATACAAGGTAGTTGCCATAATTGCGGCCACCCCCCATTTTCTTCGAATAAGAGCCCGACAGCTTACCCGTCAGGGTCGAAAAGTTGGCCTCCCCTGCACGGTCGCCCCAAAAAGTGCCGCCTACACCAAAGTAGTCGTTGCGCCCGGAAGCAATACGTTGATCATAAGAGACGGAATAGGTGCGGAATGAATTTTGCCCCAGAACACTGGCCCACTGGTTGCGGTAGTTGGCCGTAAGCCGTACGTTGCAGTTCATCACACCTGTCATGGCCGGATTGAGGTTGAGCGGCGACAGGTAAAACTGAGAGAAGTGAATGTCCTGCGCCAGCAAGCCGGTTAATCCGAGCATCAGCACGCCAGTCAGGTAAAGCGACTTGATTATTTTCATATTGGCGGTAATTTGTAAAGCTGTAACCAGATCAGATTCTTTTAGTTTGTCAAATTGAGCAACAATAATACGGGAATCTGCAATAAGACCGCAAAAAATTAACAAAAATATATGGGGGTTGACATTTTTGAGGCATGAATGCCATCGCGAACTCATCTTCAGACATTTTTTGGCGGCCTTGGCCGCCGAAGGCTGTCTGAACTAATATTTATTTTTTTTTTAAAAAACAAACACAAGCCCGGTGTTGTGCTTCGCCGCAAACGATGGCGAAATACTCACGAGATAAGCTCTCTTCCGTTACCATACGGTTAATCAGTTATTTCAACGGACTCCACAGGTTGCCTATTGCGCCCGTCAACAAAGTTAATCATTCTTCTTCATCTGCGCGCATTTTTTGCAGGCTTCCGTATCTGTTTTCCAGGTAGAGGCTGTAAGCGCGGGTGCGCTCAAAAAAAAGCTGTAACTGCCGAAGTGCTGTATCTGGCTGTAAATAGCAGTCGTAGATGAGCAGGCTGAGCTGTATGCGCGCGCCCTGGCTGTTGATATTCATGCCCCGCAAGGCATAATTTTGCCGCAGGAGATAGTCGCCAATTGTCTGCTCATGGTCGGGGGAAAGGTAGCCCAGTGTGGCGTCTGCCGACAGCAGCCCTGTTGGCGGGTGGTAGGTCAGGGATACCGGCTTTTGCGCTTCCTGCAGGCGCCAGGTGTTGCTGCCTATTCTCGCCAGTGCCGGCTGGTAGCCAAGTTTTTCAAGCATTTGCTCTATGGTGCGGGAGATACCTTCAGGCTCGTACGTGTGCAGCTGCGCAGGTGTCTGCCGGGTGCATCCGCAAATCCCACAGGCAGCTGTGGAGGGATCTGCTGTGGTTATGCTGCCGCAGCTGCTGCAGCGGGCAGCTTCGGCAGCCGGATGCTTCTGCAGGAAACGCAGGGCTTCCAGCAAGGGCTGCAGGCTGTGGGCCTGGGCACCTTCAGGTGTTGTAAAGCGATGTGCGTTGGAGAAGCCGATCAACTGCCCCCACTCGTCGACAATCAGCAGATCATCGGCAGTGCCCAGCCTGTCGGTATCCAGCAGGGGGTGCAACTGCAGCCTGCCTGCCTGCGCGGACACAAGGTCGGCCGGCAGACTCGCACAGCTGCGGTGACCAGGGCGGTAGCGGATAAATACCAGCGAGCCCGGCTCGGGGGCTTCTGCGAGGCGGATGGGGGGGTGTCCGGAAAATGTACCCTCCGACAGGCGCAGCAGCGCAAATTGGGCGGCAGAATCCAGGAAAACCACGCTCGCCAGCTGCTGCCCCAGTCGGGCATGGCGTACGACAACCGTACGCTGCCCCGACAGCTGTCCGATGCTCGTCACCACCAACCCTTGTTGGGGCAGCAGTAGCCCGCTGCCTATACTGAAAGGTGTTGCTACCTTTACCAGTGCAGAACGGACATCAGCGGGGAGGTTCTCTTTCATCGTGGGCCGGGACTATTCGAATTCTCCTTTGTAGATCACACCACTGCTCGCGTTTTCACAGACCATCACCTGACTGAGCAGCGGTAGCTTGGGCTTTACTTGTCGCCAGATCCAAATCGCCATGTTCTCGGCAGTCGGATTTTCCAGTCCGGGAATATCATTGAGCAGGCGGTGGTCAAGCTGCTCTTGCAGCGGCTTCCATACATCTTTGATGACGGCAAAGTCCATGACCCAGCCGAGCACTGGGTCGAGCCCGCCGCGTACATAAAGACGCACAACATAAGTATGGCCATGCACGCGCCGGCATTTGTGGTCCTCTGCAACGTAGGGCAGCCAGTGCGCCGAGTCAAAAGAAAATTCTTTGTATAATTCCATGTGCTTTTATGTGCGTTTTTTCCCGCTGCAGGGCAGCTGCCCTGCCAGCAATGCTGCAAAGTTAGGGACTTGCATTTTTTTTTGTTCAATTATCTTCCTGTACCCGCAACAACTCGCTATCTTGTGCTGCACAAGGACCTTGAACCCACAAATTTTCTGCTGCTAAGCCTGCCTGTATTGTTTTACCTCATGAGCAGCAGTTTCTCGGCAAGCGCCCTGTGGCGCAAAGCACCCTTCGTTCGACTTCTTTTCTTTTGGTTGCCCGGCATTTGTCTGTCTATCAATGGCTTATTGCCCCTGCCGCAGCATCCGCCCGCATGGCTGCTGCCCTGCTGTCTGCTGCCGCTGTTGGGGGTGCATGTGGGGGTAAAAAAATTTGGGCAGCGCGCAGGGTTTGGCATCTTGCTAATGTTGGGGCTTACAGGCCTGGGATACTGGCGGGTGGCCATGCTGGCCGACGGCCGGCAGCCACTGCATTTTTCACAACAATGGCTGGCCGGGGATACAGCCTGCTTTGCAGGCCGTATCCAGCATCGGCAGCTGAGCGCTACCGGGCGCCTGCGGCTTAGCGTGACAGTCAACGCGATCGGCTGCACAGGGTCACAGACCAGTGCGGCAGTGGGCAATATGCTGGTGTGGGTGTCCGGCGACCGGCCAACGCAGGCGCTGGTGCCCGGTGGCCTCATTCGCTGGCGAGGTGCTTTCAGGGCCATCAGGCCACCCGTCAATCCGCATGCTTTTGATTTTAGCGCTTACCAGGCCAACAAAAATTGTTTCTTTGAGTCTACCGCTGTGCACTGGCAGCTCGAGGAGGCTGTATCCGCCAGCCTGGCAGGTCTGGCGCACACATTCCGCGAACAGCTTCTGCGCATCCTGCGCAACTACCTGACAAGCCCCGAAGAACTGGCCGTCGGCACCGCACTGGTGCTGGGTAGCAGGGAAGATATGCAACAGGAGGTGCAACAGGCATACGCTGCTACGGGCGCCATACATGTGCTGGCGGTGTCAGGCTTGCATGTAGGGATCATTGCTATGGGGCTGCAGTGGCTGCTGGCCTGGCTGCCGCTGCGCGGGCCGACAGCCCGCTGGCTGTTGCTGCTGGCCAATCTGGCAGGGGTATGGATTTTTGCACTGCTCACAGGGCTGTCGCCTTCGGTACAGCGGGCAGCGCTCATGTTTTCGATGATGCTGCTGGGAAAGACGCTGCAGCGGCCTCACCAAGTGTTCAACACCCTGGCTGCTTCTGCTTTCCTGTTGTTGTGGGCAGACCCATGGATGCTGCTGGATGTGGGTTTCCAGCTTTCCTATCTGGCGGTGGCAGGTATCCTGCTTTTTCATCCGCGTCTTCACAAACTCGTCTTTGTCAAAAATAAATGGCTGGCCGAAGGCTGGAATCTTATCGCTATGGGGGTGGCAGCGCAGTTGTCGACCTTCCCGCTGAGTCTTTATTATTTTCATCAGTTTCCTGTGTATTTCTGGTTGTCAGGGCTTTTAGTGGTGCCGCTGTCGCCTTTTATCCTGGGCTTGGGTATCGCTTTGCTGGCATTGCAGGCGGTGCCGTGGGTGTCGGCACTGCTCGGCTGGTTGTTGTGGGCAATCATCCGCCTGATGAATGCTGGGGTGTTTTTGATGAGCGAACTGCCTGCTGCGCTAATCCGCGACTGGTGGATCAGCGACTGGAGTGTCTGCCTGCTTTACGGAAGTCTGGCCGCATGGGCACTTTTTCTGGAAAACCGCCATTCACTGGCGCTGATGGGGGGGCTTTTCCTGCTGGCCGGCAGCCTGCTGCTGGGGGTTGTACGCCAACAGGCACGGCACTCGCAGCGTGCCTGGGTAGTTTATCAGGTGGCAGGAGCTAGTGCGACGGACTGGTTTGTAGGGAAATGCAGATTTTCAGTAGAAATGCCTGCAGGCAGGGAGCGGGCAGTAGCCGCGGCTACTGCAAACCACCGCAGCTTTCGGGCGGCTCGTTGCTGCCGGTCTCCTTCGGCATTGTGGCAGCAGCAGGCGGGTTGGGTAATCTGGGAAAAAGGTCGTATCGCACTGGTCGACAGCCTGCCGCCACTGCTGCCGGCGGTGCCTGTGGTCGTTGACGCTGTACTTGTGCGCGCCAACCCCCGGCTGACTATGGCGGAGCTGCAGGCGTATTTTCAGGCGTCGGTGTGGGTATTCGATGGGTCCAATCGCCCCTACCGCGTGCGGCAGTGGCTGGAGGAGTGTCGGTCGCTTGGACTGCAGTGTCATGCAACGGCAGTAGACGGCGCGTGGGTTATGGAGGAGTGAAAAGGGAGGAGCGCTTGGGTAATGATTGTTGCTCTGGTTTTTTGAAAAAAACCAGAGCAACAATCATTAATTTAAATCTCTTTTGGGCGGCGACAGCTGCCCAAAAGAGATGCAATACCATATTTTATGTTTATCAGATAAGCTACTATGAGACATTTTTTCAATGAATTTTTCTACTACACCGCGCCTGAGCGTACGGGCATTCTCTTACTGTTGTTTCTGTGCGTTGTGTTGGCCTCGGGCAGCTGGTGGCTGCCGCAGTTGTTGCAGCAACCAGCTGCTGCCGAGGCGCCGCTGCCGGTATTTCCGGCAGCATGGGCGGCAGCGGCTGATACGGACACGCTCCGGTCAGCTGTTCCGACTGAGCGGATAGATGTCAATGCGCCCAGCTATGCTTCGCTGCGGGCGCTGGGCTTGCCGCCGGCAAGCATCCGGGCGTGGATGGGCTATGTGAAAAAGGGCGGGCGCTTCAGGCATCCCGGCGATCTGGCCCGCTTCCGCGGGCTTGCGCCGGCCGACAGGGCGCGCATCATGCCGTGGCTCATTTTTCCCCAAAAAAATAAGCGGCGCCCAGCCGCCGTGCACCGGCCGCCGGCAGCACCGGTTCTTTTCGCTTTTGACCCCAATACCGCAACAGCAGCGGAGCTTCGACAGCTGGGGCTGTCGGAGCGGCTGGCCAGCAACTTGCTGCGCTACCGCGATAAAGGCGGGCGTTTTCGCAAGCCGGAGGATCTGCAGCGTTTGTATGGACTCGCACCGGCAGACTATGAGCGGTTGCGGCCGTTTGTGCAGATTGCAGGCGGTACAGATAAAAAAGAGGCGCCGCCGGCTGCACCGCCGCTTGCACCGCCGCCGCCCCTGCTCGATGTCAATGTGGCCGATGCTGCCGCCTGGGAGCGGCTGCGGGGAATCGGCCCGGCGCTTAGCCGCCGTATTATTGGCTTCCGCGACCGACTGGGGGGGTTCAGTAGCCTTGCCCAGATAGCCGAAACTTATGGCCTGCCCGATAGTACTTATCGGCAGTTGCTGCCGCAACTGCAATGGTCGCCTGTCTATAGGCCGCTACTGATCAACGTATATGGTGTGGAGGAGCTGAGCAGGCATCCTTATCTCGACAAGCGATCGGCGGCAGCCATTGTACATTACAGAAATCAGCACGGCCCTTTCCGGCAGGCGGGTGACGTTGGCAATGTGCTGGCACTGGATAAGGCGACGGTCGATAAGTTGATGCCATATATTTCTTGTGCTTCGCAGGCAGATGACTAAAAATATCGATCTTTGCAACAATAAGGCGCAGGTGGAAGGTGTAAGGCGGCTGCAACTGGCCGTCAGCACCGCTTTGCTGTGCTAAAGGTCCTGACAACCATGCATGAAAACCAAATCAACAATGCTTTCTCGCGTTCCTTTCCGATCTTGCGGAGAGGAACCGACGGCGGGCTCACGCATACTACGGATGTGCTGGCCGTCGAAGAGCCGCTGGAAATACGCCTCGGATACGGTGATGCTCATCGCCGCCAGTATGCATCTGTATCGGTGACGATGCGCACGCCCGGGCATGACGAGGCGCTGGCACTGGGCTTCCTGTTTAGCGAAGGGATTATCGGCCGCTATGAGGAGGTGTTGCAGCTGCGGTTTGCAGGACCGGCAGAGTATCCGCAGAATGTACTGGTAGTCGAACTGCAGGCGGGGGTAAAGGTGGATATGGACCGGCTAAAGCGCCATTTCTATACGTCTTCCTCTTGTGGTATCTGCGGGAAGGCATCGCTGGAGCAGCTACAGCTGGTGCCGGGCTACTACCCGTCGCCAGGCTCGCCCACGGTGGCTGCTGATCAACTTGTAAGCTGGCCCCATCGTCTGCTGTCGGCACAGTCTACGTTTGCGCGTACAGGAGGGCTGCATGCAGCAGGGCTTTTTAGCAGCGAGGGAGAACTTTTGCTGCTGCACGAGGATGTGGGTCGACACAATGCACTGGATAAAATTATCGGGGAGGCGTTTCGCCGGCAATGGTTGCCGTTGCGCAACTCGCTGCTGCTGCTGAGCGGGCGGGCGAGTTTCGAACTGGTACAAAAGGCGCTCATGGCCGGACTGCCAATGGTGGCGGCAGTCGGGGCACCGTCCAGCCTGGCAGTGGAGTTGGCTGCCATGTATGATCTCAGCCTGATAGGATTTTTGCGGGACGGACGTTTTAATGTGTATTGTGGTGAGGAACGCATTATTTTTGCGTGAGTAAAATGCGTATGTGCTAAATCAGTAAACCCAATATGAGTAACCAATCGACAAGGGATCTGGAAGATAAAGGACACAGTATTGTTGTTGCCGCAGGACATTGGGCGCAGCCGCCCGTTAGTTTCACTGGCCTGAAACTGGCAAAGGTGCCGGTGAGCTCAGCAGGTATGCCGGCGGTTTTTTCCGCCCTGGGGCACGCAAGGAGGTATATGGGCGTCCGCAGGGCTTACAAGACCATGTTCAAAATCAACCAGAAGGGTGGTTTTGATTGTCCGGGCTGCGCCTGGCCAGATCCCGATGATGAGCGTTCTGCAATGGGGGAGTACTGCGAAAATGGTATCAAGGCCATTGCTGAAGAGGCGCAGAAAAAAACAATCGGCGCTGCCTTCTTTGCAGCGAATAGTGTCGAGAAAATGCGGCAGTGGTCGGATTTTCAATTGGGTAAACAAGGGCGACTAGCCGAACCTATGTGGTTGAAAAAGGGGGCTACGCACTATACGCCTGTCAGTTGGGAGGATGCTTTTGCACGCATAGGTACTGCGCTCAATGGGCTGCCTTCGCCCGACCAGGCGATTTTTTATACGTCGGGTCGTACCAGCAATGAGGCAGCTTTCCTGTACCAGCTTTTTGTGCGGGCGTATGGTACCAACAATCTGCCCGACTGTTCTAATATGTGCCATGAAAGCAGTGGCCATGCGCTGGCAGAGACGATTGGCTATGGTAAGGGAACTGTGCGGCTTGAAGATTTTTATGCGGCGGACTTGGTGATTGTCATCGGGCAAAATCCGGGTACCAATCATCCGCGCATGTTGTCGGCACTGGAAAAATGTAAGGAAAACGGGGGCAAAATCATTGCAATCAATCCTTTGCAGGAGGCCGGACTGGGCCGCTTTGTCAATCCGCAGCGTCCCGGAAAATTGCTGGGTAGGGGTACGCAATTGGCAGATTTGTTTTTGCCTGTACAGATCAATGGCGACGTTGCGCTGCTGAAGGCTATCATCTCGTTGTTGTGGTATGAGGAAAAACAGCGTCCCGGACAGGTGTTCGACTGGGATTTTATTACGCAGCATACGACGGGTTATGAGCAGTTTATCGAAGATATTAAGTCTTATGATTTCAACGAACTGACGGAGGCTTGTGGTGTGCCGCGCGATCGCATCAAGGCGGCTGTCGATATGATCCGCCGCACCCAAAAAATTATTGTTTGCTGGGCTATGGGGCTTACGCAGCATGAAAACGGGGTTGATAATATAAAGGAGATCGTCAATCTCATGTTGCTCAAAGGGGCTATTGGCAGACCCGGCGCTGGGCTCTGTCCTGTGCGCGGGCACAGTAATGTGCAGGGCGACCGGACTATGGGGATATGGGAAACGCCTCCGCCGGCTTTTCTGGATAAACTGGAGGAGGTTTGCGGCTTTAAGGTTCCGCGTCACCATGGCTATGCGACCGTCGATGCCATCAAAGCTATGCACGCTGGCAAGGCACAGGTATTTTTTGCTATGGGGGGCAACTTCCTGTCGGCAAGTCCCGACACGACTTTTACGGCAGAGGCGCTCAGTCGTTGCAAACTGACGGTGCATGTGTCTACCAAACTCAACAGGAGCCATCTCATACACGGGGAGGAGGCACTTATCCTGCCTTGCCTCGGTCGTACGGATGTTGATATGCAAAAGTCGGGACCTCAGTGGGTGACAACCGAAAACTCTATGGGGGTGGTGCAGATGTCTAAGGGGGTACTGCCACCGCCTTCTTCGCAGCTGCTGAGTGAGCCGGCAATCGTCGCGCGGCTGGCAATGGCCACGCTGGGGGGGCACAGTCGTATCAACTGGCAGGAACTAATGGATGATTATGGTCGCATCCGAGACCTGATTGCTCAGGTACTGCCGGATTTTCACGACTACAACGAGCGTGCGCGCAAACCAGGTGGGTTCTACCTGCCCAATCCGCCGCGCGAGCGGCGATTCCTGCTGCCTGATGGCCGGGCGCGTTTTTCTGTCAATAAACCTCCCCGCCTGCAGCTGGCCGAGGGAGAGTTTGTACTGATGACCATCCGCAGCCATGATCAGTTTAATACGACTATCTACGGACTGGATGATCGCTATCGCGGCATCTTCCGCGAACGCAGGGTGGTAATGATCAATCCGGAGGATATGGCTGCCGCAGGAATCAAAGCACGGGATCTGGTGGATATTACGGGGGAGTACCGAGGGGTCACTCGCCGTGCCGAACGCTTCATCGCGGTTCCCTATGATATACCTCGCCGTTGCTTGGCCACCTATTTTCCGGAGGCCAATGTGCTGGTGCCTGTCGACAGCTATGCCCGGGGGAGTAAGACGCCGGTGTCCAAACGGGTGATCGTGAAAATTCAAAAGGCGGGAAGTATCTGAGGATTCGAGTGCGGCCTCACAGGTCAAGCAAAGGGTGTCGTCCGCTTCGGGAAGTTATGTTGTCAGCCTGATAGCTGTCGGATAGACCGAGGGGCTAGCTCCAGGGGGAGCTTACTGCTGCGTTGGCGTGGTCTGCTTAGTCACAAGGCTAAGGCTGTGGACTGTATTGTCGACAGATTTTTACGGAGATCAAGCTGCTTGTCTCATGGCGGGGCCAGATCCTAAGGATTACAATGCTGGCACCAGCGGGGATCAGCCAGCCGGATCCCTTGGGGATAGGGTCTTTCCTCATGGTAGTGGCAGTGCTTGCATTGCAGCAGATGGCTGAGCGGCAGTGGGCTGGCTTGCTGACAAAGCTCGCAGGGCAAGCCGGGCAGGACGTCGGTTACTTCAAAACCAGGCATGGCACAGTTGGGACAGCACGATAGTACCTTGGAAAGCAGTTGCTCAGCAGCCTGACCAATCACTTGCATACGGCTGGGATTGACATGCGCCCGCATGTCTGTCTCCACAGAAATTTGCCCGCCATGGGCTCGAAGACGATGGTATTTATCTGTGAGCTCCCGGATGTCCGTTATCCCTTTGTAAAGTTGTTGCTCACCGTCTTTGGTTGCTCGGAGAATGAGCCCGTGGGAGGGAAACTGAGCCTTGGTGGCGAATTGTAACAAGGCTTCTTCTGTGTCAACGACTGTCGCATCAAAATTGGTGGCAGTACTCACTACCCGGGCAGTAATCTCCAACCCATAGCGACGATCAATGAAGATCAGCAGTTCTTCGTCGGCGGGAACAAACCATAGTGTAGGGTGCGGCCCAAACGAACCCTCACTGGCGATGCCCAGATCTATACCACTGATGTCCATAGCCTCGAGACACTTACGCCGCACAGTCTCCAGCGGGTCTCCTGTCCGCGCGGTCTCTCCACTGAAGGTGCCTAGTAAATCGGTGTTGTAGCCAGGATTGGTAAAGCAGCGAACCTGCAGCCCCTGCTCAAAAACAGGAGCAATCACCCGCTCTTTGTGGTGTATACCCGCAATGAGCAGTCGGCGATTTTTATACATGCTGCTGCCTGCCTAAACGCTGGAAAATTAACAGGGCTGCAATGATGGAAATAGCATTGCAGAGCTTGCGCGTGAGCGTGTCGTCGACGTAGAAGGCCAATGCACCAGTAGCACTCAGGATGAGCAGACACACAAACAGAGTGCCGGAAGTGAATATCGTTTTCATTCAGCTTGGTTTTTACAGCGCAAATTTCTACTTTCATGTTTATTTATTTTTATTTAATAAAATTACGATTAACATAAGTAATTTTTATGAACTATACCCTGCATCAGTTGTCCATTTTCCTGAAAATCGCCCAGACCCAGAGTGTTACCAAAGCGGCTGAGGAGCTGCACCTCACACAGCCGGCTGTGTCCATACAGCTCAAAAATTTTCAACAGCAGTTTGATATACCGCTGACCGAAGTGATCAACAAACGCTTGTATATTACCGATTTCGGAAGAGAAATTGCCTCCGCAGCGGCACGCATACTCGATGAGGTGAGTACAATCGATCATAAGACGATGGCCTATCGGGGTAAGCTCAGTGGGAAACTCAAAATTTCAGTGGTATCGACTGGTAAGTACGTGATACCCTATTTTCTGAGTGCTTTCCTGCGGCAACATGAGGGAATTGAACTACAGCTGGATGTATCCAACAAGTCAAGGGTGGTTGAGAGTTTGCAACAAAATGAAGTAGATTTTTCGCTGGTATCGGTGATGCCCGACCAACTGCGGCTCTCAAAGATCGAGCTGATGCCCAACAAATTATTTTTGGTAGGCAATGCAGATTCTCTCGACAGCCGGCATACGCATGAAATCAGCCTGCTTGAAAAAATTCCGCTTATCTACAGGGAGCAAGGCTCTGCCACGCGTCGCGCCATGGAGCAGGTGGTGGAAAGCAATGGCCTCAAAACGCGCATGAAGATGGAGTTGACGTCCAATGAGGCAGTCAAACAGGCGGTAATCGCAGGTTTGGGGTATTCGATTATGCCCTTGATTGGTATGAAGAATGAACTCCGAACCGGACAGCTGAGAATCATACCTGTCGAGGGGCTGCCCATGGTTACCGACTGGAATCTGGTGTGGCTCAAGGATAAAAAACTGTCACCAGCGGCAGAGGCATTTATTGAGCACCTGCACAGTGAGAAAGATCATATCATTAGCCGAGAATTTGGTCAGTTATTTGAATGGTAAACCGTCTTATGATACTCTTGATGGTTTCGCCCTTTCGCCGCCAAAGAGTATGCTTATAGGCCTCGTAAAGCGCTATGAAGCGACATGAGCAAGCAGCGCCACCGGCAGCATCACGGCCACAGCCAACCTCGTAAAGCGCTATGAAGCGACATGAGCTACCTCGGTAGCGATCATATTACTTCGCTGAGGAATCGCCATTCATGGGCTGCAACTGTGGCAGGTGTATATGATACTTAACGGCAATTAGCCGCAGGCTTATCACACTTGCTGCTGCGAGCATTTCTGTAATGCCGGTTGGCAGGCGGAAGTAGCTGCACAGGAAATAAACACCACCGCCTGCAACGCAGGCGAGGGCATAAATATCTTTTCGAAAAATCAGGGGCACTTCGTTTAACAATACATCTCTTATCACTCCCCCCAGCGAGCCGGTGATGGTGCCCATAGCGATACAAACCCAGAAAGGCAGCTGAGCATCAATACTCTTGGTAATACCTACAATGGTGAACAGACCAAGGCCAATGGTGTCGAACAAAAACAACGCGCTGCCCCATTTGAACAACTTATCTTTGAACAGCAGTACAGCGAGGAGTGCAACGGCTGTGGTCAGAAAGTAGTTGACATCCAACATCCAAAAGGGTGTGACATCGAGCAGCAGATCTCTCAGGGTGCCGCCTCCTATCGCTGTCACCAATCCAATGATGTAAGCACCAAACCAGTCAATCTGTTTTCCCGATGCCAATCGGATACCACTCACCGCAAAAGAAAACGTACCCAGAAAGGCCAGCAATATGGTAAAGTTAGTTTGCAAGGTTAGTCTGTTTATCGTGCTAACTGATCCTCCTACACCCAGGTCTCACAAGATCAGGGATTGATTTTGAAAGCTATATAATTTTCTGGAAAACAAAAAACTCCTTGCGAATTGAAAATTCACAAGGAGTCTTTTTGTGTGGTGTGGGGCGGGATCGAACCGCCGACACATGGATTTTCAGTCCATTGCTCTACCTACTGAGCTACCGCACCGCCGTTTACTTTTTTCAAAAACCCATCCGTGGAGGAGCTTTTTAAAAAGGTGATGCAAATGTAAAGCGTTTTGTGGATTGGTGCAAGCATCAGGCGCAAAAAAATATGTTTTTCCGCAAAAGCCATAGAAATGGAGTACGGGATATTTTCATAAGCAGCTGGCTTATAGTTTAAAGAAACGTGCAATCCAATAAGTGGCATGCCAGTCGGCATCTTTGGTCCAGTTGTCGGTTTGTCCCCCCTGGTTGGCTTGTTCACCCGGGTCGACAGGATAGGCGTGCGGCCAGTCGCGCAGTTTGTACCATACGACGGGCGTATGCTGGCGATTTTTCCTAAACTGCATCACGCTCACGTTGGGGGCTTCGTCGAGGCTGCCACCGTCAGCCGGCGTTTTTTCGGCATCAATACCGTGCAGGCTAGTCCACTGTTTGACTAGCTCGAGACCATTGGCGGGCCTGACAACGCTGTCGGCCAGTCCCTGTACAACCATGAGGTCTGGCCAGGGCCCGCGATAGCCGGGATGCTGTTCTTCAATCCAGCTCGCCCACTCTTCACCGGAGCGGTTCACCTTGCCCCGCATCATGTGGAGAGCCGATAGGATGTCTTCCGCAGCACCAACAGCAATACCAGCCACGCTGGCACCGGCAGCAAATCGGTCGGGATAGGCTGACAGCAGGGCCGTGGTCATGGCACCGCCGGCAGAAAAACCAGTTGCATACACCCTCGTACTGTCAAGCCCATAGGTGGTAATCATGGATGAAGCCATCTGCCAGATGCTTTCAACCTCTCCCCCGCTGCTGCTGATATCTCCTGGCTGAAACCAATTGAAACACTTCTGGACGTTGTTGGTGGCGGCTTGTTCCGGGTACAGAACAGCAAATCCGTGCGCGTCAGCCAGCTTATTCCAGCCGGTAAGCTGCGCAAAAGAGGTGGCATCCTGCCCGCAGCCGTGCATGACAATGACCAGTGGCTTGTTGGCAACCGACTTGGCAGGCAGGTAGGTATAGGCGGTTAGTTGGCCGGGATTGCTGCCAAAACCGGTGAACGACTGCCATTGTTGTGCCTGCAGCGGGCGTAACCCTGGCATAAGTAGATAAAAGCACAAGCTGTACAGTATTCTTTGGGGTATGTACATACGAGAAATTACTTAGCGGCGCTCACAAGTTGCCGCTTGTTGAACATAAAATCTACTCACCCAACCGCTCGAGCAGGCGGGCTGTGATGCGGACGTAGTCCATTTCGGTGATGAGACCTACCAATTCGCCTTCCTGTACAACCGGCAGGCATCCTACCTTTTTCTCACGCATGACGCGCATAGCTTCAACGATGGTCGCCTCTGGAGAAATCGTGAAGGGGTCCTTGACCATCACATCCTTGACAGTAAGCTGTGTAGCATCGTTGAACTTGGCGCGCTGGGCGTAGTACCGCAGCAACTGTCGGCTGGTAATCAGTCCGATTAGGCGCCCCTTATGGTCTTCTACCGGAATGTAGCTGATATGCCTCCAGTTCATAACGTCGGCTACCAGCTCGATGATGTCATCTGCATGAACGGTAAATAAGTCCGTTGCCATGAATTCTTCGACCCGCAGGCCAGTAGGCCGGTACTCAGCCAAGTCATGGGTATTGGGCATAGGCCAGGTATGAACAGGTTTGTTTTCTGCTTGGTTATTGATTATACAGGCGGTGAGGATAGAGAGCGCCTCATCCCTGCCTGTTTCATTCTGCAATTTGGTAAACGCTCTCAGCTGCCAGCGGGCACCATTCATGTGGTGCTTGGCTCGCTCTTCAATGATGCCCAAGTACTTGTCAATATCACCAGCATCAACGCCGCGGCTGTTGAGCCCTTGTCGGGCAAGCGGAAGAAGCTCCTGCAAAATGAGATCACATGCGCCAATTTTTTTGTCCTTAAACCAAGTGAAATTGGTGTCAATGCCAAATTTGGCCGCCTTGCCAAAATTGTCCCGCACGTCTTCCCAGCTTATGTGGTTGCGGATATCGTCAGTGTACTGTCCCATACCCTCCATAGCACCCAGCCAGAAGGCTGCGTTGGCCACAGAGTCAACGGTTGTCGGGCCACTGGGCAGCACCCTGTTTTCAATCCGCAGGTGCGGCATACCATTGGGACTTACACCATAGCAGGGGCGGTTCCAGCGGTAGACGGTTGAGTTGTGTACCTGCAACGCTCGCAGCTTGGGCGCCTTGTTATTCATGATGTCCTCCAGACTGTCCTCCTCAATTTCAGCCCCCAGCAGTACCCGGAAACGCGCAATGTCTTCCTTGTAAATCTCCAGAATGGAGCCTTCCAGCCAGCCTGTGCCAAAACTTACGCGCGGGCTTCGCTCGCGCATGTGCTCGTGCGTAGTACGCACGTCCAGTGCCTGTTGGAACAGCGCGATGCGCGTCTCGTGCCACAGCCGCTTGCCAAAAACAATCGGCGAGTTGGCACCTATCGCCATGATAGGTGCTGCCAGCGTCTGCGCTATATTGTACTTGTGCACAAATTCTTGCGGAGTCACCTGCAGGTGTACCTGAAAACTCGTATTGCAAGCCTCCAGCAGAGGGGAGTTGTGCTTCACCAGTAATTCGTCAATGCCAGTGAGCCGTAGTTCGTAGGCCGAACCAATGAGCTGCTGGTTGAGGGCTTCCATGAGCGCGTAGTAACGTTCTTTGGGCGTCAGGTTGTGCATCTCAAGATCTACCTTGCGCAGCGTCGGCAGGATACCGGTGAGTACAATTTCAGCACCCATTTTGTGTAGCTGCGCCCGGATGATATTGAGGTACTCGCTGTTTTCTGCTTCCAGCTCACGCAGACAGCTGCCCGTAAACGTCCGGGGTGTCAGGTTAACTTCAAGATTGAATTTGGCCAGCTCCGTCGTAATCCATGGATGCTTTCCCAGTTTTTTGAGGACTTCCATGGCAATGGTGGCAGGCTTGTAGGTCTTATCATTGACGATGACCATCTCTTGTTCCGCACCAATGCGTATGGTGTCCGTCTCAAACCAGTTGTTCTCAAGCATGTATTTCAATGCTTCCACATCGCGCAACAAATGGCGGATGAATTTCTGCATCATCGAGCCTTCCGTCACCAAGCTTACTTGCTGTTCGCCCATGCCTTGTGTCGTTTGTTTTGTAAAAAATCCTGCGGCCAAAGGGGGCTGCCTTTTGGGGCTAGAAAGATACGTAATATTTGGTGCGCTTTCTATAAGGCCGAATAAAAGTGACAATAAAACGTTATCGTTTTGGGTGTTAAAAAAAACAAAACATTCTTTGGCGGCGCAAGCTGCCAAAGAATGTTTTTGATACAACCTCTTGTTACCTTTGCATTAATAACTTCTTTCAGGAAATGAATTTCATGAACACTATGCACATACATACATGGACCAGATACGGGTCTCTGCTCGTAATATCGGTACTGCTGGCACTCGGATGCCGGCAGGATCAGGGGGAAAGGCTATTCCTGCTTAGTTATCTGCCGCAGGAATTCGTCATTCCGGCGGGCTATAGCCCTTTCCAGACGCTCGTTTTTGCTTACGAAAATCTGCCTACCAACTATCAGCTATTTCTGTCGCAGAGTATCGTGTCGGATGCAGACGTGCTGGCCGTCGTTCCCAATTTTGCTACCATCACTTCCCTGGACAACCTGGATTTTGGTTTCCTCAATGCAGTATCTATTCGGGTATGCCCCGTAGGCAGCGAGCGCTGCACAGAGGCAGATGAGGTTTTTTTTCTCACAGATCTTTACCGCCGACGGCTCGACAGGCTTAACCTCAACCCCGGTCTCCGCAATGTGCGGCCACTGATGTCGGGGCTGCGCTACAAAATGGAGGTGGTGTTTTTTCCGGGCGAGACTACACCCTATAACATTACTTGCCGACTTGATTACGGCTTCGAGGCGAGGCGGTAACCGCCATGGCGTGCTTTT
>CAZYAO010000029.1:30143-45117 GCA_964645715.1 uncultured Saprospiraceae bacterium
AATTCTATACCCAGAAACCCTAAAATGGCACCTGCAATGAGCAGCGGAATGACATTGGGGATCATAAAAATTACCAGCATCCGCGCATTTTTAAAGAGCAGTGCCATGAGAATACCAATGGCCACGATGGCCAGCCCCAGCCCTTCCAGCAGACTCGACCGCACGTACTCGCTGTTTTTATCAATAATGAGCCCCGTACCTGTCTGGCGTACCTGAATGACACTGCTGTCCACGTGCTGACCTATCCATTGGTCGAGCCGTGCGCCAAAGGCTTTGATGGAGTCTGCTCCAATGTCCTGAATACGGGAGCTGATGCGGGCTTTCGTACCGTCTATACTGACCATCACATTCATGTTAGGGTTGGGCGCCCGCTCGGCAAGCCGCTTATACCGATTGTAGGTCGCCTCATTGTCGGGTAGTTTGTACGCATCCGGTCGGTTGTTGGCAAACATCTGGTTGATGCTCTTGTACAAAAGTGTCTGTGAGCTTATCGCCTGCAAAAAGGAGTGCTGGCGTAGAAAACCTTCAATTTTGTCCATCTCCCGCACAACGGCATAATCGGAGGCTTTGTAGCCGGGTTGTATGAAAACAGCCAGCTCCAGCGGGCGAAAACCACTTAATTCGCGCTCAAAAAACTTAAAATCTTCCGTAATCTGCCGATTGCGCGGCAGGTTGCGTATGATGGAGTAGTTGGTAGTTATCTGACTGATACCCCAGGCACAAATGGCCAACACGGCCACTGTTCCCCAACTGATGGCGCGTACCCGTGTGCGGGTAAAGGTGTAGATGGAGTTGATCCAGCCGTCCCAGCGGACTTGCCGCTCCCCCAACTTGATAATTTGCTCTGCCTTTAGGAAGGAAAGTAAACTGGTCGTGAACAATACAGCTGTCAAGTAGGCAATAGTGACACCGATGGCAGCATTGATGCCAAAATCCCTTATGGGGGCAATGCGGCTGGTGACCAGCGTTGCGAAGCCGATGGCGGTAGTAGCCGAGGTTAGTAGTGTGGCCAGCCCGATTTCTTTCATGGTAATGACAATGGCATCTTCCTGTGTCCTGCCTTTGCGGAGCTCATCGACGTAGCGGGTCATGATGTGTATGATATCACTCGCCCCCACAATAATCATGAGCACCGGATACAGTGCTGCCAGCGCACTCAGCTCGCGCCCTGTGGCCGACAGGAAACCCATAAATAGCAGCATCCCAAGTCCTATCGACAGTAGCGAGACAAATACACCCCAGGCCCGCCGATAGATAAAATACATAATCATGGATACAAGTATACCAGAGATAATTGCCGAAACAACTACCTCCCGGATTTGCATGGCCACCAGCTCCCGCTGGAAGTAAGGCCGCCCAAGGCGGTGCACTTGTTCAAAAGGGTAGTCGTCCATGAGCGCCTCCAAAGCGTCCATCTGTTCCCGTGACTGCTCCAGTGTCATGTTGGAAACGGTCTTGACAAAGATGACCAAGGCTGTCCCGTCTTTGTTGATGAGGTTGTAGACGAAGCGCTCGTCGCGTAATATGCGCGCGCGATCCGCCGCGTACCGAGCGGGCTGGTCAATATGTATGGCCGGTACAGTGGTGATGGCAAAGGGTGTCTTGAGGGGATAACCAACCATGGTGAGAGACTGGCTGCCAGTGGCGTGCGGGAGCTCTCGGCAGCGAAGGCTGAAATCATGAAAATTAGCCAGGAAACTACTGTCAAATACGCCCTCAGACCGCGTGACAGCTACCAACAGAAAATTGTCGTCAGCTTCAAAAGATTCGGTGAAGTCCCTGAAAAATTCAAGGTCTTTGTCCCCTTCGGGGAAAAATTGCTCAAAATTGAAGCTGAAGCGCAGCTGTGGAAGCGAAAAGGCACTTGCCAAACCCAGTAATCCAAATACAATCAGTATACCGATGCGAATTTTCATCTGGAGGAGTAGTTTTTCTTCCCCTAGACAACAGAGTAAGCGCCGCCGGGTTCATACTTTGGCCACTGTAATCTGCGGTTAAGAAATTGTTTTATTGTGTTTGCCTACAGAGGTGCTGTTTTTCAACAACTGCTAAGGCCGAACAGCTATCAGCTGGTAAATAATTTGTGCAGATCAAAGAGCGTAAGACAGGCAATTATAATCATTACCACCAATACTCTGTACGCCCACACATTGGCTGCCGGAAAGCGGGCTGCATAATGGGCCGTCAGGTAGCCGCCAATCGTCTGTCCTATGGCCATCAGTCCGCCGTATCGCCAGTCTACCAGCCCGTTCCAGTGAAAAATAACCAGTGCCAGCAGGGTAAATACAGCAATGATAAAACTCTTCATGGCATTGGCATCAATCAATCCGAAGCGGGCACCCAGTACAGTAGCTGCCAGAAAAAAAATGCCCATCCCCATTTGGATAAAGCCGCCGTAAAAGCCAAGGGCTAAAAAAAGCGGTATGGTCACCCACAAACCTGGCGACCGGCGCCTGTCGGTCGCCTGCAACCAGCGGTCAGGTTTGACGAGTACGACCAGCAGCATGAACAGCATCAGGTAGCGAAAAATGTCTTCGAATTGCTCATTGCTGACCCTTACGGCTACCAGTACGCCGGCTATGGCACCCAGACAAGCAAACAAAATGTAGCTGCCAGTGGTGCGAAAATCGAGCCGCCCACTGCGGTAAAAACTCCAGCTGGCTGCTGCCGACTGGGTGAAAATGCCTACCCGATTGGTGCCGTTGGCCATGGTAGCTGGGAGTCCCAATACCTCCGTCAGTATGGTGAGCGTGATTACCGAGCCATTGCCGGCCAGGGTGTTGATGCAGCCGGCAACAAACGAGCCGATGAATGCCAGCAGATAGCCCAAAATGTCTTCGTACATGATTCTAGCGCTGTGATTACTTGCCGTCTGCCCGTACCCGTCGACAGGCTTATCTATTGATGGTGCAGAAAGCATGTGTTGCTTACGGCCGCAAAGGTAAAAAAGCAGCGTATCTTTGCGGTCATTATTCGCTTGCCAGCGGCCTGTCAACCGCTGGATTCGACCCGTCTCTGTATGGATTACAACAATATGTTGCAGGAGATTGCTGCCGAAATAGCACCCTACCGCTGTGAGGGTCAGGTGGCCAGTTATATTCCTGAACTCGCGCAGGTCAGTCCCGATAAATTCGGTATCAGCCTTCGCTTTCCCGATGGCCGCCAGTATGCTTTTGGCGACAGCTCCGAGCAGTTCTCTATCCAGAGTATCGCCAAGGTGTTTGCAGTCGCCATGGCATTCTCGCTGGAGGGCAACCGACTGTGGCAACGCGTAGGGGTGGAGCCGGCAGGTACGCGCTTCAACTCACTGGTGCAGCTGGAATACGAAAAGGGTATTCCCCGCAATCCTTTTATCAACTCGGGGGCATTGGTGATTGCCGATGTACTCATCAGTCGGCTCGACGACCCCAAAGCCGAACTGCTGGCCTTTGTCCGCCGGCTGGCTGGCACCAACAGTATCGATTTTGATGCTGCCGTAGCTGCTTCTGAGCAGGCCACTGGCTACCGCAATGCAGCCCTGGCGCATTTCCTGAAGTCTTTCGGCAATCTGCACAATGAGGTCGATGAGGTGCTCGATCTCTATTTTCACCTCTGCGCATTGGCGCTGTCCTGCGATGAGCTGGCATCGGCTTTTCTTTTTTTTACCAACCACGGACATGCTCCGTTGCCGCACAATCTGCTCACCCAAAGCCAGATCAAGCGACTCAATGCGCTAATGCAGACTTGTGGTTTTTATGATGAATCTGGCGAATTTACTTTTCGCGTAGGGCTACCCGGGAAGAGTGGCGTGGGTGGAGGTATTGCTGCCGTTCATCCCCGACTCTACAGTGTAGCCGTATGGAGCCCACGCCTCAACGAAAAGGGCAATTCTGTGCTGGGTATGCACGCACTGGAATTGTTGACTTCCAAATCAGGTCTCTCTATCTTCTGATGATGCAAACCAATAATCCGTCCCCCACCCGCAGCCGCCTGGGGGTAACCATCATTTTTGCCATCAATGGCTTCCTGTATGCCAGCTGGGTGTCGCGCCTGCCGCGCCTGCAGGAGCAGTTTGCCGTAAGTCATGCCGAACTCGGTACCGCGCTGCTGGCAGTATCCATCGGAGCAATCATGGCTATGCCGCTCACGGGCTTTGTGATTGTGCGCACTGGCAGTCGTACCCTGACGACGGTGGCTGCCGTTCTCTATTGTCTTTTTACGCCCGGCATACCGCTAATGCCCGACTATGGGTGGCTATGGGTCCATTTTTGGTTGCTCGGTCTGTGGGCAGGTACGCTGGACGTGTCTATGAATGCACAGGCTGTACTGGTAGAGCGTGCATTGGAAAAACCCGTAATGGCCTCCTTTCATGCTTGGTTTAGTGCGGGTATGCTGGCGGGTGCGGGCGTGGCAACTATCGTCAACCGACTGGAGATGAGCCTTGCGT
Organism: uncultured Saprospiraceae bacterium; assembly: GCA_964645715.1. GTDB lineage: Bacteria > Bacteroidota > Bacteroidia > Chitinophagales > Saprospiraceae > JAUMBM01. The sequence continues at coordinate 34,570 of CAZYAO010000029.1, forward strand.
GGCACTTGGCAATGGCGTCCGCAGTCTGCCTGCTGCTATTGCCCTGGGCAGCCCGCCAGCTGTTGCGGGAAGATCGGCAGGCTACCACAGCTGCGGCATCACCGCCCCTGCACAAACGCTACAGGCCTGAGCTCGTCGGACTGGGGCTGATTGCTTTTTGTTGTATGCTGGGAGAGGGTGCTATGGCCGACTGGAGTGCCAATTATCTGGAAAAAGAAGCACAGGCAGGGCGCTATTGGGCGCCCATTGGCCTGGCGGCATTCACCGCCGCCATGACTGGCGGCCGCTTTCTGGGCGATTATTTTCGCCTGCGGCTGGGCGATGAGCGCATGCTGCGCTTTAGCAGCATACTGGCAGTTGGCGGACTTTCGTTGGTGCTGGTAAAACCGCTGGCGATAGTAGCTGTTCCGGGCTTTTTTCTGGTGGGGGCGGGTCTTTCCGGTATCGTACCCATTGCCTACAGCCGGGCAGCCAACGCTCCCGGACTCTCACCGGGCGTGGGCATCAGTGTCGTGACAAGCATCGGTTATGCAGGCTTCCTGCTGGGCCCACCAGTCATCGGCTGGATTGGCGACTGGCAGGGTTTGCGGATCGGTCTCGCTTTTGTATGGCTGCTGCTATTGGGCATGATGTTGCTGTCGTTTATACTGCCTGTCAAAACTATTTCGACACAATAAGCTGATAAACAACAGACTATGAGCCCCGGTCAACAACCTCCAGCAGCGTCCTGAAAGCAATATACTTACCGCTGAAGTGGTGTGTGTGCTCTGCCTGCAGGTCTTTGGCAAAGCGCTCCTGGTATATTTGGAAAGAAGCCATGCTGTGTGCAAGGTATTGGATTGCATACGTCATCCCGTCTTCTTCACTCTCTCCCAGCAATCGACAGAAGCGATAATCGACAAACATGCCCGTCGCCATCACATCCGGAATGTGCTTGTTGAGCATCCATTGCCGCCACTCTTGGTGCGCTGAGTGGTCTATCTTTACAGTTACATTGTATAATACCATAGTTGCACAAAAATGATAATCTGGTCAGTAAGATACAAAATGTCCGGCGATATACACCTTTTGCCGCCTTACGCGGCAAAATAAAACCACGAACACGTGTTTGTTTTTTTAAAAATTTTTAAAAAAACAAACACCAACGCCATTCATGCTCCGACAGCTGCCTACCCGTGGTTTAAGACAACGGCTGGCTTTTTACGCTGCCCGGCGGCAGGTAATAGACTGCCGTGCCTATTACCAGCGCTATCAGAAACCCGTAGGGCAAACCCACAGCCAGCACACCCGTCAGGATGCTGATAAACAACAGCCGCTGGTCCTCAAACATATCCCGCATGAGTTGCACCAGCGATAGCCCCTCAAACAGCAAGATCACGCCCAGCATGGGCATCGGAAAAACAGTCAGTACAGACGGGACATTGAAGGCAAAGAACAGACCTATGAGGACGTAGATGCCTCCATAAATGATAACCGATCCGCCACTGCGACCGCCAAAAGCATAATGGCCTGCCATGCCGCCCGATCCGTGACAAACGGGTATGCCGCCCAGCGCAGGAGCCACCAGATTCATGAGGCTGTAGGTCAGTCCTATGCGGCGTATGCTGATGTTGCGCTCCGGGAAAAGATCCGTGGCCAGCTGCCGCGTAGCCAGTATCGAGTTGCCCAGCGACAGCGGGATCTGGGGCAGCGCCAGCAGCACAAATCCTTTGATCAGCGTGTCCTGGTCGGGAAGGGAAAAGTGTATGGCCCAGTCGCGGGAGGCTTGCGCCATGGCATTGGCGGTATCCGGCTGAAAAAACAGCGCATATACAAAACCCATGGCGATGACGATCAGCGCACCAGGGTAGCGCACATGGTCTTTCAGCCAAAATAATACTACAAAAGAAATGCCCGCCAACACATAACCCGCTGTCTGGTGGGCAGGAATATACTCCTTACAGGCCAATAGCGACAGGCTCATGCCGAGTCCAAATTGCAGGCCTCGGACAACCGCCTTGGGTACCAGTCGGGCAATGGCATCCAGGGTGCCTGACAGCGACAGGATCAGCATGACAACCCCAATGGACAGGCCGGCAGCCATCAGCACATCGCCGCCCAGCTTTTGACTAATGACCAGCGCTGCCATGGCTTTCAGCGGTTGTACCGGCATGGGAATGCGGTAGAGCAGCCCCGTCGCTACCTGCAGCAGTCCAAAAAGGATGAATACCCAGGGGGCATGCAGACCAGCAGCAACAATCATGGCCGCCAATAGCGGCAGGTCAGTGCCGATATCACCAAAAGCGCCTGCCAGCTCGCGGCGATTGAACAGTATCCGCTGGCTACTTACTGCCTCACTCATTGCCTGCGTTGCTTGTCAAATTCTATTACTTCTCCTATCTGCTGTACCTTGAGGTTCTTGCCGATGATGACGCGCCGGGGATTCAGGACATAGATCTCCGGCGTAATATCCACATAGTATTTGGCGTAAATCGCCCGGTTGGTAGGGTCAAAAACATTGACCCAGGGCACCGCATACTTGCTGAGGAAGGCGGTCCACTCGGGGATTTCAGTATCCAGCGCAATACCAAATACCTCTACGTCTTTCTCGGCACGGTCGCGCAAAAACTGCACCAGCTTGGGGGTCTCCTCAATACAATGATCACAGGTAGGGTTATACATAAACACCACCAGATAGGGAGCTTTCAGGTCGTAGAGAGAACGTAGCTGCCCACTCGGATCCTTGGCGGTCACATTGGGTGCCTGCTTGCCCACAAGGCTCGCAGCCATCTCCCGTGCACGCTGCTGCAGGCCGTTAACCTGCGCCTCACTGGTCCAGAAAGCCCGCTCTTTGGTGATATAGCGCTGGATGATATGCACGTATACAGCCTCGCCGTCCATAAGGGTTGTCTTGGTAGGTTCGTACTGAAGGGCTATCCAGTTGACAAACAGTTGGTAGTACTCTGGCCGATTGGCTACCTTGTCAATGAGGATATCTGCCGCCCGGATGATGGAGTCGGGCTGCTGGGGGGTAAGTTCCGTGATGTAGCGCTTTAGTTTGTTGAACACTACCGGCGTACGCAGCAATCGGGGATCGCTGAAGTCCACATTGTCCCAGAATTCTGCCCGAAACTGCACAAGCTGCGCTTGCTGGTCAACTGTACCATCGGGTTTGCGCAGGTCGCGCAGGTCGGGGTTTTGACCCGCCTGCTTGTACTTTACATAGAGGTGGTCAGGGTATTGGGTAAAAGCCATCTGTAAGTGCTGCCGCCTTGCTTCCAGCAAGGCGTCCTGCTGGGCTTTTAGCTGCTCGTAGCCCGCACTGCCGGTAGCCTGTGCTTTGAGCTGGCCGCTGATAGCCTGATAGCGCTGCTGAAAATCATTTTCAAAGCGCAGGTTGTCAAAAAAAAGCTGGTTGTCAACAGATCCCTCAACGACCATGGCATCTGTCGGGGCACTTTTGCGCGTCTTGAGTACAAACTGTTGGTCTTCAGCAAGAAGAAAGGGAAAACTGGTGTTGTCCTGCAATAGTATATACACCAGTCCCTGTGGGTAGGTAGTATCTTTTGTAAAGGCAATCCGCCCCCCGGGGTTCACCAGCACCGAGTCCAGCTTGAAGCGCTGGTCATTGAGGGTGCCTATCAGAAAGGCGTAGCCGCCACCGTTGTACTCGGCAATTTCTGCTTCAATGCGGGCAGTACTGGTAACTTCCGGGGCTGCAACCGACTGCGCCTGTGTGCAACCCATGCCGATCAGGCTGTACATGACCGGCAGCAGCGCTAGCAGTAGTCTTCTGTCCACTTTCACCCGATACCGAAAAGTGTGTATCATAGCTTATGGCTTATAGTATGGTTATAGTTATGGATGCCAACGGCTCGCCGCTAGTCAGTAAACGAAAACAAACCAATAGCGACTTTGGCCGAAGAGGTCTTAAAAATAGCAAATTTACAATTTTGGGGGTAAATGCTACGATCTTTGGCTCCAGTGTAGTTGTTTATGTGCAAGGGCAGAGGCGAGCTCGCCAGGCTTCGCACCAAATTCAAATACACCCTTTTCAAATCCGCAAAAGTCTGCGATTTCCGGTATACCTTTGTCAAACGAACGTTCATTCGCAAAACGCAGCTGATACACTATGCAGTTACACAACTATATCGAAGGTCGCTGGCAGGCTCCGGCGCAGGAGGAATTTCTCCAGTACGATGCCGTCACCGGGGAGGTCATCGGTTATTGCTCATCAGCCGGAATCGATTACGCTGCGGTGTTTGATTATGGCCGTCGCGTCGGGGGCACAGCGCTCCGAAAGATGACTTTCCGGGAGCGAGGGCTGATGCTCAAGCAGCTGGCGCTCTTCCTAAACGACCGCAGTAAGCACTATTATCCGCTGTCCTACCGCACCGGAGCGACCAAGGCGGACAGCTGGGTAGATATCGAAGGGGGCATAGGTACACTTTTTGCTTATGCCAGCCTGCGGCGGCAATTGGGCGACCAGCGCTGGTTTGTCGACGGCGAAGCCGCTCGCCTCTCCAAAGGCGGTACTTTCATGGGCACCCACCTGTTGCTGCCACGCCAGGGCGTGGCCGTCCACATCAATGCATTCAATTTTCCCATCTGGGGGATGCTGGAAAAAATAAGCGTCAACCTGCTGGCCGGCATGCCGGCCGTCGTCAAGCCTTCAGAGGTGACGAGCTTTCTGACGGAGGCCATGGTACGCGATATCATCGATTCGGGTATCCTGCCCGAAGGTAGCCTGCAGCTCATACAAGGCTCCGGCCACGGTATTCTCGAGGCAGTTGACGGCCAGGATGTCGTGACCTTCACGGGCTCAGCAGCTACGGGGCAGAAGCTGAAGGCACATCCGGCCATCATCCGGCAGTCGGTGCCTTTCAATATGGAGGCCGACAGCCTCAATGCGGCCATTCTGGCTCCGGACGCAGTGCCCGGAACACCGGAGTTTGATCTCTTCATCAAGGAGGTAAGGCGCGAGATGACTACTAAGTGCGGGCAAAAATGTACCGCCGTGCGGCGTATTTTGGTCCCCGATACTTTGCTGGAGGCCGTCCAGCAGGCGCTGGCCAAGGGGCTGGCGCAGACAAGCCAGGGGGATCCCAGGGTCGAGGGCGTCCGCATGGGGCCATTGGTGAGCAAGCGACAGCAGGAAGTCGTGAGGGGCAGGGTAAAGGAAATGACCCGCTATGCAAGTATCGTGTACGGTAATCCGGAGGAAGTCGAGGTGGTGGGTGCCGATCCGGCCAAAGGTGCTTTCCTGTCTCCGCTGTTGCTGCGGTGCGATGATCCGCTCACGCAGCCCGAAATCCACGAGATTGAGGCTTTCGGTCCTGTCAGCACGCTCATGCCTTACCGCGATCTTTCAGAGGCCGCTGCACTGGCGCGCATGGGCAAGGGGTCACTGGTGAGCACCATTTGTACGGCTGATGCAGGAGCTGCGCAGGATTATGTCCTCGAGGCGGGTGCCTACCATGGGCGTATCCTGATTCTCAACCGCGATAGTGCGCCCGAGAGTACAGGGCATGGTTCGCCTATGCCCATGCTGGTGCACGGAGGCCCCGGCCGCGCCGGTGGCGGACAGGAGATGGGGGGGCTGCGCGGCTTGCATCACTACCTGCAGGCTTGTGCTGTGCAGGGGCATCCGAGCATGATCGGACAGGTAAGCCAGCAGTACCAGCCGGGTGGGGAGCGCCCGGAGAGTGAGCGGCATCCTTTTAGCTGTTATTTTGAGGAACTGTCGGTAGGGCAGACGCTGACGACGGCCCGGCATACAGTTACAGAAACGGATATTATCAATTTTGCCAACCTCACCGGCGATCGCTTCTATGCGCATGTCGATGCTACCTCGCTGGAAGGGACGCCTTTCACCCAGCGGGTCGCGCATGGCTATTGGGTACTCTCTAAGGCCGCCGGCTTGTTTGTAGAGGCTAGAAAGGGACCCGTACTGCTCAACTATGGTCTCGACAGCTGCCGCTTTACCAAGCCTGTATATCCCGGTATGACCATAGGGGTAAAACTGACTGTCAGGGAAAAGATAGAACAAGAGCAGCGCGAGGGGGAGGACTACCGCAAGGGGATCGTCAAGTGGCTGGTTGAAGTAGACGATGAAACGGGGGAAACCGTAGCAATCGCTACCATCCTGACGATGGTAAAAATGAAAACAGCAGTGGAAAATTAGTATTTTGAGGCTGTTTTAAAATACAGCCCGGCGGCATCAGCCGCCAGGGCATATTTTGAAACAGCTTCTCCTGCAATCTGTAATAAAAAAAATAAGCACTTGCCGGCCAGCGAATTCCACGTAGTCGAGTCAGGGTTGGTCTTTGCGGAGGTAATCCTTCCGCTGGCCATAGGCCGCCCCTATACCTACGCAGTACCCGAAGCGCTGGTGCCGCAGCTGCAAGTCGGCATGCGGGCGGAGGTGCAGTTTGGAAGGCAAAAGGTATACACCGGTCTGGTCGTATTGCTGCACCGCCAGCCACCGGAGCACCAGCACTATAAGTGGATTCTTTCGGTCATTGATGAGCAGCCCATCGTGCTGCCAACGCAGTTTGCTTTCTGGCACTGGCTGGCCGACTACTACCTGTCGACGCTGGGTGAGGTGATGCACGCTGCCCTGCCGGCCAATTTCAAACTGGGTAGTGAAACACAGGTGACTCTGGGTCCTCTTTTTCACGATGACGCCAATCTGCTGGGCGACAAAGAATACCTCATAGCGGAGGCGCTTAGTATCCAGCAGGTACTGTCAATCGAGGATATTCAGGGTATCCTGGGGCAGAAGACGGTCTATCCTATCATCAAACGGCTACTCGAAAAAAAAATCATCTACCTGCAGGAGGAACTGGAAGAAAAATACCACCCCAAGAAGGTTGGCTGTGTGCGGCTGGCTGCTCCTTATGCCGAAGGGGAGGGACTGGCCACTGCTTTTTCCCTCACCGAAAAGGCTGCCCGGCAGACGGAGGTGCTGCTGGCTTACTTTCAGCTGGCTAAGAAGCAGGCGTACGTGCGCCGGCAGGAATTGCTGCAGCTGGCGGGTGCCGACACTAGTGTACTACTGGCCTTGGCCAAGAAGGGTATCGTGGAACTCTACGAGCGGGAGGTGAGTCGCCTGGCGGGCTATGAAGAGGAAACAGTGGCGGCAGGGCCGCTTTCGGCGGCACAGGAAACAGCCCTGGCAGCTGTCAGGCAGGGGCTTACAGAAAAAGGGGTGGTGCTGCTGCACGGGGTCACGGGCAGCGGGAAAACCCGCGTTTATCTGGAACTCATCCGCGAGCATATTGAGCGGGGCGAGCAGGTGCTTTACCTGCTGCCCGAAATTGCGCTCACAGCCCAGCTGATTGACCGCCTGCAGCGTGTCTTCGGCAGTGATATAGCGGTCTATCACTCCCGGCTCAGCCACAATGAGCGGGTAGAGCTCTGGAACAGTACGCTGCAGGGGAAACCTATCATCATGGGGGCTCGCTCTGCACTCTTTTTACCTTTCCAAAAGCTGGGGCTTATCATCATTGATGAGGAGCACGATGCTAGTTTTAAGCAGCAGGATCCGGCGCCGCGCTATCATGGCCGCGATGCAGCCATTTACCTGGCGCAGCTGCACGGCGCCCGCAGTCTGCTGGGCACGGCTACGCCGGCTGCAGAAACCTATTACAACGCCCTGACTGGCAAGTACGCGCTGGTGCGCCTGGAGGAGCGCTTCGGGGGGCTGCAAATGCCGGCCATCAGCATGGTCGATTGTCGCCGGGCGCTGCAGGAGCAGCGTATGCACAGTCATTTTTCGTCGGATCTGCTGGACGCGCTCAAGGCTACGCTGGCTGCCGGCGAACAGGTCATTCTGTTTCAGAATCGCCGTGGGTATTCACCGGCGTATCGATGCGAAACCTGCGGCTGGCATAGCGAGTGTATCAATTGTGACGTGTCTCTGACCTACCACAAGCTACAGCATCTGCTCAAGTGTCACTATTGCGGTTATTCGAGCTCACTGCCAAAGTTGTGCCCCGCCTGCGCAAGCCCCCGCCTGAGCCTGCAGGGCTTTGGGTCGGAAAAGGTAGAAGACGATCTGAAGATTTATCTGCCGGAGGTGCGCATTGCACGTATGGATGCAGATACGGTGCGCGGCAAATATGCGCTGAGCAAACTGATACAGTCGTTTGAAGAGGGTGGTATCGATGTGCTGGTGGGTACGCAGATGGTGACGAAAGGGCTGGACTTTGACCGGGTGGGGCTGGTGGCTGTGCTGAGTGCCGACCAGCTGTTGCAGTTTCCTGACTTCCGCGCCTCCGAGCGCGCTTTCCAGCTGATGACCCAGGTCGCAGGCAGGGCAGGACGCAAGCACCGACAGGGCAAGGTGCTCATTCAGGCTGTCAACACAGCGCATCCGGTGCTCAAAGAGGTGCTCAACCACGATTTTGCTTCCTTCATACAACGCGAGCTGCAGGAGCGCAAGGATTTTCACTATCCCCCTTTCAGCCGGCTCATTCGCATCACGCTCAAGCACAAAGACCCCAAGGTAGTCAATGAGGCCATGCAGCTTTTTAGCAACAAGCTGAAAGCAGCTTTGGGCGACTGGGTGCTGGGGCCGGCAGTGCCCTATGTGGGGCGGGTAAGGAGCCTCTATCTGCTGGATCTGTTGGTGAAGATCGACAGATCCTCCGCTAAAATTGGCTTCGCCAAAAACCAGATCAAGGAGGCGGTCAATGTGCTGCTGACGACACAGGGTATGAGCACTGTGCGTATCAATATTGATGTGGATCCTTTTTAGCTAAGGCTAAAAATACAATACCCTTTGGTGGCAAAAGCCACCAAAGGGTATTGTCCGGTGTATTATTTTGCCGCAAAAGGCGGCAAAATAATACACTAATGACGGCAACTGCAACCACTGTGCAGGAAGCTGTCGCCATACATAGGCCAGGCATTGCCACTACCCTCCTGCTCAAAGAAGAAAGGCAGGCGTTGCCGCTTGTAATTGCCCAGCTCGTTCATGTTTTCAGCATCGTAAAGCCGGCCGTTGACCATGGTGTAGCGGATGGATTCCGAGTTGCGTATGTCCTGCAGCGGATTCTTGTCCAGCACCAGCAGGTCGGCCAGTTTGCCAGCTTCGATGGAGCCGATTTCTTTGTCCATACCGAGGTAAGCGGCACCGTTGAGGGTAGCACTGCGCAGCGCCTGCAGGTTGGTCATGCCCCCCTGTTGCAGCATCCACAGCTCCCAGTGCGCGCCGAGTCCCTGCAGCTGCCCATGAGCACCCAGGTTGATATTGACGCCCGCATTCTGAAGCTTTGTGCACGACTGTGAAGTGAGAATGTGACCATTGCGGTATTCTTCTTCCGGCGCCATGGTGCGGTGGCGTGAGCGGCTGTCGATGATGGCGCGGGGGGTAAAGCGCAGCAGGCGCGTTTTTTCCCACACATTGGTATGCTGGTACCAGTAGTATTCACCATTGAGGCCGCCATAGTTGACAATTAGTGTGGGCGTATTGTGGGTGCGGGTCTGCGCCCAAAAGCGCACAACGTCGTCGTACAGGGGCGCCACGGGCAGGTTGTGCTCCACGCCTGTGTGGCCGTCGGCCACCATGCTGAGGTTGTGGTAAAAAAAGGAGCCACCTTCTGGTACCACCACGACGCCTAGTTCGCGGGCAGCCTGCAGCACCTGCTGCCGCTGCTCACGCCGCGGCTGGTTGTAGCTTTTTACAGAAAAAGCTCCGTAAGCGGCTGTGCGGCGGATGGCCGAACGGGCATCCTCAACACTGTTGATGATGGCTTTGAAGTCGCCGTCGGCACCGTAGAGGATGTTGCCGGTGGAGAAGAGGCGTGGCCCAATCATGTGGCCCGCCCGGATCATCTCTGCTTGGGAGAAGATCATTTCTGAGTTGGAAGACGGATCGTGGGCGGTGGTGACACCATAGGCCAGGTTGGCAAAGTATTCCCACTGTTGCTGCGGGCTGATGCCGAAGCGGAAGTTGCCGAGGTGACCATGCACATCAATGATACCAGGCATGATGGTCTTGCCGGTGCAGTCAATGACGTGCGCTCCGCGCGGAACGGGCACGGAGGCAGCCGGGCCTACAGCTACGATACGATTACCATCGACTACCACTGTTCCTTTTTCAATGACCTGATCACCCTTCATGGTGATGATACGGGCATTGCGGAAGGCGACGACCCCCTGGGGTTTGTCGGCAGCCAGGCGGAGGCCGATCTTCAGACCGACGGTGTCTATGGGCGGAATGGAGTCAGGCGCTCCCTCGAGAAAGGCAAACCGCTGGTTGAGTTCCTCGCTGAAGTATTCATCGCCCAGCGTCCAGTGGAGGCGCTTGCTGTCGGCACTCCAGTGCAGGCTGATGCCCGCATCGCGGGCTACCTGCGCCACGGGCACTGCCTTGGTGGAAGCGCTGATGCCCATGGGCTGGCCAGGCAGCGGCATGGGGGCTATGTAGACTTTGTAGAGTTCGGTGAAGGCAATCCACCGATTGTCGGGACTTGGCACAAATGAATTGGCGTACTGGGTAGTGAAAATGGTCTTTTCATCGGTGCCATCCAGCTTATAGCTGATCATCTTTTTGCTTAGGCT
>CAZYAO010000029.1:45217-48524 GCA_964645715.1 uncultured Saprospiraceae bacterium
CCGCTGCGCAGATTGAGTTTGTGTACGGCACCCATGCTGGTATCAGACCAGCTTACATATACGAGCTCTTGTCCGTCAGGCGAAAAGGCTGGTTCGAACTCGAGCTGCTGGCTGCTGGTCAGCCGCGTTGGCTGCCCGCCGGGCAGCTGTTTTTTCCACAGATAGCCGGCGGCATTGAAGACGAGCAGGCGGCCGTCGGGGGAGGTGCGCGCATGGCGTATGACCTTTACATCAAAAGAGTCTGCATGCACGGGATTGTCAAATTCGACCGTCTCCTGAAAACGGTGTACAGTGCTGGCGCTGAAGGGAATGCTCTCGGCCTGGCCGCTGCGGACATCGATCTTCCAGATCTTGCCCTGCGCCCAGATGACTATGTGCTGATCGCCCGGCATCCAGTCGAAGCCAGGGTACACCCCGAAGATGGTCCAGGCTTCCTGCTGGTCTTTATCGAGTCCGTCCCAGAGCGGGTACTCTTCGCCGGTCTCCAGATCGTGGATAAAAAGAACCGACTCTGCGCGCACCCGGCGCACAAAAGCCAGCTTTTTGCCGTCATTGGACACCTGCGGGCGGCAGGCACCGCCGGGGCCGGCAACAATATCTTCGATGATGCCCTTCTCGCGGTCGTATCTCCGCACGATGAAAATCTGGCTGTTGGGGTCTTTGTTGTACTGGAAATAGCCGCCGGGATACATGTCCTCACTGAAAAAGATATAGCGGCCGTCGGCAGATACCGAAGGTTCATTGACATCCTGCTGATCATTTTTGCGGCGTGTAAGCTGCAGCCCCTCGCCACCACTGAGGTGGTACATCCACAGCTCGCCGGCACCCAGCGAGCGCTGGGCTGTGTAGTGCTTGCGGGCAACGATGTACTGACCGTCGGGCATCCAGACGGCGTTGTTGAGCAGGCGAAAACTTTCCTTGGTGACCTGACGGGCATCGGTGCCGTCGGCATTCATCACCCATATATTGTCGCCACCACCTGCATCGCTGGTGAAAAGTATCTTTTTGCCATCGGGGCTGAAGCGGGGCTGTACCTCCCAGGCAAGCCCCTTGCGCAGCAGCGTTGCCTGGCCGCCACCGACAGGCAGGGTGTAAATGTCACCCAGCAGGTCAAACGCAATGGTTTTACCATCGGGACTCACATCCAGGTTCATCCAGGTACCTTCCGTAAAGGTGAAGGGAACTTCCTTGTACGGTCCAGGCGGGTTGTTGACATCCCATTGTGGAGCTTTGGTGTCGCTCTGCGCCCAAACTTGCAGGGCGAGGCAGCAGGAGAGTACGGTAAGCGTCAAAAAGCGAAAAGTCATCACAGTGAAAATTATTTATATGTACAAAAACCGGGTAGTCTGTCCGGTACAACGTATATTTATTGAGACTGAAGGGTGTGCCACGCTACACGATCTGGGCAAAAACACCGCCGCAGGCGCGCTGCAGATCCTGAGGACTCAGCTCCATCAGCAGCCCGCGCATTCCGGCATTGACGTAGATTCGTTCGAAGGACAGCGCTGATGCATCAACGATGACGGGAAAGTTTTTTTTCATGCCCACCGGAGAGCACCCGCCGCGGATATAGCCGGTGAGCGCCAGCAATTGTTGACTATCTGCCAAAACCACTTTTTTGCAGTTACTCTCTTTGGCGAGCGCCTTGGTGTCCAGTTGCTTGTCGCCGGGGGTTACCGCCACGATGACATCTCCCGTATCTGTCTTAAGCACCAGGGTTTTGAAAATGCGTTCCAGCATGAGGTTGTTTTCAGCCGCTATTTTGGCCACGCTGAGTTCTTCCGCATCGTACTGATACGCTGTGAGCGTGTAAGGGATACCCGCTGCTTCCAGCCGCCGCATGGCATTGGTTTTTTTGGACATAACCGCAGTCGTTCGAACAGACTCAAAGATAAACTTTATTGGCAGAAGTTATCTAATAAGTACTATTTCGCTGCTTGTTGTGGCGAAATGAAGTCCTAAATTACTTGTTTACTTATTTTCAAAAAATGTAAGTACGAGGATACTCTTTGGGACTATCCTGAGACAGGCTCAACAGCTGCACGAACAGTAACTGGTTAAAAAAATGAGCCGATCCAGCAAAGGACCGGCTCAACAAACATATAGCAAGTAGACTGTAAGGATTTTTTCCTTACGGCTATTGGAATAAGCAGCATGAGACCTATTGCCCGGCGGTAGCCCGGCGCAGGTGACCTGTAAAGATTTTGAACAATTGAGAATGGTCAGCAATACTTTTGGTACAATAAGCGGCAGGCGGGGCAAGTAGAATTGCTGGCAAAAGATCGGCTTGGGAGAAAAAAGTGATGCCTGCAGCCTTATATAAGCTTAGCAAAGATAGTTTTTTTGATTGTATGTAGGGCAGCGAAGGTATAATAAATTTTTTCTTGCATGACAGGCGCCGACAGGCGCCTGTCATGCAATGATTTTACTCTCTGCCGAGGGCAGCAAGTATATTGGCCATATCCTTTTCCAGACTGGCAGACGGATACTCTACGATGCGGCCCAGCTCACGGCCGTCTTTGAGAAAAATAAAAGTGGGTACAGATTCTATGTTCCAGCCGGCTTCCTCTCCGTTAGGCGCTTTCTTATAGCGATCGGGGTGGTTGTCAAGGCTGACCACCCGTAGATTTTTTTCGGGGTAGCCAACCCAGTCGAGGATGCGGTAGAACTGGGGCACCTGCCCTTGGCTGTCTTCGCACCAAGTGCCCATGAAGACGACGATTTCCAGTCCCTTGATGGTCTTTTTGTAAGGCAGCAAGGTGGTGGTATCTACCTTGTAGGCGTCGTAGTTGGGTGTAAACCACTGCTGGTAGTCGCCTCCCCGGAGGCCTTGCCGATTGACGGGGCCTACGAGAATGGGCATCCCCTCGTGTGAAGTTATTTCCTGATTCATGGTTGCCGGTTTTTGTGCAGGCAGGGAGGTTGCCGACTGCCCGGGCGCAGCAGGCCGCTGGCAGCTAGTCGTAACTGTCAGGCAAAGTGCCGAGCATAGAAGGATAAAATGCAACAGGCGCATAGTGACTGTATTTGATGAATGAAGTCAGCAAAAATACGTAAACAGGCTGCCGCTTTTGATTTTTTTTCCAAAAAAAACCAACAGCGGCAGCCTGCCATACGCCTGATTTGGCAGCTAAGGCTGCCAAATCGGACGTTGTAAATACCACAGCCTGTGTGAGCTAGCACTCAGGCACGTTGATGGATATGGTAGACGCCAGTCCGCCCAGACTCGTTTCCTTATACTTGGTATTCATATCCTGGGCAGTGGCCCACATGGTACTTACCACTTCATCGAGGGTCACTTTGGCCT
>CAZYAO010000030.1:0-19372 GCA_964645715.1 uncultured Saprospiraceae bacterium
AGATTGGCATCCAATAGCTTGTTGGAAGCACTGGTGTTTGGTCATCGAATAGCAGAGGATATTGTTGCCAAAATTGACGGACTGGACTTCAAGGAGGAGATACCCAACTGGGATGCTGCGGGTACAACTGCCCCCAACGAGATGGTGTTGATTACTCAGAGCCTCAAGGAGCTGAAGGAAGTTATGAGCAGCTATGTGGGTATCGTCCGGTCAAACATACGCCTAAAGCGGGCGCTGAATCGACTGTACCTGTTGCACACAGAAACGGAAGATTTGTACAACCATACCGTATTGTCGCCGCAGCTATGCGAGTTGCGCAACCTGATTACGATTGGTTATTTGATCACCAGATCGGCTAGTATGCGACGGGAGAGCCGCGGCCTTCACTATACAACAGACTATCCTGAAAAAGCAGACTTCATACAGGAGACGATTCTATAAGGACCACTGACCGGGCTGAAGCGGATGCCGCGCCAGATTATCCTGCAGCCTCGCCATGAAATCTGATCTGCTGATGGCACGTGCACCGAGGCTAGTGAGGTGAGCTGTTTCCTGCTGACAGTCGATGAGTTCGAAATCCCGGGCCTTCAACCAGTGGACAAGGCTGATGAAACCAAACTTGGATGCATTGGATGCGCGGGCAAACATAGACTCACCAAAAAAAATCTTGCCCAGACAAATACCGTATAATCCTCCTACCAATTGTCCTTCCTGCCAGACTTCTACAGAATGGGCATGGCCCATGAAGTGTAGTGACGTGTAGGCTTCAATAATATCTTCATTAATCCAGGTGCCGGCCTGACGTGCCCGTTTTGTATCCTGACATGCCCGTACTACTTGCTCAAAAGAACGATCAAAGCTTAGCTCAAACTTAGGCTGATTGAAATAGGGCCGCATACTTTTGCTGACCCGGAGTTCGGAAGGAAATAATACAAGGCGGGGGTCAGGGCTCCACCAAAGAATGGGGTCATCATCATTGTACCAAGGGAAGATACCTTTTTTGTAGGCCTCGAGCAGACGAGCAGGTGCCAGATCACCCCCTATGGCCAGCAAGCCGTCGGCATTAGAGCGTGCTGGATTCGGAAAACGGTAATCATCGTCATGTAGCCAAAATACAGGCATAGCACTTATATAAATTACCTGGCAACAGGCAGTTGCCTATTGCCAGGTATGGGTCACGACTCATCATCTCCTTCAATGACAGCCGAAAGACCCCTGTCGGACAGCGCTTCTTTTTTGGGTTGCAGCTCCCGTCGGGCCCCTTCTTTGACCGTAGCTTTTCCTTTAGTATGGATGATAATTGCCAGCTGTTCGGACTGCTCAGCCGTGTGATGGAGTACCTCCATAAAGCATTGGATGACCCATTCAAAGCTGTTGAAATCGTCGTTGTAGACAATAAGACGCACAGGATTTTCATTACCTGTAGCTGTATCTACCAGGACATCCACGTCCTCCTCTATCCACGGCTTTGGCTGGCTGGCAAACAACATGGTACTAGTTCAACTGTGATAATGTTTCCTGAATAGCAGCAAAGTTAGGCAAATCTCCGGCAGATTCCAACACTTCCGCATAGCGAACCACCCCGGTTGCATCAACGACGAAGGCAGCGCGGCGGGCTACATTTTTCATGCCAAACACAAAGGTATCGTACATAGCGCCATAGCTATTGCACACGTCGCTATTGAAGTCTGACAGCAAGTCAAAGTTGAGTTGTTGCTCCTGACGGAACTTGTCAAGTGCGAAGATAGAATCAACAGAGATACCTAGTACAACTGCGTTGAGACCGTTATAAACCGATAAATTATCGCGGACACTGCACAATTCGGTCGTGCAGACGCCCGTAAAAGCCATGGGGAAGAACAGAATGACGACATTTTTGCCGTGGTAGTCCGTTAAGGATACTTCTTTTTTATCGGTTGAGAAGAGCGTGAATTGCGGAGCGAGATCCCCTGGTTGAATAGCACTAGCAGACATAGCAGTGATGGTTTTTGTTTAAGAACGATATTTTACTTAGGAATATTCCTGTCATACATAATGCAAAAACGGGTTGAAAGTTCCTCTTTAGTACGGGTTTTTTATCAATTGCCGACTGGTGCAGGAAGCCGTACAGAGAAGACGATCACTTTTTTGTTTCTTTGCACAAGAAAACAGCTACATGCAGGCAGAAGAGAAAAGAGCATATCTGGAATTGCACCTGGCCGTGCTGCTTTTTGGGTTCACGGCTATTTTGGGCGATCTGATTCAGTTATCAGCGTTGATGCTGGTGTGGTGGCGGGTTCTCATCACTAGCAGCAGCCTCGCTCCCTGGGCAGCGGTTGGCCAACTGGTAAGACAAATGCCTGTCAGCATGCTGCTGGGGTATGCAGGTATTGGTGTACTGGTGGCACTTCATTGGCTCACTTTTTACGGAGCAATTAAACTGGCCAATGCTTCGGTCAGCCTCGTTTGTCTCGCAACAACTTCTTTCATGACAGCCCTGATAGAACCATTGGTGGTTAGACGACCGTTCCGGTGGCAAGAATTGGGGCTAGGCTTTCTCATCGTACCCGGTATGGTATTGGTGGTCAACGGACTGGAAGTAAGTATGCTGGCAGGTGTTTGGGTTGGACTTATAAGCGCCTTATTTGTGTCCATATTTACAGCGCTCAACAAACGCTTTGTAACCCGGGCAACACCGGTACAGATAACATTTATAGAATTGGGGAGTGCATGGGTGTTTTTGAGTGTTGTACTTCTGTTCATGTTGCTTCTGGGGTTTGATCCGGGACCATTATGGCCGGAAAGACAGGTTGACTGGGTCTACATATTGTTGTTGGCATTACTGTGTACTAATGTTGCCTATCTCCTATCTATCAGGGCGCTCAAGTATATTTCAGCTTTTGCGTCAACACTCACGATTAATTTAGAGCCTGTATATGGTATTGTACTGGCCTGGTGGCTGCTGGGAGACGGCAATGAGCTTGACGCTTCTTTCTACTGGGGTGGATTTATCATCATTTTAGCTGTATTTGCCTACCCATTACTCAGGCGGAAAGGCTGGGCATGATGATGCTAAATCTTCGGCCAAGGGTTGTAAATCATCAAAAAGTTCCCAAAAATAAAATATGTAAAAAAGTCACTTGTGATTGCACGATTAATGCTTATCTTGCCATAATAAAATAAAGATATTGGAGAATCGGGCTCTGTTGCCAAATATTGCCGGAAAGCCGTTTGTCTTTATATGTACTGACGGATGCTACCGTCGAAGCTCAGCGAAACAGAGTGATTATTGTAAGGAAAAGATTTTATGGTCAGAGCAGTGTGGTTGTGGTGGGTCGTTTTTATCGGGTTTGCCTGTGAGGCAGATCACGAACGGCGTGCCGATTATGCTGTTCAGGGAATAGATGTATCGCACTACCAGGCACACATCAATTGGGAAGAGGTTGCTGCCGATGATTTTCACTTTGCTTTTGTTAAAGCTACAGAAGGTATGACGCATGTTGACGGCCGTTTCTGCTATAACTGGGCGGAAATTGATCGACTGGGGATGCGACGGGGGGCTTATCACTTTTTCCGACCGGCAGTACCGGCTACAGAGCAGGCTTGGCACTTCATCAATTGGGTGGATCTTCATACAGGTGATTTGCCGCCCGTACTAGATGTAGAGGTGCTGGACGGAGTGCCCACGCCCGTCCTGCTGAACGAGTTGCGAACTTGGCTATCGATCGTGGAGCGTCACTATGGAATCAAGCCGATTATCTATACGAGTCTTACCTTTTTCAATCGCCATCTCGCCGGGCATTTCGATGAGTATCCGCTTTGGATAGCGCGCTATGCGGGTCGAGAGCCTACGCTTGCCTGCGGGAGCAACTGGCATTTTTGGCAGTATGCCAATAAGGGAAGATGCCGTGGGGTAGAAGGCTTTGTCGATCTAAATGTGTTTTTTGGTACCCATAAAGAGTTAGAGGCGGTGAGCTTACCTGACAGGAGTGTCTACAGTGTTTTTCGGGAGGAGTTTAACTGGTAGTAGGTATTCAGTGCGATTATTTGAACCGAATGGGCAGCTGGTGGGCATATGTACCGCAGGGGTGACCCCAAGGAGCGACGGGATTTTTGGTGGGTACACGTATAGATTTATGTTTGTCGTACAGTGTGTTGTGTAGGCTGGAAAATTGAAAATCATCTGAAGATAAGAACAACCGGCCGGATACAACCGATTATTGACTATCTTTGGGGGCATTTTTGAAATAACCTTACAACCAGGCGTTGAAGCAATTCTTACCTCATTTCATTCGGCGACAGTTTGAAGAAGGCAATCGTCATGGATACATGACGGCTTACACGCTGTTTGTTGATTTGTCTGGTTTTACACGCCTTACGGAGGAGCTGATGCGGGAGGGGAAACCTGGTGCCGAGCGATTATCTGTATTCCTTAACGAGATTTTCGAACCATTGGTTGCGCTGGTTTATGCCCGTGGAGGATTCATTCCTTACTTTGCCGGCGATGCGTTTACGGCCATTTTTCCCCAAAACAATCACGCAGAAGCCGGAGATGCTTTACTGCAGACTGCGCTCATGGCCCGGCAGTTGTTCGAAGGTCGAAGTCGCCAATTTGGGCAATTCATTGTCAGCATCAAAACAGGTCTTTCTGTTGGAGAGGTTGAGTGGGGCATTGTGGGTGTCGGTCCCTATGCGTTTTACTTTCGTGGTCCGGCCATTGATCGCTGTGCCTATTGTCAGACGCTGGCGGGCGAAGGCGACATCATGATAGATGAAGTGCTGCGCATGCAGCTTAGCCTGCGCCCCAGTGCACTTGAGGAAGTTAGTTGGGGTGTATTCAAGCTTCTTAGGCAATGGCCCAGGCTTGATATTCCGGAGCAGGCGATACCACTGCCTGCACTTCCGCGGGAGTTGGGGCGGGTTTTTTTGCCGGATGCAGTGATTGACTATAGCGGAGAGGGTGAATTCAGGACTGTCATTTCTGTGTTTATATCTTTCGAAGGACTGGATACATACGAGCTGCTGAATCGCTTCACGACTATCATACTCGATCAGGTACTTGTATTTTCCGGCTACCTGAAGGAGATTGATTTTGGAGACAAGGGAGGGTTGGTCACCTGTTTCTTTGGTGCACCTGTATCTTTTGAAAATAACCTGTCGAGAGCGCTTGAGTTTTCTCTGAGTCTGCGGGAGGAATTCAAATTGCTGCAGGCCAAACATGCCTATCATTATCGAATGGGTATGACGATAGGTACGGCATTTACCGGCATTGTGGGCGGACAAGAGCGCAGTCAGTATGCGATTGTTGGCAACCGGGTTAACTTGGCGGCTCGTCTGATGAGTTATGCTGACTGGGGCGATATACTAGTTGATGAGGAGGTAGGGCGTAGCAAGGCCTTTCGGTTTGTACACAAAGGAGATATTCAATACAAGGGTGTTAAGGGTAATGTGCCCACGTTTAGTTTGTTGGGACACAACTTTGATGAGAAGGCAACCTTCGGCAACAGTCCGCTGATCGGTAGGGATGAAGAGCTGGCGCAACTACTAGATTTTGTTAGGGAGCTAGCGAAAAATAAAACAGGCGGTCTCGTTTATGTATACGGCGAGGCAGGCATTGGCAAAAGCCGACTGGCATTTGAAGCCCGGCAGATGTTGGCTAAAGAGCAGGGAGTTAATTGGCGTACTTGTCCTTCAGATCAGATTCTGCGCAAACCTTTTAACTCTTTTATTTACCTGTTGAAAGAGTTTTTTGCGCAGTCACAAGAGCGCAATGCACCCACCAATCAGGTTACTTTTGAGTCTCGTTTCCATGCGTTGCGCGATCAGCTTGGCATCATCACCGATGTTCGTGCCTTGGGGTTACTAGTCGAACTCAACCGAACCAAGCCTATCTTGGCAGCGCTTATGGGTGTCACCCATGAGGGGTCTCTGTGGGAGCAACTGGATGCCAAGGGCCGCTATGATAACACGATGTGGGCCATCATCAACTTGATTCTTGCCGACAGTCTGTGTCGTCCCGTGGTCATTGAAATGGAGGATATCCATTGGCTGGACGACAGTTCACAGGAGCTGGTAATTGAACTGCTTCGTATGATGCAGGGCTACCCTATCTTGCTGCTGGCCACCTCGCGCTATAAAGACGACGGTAGCAAACCCCGTTTTGTCAGTGATAAAAACACGCTGCCAGTACTTGAACTAGACCTCAACGCGCTCACGCTCCATGGAGTGAAGTGTTTTGCCGAGCACAGCCTTGGCGGGCCAATCAGCGATGAGTACCTTGAGTTGCTCGTGAGGACAACCAACAACAACCCGTTTTACCTGGAGCAGGTACTCGAATATTTCAAAGAGAGCCAGCTGCTGGCGATGGATAATGGGCAGTGGACCATTAAGGATAAGAACATTAAGTTGTCCAATTCCATCAATGCTATCCTGACAGCCCGCATTGACCGACTGTCTACTATGGTCAGGGAAACGGTTAAAGCAGCGGCGGTGATTGGCAGAGAATTTGAGCTGCCTATTCTTTCCGAGGTTATGCGCGAGCAGATGGAGGTAGGCGCAGAAGGATCGGCGGAGACGACACAGCTGGTACAGGAGCAGATCAAGACTGGTGAGCAGGTGCAGATATGGATGGCCATCAATGAGTTACGGTACATTTTTCGCCATAGTCTATTGCGGGAGGCTGTATACAGTATGCAGCTCCACACGCGTCTGCAGCAGTTACACCAGCTCATTGCCAAGGCCATCGAGCGATTGTTTCCGGATCAGATAGAGGATCGCTATGTAGACTTGGTTTTTCACTATGAGCAGGGGGGCAATTATGAAAAAACCTGTGAGTATCTGCGAAAAGCGGCAGATTATGCGCGTGCCAACTATCAGAATCAGCAGGCACTGGAATACTATGACCGGTTGCTACAGAAGCTTGGAAGCCGGGTGAACGCGGAGGAAGAAATTAGTACGCATCTTAAGCGGGGAAAAATATTGCAACTGATTGGCCAATGGACGGATGCTCGCCACGCGTTCGAGCTGGCGCTCAAGCGAGCAAAGCAATGCCGCGATGTTATGCTCATCGGCAAATCCAATAACAGTCTGGGCCATCTTTTACTGTTGCGGGGCGACTACGATGCTTCGCTACAATACTTACAGACAGCAGCGGGCCTGTTTGAGTCCATCGATTACCATCGCGGATTTGCGAAAGTATATGGCGATTTGGGTACATTGTACTTTCGTAGAGGCAATTACGAGCAGGCCAAAGCTTATTTTGAACAAAGCCTTAGTTCTGGCTACATTCAATATAACACAAGTGCGGGGGCACAGATTATAGCCAATCTTGGACTGACCCACATGAATCAGGGGCATTTCGATGAAGGTATACGCGTCGTAGAAGAGCAGCTCAATCGGATTTCGCAGCAGGGTGAAAAGCAGAGTATGTCCATATTGTATACCAACCTGGGTATTATCCAATTTGAAAAAGGGGATTACGATGCAGCGCTGCAGTCTTATGAAAAGGGCTTGCAGTTTTCGGAGGAGCTTGGTAACAAGCAGTTGACGGCCATCGCTGTAGGATGTATAGGAAATGTACACCAGCGTAAAGGCAATTACGCGCTTGCACTGGAGCACTTTCAACGAGATCTGGTTCTTTGTGAGGAAATTGGCGACAAGCAAGGGATCGCTATTGCGTTTGGACTGTTGGGAGAGCTCAACTCGGTCATGGGCAATTCGACGGAAGCCATCAATTTTTTGCATCAGGCTATGTCACTGTGTGAATCCCTTGGATATCAAAAAGGTATTGCCCGTGCTGCCAATACACTTGGTGATGTGTACTATTTTTTGGGCGAATATGGACAATCGATTCATTGGTACGACCGTGCCATAGAGATTACCCGTGCCATTGACAACCGCCAGCTGTTGTGCGCCAGCCTGATTGAGAAGGGTCAGGTGCTGAGTGCCATGCAACGCATTTCTGAGTTGGAGCGTGTATGTCTGGAAGCTGGCCGGCTGGCCTCCGGGCTCGGCAACCGCGAGCTTATTTTTGATGCACGACTTCTGGGCGCTTTGTTGCTCTACCACCAAGGGCACCCACAGTCGGCCGCTGTTGAAATAAATGCACTCATCTATCAGGATGAACTTAGTGCCAGCCAAAAAGCCGCCATAGCCTATGCCCGCTACATAATGGCGCCGAATGATGAAGAGCTGCAAGAGCAAGCCTGCATACAATACAAACAGATGTATGCACAGATGCCACACATCGTGTATAAGACCCGCCTCAGACAGCTTGGGTGTGAAGTATAATCCTACTGGTTAGTAAACGGCCTCTGCAATACGGCGTATAGTGTCCGTATCACCCATGGTGTAGTAGTGCAGACAGGGTACACCTGCCGCTTTAAGCTCTTTTGACTGAGCTATGCACCATTCAATTCCCACTTGTCTTCTTGCCTCAGCAGAACCGGCTGCAGTGATAGCCTTCACCAGTTCTTCAGGAATATTGAGGTGAAAATGTCGGGGGATTGAACTGAGCTGATGCAGTTTTGTCAGCGGCTTTAGTCCCGGAACGATAGGCACATCAATACCTGCTGCCCGGCAGGCAGCTACGTAATCAAAGTATTTTTGATTGTCAAAAAACATTTGGGTGACAATATAATTGGCGCCGGCCTCGATCTTTTGCTTGGTGTATAAGAGGTCAGACTGTATGTTAGGCGCCTCAAAATGTTTTTCGGGATAACCAGCGATACCAATGCAAAAATCTGTTTTTGCGCCATTTTCAATGTTGTCATCCAGATACCTGCCTTTATTCATCTCTGCGATTTGGCGGACGAGATCAATGGCATATACGTTGCCTTCCGGCTCAGGGACGAAGTGCGTTTCAAATTTGCGGGCATCACCTCGCAGCGCGAGTACATTGTTGATGTTGAGGAAGTTGAGGTCTATCAGGGCGTTTTCTGTATCATTGCGGGAGAAACCACCACAGATGAAGTGTGGTACAGCATCAACGCCATAGCGATGCATAATGGCTGCACATATACCAACCGTGCCGGGCCGCTTGCGTATGGATGCCTTTTCATAGTAACCGCTGGGTCTTTTGATGTAGACATATTCTTCGCGGTGGTAAGTGACATCAATGAAAGGAGGTTTAAACTCCATTAGGGGGTCAAGGGTCGAGAAAATGGTTTGCATACTACCGCCTTTAAGGGGGGGAAGTACTTCGAAAGATATCAGGGTCTGCCCTTGGGCTTTTTCAAAATAATCGGTGACTTTCATGTAGTTGCTACATTTGTGAATAATCAGGGATAGAACCTACGGAGACGGCAGGCCGTCATTGCTTTGGTCTGTGCTGGCTGGACTGTACTCTTGGGTGGGTGTTGCCTGACAGTGCATGCTGCTCAGGTTACATACATTATGATCGCTCAAAGATATGACATAGTTGTCGGGAAGTGCGGAAGCACAGACGCTTTTTGTAGACTTTCAATAAGTTTTTACCAATCTGTGATTAGCGGCAACCCTCCTACCACTGAAAGCGTTATGTAAGCAATTTTATCATCGTCAGCAAACCTACGGCTTTCAAAGTCGTACCAAGAGCTGTACTGTCGCTAAATATCCTGACCTATGTCGTCAAAAAGTAACAATAAAAAATATTGGTGGATTGTGGGTGTGCTGGTGCTCCTGCTACTGGGACGCTACTGGTATATGAAACCTGCCCAAAAAGAAGGAGAGACGCTGCCCCCACTGGAGGCAACCCGCCTTGACGGACAGCCTTTTTCGCTGGAGAAAATGCGTGGACGCTATGTAGTGCTCGATTTCTGGGGAAGCTGGTGTGGCCCTTGCCGGCGCGCCAATCCCGAGCTGGTAGCCCTCTACCAACAATTCGGGAAGGCTAGTTTTACCGATGCTTCAGGGTTTTCGATTGTGAGTGTAGGCATAGAGGAAGATAAAGACAGGTGGCTAAATGCAATCAGCCGCGATGGTTTGGAGTGGCCTGATCATATCCTCGACTTGTCCAGTAGTCTCCGCTTTTTTAACTCACCCATAGCGGCTGCTTTTGGTATCCGGCAGGTCCCAACTACTTATTTCATCGGCCCGTCGGGAGATATCATTGCCATTAACCTTCCGCCTGACCAAATTCGGAGATACCTAGAGACAAAAATGTGACAAATTGTCGCATGTTTTTTTCTGGCAACATAATTGCAGTCATATATAGGTAATCGTTAAAAAAGAAACCGGTTATGAGTGAAAAAGAACATCAGGAGACAGCGGAATCAGCCGTTGACTCTACTGCCAACACTAAGGAGCAAGCGCAAGATAGTATTCAGCAACCTGCCGATAGTCAAGGAGATAAATCTGAGCCTTTGCAGGAGAACCTCCAGGCTGAGATAGCAGAACTCAAGGATAAGTATCTACGTCTACTGGCAGAGTTTGACAACTATAGAAAACGGGTGAGCAGGGAAAAAATCGAACTGATCAATACAGCTGCACAAGACACTTTGTCAGCTCTCTTGCCAGTTTTGGACGATTTTGACAGGGCGAAGCGCATAGCTGACCAGGAAGGTAGTTCGGAACCCTTCAGCGAGGGTATGCAACTTCTGTACCATAAACTTTATTCGGTACTGCGGCAAAAGGGGCTCGAACCCATGGAGAGCAATGGTGTAGCTTTCAATGCCGAACAGCACGAGGCGATTACGGAAATTCCGGCTTCTTCAGAGGAGCTGAAAGGAAAAATTGTAGATACCATCGAAAAAGGGTATTCATTACACGGCAAGATTATTCGCTACGCAAAAGTGGTTGTGGGTAAATAATCACGGCCAATTAATCCGGCAACTATGGCTTCAAAAAGAGATTATTACGAAGTACTGGGAGTCTCCAAAAGTGCTTCGATCGATGATATCCGCAAGGCTTACCGCAAGATGGCCATGCAGTATCACCCTGACAGAAATCCCGATGACAAGTCGGCAGAAGAAAAATTTAAGGAGGCGGCTGAAGCCTATGAAGTGCTGAACGATGCGGATAAAAGGGCTCGTTACGACCGCTACGGCCATGCAGGTGTAGACCCTAATATGGGTGGCGGCGGCTTTGGTGGTGGTATGACCATGGACGATATCTTCAGTCAGTTTGGAAATATTTTTGGCGAAGAATTTTTTGGCGGCGGACGTCAGCAACGGGGTGAAAGGGGATCCAACCTCCGCATTAAAGTATCATTGAGTCTGGAAGAAATAGCCAAAGGGGTTGCCAAAAAGATAAAAGTCAGAAAGCAGGTCAGCTGTAGTCAGTGCAATGGTAGTGGTGCCAAAGACGCTGGTTCTGTGAGTACTTGTTCGACCTGCCGCGGTGCCGGTGTAGTACGGCAGGTTCGGAGCACCTTCATGGGACAGGTACAGACCACCACCACTTGTCCCAGTTGTCAGGGCTCAGGGCAGACAGTGACAGCCAACTGTTCTAAATGCCGTGGTGATGGTCGTGTCTACGAAGAGGAAACCATAGAAATTGAAATTCCTGCAGGGGTGGAAGAAGGCATGCAGCTTAGCATGCGGGGCAAAGGCAATGCGGGTCGTATGGGGGGGGCGGCAGGTGACTTGTTTATCACGATAGAAGAGAAGCCACACACTTTTCTCCAGCGCGACGGTATGAATCTTGTTCATGATTTGTACCTCAACTTTGCAGATGCAGCCATAGGTGCTTCGGTTGAGGTACCTACTCTCGAAGGAAAGGTGAAAATTAAAATTCCCGCCGGTACGCAGGCGGGTAAAATCCTGCGTCTCAAAGACAAGGGGCTTCCAAGTGTGCAGAATAAGCACAGTCGGGGCGATCAACTCATACACGTCAATGTATGGACACCCAAAAAATTGACCGACGAGGAGCGTCGCCTGCTTGAGAAGCTTCGGGAGATGCCCAACTTCGCACCGCACCCTGGCAAGGAAGACCGCAGCTTTTTTGACCGTATGCGCGACTTTTTCCGGGAGGAATAAACTGGCAACAGGGCATTGACTTGCCGCGTATTTGTTTGTCTATTGTATTTTGTACAAAATAATGGTATGTTTGTCCGCGGCTTCGTTTGGTTATAATAACGAGATGCTGATAAACATACCATTTTTATGAATCGTCGCCAGGCTATACGTCAGGCAGTTCTCACTGCCGGAGCGCTCTCGCTCAATCACGCCATTGTTTCCACGCAGGAGGCGCTACCCGCCACCGGCTCTCATGCCGCCGGCATTCGTCACTCTGCCTGCCGGTGGTGTTATCAGGACATAGCCCTCGAGGCACTTTGTGAAAGAGCCAAAGACATGGGGCTCCACAGTATTGAGCTGACAGGCCCGGCGGACTGGCCTGTTCTTCGGCGGTATGGACTAACGGCAGCTGTGGGTAACGATACTTTCATGAGTCTGACTAAGGGATTCAATGATTCTGCGAACCACGGCTGGCTGCAGGAAAAATATCGGCAGCTTATACCTCAGGCAGCGGCGGCAGGTATTCCGCAGATAATCTGTTTCAGTGGCAATCGCAATGGGCGCAGCGATGCGGAAGGACTCGACAATTGTGCACGGGGACTCGCGCCGCTGGTTAAAGAGGCGGAGGCTGCAGGCGTGGTGATGATCATGGAACTGCTCAACAGTAAGGTTGATCATACGGACTACCAATGCGATCATACAGCCTGGGGTGTTGCGCTGGTCAATAAGATAGGCTCCCCCAATTTTCGACTCCTCTACGATATTTATCATATGCAGATTATGGAAGGCGATGTTATTAGGACCATTCGGGACAACATCGGGTTTATTGGTCATTTTCATACAGGGGGTGTGCCGGGTCGGCGCGAGATCAACAATAGTCAGGAGCTTTACTACCCGGCGATTGTTCGCGCTATTGCGGGAGCAGGCTTCGATGGCTATATAGGACAGGAGTTTATACCCAGCTATTCCGACAAATTAGCCTCCCTGGCGGAGGGACTGGCCATTTGTAGGCTCGACTAGGAGTGCTGCTGCTTCTTGCTGATGGCATTTCCCTTTTGAACATAGTACCCTTCATCGAGCAGAAAGCTGAGGGCCTGCAGCGCCAGCTCCTGCTCATCACTGTCAAAATCGGCGACCAACTCCTCCAACTTGCACGGCCCCTTGAGCAGCCTGCGATCGAAGACTGCGGCAAAGCGGCCGAAGGCCGAAGCGCTGAGTGGCTTTTTTTTCAAAGACAGACAATAATCGCACTGGCCGCAGGCTGCTGCGTCGCTTTCGCCAAAATACTGCAGCAGCTGCCGGCTGCGGCAGGCAGCCGTTTCAACATAGGCGATGGCGGCCTTCATGCGCAACAGGTGCCGCTGTTGCCGAAAGCGGTACAATTCCTGATCGATGCTAAGGTTGGCCAGCTCGACTCGCTCCTGCACAAAGATCAGCTGCGGCTTATCTTTGGCCGGCTGATAGGCAATGATGCCTGCGCGATGGAGTGCTTCGAGTGATTTTTTAAGTACACCTACGGGCATTTTTAAAAAACCTGCCAGCTGTTTTTCCTTGATGGCTACCGGGAAGCTAAAAGTGCCCTGGTAGGTTCTGAGGATCATTTTGAGGATACGGTCGAGCTCCGGGTGGCGGAGCTGGTAATCGTAGAGCGTATCTTTGTCCACCGTGATCTGCAGGCTGGCGGGGCTAAATACCGCCTCAGTCAGCACAATCCAGCCAGCCTGCTCCAGTGCCTTGAGGCTGTGGAAAGCCAGGCTGCTGTCCAGCTGGTACTGCTGGCAAAATTCGGCCAGGTCAAAGTCATAACTTTCTCCCTCCCCTGCCCCCGTGGCGAGCTGAAAATAACTGCCCAGCGCCTGGTAAACACGCCGGATGTCTTTCATTTCCGGAAAAGACTGTTGGTAAGCTTTTTCAAGCCGTTGGGCATCGCCGGCATTGTAGAGCAGCACGGCAAACGATTTTTTGCCGTCGCGCCCTCCGCGCCCGGCCTCCTGAAAGTAGGCCTCGAGGCTGTCGGGCAGGTCGAGGTGTACTACCAACCGCACCTCCGGCTTGTCGATGCCCATACCAAAAGCATTGGTAGAGACGATAACCCTTATCTGGTCATTGATCCAAGCCTCCTGTCGTGCGCTGCGTGTCTCCATATCAAGGCCTGCATGATAATAGCTGGCGCTGATTCCTCGGCGCATCAGCTCCTCGGCAATCTCTTTGGTGCGTCGGCGGTTGCGTACATAGACGACAGCGCAGCCTGGCACTTTGTTGAGTATATTGACCAACTGGTGCTCCTTGCCTTCGGTATGTCTGACTACATAAGCCAGATTATCGCGGGCAAAGCTTTTCTGAAAAACGCGTGCATCGTCGCGGAAGGCGAGCTTTTGCTGTATATCCTGCACGACTTCCGGCGTCGCCGTCGCCGTAAGGGCAATAACCGGGGTTTTGGGAAAAAAGGACCGCACTTCAGCGATGGCCAGGTAGGGGGGGCGAAAATCATACCCCCATTGACTGATGCAGTGGGCCTCGTCGACAGCCAGCAGATTGACCGGCATACGGGGCAGCCGCGCCTGCAGGAGCTCTGTGGTGAGCCGCTCCGGCGACAAGTACAGAAACTTTACACCTCCGTATACACAATTATCCAAAATCCTGTCGATGTCCTTGTACGGCATACCCGCATATACAGCAAAAGCAGCTATCCCCCTTTTGCGCAGCTGGTACACCTGATCCTTCATCAGGGCGATGAGGGGGGAGACCACTATACACAGACCCTCCATAGCCATGGCGGGCACTTGAAAACAGACCGACTTGCCACCACCGGTAGGTAGTAGGGCGAGGGTATCGTGGCCGTCCAGAACCGAACGCACAATGTCTTCCTGTAGCGGACGAAAGGTGTCGTAGCCCCAGTATTGTTGCAGTACTGCGGTGGGTGATAACATGATTGCCTCTTTTCATACAGTCGTCCGTTGGTATGTCGGAAGTCTGTTATACAAAAATAAGCATTCACGGGCGCATGTAGGCGCTTTATTATCAACTCGTCTATGTATGAGGGTTATTTATCGATCAGTGATGCGCGTATGCGTGCAGCGCTGTATCTTTATCGAGCCGCAATCATGCCGGGGGAGTTTGTAAAGAGATCGCTGACTATGAATTTTGCTGAAAATATACGCATTGCACTGGATTCTGTTCGCGCCAACTGGCTGCGGGCTATTCTGACGCTGGTCATCATCGCCTTCGGTATCATGGCGCTGGTGGGCATTCTGACGGCCATCGACAGTGCCATCTATTCGCTCAACGACAACCTGTCTTTTCTAGGGGCCAACACCTTTGATGTGGAGCCCCGTGGTGAGGGTGTGCGTGGCAACCGTGGCGGCAGACAGATGAAAGAAGGTGCGGCTATCACTTTTGAACAGGCGTGGAAATTCAAAGAGCGCTATCAGTTTCCTGCACGCACAGCCATCTCACTGCGCTGTTCGGGCACAGCCACCGTCCTCTACGGTGGGCAGGAAACCAACCCCAATGTAGCTATTTTTGGAGTTGACGAAAATTACGTCGAAGCAAAAGGGTTTTCGCTGGCAGTGGGGCGCAACTTTACTTTCCGCGAAGCAACACAGGGGGGTGATGTAGCTATTATCGGCAATGACATGGTGAAGGATCTTTTCTGGGATCAGCCGGCGAGAGCTATGGATAAAGTGATTACGGCCGGGGGCAAAAAGTATCGGGTAGTAGGCGTACTCAAATCCAAAGGCTCCAGCATGAACCAGAGCGAGGATCGCCGTGTACTCATTCCCTTGCAGGCAGGTAAAAGGTATTACGATTCTCCCGAGTCCAACTATCGGATCATGGTGGCCGTCAGGGATCCTGTTCGTATGGAAGAGGCGATCGGTGAGGCAACGGTGGTTCTGCGAAATGTGCGGAAGCTTCGTACAGATCAGGCCGATGACTTTGAGATTTCTAAGAGCGACAGTCTTATAGGGCTTATCAAAGAAAATACAGTTTATCTTCGGTTGGCTGCGGTGGGCATTGCACTGATTACACTGCTGGGAGCAGCCATTGGCCTGATGAATATTATGCTGGTATCCGTAACAGAGCGTACCCGGGAAATTGGTGTCAGGAAAGCACTGGGAGCCACCCGTAAAAACGTGATGACACAATTTTTGGTAGAGGCAGTGGTTATCTGCCAGTTGGGAGGTCTGCTCGGGATTGCACTGGGCGTCATGGTTGGTAATGTCGTCACCCTGCTATTGGGCGGCAGTTTTTTATTTCCCTGGCTGTGGATAACCATAGCGCTGGTTACTTGTACGGCCGTAGGCCTGCTGTCGGGTATCTATCCGGCTATGCGCGCAGCTGCACTGGATCCTATCGAATCTTTGCGCTATGAGTAGCAGGCCAGATTTTCAGTACAAAGGAATCGCGCAATAATTCTGTCAAACAAGCTATCTTCGTGCCATGCAAAGGCACACATTCAGGCGGGCAGAAAGACTCAAGAGCGAGAAGGCTATAGGACTGCTGTTTAGCGGAAACTCACCCTCTTTCGCACAGTATCCTATGCGACTGGTGTGGCGGCAGATGGACGAAAAGCAGGGAGACGCGGCTGTCCTCTTTGCTATGAGCGTTCCCAAGAAAAGATTTAAACGCGCGGTTACCCGTAACCTTCTCCGCCGCCGCATCCGGGAGGCTTACCGGCAGCACAAATATCAGTTGGAGGATCAGCTTGGATCCGGAGAGGCGCAGTACGCATGGATGATTATTTTTACAGGTCAGGAGGTCGACGACTATCCTGCTATCGAGAAAGCCATGCAGGCCATCATCCGACGGTTTCTAAAAAAGACACGACCAACAAAGGAGACCTGAGTGCCCGCACAAAAGCTGCTGAAAGTTGTATTCTTAAGTAAAAGAGCGAGCCCATGACCAAGTATACGAAAGCTGCTGATGGCCACCTGCTGTACAGGTCTTGTATGATTGCCTGCCTGCTGCTGTTGGCGGGCCTGGTGGTGGCACCCCGGGCAGCCAGCGCCCAGCGCTACCTGTTGATTGAAAAACTGAACAGCCCCCGGACTACCAAAATCGCTGAAGGCAGTGTCATCACTTATCGGCTGAAGGGAGATGCAGAATGGCATACGGGGCGCATTCAGCATCTTCGCACCGATCAGCCCCTGATTGCTGTCGATGATTATTATGTGAATCTCACCGAAGTCGAGGCTCTGCGGAAAACCAGGCTGGGCGCCAGAGCGGGCAGTGCCATGCTTACAACCTTTGGGCTTTCATGGTCTGGTCTGGCACTAATAGGTAAGCTCACCGATGGTGACCCTGAAACACAGTACAACGCACGGGATGCCGCCATATCGGCTACCTCCGTCGCCTCCGGATGGCTGATAGGCAAATTGTTTCGCTACCGCACATTTGCAGTGGGTAATCGCTATCGACTGCGCATTATTGACCTTAGTTTCCGGTAGCGAGGAAGGAGGGATAAGGTTTTGGGGCATTGTGTACCGTAACCCCGTCAGCTTGTGAGCTTGTATACCTTGCCCACCCTTGCAACTGATCTGTGGTGCGAGCAACCCCGTCAGCTTGTGAGCTTATACAGCCATATTGGCAATTGCATATTAACAATTTGGGCAAAAGTCATGTGCATGTGGTGGGGCGCAAAAAGCGGATTTGCAAGCCTCAGTCGACCTTATCGGCAATCATGTACTGATAGGGATACCAATTGAGGGGCACACCCTCCCGCTCAACTACCCACTCCTGCTGGCTGAAGCGCTCCAACCAGCGGCCTGAAGCCGTTGGCCAGGCCGCTCGTACGGGATAGGGGTGATAATTGACGATCACGACCCGCGTCTGCTTTGCCGGCTCGTGCATCGTCCACAACCATGCGAGCAGGTTATGGTCTTGCAGTAGCTGCCAGCTCCCTTGTTGTTGTACGGGCTCCCGCAGCAGTTGCAGTAGTTGTTGGTAAAAGTGCCAGGTGCACACACAGTCGGCTTCCACTTCCGCACCCAGCTGCCGCATGGGGCAGCTGCAGCCAGCTAGTACCGGTTCCCGCCCCAGTTGCACGGGAATCCTCGTTCGCCGCCCCTCCCACTGCCCGTCGTAGAAAAAAGGCAAGCCCGGACAGGTATAAGCGATGACGGCTGCCGCTTCGGCCTGCGAACGAGAGAACCGCCCCAGAATGCGATCCTCATCATGGTTTTCCAAAAAACGTACCAACCGCTGCTGAAAATTCAGTTCAGCATGCAGGTGGAGGCGCAAGGGTTCGACATAGCCCTCCTTTAGTCGGTCGAGTAGCCGTTTGTCGTAGGTATAGTCAAACCCCTGTAGCTGTAGTTGCCACTCCAAATCCCAGTAGACTTCGGCGATCATCACAAAATCGGGAAAAACGGCCTTTAGGGCCGCAATAGCAGCCGGCCAAAAATCGGGCAGTGGTTCGCCTGCATGGCCAATGACATGACCCCAGGTGCGGTTAAATACATCCCCCAGCGGCAGCATGGCCATATCACAGCGCAGCCCGTCGCAACAGCCAGCCAGTTGCAACAGTTGCTGCTGCATAAAAACATGGCTAGCTATTCGGGCATAGTTGACTTGAGCGGTATCCTGCCAGGCTGCATAATGCGGGTCTTTGCCATGGGCAAAAAAACGCCCAGGCAGGCCCGGAGGCTCGTAGAAAGTATGTGGATCGCGGGCGGCCTGTTCGGCCGAAACCTCAAGAAATATCTCAGGCTGTGTCAACAACAGCCGGCTTTCAGCATGAAAGTGATTGGGAACAAAGTCGAGCATCAGCCGCATTCCATGGCGGTGCAGCTGGGCGCGCAGGCAGGCCAGCGACTGCCAGTCGCCAAGCGAAGCAGCAGGCGTGTAGCTGTCAATGGCATAGGGAGACCCAATGAGATCGCTATGTGTCCAGTCAGGCAAAGCAGCCTGGTATTCCCGCTGCAACTCTTCCGCGAGTGCATATCGGTGCACCGCCTCATCGACCGTCTGCCAGATACCCATCAGCCACACCCACTGGATGCCCGCATCGGCCAATAGCTGCCAGTAGCTGTCGGGTACTGAAGCCAAAGAGGCTTGCTCGCCAAACTGCCGTATCCACACCCGGGTATTGATTTGGTACAACATGTATGATTGGTTTGTACTGCGAGTAAGTGTCAAATTTATCTTCGCCGCTGTTAGGGGCAAAAAATGAGATAAGCGTTTTGTTGATTTTTGGAAAAATCAACAAAATTATCCTGTGCAATGTAACAAATATCTCCTTTGCTGCCCCTGCAAAAGGTAACCCGTCTAAGAAAATGTTAATAAAACCAGCCTAGTGTTATTGTTCGTTAATCTGTTCGCAACTAATCGGCAAATACCACATCTTTGTCCTAACAAAACAATTCAGCTATATGAAGACACTAAAAATGTTTGCGCTGCTCTTCTTTTTTGCGCTCTTGGGTTTCAACAACAGACTGGCTGCACAGGTCGATGTGACCATT
>CAZYAO010000030.1:19472-47308 GCA_964645715.1 uncultured Saprospiraceae bacterium
CCCGATCTCATGTTCCAGGGCAAACTGGGTATCGGTTATCGCTTTGGCGGAGGCAAGTAAGCCTAATATAAAAAATAATATAAAAAATAAGGCGTCCGGAGAAATCCCTCCGGACGCCTTATTTTTTACTGCCGTGCTGGCTTACATGCTATCCAGCGCTTTCACCAGATAGGTGATGAGGAAAGGCAGACTCACCCAAAACCATTCGGTGACAAAAATGAGGAGCAGAATGGTAACTATGAGTGAGAGCAGGAACAGAACCCAGTCCATGCTCTTGGAGCTTTTGCTTGTCGTTTCCATAAGTCGCATATTTGTTACAAAGGTAATACACATTTTTGAACCCGTCAGCGAATCAGCAGATTATTCTCGTCAGGAAAGACAACCGTGGGCTCAAAATTTTTGGCCTCCTCCACGGTCATGATACCGTAAGCAATTATAATAATAATATCGCCCACCTGCACGCGCCGCGCTGCCGCACCATTGAGGCAAATGATGCCAGACCCGCGTGCGCCTTTGATGACATAAGTCTCAAATCGCTCGCCATTATTATTGTTGACGATCTGTACCTTTTCCCCCTCAACAAGATTAGCAGCATCGATGAGATCTTCATCGATGGTAATACTACCGACATAGTTGAGGTTGGCTTCGGTCACAACAGCCCGGTGTATTTTGGACTTAAAACGATGTATCAGCATAGTAATATCTGAGAATACGTGATTGAACTGAAAACGGCCAGCGTCCCTCGCATCGCATGGTTATCAATACAACAAATGTTGGCCGCCTTGGTTGCAAGCGCTTTGCGGCTGCAAAAATGGTTCTTTTGCTGCGTTTTTTTACAGCTGCTGCGGTCGCAGCTGAAAAAAACCAAGGCTGATCGGCCGTTTCCTGCCCAAAGGGCGCCTTCTCAGTGCTGTGCAGCCAGCAGCATTCGCCGCAATACAGCCTGTGCCGCAAACACGCGGTTGTTGGCTTGTTGCAGTACAATCGAGTTATTTCCGTCGATGACGGCATCGCTCACCACCACATTGCGCCTGACGGGCAGGCAGTGCATAAACTTTGCATTGCGGGTGCCGGCCATTTTGTCTGCACTGATCATCCAGCCGGGATCCTGATTAACAACCTGACCATAGGGCATCAACGGCGACCAGTTTTTGGCGTAAATAAAATCTGCTGCTGCGAAAGCTTCCCGCTGGTCATACAATATGGGCGTACTGCCAGTAAACGCTGGATCCAGCTCGTAACCCGGAGGGTGGGTGATATAAAAATCTACATCAGCCACCTGCATCCATTCGGCAAAAGAATTGGGTACAGCCTGGGGCAGCGCACGCGGGTGCGGTGCCCAGCTGAGTACCACCTTGGGCCGCTGTCGCGGCTGATGCTCGAGAATGGTCATCCAGTCGGCCAGCGACTGCAGTGGGTGGCGGGTGGCCGATTCGAGGCTGATGACGGGCTTGCCCGTATACCGCACGAAAGCCTTTACAAGTGTATCGGCATAGTCTTGCTCCCTGTCGATCAGCCCCGGGAAGGAGCGAACGGCAATGATGTCGGCATACTGACCGATGACCCCGGCGGCTTCCCGCACATGCTCTGCCGTATCGCCCCGCATGATACTGCCGTCGGCCAGCTCGAGTTTCCAGCCCTCGCTGGCATTCATACTTATGACGTGCATGCCCAGTTGCTGCGCTGCCACCTCGGTACTCAACCGGGTGCGCAGGCTGGGGTTAAAAAAAAGCATGAGCAGCCGCTTGTGCTTGCCGAGCGACTCGAAGGCGTAGGGGTTGTTTTTGAGGTCGAGTGCCTCCCGCACCAGCTGGTGCGGATCAGCGACATCGTGTACGGATAGAAACTGTTGCATGATTTTTTACAAGAAACTAAGCCGGCACAGCGGCCAGCGCCAGGGTAATTTTTTCCAAAAATATTGCCGCCTCCTCGCTGCTGAGCGTCAGCGGCGGCAGCAGGCGCAGGGTATTGGGGTCACTGGCACTGCCAGTGAAAATACCATGTTCAAACAGCAGCTGCTGGCGCAGCGGCGCTGAAGAACGATCGAGCTCGATACCAATCATAAGGCCGCGGCCACGAATGGCCTTCACGCCCGTGAGGCCGGCCAGCCGGTCCATGAGGTGGGCACCCAATGCATGGGCATTGGCCATCAGTGCCTCGTCGCGCAGGACATCCAGCACCGCTATGCCGGCAGCGCAGGCCAGGTGGCTGCCGCCAAAAGTAGTGCCCAGCATGCCGCTGCGCGCGCGGAAGCGCGGGTGCAGCAGCAGTCCGCCAATGGGAAAACCATTGCCCATACCTTTGGCAACAGTGATGAGGTCGGGCTCAATGTTGGCGTGTTGAAAAGCAAAAAACCGGCCGCTGCGGCCATAGCCCGACTGGATTTCATCGAGAATAAGGACGGTGTCAGTCTGCCGACACAGGCGCTGAACCTCCTCCAGAAAGGCGGGCTCCGGCAGGTGTATGCCGCCAATACCTTGTATACCTTCAATAATCAGCGCACATACATCGCCCTTCGAAAGCTCTCTGCTGACAGCCTCCAGATCGTTGAGCGGCACAAAAGTGACCGGAAAAGTGGTATTGATAGCTGCTTTGATGGCATTGCTGTCGGTGACATTGACGGCCGCTGAGGTGCGGCCGTGAAAGGCTTTGTGAAAAGCGAGCACCCGGCTGCGCCCGTTGTGAAAGGAGGCAACTTTGAGGGCATTTTCGTTGGCTTCCGCACCGCTGTTGCAAAGAAAAAGCTGGTATTCGTCGCAGCCCGACAGCGCTCCGAGCTTGTCGGCCAGCTCCTGTTGCAAGGGGTTTTGTATCGAGTTGGAGTAAAAGCCCAGCATTGACAACTGCCGGCTGACCATCTGCACGTAATGCGGGTGGCTGTGGCCGATGGAGATGACTGCATGCCCTCCGTAAAAGTCAAGGTAGCGCCGCCCTTGGTTGTCAATGACGTACGATCCTTCGCCTTTTACCGGGCTTATGTCAAAGAGTGGATATACATCGAAAAGATTCATGGCTTGATGTTGTAGTACGTTGGTAAAATGAAGCTGCCTGGCTGCAGGCACCTGTTCAGAAAACGGCAGCCTTGAGCCGTAGGCCTTCTTCTCTAGCCAGCCCAAAGGCTGTATTCATGTTTTCAATGGCCTGACCCGCCGCTCCCTTAAGCAGGTTGTCGATGACGCAGATGACAAAAATGCGGTCGTCAAATTTTTGCAGATAAAGTAGCGCTTTGTTG
The DNA here is from genome assembly GCA_964645715.1 of uncultured Saprospiraceae bacterium. Classification (GTDB taxonomy): domain Bacteria; phylum Bacteroidota; class Bacteroidia; order Chitinophagales; family Saprospiraceae; genus JAUMBM01. The sequence goes on from CAZYAO010000030.1 coordinate 22,705, forward strand.
GTGTTGACCACCTGCTTGAGGTGCGGGTTGGCGGCGGCCATTTTTACGAAAGGACTGCCGGCGTAGTAGGCGCTGTAGAGCGACTGCAGCTCAGGCAGGTTCTGGTCACTGTAGGTGTACAGGCTAGTGAAAATGCCTCGCGTAAAGCTGCCGCGTTGTGAGATGAATACCAGCTCGGGCAGGTTCTGTTGGCTGAAAGAGAGATTGTGTCGGATTTCTGCCAGATGCTGATGCTGGAAAGGCTTGTAGACAGACAGGTTGTTTTGTCGCCAGCTAAAATGCAGGCTGTCCTGTAATGCCTGCCCCGCCCCAGTGCTGCCGGTCGTTGCCTGTATGTGGATCGTATCGCGCAGCGCTCCGCTGGCTGCCAATGGCAGCAGCGCGAGTTGAATGGCAGTAGCAAAGCAGCCCGGATTGGCAATGCGGCGGTGGGTGGCCACAGGCACCCGCCGGTCATCGGTAAGTCCGTAGGCGAAGCTATCATCAAGTCGGTAGTCGTGACTGAGATCTATAATCAACAGCCGATCGGGGGGGCGATGTGTTTGCATCCACTGTACCGACTGGCCATGACCGCCACATAAAAATACGAGATCAACAGCATCCAGATCTGCTTCGCGGCAAAAGTGCAGCGATGTCTCTCCCATGAGGTCATCGTGTACCGCCCACAGCGGTTTACCTGCCTGAGACTGGCTCTGTGCCCATACCAGCGTAGCTGCCGGGTGATTGAGCAGCAGCCGGATTAGTTCGCCTGCGGCATAGCCACCGCTGCCAACAATGCCTGCGCGTATCATGACGGACGGTTTGACTGGCCCAGTACGTGCTGCTGGATACGACCTGCCAATGAAATAATATGCGTAAACCCTTTCACGTCTTCCCCTGTCCAGCCAGCAGTCATTTCGCCGTACTGCCCGAAACCAGCGCCGAGCAGGTCGAAAGGAGATTCAATGCCATGAAGGACAAAACGAAGCGGATGCAGCTCGACAAAAACATCGCCGGAGACAGTCGCCTGGGAGCTTTCAAGGAAAGCTTCCATGTTGCGGAGTACAGGATCGAGGAACTGACCCTCATGTACCATCATTCCGTACCAGTTGGCCAGCTGGTCTTTCCAGTACAGCTGCCATTTGCCCAGGGTGTGTTTCTCCAGCAGCTGATGTGCTTTAATGATGAGCAGCGGAGCGGCAGCGGCAAAACCAACCCGGCCTTTGATGCCTATAATGGTATCCCCTACGTGGATGTCCCGCCCGATGCCATAGGTTGCTGCTATCGCTTCCAGTGCCTGAATGGCCTTCACCGGATGGTCAAACTGCTGGCCATCAAAGCCCGTAAACTGTCCTTCGCTGAAGTGGAGCTGCAGCTGCCGGGGCTCCTGTTTGCTGACGGGTACCGGCCAGGCCTCGTCTGGCAGATAACCGTGGGAGCGAAGTGTCTCGGCACCGCCGACAGAAGTTCCCCACAGTCCTTGGTTGATGGAGTACTTGCCTTTCTTTTCTGGCCAGTCAAAACCAAAGCGAGCCAGGTAGTCAACTTCTTCCTGCCGGCTGAGGCGCAGGTCGCGGATGGGCGTGATGATGCGCATCTCGGGTGCCAGCAGTCCGAAGGTGAGGTCAAAGCGCACCTGATCATTACCAGCACCGGTGCTGCCGTGCGCTAGCGCAGCAGCACCTATGCTGCGTGCATAGCGGGCCGTCTCGAGCGCCTGAAATACGCGCTCAGCACTTACGGACAAGGGGTAGGTATGGTTACGCAGCGTATTGCCGTAAATGAGAAAACGCAGGCACTCTTCATAAAAAGAGTGGGTCACATCCGCCACTTTGAAAGAGGCAGCGCCCAGCGCCAGCGCACGTGTTTCCATTTCTGCCAGCTCCTGCGGACTAAAGCCGCCGGTATCAACTGTGAGGGCATGTACTTCCAGCCCCTTTTCCGCTGTGAGGTATTTGATACAGAAAGAAGTATCCAGCCCGCCACTATAGGCGAGCACGACTTGGTTATTGTTCATACTGCGAGTATTCTTAACAGGTGGTGACTGTCTAATGGTTATGTATTGACAATCAAATTGGAAAGATCGTATCTCATGGCCTCTTCCTCTTCTTTGGAGGGAGCTAGCATGGCCGTGCACAGGCACATTCGTCGTTCATTGCGCAAGAGAATATCATAATTGGGGCACGAGCGACAGCCCTGCCAGAAGGCTTCGTCCTGTGTAAGTTCAGAAAACGTTACGGGCACATACCCCAGCGCTGTATTGATGCGCATTACAGGCAGGCTGGTGGTGATGCCAAAGATGCGCGCACTGGGGTATTTATCGCGGGAAAGCTTAAAAATCTGCTGTTTAATGGATTTTGCAAGCCCTAGTTTTCGAAAAGCAGGTGCCACAATAAGCCCGGAATTGGCGACGTATTGGCCGTGGCTCCAGGTTTCGATGTAACAAAACCCGCCAAGCTCACCGTTGACAAAAGCGATGACTGCATTGCTGTCGGTGATTTTTTTTCTTACGTAGGCGGGGTCGCGTTCAGCGATTCCAGTACCTCTTGCTTTGGCTGATTCTGCCATGAGCCGGCAGATTGCTTCTGCATAATCAGCGTGTGAGGCATTGGTAACTTCAATATTGATTTGCATAGTGCTACCAGACAAGCGATGGCCTTTTGAAGACCGGGTGAATCAAAAATGAAGTAATGAATGGTGGCCATAGGGCCGGTAGAAAGGAGGACACAAGTGGTACATACACGAACCTCCCCGAGGGATAATATGATAAGTATCGCCCCTATGGGCGCGGGTTGAACGCGCGTCGGCTGCGCGGATATGGAAGACCGTATTGTTGAAAATGGTTACTTATCATTGTTGTCAAACATAAACAGAGAACAAAGTTACATGTTTGCGAATACTTGTGCAAACATTATATTGAGCAAATTACGATATGGCAAGCTTGGATTTGGGTCTAACGATTTGAGGAACGAATAGTTGCCTTCAATTGAAGACCGAAATCTTGTATTGCTTTCAGCATAATTTCCCTCAAAAGTAGCTGTAATTTGTGGCTCGATGCCACAAAAAAAGGTTAAGAATACATGAATTGTATGTAAACACACGGCTATGCCTGCCTTTGTGCTCATTTTTTGACTTTTCAAAAGTCAAAAAATGAGCACAAAGGCCGCGTGTACAGGCGGCCAAGGCCGCCTGTACACGCACTTACTTACCTGTAAACACCGGGCTTCGTTTTTCCACAAAAGCACTGACGCCCTCTTGGTAGTCGGCAGTCCGTCCGGCGATAGATTGCAGCCTTTCTTCCGCTGCCAGTTGTTCAGGCAGTGTATTGCCAGCGGATAGTTGTAAGGCTTTCTTCGTAAGTGCGAGGGCGCGGGTAGGCATGGCTGCCAGACGTTCGCAGAGTGATAATGCGGCGGCGGCCAGTTCGGTATCGGGAAATACCTTGTAAATCATGCCCATCTGCTGTGCTTCGGGGGCGGATACTTTTTCTCCCAGCATCATGAGGGCAGTTGCGCGCTGCAGGCCTATGAGCCTGGGAAGTGTAAACGTGCCGCCACTGTCCGGTATGAGGCCAATTTTGCTGAATGCCTGAATAAAGGAGGCTGACGCTGCTGCGAGGGTGATGTCACAGGCCAGGGCCACATTGGCACCAGCACCTGCTGCGACGCCATTGACGGCGCAGATGACAGGCTTTTCGAGGGCCGTGATTTTTTCGATGACCGGATTCAGCTGCTCGAGCAGAATGGTCGACAGCCCGTTGTCGTCAAGGGTGAGTACTTCTGCCAGGTCCTGGCCGGCGCAGAAAGCGCGGCCGGCGCCCGTGATACAGACAGCCCTGACGGTATCGTCATCGCGGCAGCGGTCGAGCGCTTGCTGGAGTTCGAGCGCCAGTGCACGGGTAAAACTATTGAATTTTTCAGGCCTGTTGAGGGTTATCCACGCAACGGCGCCCTGCTGCTGATAAAGTACCACTTCCATGAGATTGCTGTGTTGTTGGTTGCAATGAATGCATAAAGATAGGGATATTCTGACAACCTGAAAAAGTCGCTTTGATGCAATCGGCGGGGATACACTGAAAGTCGGGCTGTGTTTTTCCGGAAAGTATGCAAAAAGGTCATAGTAATTTGTGCAAGGCCGCAGGGCACAGGAAATCCAATATTCGCAAATTGTTCGGCAGTAAATTTTACTTTAGTAGCTGATTTCAGAATATATTTCTGAAAATAGACCGCATAACTAAACAGTTGTGCAAAAGGCGGTGAATTTGTCGACCTAACTTATTGTTATTCAAGCTTCCTAATTGCGCAAAAAAAAGCAGTTGGCCTTTTTATTAACGAGCGAAAGTAGCTACCTTTGCGTCGGATTTTGGAAACGCATAAAGAGGAAGCTGTGAAAGTAATATACCAGATTGTAGTTTTCTGTGTGGCGATGTTGATGGCGCCGACGTTCCTGATTTCACAGGATGGCCACAATCACGATCATTCGGATCATGCAGGTCACAGTCATGATCACGCTCAGGCAGCGGAGCATGGCGACCATGGCGATGAGGGGCCTTACGATCCTGTGGGTACAGTTATGACGCATATTGCGGATGCCAACGAATACCATGTGTGGAAAGGTGTTCACTTGCCGCTTCCTTGTTTTTTGTACGCTCCGGATCATGGCTGGACAATTGGTATGGCGAGCATGTTCGATCACGGTCACGCGGCTGTTGACCGCTATGTGATTAACCACGGCCGGGTCAACCGGATAAGCGACACTTCTTTTCCTGTGGGCAAAGTTGCCATTGATGGTATTGTGCACAAGGTTGACAGTGTCGAATCAGGCAGCAAAAAGAAGGCGGTCGATGTATATTATGCCAGCTATCAGGGATCGCTGTACCAACTGGACAAGCCGAGTACGCTTGATGGAGGCTTACTGGGAGGAGGTATTACGTCTTTTTATGATTTTTCCATTACCAAGAATGTGGCGACCATGTTGTTGGCGACTCTATTGCTGTTTATCATTTGGCTGTCTGTAGCTAAGTCGTATAAGCGCAATGCGGGCAAGGCACCGAGTGGTATGCAATCTTTGATGGAGGTAATGTTCGTGTTTATTCGTGATGAGGTTACCCGTCCAATGATTGGGGAAAAGCACTATGAGCGCTTCCAGCCTTTCATCATGTCTCTTTTCTTTTTCATTCTCTTTTGCAATCTGTTGGGGCTGGTTCCGTTCTTTCCCGGAGGAGCCAACGTGACGGGCAATTTGGGTGTTACACTCACACTGGCGGTGTTCACCTTCATTGTGACTAACCTCAATGGCAACAAGCACTATTGGGAGCATATTCTTTGGATGCCCGGCATTCCTGCCTGGGTGAAGGCGGTTCTTACACCTGTGGAGATGTTGGGTTTGGTGATCAAGCCATTCTCGCTCATGATGCGTCTTTTTGCCAATATTTCGGCGGGGCACATTATCATCCTGAGTCTGGTAGGACTGATCTTCCTATTTGGAGAAAATGGTACCAATGTTGGTGGTGCGTCTGCGGGTGCATTCATCGGTAGTTTGTTTACCGCTTTCATGAATCTTATAGAATTATTGGTAGCGTTTTTGCAGGCATTCATCTTCTCCATTCTTACTGCTAGCTATATCGGGGCCGCTGTTGAGGAGGGGCATGGCCATGATCACGACCATGATCATGCGGGAGCGCATCATTAATTGGCATTGAATTTTACACATTTTAAATATACACAACATGGGTGCAATTGGAGCTGGTATTGCAGCACTTAGCGCAGGCATCGGCATCGGCCTTATCGGCAGCCGCGCAATGGAGTCTATCGCTCGTCAGCCAGAAGCTGTTGGTGATATCCGGAGCAACATGATTCTTGCAGCCGCACTTGTAGAAGGTGCAGCGCTGTTCGCAATCGTTGTAGGTCTGCTGGCTGGTTAATACCTCCGCATTCAGAAAAAAAGCCGGGATGGCGCAGCGATTGGCTGCGCCACTGGTCTTCTCAGCAAGTAATCATTTTTCAATGACATATCCGGTATTGGGTACCGGCTGGAAAAAGAAAGACAATGATGATGGATATGATACTTTTGGCCGATTTCTCCATTATTAAGCCTGACCCAGGTTTGATTGTATGGACGTCGTTGATTTTTTTGCTGATTTGGGGCTTTTTGGGGAAGGTAGCTTTTGGTCCTATCCAAAAGGCACTACGGCAGCGCGAGCACGAAATCCAGGCTTCACTGGATGAGGCAAAGCGTGCGCGCCAGGATATGTCTAACCTGAAAGCCGAGAATGAGCGTTTGTTAGCTGAGGCGCGCGAAGAGCGTGCCATAATTCTGCGGGATGCTAATGATGCGAAAGCGGCTATTATCGCAGAAGCGAAGGAGCAGGCTCGTGCAGAGGCACAGCGACTGATGGCTAATGCTAAGCAGGAGATCGAAAACGAGCGCATGGCGGCGGTTACGGATCTGAAGAACCAGATGGGCAGGCTCTCGCTGGAAATTGCTGAGAAGCTTCTGCGCAAGGAGCTTAAGGGTAATGTGGAGCAAGAAAATTATGTCAAGACGCTGGTGGCTGAAGCCAAGTTGAATTAGTCAATTATTATGCAGCATACCCGTTATGGGTGAAGCGTCAGGTTGTGATGACTGTGTGCGTTTCTCTGTGGCAGGTATTAGCTTAATGCAACATTCTATATGTCCGTACAAAGAATCGCAAGCCGCTATGCCAAGTCTCTGGTGGATTTGGCGGTCGAGCAGCAGAAGCTGGAGCGCGTGACGGAGGATGTACGCAGCTTCAAGGAGTTGGTTAAAAACCGGGACTTCTATTTGCTGCTGAAAAGTCCTGTTGTTCCTGCTTCCAAAAAAATAACCATCGTCGATCTGTTGCTGAAAGACAAGTACGACGCGCTCACCATGGCGTTCTTACGAATTCTTATTACCAAAGGTCGCGAGGAGTATCTGCCAGAAATTGCTGCTGAGTTCATTGAGCTCTATAAAAAGTTCAAGAGTATCTCTACGGTCAGGCTAACTACGGCAAGTCCTATGGGCGAAGCAGTGGTCGAGGAAATTCGGCAGGTGCTTGTTTCCAGTTCTCTGACAAAGGACAACATCGATTTGCAGTTGGCGGTCGACCCTGATATTATAGGCGGGTTCGTGCTGGCCTTCGACGATAAAATTTACGATGCAAGCATCGCTGAAAAGCTCGAAAAGCTTCGCAGGGGCTTTGTTGAAAATGTATACATTTCTCAGATCAGGGCCCGCTAGTGTCGGCCGGGCTTGGTTCATTTTTTGATAAACCACGAAAATTTTTGATCCATGGTTGACGTAAAACCAGACGAAATATCGGCCATACTCAAGCAGCAACTATCGGGCTTCGCGAGTGCCACTGAACTGGAAGAGTACGGTACGGTTCTTCAGGTGGGTGATGGTATCGCCCGCGTGTATGGACTCAACAAGGCGCAGTCAGGCGAATTGGTTGAGTTCGAAACAGGTGTTCAGGCGATTGTTCTGAACCTGGAAGAGGACAATGTGGGTGTCGTAATGATGGGTGCCAGCGATGGTATCCGTGAAGGTTCTAAGGTGCGCCGTACCAATCGCATTGCTTCTATCGAGGTGGGCGAGGGTTTTCTGGGTCGTGTGGTCAGCCCGCTGGGTCGTCCTATCGACGGTAGAGGTGAAATCGCAGGGCAGAAGTATGAAATGCCGCTGGAGCGCAAAGCTCCCGGGGTTATCTACCGACAGCCGGTAAATGAGCCGCTGCAGACGGGTATCAAGGCTATCGATGCCATGATTCCTATCGGTCGCGGTCAGCGCGAGCTAATCATCGGTGACCGCCAGACGGGTAAGACAGCTATCGCTGTCGATACCATCATCAATCAGAAAGAGTTTTATGACCGGGGTGAGCCCGTTTACTGTATCTATGTCGCCTGCGGTCAAAAGGCTTCTACGGTAGCCAACGTGGCACGTACACTGGAAGAGTACGGTGCTATGCCTTATACGGTGATTGTATCTTCTTCTGCTGCTGATCCTGCGCCGCTGCAATTCTACGCACCTTTCGCGGGTGCTGCGATCGGAGAGTACTTCCGGGACACAGGCCGTCCTGCACTGATCATTTATGATGACTTGTCTAAGCAGGCGGTTGCTTATCGCGAGGTATCTCTGCTGCTGCGCCGTCCACCGGGTCGCGAAGCTTACCCTGGCGACGTTTTCTATCTCCACAGTCGCTTGTTGGAGCGTGCCGCAAAAATCATTGCTAATGATGATATTGCCCGCTCTATGAATGACCTGCCGGAGACGCTCAAAAAGGCGGGTATCGTGAAGGGGGGGGGGTCGCTGACGGCTCTTCCTATCATCGAAACGCAGGCGGGTGACGTTTCTGCCTATATCCCGACCAACGTTATCTCTATTACCGACGGCCAGATATTCCTCGAGGCCAACTTGTTCAACGCGGGTATCCGTCCTGCCATCAACGTAGGTATCTCTGTGAGCCGCGTAGGGGGTAATGCACAGATCAAGTCGATGAAGAAAGTGGCGGGTACGCTGAAGCTTGACCAGGCGCAGTATCGCGAACTGGAGGCGTTTTCCAAGTTTGGCTCCGACCTCGATGCGGCTACTATGGCGGTATTGGAAAAAGGTAAGCGCAACGTGGAGATCCTGAAGCAGCCACAGTATTCTCCGGTGGCTGTCGAAAAGCAGGTGGCAATTATCTACCTGGGTACTAAGGGTCGTCTGCGCGATGTGCCGGTAGCAAAAATTGCTGAGTTCGAAGAACTGCTTATGATTGAGCTGGAGCAGAGCTACCCACAGATATTGTCCAATTTCCGTGCTGGTAAGCTGGATGATGCAGATCTGAAGGTACTGGAACAGATTGCAGCAGATCTTTCTGCTAAGTATAAGAAGTAATGCCTTTGGGCGTGGTAGATAACCTGCCCTGGCTTGTCTAATTATGAAATAAAAGTGCTGCCTGATGTTCGCGCCTCAGGCAGCACCCCACAAATAGCTTGATTCCATGGCTGGAAGCTTAAAAGAGGTAAGAGAGAGAATTCGCTCGGTACAAAATACGCAGCAGATCACCAAAGCCATGAAAATGGTTTCGGCTGCTAAGCTGCGTCGCGCTCAGCAGGCCATCGTGCAGCTGAGGCCTTATGCCGATCGCCTCGACAATATGCTGCGCAATATCCTTTCGAACCTCGAAGGTGATGTTGATTCTCCCTTCGGTATCGAAAGGCCCATCGGAAAGGCCTGTTTGGTGGTGGTCACTTCCAACAGGGGTCTGTGCGGTGCCTTCAATTCGAACGTTCTGAAGGCTGCCGTCCAAGCATTGGAAAACAAGTTTGCTGCTGCCTATGCCAGTGGTAATGTCGATGTAATATGTATCGGAAAACGGGGATTTGACTTCTTCCGGAAGCGCTACAGCCAATCAGTGAATATCATTGATGAGTACGTGCTGCTGTCAGATAATCTCTCTTTCGACAACACCCGCCGGGTTTCCCAGCGGCTGATGGATGCTTTTGCTTCCGGTCAGTATGACGCAGTTGAAGTTGCCTACGGGCAGTTCAAAAATGCTGCTGTACAGTATACAATCCACCTGCCTTTCCTGCCAGTTGCTAAGATTGAAAAGACGGCTGGCGATAAGCAGATGCGGGCCGATTATCTTTTTGAACCTGACAAAAAGGAGTTGCTGGATTATCTTATCCCGACCATCCTGCAGACGCAGTTCCATAAGTTTTTGCTCGATACCCATGCTTCTGAGCACGGGGCGCGGATGACGGCTATGGACAAGGCTACAGAAAATGCGGATGAACTGTTGCGAGATCTGAAGATTTCCTACAATAAGGCTCGTCAGGAGGCAATCACCAATGAGATTCTCGAAATTGTTGGCGGGGCAGCTGCATTGGGTGGCTAGGTTGCTGTAACCATTGCGATGATATAAATGGGAGTCCTGATCTTTTGGGGGCTGGGCTCACCAGTACAAAACGGAAGTTATGCCAGTTGGGCGTGACTTCCGTTTGTCGTTTTATGCGGTTTCTGATTTGCTGCTGGCTCAATTGCGCAAATACAGGACAGATGGAATATTTATCGAGGGTATTAAACCTGAGCGGGGGATCGTTATCCAACTGCTAAGAAAACGATGAACCAGGGTGACACCAGATCGGGATGTGCAAAAATTGTCGGAGGAGCAAAGGTGCGAGGAAAGTTTTCGCCTGTTGGTGGATACTTACGGTGGCCAGCTCTACAGGCATATCCGCAGGTTAGTCAACTCAGCTCATGATGCAGAGGATGTTCTGCAGAATACACTGCTAAAGGTTTGGCTGCATCTTCCGGAATTCAAAGGAGAGAGTAAGCTGTATACTTGGTTGTATCGGATAGCTACCAATGAAGCACTGCTTTTTATTGCGAGGGAAAAAAGGCGATCGACAGTCTCTTTGGACGGCGATTCCCTGCTGGCAGCTGTTGCGCAGATTTCCAGCCATACTGACTTTGAGGGAGATGAAATCCAGGCTCGCCTGCTGGCCGCATTGGGCAAATTACCGGATAAACAGCGACTGGTGTTTATGCTGCGGTATTTTGATGGACTGGGATACGACGATATCTCGCTTATCCTGAGCACTTCTGTGGGAGGGCTTAAAGCTAATTTTCATCACGCAGTCAAAAAAATTGAACGCTTACTTACAGAACACACGATATGAAAACAAAGGACGAAGAGTTTTCTATACGGGAAGAGTTGTCCGACGCTCCCCTCTTGTCTTCGCTGTACGGTCGCCCCGACGGGTATGTACCTTTGGCGAGTGATAAACGGGAGGCTGTGAAGAGGAAAGTTGTATCAGGCATGTTGGCCCAAGAGGGAAGGAAGACACGTGTTTTGCCGACGGTCAGCGGCTACCGAAGGTGGTGGGCTGTAGCTGCCGGGATTAGCCTGTTGATTGTCGTTGGTATATGGCGGCAGCAGTCAACCAACCAGCCAGCCATTGCTTACAAAGGGCTGGCTTCAATATCCGATGAAGAGCTGGAGGCCTACCTCGAAGACAATCTGCACACACTTGATCTGGCGTTGTTACTGGAGACTGGGCTGATTGAAGCAGCGGATGATTTGCCCCGTCCCGCTTCGACCGAGGCAAGACAGACAAAGTCTGCCGAGGCAGGGGACATTTTTCCGCCCAAACACTTAGATGACGACACACTGTAGGTATTTTACCGCCTACCGCCTTTTGTGGTAAAGCAAAATAAAACTCAGAATGCTCTTTGGCGGCGTTAGCCGCAGAAGAGCGTTCTGAGGTAGCTGCCCCAGACAGGCAGTCCTTATTACTTCATTAATTAAATTGATTGGATATGAAAAAGCTGCGTTTAATGTTATCGCTGGGGGTTGCTTTGGTATGTCTGTCGGCTATGCAGGCGCAGGTAACCGGCGATTTTCAGGGAAGAGGTATGCAAAATGCCAGGATAAAGGCTCAGCGTGTTGCTTATATTACAAGCAGGCTTGACCTAAGTCCACAGGAAGCAGAGCGTTTTTGGCCGTTGTACAATGAGATGGAGGAGGAGCGCGAGCGTATTTTTCTCAAATACGACCTGGAGAGACCTGCCGATTCTATCAGTGAGGCAGATGCAGCGCGGAGAATTGAGCAGTCGTTTAGGCTCGATGAAGAGTTGTTGGCACTTCGTCGCCGCTACTATGAGCGCTTCAAGCAGGTGGTACCCGCCTCAAAAATTGTCAAATTTCCGGAGGCAGACCGCGAATTTAAGCGGGAGATGCTGGAGGAGCTGCGCCACCGGCGTGAGCATGGTGGCGGCGCAGCCTCTCCTGCCCAGCGAGGCGGGCGTATGCACGAGGGTGGCGCAGCTTCTCCCGGCCAGCGGCGCGGGTAGTAGTTACAAAGTGGGGAGCAGTTTTAGCATGACGGCCTTCAGTCGAGGCTCTGCTGCCTGAACTGCATTGATAACATCCTGCAAGGAGGTTTCCCGGATTTCTGATAGTGGGTAACATTTATTGGAGACGACAGAAACCACCAACACAGGTAGTTCCATGTGTCGGGCAACGAGCACTTCAGGTACCGTCGACATCCCAACGAGATCCCCGCCGATGACATGCAAAAAATGGTATTCGGCGGGGGTCTCGAGGTTGGGTCCTTGTAAAGCAACGTATATACCCTCGTGAGCCGGCACACCCAATTCGGCTGCAATAGCCAGGGCACGCGCATTGAGGGCGCGGTCATAGGTCTGCAGCATATCCGGGAAACGCGGACCAAGTCGTTCATCATTGTAACCACGCAGGGGATTATCAGCCTGCAGATTGATGTGATCACGTACGAATACAATATCTCCCATGTTGATGGCAGGATTGGTACTGCCTGCCGCATTAGAGATAATCAGCCGTTCAATGCCCAGAAATTTAAGGACGCGTACCGGGAAGGTAAGCTGTTGCATGCTGTAGCCTTCGTAGAAGTGGAATCGTCCGGCCATAGCTACGACAGGCCTTCCGGCAAGATAACCAAAGATCAGCTTTCCCTGATGGCTTTCAACGGTAGAAACCGGAAAGTGGGGAATACGCGCATAATCGATACTAAAGACAGTTTCAATTTCATTAGCGAGCCCACTGAGGCCTGTTCCCAGAATAAAACCCAGCTGAGGCCGGAAGTCTGTTCGCTTTTGCAGGAAGCTTACACATTCCTGGATACGGCCATACAGTTCGGTGTGTTCATCATTCATAACGGATATTCATTAAGCAGGCTTCTCCTGGTCGCGCAGGGCGCGGCGCAAAATTTTACCCACATTGGTTTTGGGAAGCTCGTCGCGAAATTCGACATACTTGGGGATTTTATACCCGGTCAGGTTGGTACGACAGTGGCTAATAATCTCATCAACGGTGAGGCTGGCATCTTTGCGTACGACAAAAACTTTGACTACCTCGCCTGACTTTTCATCTGCTACACCGATGGCAGCGACTTCCAGCACTTTGGGGTGCATAATGATTACTTCTTCGACCTCATTGGGATAGACGTTGAATCCGGATACAAGAATCATATCCTTTTTGCGGTCTACGATTGAGAAAAAACCGTCCTCTGTCATCATACCAATATCACCGGTGCACAGCCAGCCGTCGAGAATCGTCTGAGCCGTCGACTCAGGCCTGTTGAAGTAGCCTTTCATCACCTGGGGTCCTTTAACCTGTATTTCCCCTATACCGCCCGGGGGCTGCACGATACCTTTTTCATCGACAATACGTACGTCGGTAGAAGGCATCGGTAGGCCGATCGAACCTATGCGGCAGGTATTATCGAGCGGATTTACGCTCACCACGGGGCTGGACTCTGTCATGCCGAATCCTTCAGCAAGGATACAGCCAGTTGTTTGTTGCCAGCGTTCGGCAACAGCGCGCTGGACAGCCATACCTCCGCCAACCGTTACTTTCAGGTAGCTGAAGTTGAGGCTGGCGAATTGCGGGTGATTGAGCAGTCCGTTGAAAAGCGTATTGACACCTGTGATGACAGAGATGGGATACTCTTTCATGGTTTTGATGATTGAGTTCAAATCTCTGGCGTTGGTGATCAGCACATTGAGTGTGCCAAAGCTCATTAGGGCCAGTGCGTTGACTGTGAAAGCAAAGATATGGTAGAGCGGCAGGGGGCAAAGCGCTACTTCTGCTTTTTCCTTGAGGTATGGGTTCATCCAGGCCTTAATCTGGAGCATATTGCTGACAATATTTTTGTTGGTCAGCATAGCACCCTTCGAAACACCCGTTGTGCCGCCCGTATACTGTAGTAAGATGACGTCATCGGCCGAAGCCTTAAAGGAGGGCAGGGTAAATTTGCGCCCGTGTCTGAGTGCCTCCATGAACGGGACTGTATTAGGCAGGTGAAAAGGAGGCACCATTTTTTTAACACGCCTGACCACAAAATTGACGATGTTGCCTTTGGGGAATCCCAGCATCTCTCCTATACTGGCCAGGATGACTGTTTTGATTTGTGTTTCCTTGATAATTGCCTGCAGGTTGGCGGCGAAATTTTCGGCAATGACAATTGCTTTGACGCCGGCGTCATCAAACTGGTGCAGCATCTCGCGGGGGGTGTACAGCGGGTTGGTATTGACAACGACAAGCCCGGCGCGCAGTGCACCAAACAGGGCAATGGGGTATTGCAGCAGGTTGGGCATCATGATAGCAATCTTGTCTCCCGGCTGAAGGCCGCGTGAGTGCAGATAGGCACCGAAATGCCGGGACAGAAGCTCAATTTCAGTGAAAGACATCGCCTTGCCCATGCAGGCAAAGGCGGGGGCATCACCATATTTTTGGAAAGTCTCTTCCAGCAGCTGTACAACGGTTGCGTACGTATTGGTATCAATATTGGCCGGCACACCAGCGGGATAATGCTTGAGCCAGGGACGCAGTTCACTCATGGTCGGCTAATGATTTTGGTTAAAGCTTGTGATTCATAAAGGTGTAAAGTTAACACATAGCCGCCATTTAGTGGGGAGCGCAGGAATATTTTGCCTGAAAATTGATGCTATTTTGGCCGAATGGGACAACAGCCGTCGCTGGAAACGGTCGCACTATGTGTGCAAATACATATCTTTGCAGCTCCAAAAGATTGAAGACAATGGCACAGCAACAAAGTGATGTATTCAAAAAGCTTACTGCGCACTGTAAGGAGTATGGTTTTATCTACCCCTCCAGCGAAATCTATGATGGTCTGGGGGCTGTATACGATTACGGACCTTACGGCGTGGCGCTGAAAAATAACATCAAAGAGTACTGGTGGCGTGCCATGGTGCAGATGCACCAAAACATTGTTGGCATTGATGCGGCCATTTTTATGCACCCCAAAACCTGGAAAGCTTCCGGTCACGTTGACGCTTTCAACGACCCGTTGGTGGATAACAAAGACAGTAAAAAGCGATTCCGTGCGGATACCCTGATTGAGGATGCTATTGAAAAAATAGGTGCCAAAATCGATAAGGAGGTAGAAAAAGCCAAAAAGCGGTTTGCTGACTTTGATGAGGCACTTTTCCGCAGTACGAATCCACGGGTGGTTGATTACCAGCAGCAGGTCAACAATCTGACAGAGCGACTGGCGGCAGCTATGAGTGCGGGCGACATGGAGGCACTCAAGGGGCTCATTGAAGAACTGGAGATTGCAGATCCTGAAACGGGTTCCCGGAATTGGACGGATGTCCGCCAGTTTAACCTAATGTTTTTTACTCAGCTTGGCAATATTGCCGGAGAAGAGGGGAAATTGTACCTGCGTCCGGAGACGGCACAGGGTATTTTTGTCAACTTCCTCAATGTGCAAAAGACGACGCGGCAGAAACTGCCTTTCGGTATTGCACAGATAGGAAAGGCTTTCCGCAACGAGATTGTAGCAAGGCAGTTTATTTTCCGTATGCGCGAGTTCGAGCAGATGGAAATGCAGTTTTTTATTCCGCCGGGCACGCAACAGGAGTGGTACGCCTACTGGAAAGAAAGGCGTATGGCCTGGCACTTGGCGTTGGGCACGCCGGCGGAAAAGCTGCGATTCAAAGATCACGACAACCTGGCGCATTATGCTGATGCCGCTGTGGACATCCAGTTTGAGTTTCCTTTTGGTTTTCGGGAGCTCGAAGGGATACACTCTCGTACAGATTTTGACCTGCGCAATCACCAGGAGTTGTCTGGCAAAAAGCTTCAGTATTTTGATCCTGAGCGCAATGAGAGTTATGTGCCTTATGTGGTAGAAACGTCTATTGGCGCTGACCGGATGTTTCTGGCTATGCTGAGCAATGCGCTGGTAGAAGAGGAGGTTGGCGGCTCAGGAGAAGAGGGCAATACTCGCGATGTACTCAAATTGCCACCAGCGCTGGCGCCTATTAAAGCGGCTATTTTCCCGCTCAAGCGCAATGAGGAATCGTTGGTAAAAGCAGCACAGGATATCTTCAACGACCTGCGACTCAGTTTTCCTGTGCAATATGATGATACGGGTTCTATCGGCAAACTGTACCGCAGGCAGGACGCAATTGGTACGCCTTTCTGCATTACCGTTGATTTTGAGACACTTGAAAACAATACGGTCACCGTTCGCGAGCGCGACAGCATGCAGCAGGAGCGTATGGCCATCAGTGAGCTGGAAAATATCATCCGCAAGCGGGTAGATTTCAAGACGTTGTTGCAAGGCTAGCAGCGGGTGACTACTGATAAGTGGAACGCGTAGCGTTTGGGACTGTAATTTTTGAGGTGTCATTAACATAATTTTGCCGCGGGTATTCTGTGTAAGCGCACTGAGTCCCGCGGCAAAGTGTATAATAGAAGGTCTTATGGGGCGAAGTCGCAACAAGCCACAAATGGTTGCCAATGTACGGTTTACAGGTCTTGCAGACAAAGGAATGGCCGTCGGGCGCGATGCCGAGGGGCATGTAATATTTGCTGAGGGTGCCGTGCCGGGCGATGTGCAGGATGTGCTGGTGATTAAGCGTAAAAAGGGCGTTCAGTTTGGTGTTGTCAAATATCTCAAGGAGGCTTCCCCCGACCGGGTGGAGCCATTTTGTGCGCACTTTGGCAGTTGTGGCGGCTGCAAATGGCAGCATCTTTCGTATGAAGCCCAACTTCGACACAAGCAGCAGCAGGTAGCTGATGCTGTCCGGCACATTGGCAGGCTGGATTTTGACCAGCTCGAGTCTATTCTGGGAGCTGACGAGACAACCTACTACCGCAATAAGCTGGAGTTTGGCTGTGCCAATCGTCGCTGGCTCACACCTGAGGAGATTGCTACAGAGGTAAGTACTTTCGACGATGTTATTGGCTTCCACCGGCCGGGCGTCTATGATAAAATTTTGCCCATAGCCCATTGCTGGCTGCAGGCTTCGCCAAGCAATGAGATACGCAATGGTATAGCGGCGCTGGCGCGCAGTATGCAGTTGCCTTTTTTTGATATGCGGGAGCAAAAAGGCCTGTTGCGGCAGCTGCTTGTTCGTACGAGCAGTCTGGGAGAAACCATGGTAATTATCGCTTTTCATCGCGATGAAAACGAGCAGATACAGCCTTTCCTACAGGCAATCGTTGCGGCTTTTCCCGAGATCAGTACACTGATTTACTGCATCAACCCGAAGCTCAACGAATTCCTGCTGGATCTGGAGATGCGCACATTCCATGGTAAAGGGTATATCGAAGAGCAGCTGGGGCATGTGCGGTTTGTCATTGGGCCAAAATCTTTTTTTCAGACCAACACCAGGCAGGCGGTCAGGTTGTACGATCTGGTGGTAGAGATGGCAAACTGTAAGGGAGATGAAAACGTGTATGACCTGTATACGGGCATTGGCAGTATTGCCCTCTACGTTGCTGACCGGGTGAAAAAAGTCGTCGGTATTGAAGAGATTGGTGCCGCTATTGAAGATGCACGGCTGAATGCCGAGCGCAATAACATTACCAATGCGGTGTTTTATGCGGGTGATGTGAAGAATATCCTCACTCCTGCTTTTGCTGATATGCATGGTAAGCCAGACTTGTTGATTACCGACCCGCCCAGGGCCGGTATGCACCCCGAAGTAGTCAGCATGTTGCTGCAGCTGGCGGCACCGAGGGTGGTATATGTCAGTTGTAATCCGGCGACACAGGCGCGCGATCTGCAACTTCTCTCCGAGCGCTATGAGCTGAAGCGCTTACGTCCTGTAGACATGTTCCCGCATACTTCCCATGTGGAAAGTGTAGCACTACTGGAACTGAGAAGCCAGGATTGAATTTCCAGGTAGCTCAGTGGCCAGTCCGCTGGTCTTAAAAACAACAGCATTCGGCACTAGAAAAGCATGTTTTGATCGATTATCCTATTGGGTGGAGCAACGGCGGATCGGTGAATTCCGTCTTTAGGTATGTTTCACCAAATGGATGCTGCACTGTCAGCAGATAATGATCGAGCTAATGCAAAAGAATTACGCATCGTGGATGATATGGTTGCTGCTATTGAGCAGCGGAATGATAACTGCACAGTCACAGGCAAGCGTGCAGGGTGTTGTCAGGGAGGCCGGTGGAGAGGCTGTTATGTTTGCCAATTGTATTGTACACAGTACGGCTGATTCGTCTATTATCAAGGCTACATCGACTGATGAGCAGGGGCAGTATGTCCTGCCAGGCTTATCCGGTGGGCGCTATTGGATGGAAGTGAGCTATGTAGGACTCGAATCTTACAGATCTGCTGTATTTGAACTCTTATCTGCCGAGGAAAAAACATTGCCGGACATCGTCATGTCCCCGGCTACAGCATCGCTGGCAGAAGTAACAGTCATTGCCCGTAAGCCAATTGTTGAGATGAGGTCTGATATGACCGTCTTCAATGTGGATGCGATGCCCACAGCCTCGGGCAACAATGCGCTGGAGATGCTGCGCAAAGCACCGGGCGTTGTCGTTGACAACAATGACAACATCCTGCTCATGGGCAAAAATGGCGTCCGTATATATATTGATGGTAAGCCATCGCCGCTCAGTATGGCAGACCTGGCTGCTTTTTTAAAAAATATACAGGCCACGGAGATTGAAGCTGTTGAAATTATTACCAGTCCGGGAGCCCGCTACGAGGCGGAGGGAAATGCAGGTATCATCAATATACGCTTCAAAAAAAACAGGAGTCTGGGCACCAATGGCAATCTCGATCTCACTTATCGGGTAGGAATCCACTCTTCCTACAATGGTGCATTGGGGCTTAATCATCGCAATGAAAAAGTCAACGTATTTGGTCGCTACAGCTATGCCAACGGACATAATTTTAGTTTCCAAAATTTTTTACGCAACCAGAGCGGACTCTTTTTCACCCAGACAAGCCGCCAGCGGTGGGGATGGGAAAACAACAATTTTCGTGCGGGGGCTGATTTTTTCATATCTCCCAAACATACCCTGGGGGTACTAGTGAGTGGATTTTTGGCAAATAATGAAGGCATTGGAAGTAGCCGGACGCAGATAGGAACACTAGTAGATGGCACTACTCAGCAGCTATTGCTGGCCGGATCAACTTTTGACAATGACGATCACAACTACAACGCGAATGTTAATTACCGACTGGATGAGGGGGCCGGAAAAACGCTGAATATCGACCTCGACTACGCACGCTTCCGCAATACGAACAAATCTTACCAGCCCAATTATTACTATGATCCATTGGAAACGCAACTGCTGAGTAGCCGGATTTTTGGCAACGACGCTCCTACTAACATTGACCTAGCCTCCCTCAAGGTGGATTACGAACGTCCGCTAAAGGACGGCAAACTGTCTGTAGGCGGAAAAGTATCGTATGTACTCACGGATAATACCTTTGATTTCTATAATTATCCCGATGGTCTGCCAATACTAGATTTGCAAAACAGCAACAACTTTGTGTACACGGAGAACATCAATGCATTGTATACACAGTACCAGCGGACCATCAATACCCGCACCAGTGTGCAGGCAGGCGTGCGGCTCGAGCATACCCACTCTGTAGGTGAACTCACAAGCCAGCGAGCTACCGACAACAACCGAGTGGAGCGGGATTACGTCAACCTCTTCCCATCAGCAGGTATTAGTCATCAGCTGAATGACAATAATGCGCTCAGGTTGGATTACAGCTACCGGATTGACCGCCCGCGCTACGAAAACCTCAATCCCTTCGAATTCAGGCTTGACGAACTCACCTTTCAGCGGGGTAACCCTTTTCTTCGCCCCCAATACACCCACAATGCATCCGCAACTTATACACTTAGGCAGCTCTACACTGCTACGCTTTCCTACAGCCACACCAACGACCTGATGGCACAGATTACGGATACGCTGTCAGGCAATCGGGCATTTATCGGACCCAGGAATATAGCCACACAACGAGTGGTGAGTCTCCAGTTGAGCGCACCGGTTCAGTTGACCCAATGGTGGAATGTCTACATAAATGCCAGTATCTTTAACACCCGCAACGAAAGTAATTTTGGTGAGGGTAAGATTATTGATTTAGCGCGGACAACCTTTTCGACCTATGTGCAGAACACGCTCACACTGCCCGGGGATATATCTGCAGAGATTTCCGGCTTTTACAACTCTCCCTCGATATGGGAGGGTAATTTTCGATCTGCTGCCATGGGAAGTGTGGATGTAGGATTCAGCAAAAAAATAATGGATGACCGAGGGCGGCTGCGCGTCTCGCTGTCCGATATCTTCCTGACCCAACGGTGGCGCGGCATCAATATGTTTGGAGACCTCATGATGGATGCCAGTGGCGGCTGGGAGAGCCGGAGACTGACGGTACAATGGATATACAATTTTGGCAATCAGGAGGTGAAAGAGTCCAGACGTCGGCAGACAGGGCTTGAAGCTGAAAAAAATCGCGTAGGCGGCGGAAATAATTGATGTTGCCAGTCAGAAGGTGTACAGTTGCGGGGAATTTTCTATTTTTGGGAAATTCAAATAAGGACCCGCATGGCCATTTTGGTGCTGGCACTGGTGACAGCATTTTCTCTGACTTATTTCGCGTTACCGACAATTATACAAATTGCGCGCACCCGACGGCTGCACACTGCGGCCGACGCGTATGGCCGCGAGCGGGTACTGACCTCGCCACTCGGAGGGATTGGTATTTTTGCGGGTGCCATATTTTCGATTTTACTCTGGACGCCTTTTGTTGATTTCAACCAGTTGCAATACATTCTTTGTGCACTGACAATCCTTTTTCTTGTAGCTGCCCGCGACGATCTTTCGCCGGTATCTGCCGGCAAAATGCTGGCAGCGCAACTGATGGCTGCCTTGATACTCGTTTTCAAGTCCGATATCTATTTGCACGGACTGGAGTTACTTTCGGGCATAGGAAGCCTGTTGTCAGAGGTAGTGGAAATCACCATTTCATTGTTGGTAATTATATTGATTACCAACGCATTTAACCTGATAGACGGTATTAACGGGCTGGCTGCTAGTCTAGGTGCTTTGGCGACGGGTATCTGGGGTGTATGGTTTTTCCTGGCTGGTCACCCTGCCTATGCGACCATTGCCATTGCACTGTTGGGTAGCATGCTTGCATTTCTCAAGTACAACATGCATCCTGCCAGAATACACATGGGCCATTCAGGATCATTGGTGTTGGGGATTATCTGTTCGATACTTGCCATAGAATTCATGGAAGTCAACTCACAACTGGACAGTAGATCACGGCAGGCGTTGTCGGGGGCTGCAGCCGTGGTGATTGCTGTATTATTTGTACCCTTATTGGACATTATCCGGGTGATTATCCTTAGGTTGCGTGCGGGCGCCAGCGTGCTGCAGGCTGACCGACGACACATCCATCACGTGCTGGTTGATGCGGGGTATAGTCACGATCAAGTGACAACGGGGCTGGTAGGACTTACTATTTTGTTAGTGAGTGTGGTCTTTGGATTGGATGATGTGTGGGGGTTATACGGCAATTTATTACTGGAAGTATTCGTTGTAGCAGGCGTATTGTATTGGTTGAAAAAACAAAAAAAGAAAACCGCCAACACTAATTCATGAGTTCATTATGGGTATTTATCGGGGGTGGTTTGGGTAGCTTATGCCGCTATTACACGGGTTTATGGCTGGCTCACAGCGGACAATTTCCTTTGGGTACCTGGGTTGCCAATATATTGAGTTGTGTGATGTTGGGAGTTCTGTTGGCTGCATCATCCCGACATTGGCTGGCACCTGAATATCGGTTGTTACTGGTGACAGGATTCTGTGGCGGCTTCAGTACATTTTCAACTTTCTCCAATGAAATGCTGCAAATGATACGGGCAGGGATGTGGTCAATGGCAGGTATATACCTGTTGAGCAGCATGCTGGGCGGCTTATTGAGCGTATGGCTCGGAATGCGCGTTGTGGGGGTGTAGTTTTTTTGGTTAAAAAATAGTAACTTCATTGCGTTTTGGGCAGCCAAGCTACCCAAAACGCAATGAAGAAATGAATATGTGGGTTTTCTCAAAATACCCAATATGCGTACACAACTGATAAACGTGGTGTTGTACAAAAACAGACATACAGTATGAAAACAAGCATTCGGTGGACGAAAATTAGCCGTGCGGCTATGATGGGTTTGTGGGGAACTGCGATGACTTTTGCATTGGTCGACTGCTCCAGCAATCCGGTGACAGGCAAGAAGGAGTTGAACTTGATGTCTGAAAGCCAAGAGATTGCGATGGGGGTGCAAGCTGATCCTGAAATAGTGGCAGAATTTGGTCTGTATGAAGACGCGCAGCTGCAACAATTTATTACAGAAAAAGGAAAGGCGATGGCGGCCATTTCGCACCGTCCTAACCTTGATTATCAATTCAAGATATTGGACTCTCCGGTAGTCAATGCCTTTGCGCTTCCCGGGGGGTATGTCTACTTTACGAGAGGTATATTGGCGCATTTCAACAATGAAGCACAGTTTGCCGGGGTACTGGGGCATGAAATAGGGCACGTGACAGCCCGGCACTCCGCCCGGCAGTATAGCAGAACCATTCTGGCACAGATAGGTCTGGTAGCCGGGATAATCATCAAGCCCGAGTTGGCACAGTTTGCCGAAGTGGCAAGCCAGGGGATTGGGCTGCTTCTGTTGAAATACGGTCGTGACGCCGAATCTGAATCAGATCAGCTGGGGGTTGAATACGCCTCCAAGATTGACTACGATGCCCGCGAAATGGCAGGTTTTTTTGCTACACTCGACCAACTGAGTGGAGGTGCAGAAGGCCGGCTACCAGTATTTATGTCTACACACCCTGATCCGGGTGACCGCCAGCAGCGAGTAGGCGTATTGGCAACAGACTGGCAGCAGCGGGAAGCCGGACGGTCCTACAAGGTAGGTCGGGATAGTTATCTGCGTATGATTGATGGTCTGGTGTACGGTGAGGATCCCCGTCAGGGATTCGTTGAAAATTCCATTTTTTACCATCCGACGATGAAGTTCCAATTTCCATCGCCAGCGCAGTGGAAGTTGGTCAACAGCCCTCAGCAGGTGCAAATGGCGCCGGCAGATGGGAAGGCATTACTCTTCTTGACCCTCTCACCTGCCCGCTCGCTCAATGAAGCTGCTGACTCCAGCATAAGTACCTACAAGCTGGTGGTCAGCGGGAGAAAAAATGTGAAAGTCAATGGGCTGGATGCATTGGAACTGGAAGCGGAGGTCGTGCAGCAAGGGCAAAATGCGCAGGGGCAGCCGGTTTCACAGGTGATAAAGACATTATCTTATTTCATACAATACGAAGGAAGTATCTATCAGTTTATGGGACTCGCTTTGGAAGCAGATTATGCTGCCAACCGGACTTTTTTCATGGCTACCATGACAGGTTTTCGCCGGCTTACAGATCCTGCTAAGCTTAGCCGGATGCCTGAGCGGATACAGGTTCGCACGGTCAATAACAGCATGACACTGCAGCAGGCACTACAGCAATTCAATGTGCCTGCTGATCGCCATCAGGAAATGGCTATTCTGAACGGCATGGCCTTATCGAGCTCGCTGGAGGCAGGCAGCCTCATAAAAACAGTCAAATAAGACGGTAGCAGGCCGGAATAATAAAAGGCAGGCAGCATATTGTTGCAAATATCGTTTATCTTTGAAAGCATTATGTTGGCAGACAAGCCGACGAAAGCTTTTGTTCATGGACTTCGTCTTATCGCGAAATTATCAGGAGGACGATCTGGTACTCGCCTGCGTGCGCAACGAACGGTGGGCCCAGAAGGAGTTGTATGAAATACACTACAGCTCACTTATGGCCATTTGTCTGCGTTATGCGAATGGTGAGGATGAAGCTATGGATATTTTGCACGAAAGTTTTATCAAGATTTTCCGCTACATCGGGACATATAAGCCAGGGACTTCGCTGGGCTCCTGGATGAAGCGGATTACGGTCAACACGGCCATCGACCACTACCGTCGAAATAGTCGACGTCGCACAGAGGATATAGAGCTAGCACACGATTTGCGCTCGGCAGATGCCGACGCGGTGAGCCAGTTTACGGAGCAGGAGATATTGGCTGCCATACAGCAGTTGACTCCGGCTTACAGAACCGTCTTCAACTTGTTTGTCATCGAGGGCTATAGCCATAAGGAAATTGCCGAGATGATGGAAATTACAGAAAGTACCTCCCGGTCCAATCTTGTGAAAGCAAGGTTAAAACTACAGGAAGTACTGCGTACCAAAGGAAATGATGACCAGAGAAGAAAGTGAGCATCCGCTCGACAAGCACATACGGGACACATTATCACCCATGCAGCCTGCCTACAAGGCGGAGAGCTGGGATGCGCTGAGCCGTAGGCTGGAGGATGAGCTTTTGGACGAAGATGCGCTGTTTGACCAGGCGGTACGCAGTCAGTTGGGGCGTGTGAGTACGGTGCATCAGCGGAGAGGATGGCATCGGTTGGTACTGCAGCTTGAGCTGGAATACCGCCGCACGAGAACCGTTATTAGTTGTAAGTCGCTGGAATTTATTGCTGCATTGTTGTTGTTGCTGCTGATTTCTCCGGGACAGGATGCCGTCCGTCAGCTTTCTCCAACAGCTGCCCGGACAAACGCTCCGTCGGTCAGTCCGGTAGTGGGGACAGCACAAGGCCAGTCATCCCAAACCCATACGGGCGTTACCATTGCCGCTGCGCGTAGTCGTAGTACAGTCACCCTTCGGACATTGGACGAAAGCCGGGAAAAATTCTCAACATTGACGGACCCCGTCAGAGAGCTGACGATGGCAGTA
>CAZYAO010000031.1:0-1578 GCA_964645715.1 uncultured Saprospiraceae bacterium
GCAACGAAGAAGATGGTTGTAGTTGAGTAATCAACGAACAATAGTCTGAACAATGGGAAGGCCCCGGATATCCCGGGGCCTTCTCTTTTTTTTGCCTTAATATCAGGCGGTTGATAAATTATTTCTTTACCTTTGGGAACTTTAATTGTATATATAATCCCATAGCATGAAGATTCGTCGCTTTTTTAGTGTTATTGTACCTGTTTTCACAGCATTATTATTGGTAAAAGTGGGTTCTTCGCTTTCTGCGCAAGCATCACCGATTCAATTTTTTATGCCTGATAAAACAGTGGTGGCGGGAGATATTGTTGAAGTAGAGGTAAGAGTTGTTAATTTTCGTAAGATAGTGGGAGCATCATTTACAGTTCGATGGGATACCTTGGATCTTAGGTTTACAGGGTTTGGTGATGCGGCGTTGAATATTTCGGCTGATAATAATAATTTTGGTCTCACGCAGATTTCTTCGGGTATCCTGCCATTTTTGTTGATAGATAACTCGCTCTCCGGTTTTACACTTCCTGACAGTACCGTATTATTTACTATATCCTTGGAGGCCATTGCTGATCCTACCGAAGTAACGGCTGTTATTTTTTCCAATGATCCAACAATACAGGAGGTAAGTGATACAACTTTTGAAGCGTTGGAGACGCTGTTTTTGGACGGAGAGGTTACTATAATCAGTCCGACAGCGGATGTGAGTTTGTCCAAGGATCTATTAGCTAATCTTTCTGTGTCACCTAATCCATTTGCAGGAGAAGAAGCAGTAGTAAACTGGACACAGGCAGGAACATCGGATGTATTGTTTCATTATTATGACGGAAGTGGCAAATTGATGTTTTCACAGCATGAGCGATATGTTTCAGG
The DNA here is from genome assembly GCA_964645715.1 of uncultured Saprospiraceae bacterium. Lineage (GTDB taxonomy): Bacteria > Bacteroidota > Bacteroidia > Chitinophagales > Saprospiraceae > JAUMBM01. Next base: position 865 of record CAZYAO010000031.1, read on the forward strand.
AAATCATCAGAAAACACTTAGAAAGTCGATGTTCCCTGTAGCTGGGGTGTACTATCTCAAGCTCCAGATAGGAGACGAGACCAGATCACAAAAAATAATCGTACACTAATCCAGGAGCAGCAAGGATGCTCAGGCTGCGAGGTGCGCGAGTTGATTAATATTTGCTATCATATTCCCAAATGAAAAAAACATGAAAAAAATTCAGCGGTTAGGTTTAGTGCTCTGCATTATGCTTGGCCTTCTTCCATTTGTGCTAGATGCTCAGGTGGGGTTGGTGATGCAAGGAGCTAATGCTACTCAAGGGCAGCAGGTGTGTCTGGGCGTATCGGTGAACAACTTCACCAATATCAACGGGGCACAATTCAGTATTAACTATAATTCCTCATTATTCACTTTCGCATCCATTGGATCTATGAATTTGCCTGGACTTACCAGTGCTTCTTTCGGAACCAATATGCCGGGTGTAGTCACATTTAGTTGGCTGGATGCGGAGTTGAATGGTCATTCGGTGCCCAATGGTACCCAGATATTCACCGTATGTCTGCAAGTGACGGGTAATAATGCAACTACAACGGTGAGTTTTTCCAATACACCTACGAATATTGAATTTATCAATACAGCCGACCAGACAGTTCCTACTACTTCTACCAATGGTACGGTAGTGATTGGGAATGGTGGTAGTGGTTCAGGTGGTGGTGGTTCAGGTGGTGGTGG
>CAZYAO010000031.1:1678-15204 GCA_964645715.1 uncultured Saprospiraceae bacterium
GTGGTTCAGGTGGTGGTGGTTCAGGTGGTGGTGGGAGCGGAAATGGTTTTGCGCTTACCATAGCGAGTGCCTCCGCAACACAGGGAAGCCAGGTTTGCCTTGGAGTGACGGCCAATAATTTCACCAACATCAATGGTGCTCAGTTCAGTGTGACCTACAATGCTGCTATATTGAGTTTTGCGTCTATCGGTTCAATCAATCTGGCTGGTCTGACAGCTTCTAATTTTGGTACCTCTAGTCCGGGGGTAATTACCATGAGTTGGGTAGATCCTGAGCTGGATGGTACGACGGTGTCAAACGGCACGCAGTTATTTACGATGTGTTTCAATGTGGTAGGTTCTACGACTACGCAGGTCAACTTTAGCAACACACCTACACCAATAGAAATCATCAATACGGCTGATCAGAATGTACAGGTAGCAACCACTAACGGGACAGTGACGATTGGTGGCTCTGGTGGTGGCGGTGGTTCTGGTGGCGGGAGCGGCACCAATTTTACGTTGACGATTGGGAATGCTACCGGAACGCAGGGCTCTCAGGCATGCGTGGGTGTTACAGCTGATAATTTTACGAATATCAACGGGCTGCAGTTAAGTGTATCGTACAACGCTTCGAACCTGACTTTTGCCTCCATAGGAAGCATTAATTTAGCCGGGCTGACAAGTGCCAACTTTGGAACCGCTACACCTGGTGTCATTACGCTAAGTTGGGTAGATGCCGAGTTGGATGGTACAACGGTAGCCAACGGTACACAGTTGTTCACCATGTGTTTTAATATTGTAGGCAATACGACCAGTGCTGTGAGTTTCAGCAATACGCCTACGCCTATTGAAGTCATTAACACGGCAGATCAGAACGTTCCAGTAACGACTACTAACGGAGCCATTATGGTTGGGGGGACTATGCCTCCGTCCAATGGATTTAGTCTAACGATAGGTAGCATGAATGCTACTCAGGGCAGCCAGGTGTGTCTGGGCGTAACAGCCAATAATTTTACCAATATCAATGGGCTGCAGTTTAGCGTTGCCTATACACCTTCGATACTCACTTTCGCTTCTATAGGGTCATTGAATTTACCAGGTTTGACGGCTGCCAACTTTGGAACGGCCACGCCGGGTGTCATCACATTGAGCTGGATAGATGCGGAGCTAGATGGAACAACTGTTCCTAATGGGACGCAGTTATTCACTATGTGTTTCAATGTAGTAGGAAATACAACTACACAAGTAAGCTTTAGTAATACGCCTACACCGATAGAGGTTATCAACACAGCAGATCAGAATGTACAGGTGTCTACTGTCAATGGAACGGTTACACTTGGAGGTTCACCACCGCCACCGCCGCCGCCACCTTCCAACGCATTTACTTTAACAATCGGGAGTGCTACAGCTTCGCAGGGCAGTCAGGTATGTGTGAGGGTAACGGCCAACAATTTTACCAACATTAATGGTGTACAGCTGAGCATTGCCTACAATTCAAGTATACTGAGTTTTGTATCGATAGACTCTCTTGGCTTGCCGGGTTTGACAGCAGCCAATTTTGGTACCTCCAGTCCTGGAGTGATTACGCTTAGCTGGATAGATGCGGAGTTGGACGGGACTACGGTACCCAATGGCACACGCTTGTTCAGGATGTGTTTCAATGTAGTAGGAAATACAACTACACAAGTAAGCTTTAGTAATACGCCTACACCGATAGAGGTTATCAACACAGCAGATCAGAATGTACAGGTGTCTACTGTCAATGGAACGGTTACACTTGGAGGTTCACCACCGCCACCGCCGCCGCCACCTTCCAACGCATTTACTTTAACAATCGGGAGTGCTACAGCTTCGCAGGGCAGTCAGGTATGTGTGAGGGTAACGGCCAACAATTTTACCAACATTAATGGTGTACAGCTGAGCATTGCCTACAATTCAAGTATACTGAGCTTTGTATCGATTGACTCTCTTGGCTTGCCGGGTTTGACAGCAGCCAATTTTGGTACATCCAGCCCTGGCGTGATTACGCTGAGTTGGATAGATGCAGAGCTGGATGGTACAACGTTGCCCAATGGTACACGTTTGTTTAGGATGTGTTTCAATGTAGTGGGGAATACGACCAGTCAGGTCAGCTTCAGCAATACGCCTACGCCAATTGAGATAATCAACACAGCGGATCAGAATGTACAGGCGACGACGGTCAACGGGACAATAACTGTGGGAAGTGCACCTCCACCACCGCCGCCTTCCAATGCATTCACACTGACTGTAGGCAGTGCCATGTCCAGTCCGGGCAACCAAGTATGCTTGGGTGTGACGACGAATAATTTCACTAATATCAATGGCCTGCAATTTAGTGTAGCCTACAATGCGAGTGCCCTAACTTTTGCATCGGTTGGTTCGTTGAATTTGCCCGGGCTCACGGCATCAAATTTTGGTACATCGACTCCGGGTGTCATTACATTGAGTTGGATAGATCCCGAGTTGAATGGCCACACTGTACCTAACGGGACGCAGTTATTCACACTGTGCTTTAATGTAGTAGGGTCAAGTACGACTACGGTTAGTATCAGCAATACGCCCACTCCGATAGAGGTTATCAATACCAATGATGAAAACCTCAATGCAGTGACTGTTAATGGTACAGTTACTGTTGGCGGAGGAGGAGGTGGCAACAACAACCCGTTTACACTCTCCATGGAGAGTGCAACAGCACAGCAGGGGGCTCAGGTATGTCTTGATGTTACAGCCACTGGCTTTACCAATGTCAATGGAGTGCAGTTTAGTATACAGTACAACTCGTCATCATTGACGTTTCAGGCGATACAGTCCTTTAACTTACCGGGTTTATCTGCTGTCAACTTCGGTACAGCAACTCCGGGTATTGTTACGATGAGTTGGACGGATCCTGAGCTAAACGGGCATACAGTTGCCAATGGTAGTCGGTTATTTGAAATATGCTTTACCCAAAATAACTGTAATGCCAGTTCGGTCAGTTTCTCCAATACGCCCACAGCAATCGAGGTGGTAAATACAATGGATCAGATGATACCGGTGACTACTACCAACGGTATGGTATCGGTGGATTGCGGCAGCGGAATATTTACGCTGGACATAGAAGACGTGAGTAATGCATGTCCTGGTACGCAGGTTTGTCTGGATATTACTGCTACTAATTTTACCAATATCAACGGCGTACAGTTTACCATAGGCTACAACCCCGCTCATCTTACTTACTCGAGCGTCGGCGCCTTTGTGCTTCCGGGCTTAACGGCAGCAAACTTTGGGACCGGGAATGGTACTATTACTTTCAGCTGGACGGATCCGGAATTAAACGGCCACTCATTGCCAGCATCGCCGGCGCAGCGTCTGTTTGAAATTTGCTTCACGGTAGTGTCGGCGCCGACCTCGCTGTCGTTTACCAATACACCAACCAGCATCGAGGTCGTGAATACCAATGACCAGAATGTACAGGTAGCTACGAATATGGGTATGGTGAGCTGTAACCAGTCGGCGCCATTTACTATTTCGAACGCTCAGGTTCAAAATGTTCGGTGTGCGGGTCAGAATACAGGTTCGATTACCCTTACGATTAGCGGAGGAACAGGACCGTATACCTACACTTGGTCTCCCAACGTAGGTACTGGTGCTACGGTGTCGCAGTTGGCTGCGGGTACCTATTCAGTAACTGTCACGAATACACCAACGGGTCAAACCACTACAGGTCAATACACGGTAACCAGTCCGCAGGCTCTCGCGATTGCTGGTACGGTTGTGCCAGTCAGCACAGTTAATAATGGATCTGTTTCTTTGACTGTCAGTGGAGGAACTCCAGGTTATACTTATTTGTGGAACAATGGCAGCACCAGCAGCAGCATTTCTAATTTGGCACAGGGTACATATTGTGTAAGTGTCACGGACCAGCAGACCTGTGTAGCTACCAACTGCTTTGTGGTACCGGGTCCGGCGCCTGTGGCGATTACCAACGCTCAGATCCAGAACGTACGTTGCTCCGGACAAAACACTGGTTCCATCGCTCTGGTCATCACGGGAGGTTCTGGACAGTTTACGTACAACTGGCTGCCCAACGTAGGGAACACAGCTACGGTAACCCAGCTGGCTGCAGGTACGTACGCAGTGACAGTGGTAGATATGTCTAACGGACAGACAGCTACCGGACAATATGTAGTGGCGAGCGCTCCTCCCATCACAGTAACCCCTGTCATTGCTGCTTCGACGACGGGTACCAATGGTTCTGTTGCATTGACAGTAACAGGCGGAACACCAGGATTTACCTATGTGTGGAATACAGGTGCTACGACCAGTAACATCAGCAATCTAGCTCCGGGCAGCTATTGTGTGACCATTACAGATCAGCAAAACTGCACACGTACGAGTTGCTTTACGGTACCTTCTGCACCCTTGGCATTTTCGTCTGTAACGACGGACGCAGAGACCTGTATCGGATTATCCAATGGTCGCATTACGGTTGCTGTAGCAGGAGGGGTAGCGCCTTATTCGCTTACAGCTCAGCCAGGAAACATTAACCTTGAAAGTACGACAGGTAATTTTGTTATTAGTCCGCTGACACCGGGAACATACAGCCTGATTATTACGGATGCCTCCAATGGTACACTGACAAGAAATGAGACGGTAGCAGCGGCTACGGCTATTACGGTCGTACCAACGGTGATAAATGATACCGAAGATACTGGATGTGTTGGTAGCATAAGCCTGAATATAACCGGAGGAGCACCTGGGTATGTTGTAAACTGGAATGTACCGGGGCTGGTTGGACCGCAGATTATCTTCCTTTGTGAAGGCAATTATGTACCAACGATACGCGATGCCAACGGCTGTGAACTCACTGGTTTCCCGATTCCGGTAAATACCTTTGCACATACACCAGGGCAGCGTACCGATGCAATTTGTGCGGGGGACAACAATGGATCCATTACCGTCAATGGTAGTGGCGGACAGTCGCCCTATCAGTATGCGTGGCGGAGCAGCGCCGGAGGAGCTGTCTTGTCGACCAGTCCAATTTTGAATAATGTAGCTGCCGGCAACTATATACTGACACTCACAGACGCAACGGGTTTGAGTGTGGTAAGGACGTACACCATCGGCACGCAGTCAAACTTCACGGTAGCTGCTTCTGTGCTATCGGATTACAACGGCTTTGATGTAAGCTGTGCAGATGCGAGCAATGGTCGACTGTCTGCAGTAGTAACGACCTCCCCGGGTACAACAGGTTTCACCTATCGCTGGGAGCGCGACGGCAACCTGGTTGGCCAGACAGCGGATTTGAACGGGATAGTGGCCGGTACCTACCGCTTGATTGTCACGGATGCGCTGACGTGCCGTCAGGAGACAGAAGTGGAATTGGTTGCGCCCAATCCGATTAATGTCACGGGTAGTGTGACGGGTATCAGCTGTGTAGGTACCGGAGATGGAGAAATTATTGTCCAGGCAACAGGCGGAGTACCCCTCCCCAATTATCTGTTTAGCTGGAATGGAGGACAGACGGGTAACATCCGTAGATTTTTGTCTGTAGGCAACTATGGCGTGACGGTAACAGATGCGAATGGTTGTCAGGCAACTGCTAGTTTCGCAGTCACACAGCCTCAGCCGATGGAGGTAGAGGTGGTTACAGAATCTGCTACAGATAACTGTAACGGTACAGTAAGAGCGGTTGTAACAGGAGGTACTGCTCCCTTCACGTTCAACTGGATGAATATTCCTTCAGCACCTAATGCAGAGCTGGTAACAGATCTATGCCCAGGTGATTATTTTTTGACTGTCAGGGACAGTAGAGGTTGTGTGACCACGGTTGCCGGCGGTAGTGTCTTGGACAGACGCTACCCTTGTCTGGAGGAGCGGGTAGTCATTACGCCTGACGGTAATGGCTCCAATGATAATTTCATCATTTTCTGTATTGACGAACTGGTGCAGAACCATTTGGAGGTTTATAACCGCTGGGGACAGCTGGTCTTTGAGACAGACAATTACAATAATGACTGGGAGGGGGTTACGACTAATGGAGATCCGCTCGCCCCTGGTCCGTACTACTACATTTTGGAGTACAATGGTCCTGCAGGAGAACGCTTGCAGTACAGAGGCTCGATGACTATCATCAGAGATTAATTTACGTAGAAAATACCGCGGAGCAGGACAGGATTACCTGCTCCGCGGAATCCCAAAAACGAAACAAATCCATTGTCTTATGAAAAAGTTTTTTCTTTTACTGTTGTGTACTGCCTGGGGAAGTCTTATGTATGCACAAGACGAGGCGATCTTCAATCACTATACGGTAAGTCCGATATTGATTAACCCCGCAGCTGCAGGTTTCAATGAGACGTATCAGTTACAGTTTAATGCTCGGGCAGCCTGGACAGGATTTGCGGATGCACCCAAGACGGTTGCAGTCCGTTACAATGGGCCTGTAGGTCGAACCTTTGGTCTGGGTGTAGGCATCCTTTCGGAGAGTGCTGCACAGCTGTCGCGTACGCAGTTGCATCTCGATTATGCTTTCAGGGTATCACTGAATGATGACCTAAAGGGTGCGTTTGGGTTTTTTACCCGTTTTGAGCGCATTGGTGTTGACAATGGTGTAACAGCAGCTAATTTTTATCAGGCAGGGGATGCACTATTGGAGGATTTGCTCAATGGTAAGGGAGAGTTTGATGCTGCGCTTGGTCTCATGGGCACTTACCGAGAGAACACTTTTTTTGGACTGACGATTAACAACTTGGTGAGCAGTCGTCTCGATGATATAGCAGGAGGTATTGACAGTCAGGAGTCATTTTTTAGCTTTTATACCCTGCAGGTAGGCAGCAAATTTTTTGCGAATGACCAGAAGGTGAGTATACAGCCTTCACTGATGTTGCGGCAAATCCGTTACGCTCCTTTTCAGATGGACATTAACCTGAACGTTGGATTTATGCAGGATCAGTTGCTTACGGGTATATCTTATCGTTCGTTAGGGGCTATGGGATTGTTGCTGGGGGCCAAACTTCCTAGTTTCAACTTTTACTACTCTTATGACCTGTCTTTCCAGCGCTTTCAGCAGTTTAACAGTGGCTCCCATGAGTTCACGGTTATGCTTTATCTGAAGAGAGGCAAGCCTAAGCAGAAAAACAATATGTAAGCAGTAGATTTTTTGCCTACTAATCTGGGATGACTCCGGTTAGTGAATATTCGTGATTTTCTGGCGGCTATTGCCGCCAAAAAATCTGATAGGTTTACAAAGCTCTTTAGCAGCATCAGCTGCTAAAGAGCTTTGTAGCAAGAGGGCCCTTTGCTTGATTGTCTACAGACAATCAAGCAAAGAGCCCTCTCGTTTATGATCTCAGCTCGCTATAGAGACAGCAATCAGGCCGACACGCTAAATTTATCGTCAATGAGCAGGCAACCTTGGATACGTAAAGCTACCTTAGGAGTATGACACAACATCAGTTAATAAAAAATACAAACATGAAAAACGTATTGATGTGGGTGCTTTTCCCGTTACTCGGACTGGGCATGCTGGCCTGTGATAAGTCAGAGGATGCAAACTTGAGCGATGAGGCTCGCATTGAGGAGATCGCCCTTGCTGCGGAGCGCGAAGAGGTGACGCTGGCAGAACTGCCGGAAGAAGCGCGTACTTTCGTGGAGGAGAACCTGTTTGAAACCTTTGTGGAAGCGGCTTATCGGGTACGCGGGCTTGGTTTTGAGGTACGTATGGGTAATGGGGTAGTTGTCTATTGTAACGAAGAAGGCAGGGTTCTGCAGTATATGCGTGCGGTAATGGCCAATGGACCTTTCGGAGGTGAAAATCCCCATGGGCCATGTTTTGACCGTGTGAGGCGCTTTGGTCGCCCAATCCGACCACTGGCGCTGCCCGAGGCTATTCGCACTTACATTGCCACCAACTATCCGGATGCTGTCATTCGCAGAGCAAAACTTAATGTCAACAGCTACTACGTGCTGATCAGCAATCCGCGTCCGTTGGTACTCGAGTTTAGTATCGGCGGAAGCTACCTTGGAGAAGTTGACATACTGGCCAATTGCCGGTTTGCCTGCGTTCCGCAGCCGGTGGCCAACCTGCCCGAATCGATTGCCGGTTATGTGCAGACAAACTTTGGTGAAGTACAAGGTTTGCGGGCATGTCGCAGACCCAATTTGGTGCTGGTTGTATTTCTGCACGACGATGAGCGGGTGATACTTGGTTTTGATGCCAATGGCAACTTGCTGTTTCAGCGCCCGTAAGTAAAGTAAAGCTTGTAGATCAGCCTATTGGTGGCGATAGCCATCAATAGGCTGCAAGAACAAACGCCTGCACTTAATTTTTCTCAGAAAAATCAAGTGCAGGCGTTTTGATTGTTATACTTTGCCGCTGAAGGCGGCAAAGAGATTTTATAACATAAAAAAAACCTGTACGTCATGAGTGTATGCATTATACAAATGACGTACAGGTTATGAAAATAGCCTCTCAAAGCCCTTCGAAATTCATTATAGACTCTTATACGGAGAACTTACAGAAAGGTTACAGAAGATATTAAAAAATGGTTAAAAATAAGTTTGTATTACTGCCTGCGGAGTCGGGCAAACTGTCGCGTGCCAATTCCGTAGACATCGACGGTCGGCGTATCATCGGGTACAGGCGGAGTAGGGGATTGGTAGGCTGGCTTGATCGGGCCTGCGATGATTTCGTACAGCAGTTCGTCACCTGCCAACTCCACAGTACTGACCAGTAGCGTACCTTCCACTGAAAAAACGCTGAATATTTTGCCACCGAGCAATTGTTCGCGCAGTACGATACCATTGTTTTCATTGACCTGCCAGCGACCGAGGCTGGTATCTACAGGTTCGAGGGTATACGGTCGCAGGCCCGTGCTGTCGGGGCCGTACTGGATGGTCCAGCTGTAGTGTCCGTTTTCGAGGGGCAGAATGGAAAGAGTCATCGGAACCTGCTGCACCAGCCCTTTGGGCGTATAAATATTGAGATCACCACCCCAGATGCCCGTCCAATCGGCGGGAAAAGCAGTACTTGCTGCATTCTGTTGTGCGAATGCGGGAAAAGCAGCGAGGAATATGCTGACAATTAGCATGTAATTCAGGAAAAAAATTCTCATTTTGAGCAGAAATTGATAATACTTAGGTGGCAGGCAGGAAGAGGCCCGCGCGTAAGTATTTGCATTGCAAAAACACATGACAGTCATTAGCGACTTATGCGTACAAAAATAAGTAAACAGCGCCTGATAGCAGTGAGCATTTTTTGTCTGGGGCTCATAAAAAGCTATGCACAGCCGGCGCCCTCCTTTCGGCAGTACATTAATTACCAGATTGAAGTACAGCTGGATGACATCCACCACCAGCTGCTGGGCAACATCAAGTGGACCTACTCGAATCAATCACCCGATACCCTGTACGAGATGTACATCCATCTGTGGCCCAACGCTTACCGGGATGACCGTACAGCCTTTGCCCAACAGCAGCTCAGGCAGTTGCAAACAGACTTCCACTATATGTCTCCGGCTGACAAAGGCGGCATAGACAGTCTTGCATTTCGGGTGGATGGCACTCCGGCGGAAGTTACATCCTTCCAGGGACAGGCAGATGTGGTGGTCATGTCCCTGGCAGAGCGGCCATTGCCCCCTGGCAGAACGATAACCATTGAGACCCCCTTTCGGGTGAAGATACCGGCGGCTATTTCGAGATTGGGCCATGAGGGGCAGGCCTACCAGATCAGTCAGTGGTACCCCAAGCCGGCGGTATATGACAAGGACGGCTGGCACCCCATGCCATACCTGGACATGGGTGAATTTTACAGTGATTTTGCGTCATTTGACGTATATATAACCCTACCCGACAATTACCAGGTAGGGGCGACAGGCATGCTGCAAAACCAGGACGAACTGCGGCGCCTTCGAGAGCTGAACCTGCAGACCCGACAGTACCTTGACACCCTGCGCAACCCTGCCCGCGGGCGGGTGGAGGAACCTTTCCCCCCCTCCGCACCCGGCTGGAAAATCCTTCATTACCGCGCCGACAACGTGCACGATTTTGCCTGGTTTGCTGACAAGCGCTACAAGCACCTGCAGGACACCCTCAGCCTGCCTTCAGGCAGGGTCATCACAGCTTCTGTCTTTTTTACCAAAACAGAAGAGAACCTTTGGAAAGACGCTCTTGGCTACGTAAAACGCAGCACGCGCTTTTACGCAGAAAAGGTAGGAGAGTATCCTTATATGCAGGTTACCGCAGTGCAAGGAGCCTTGCTGGCCGGCGGCGGCATGGAGTATCCCATGGTGACCATTATTGCGGCAGCGGGCAATGCGCAGAGCCTTGACAGGGTTATTGCACACGAAGTGGGGCACAACTGGTTTTACGGCGTGTTGGCAAGTAACGAGCGCGACTTTGCCTGGATGGACGAGGGGCTCAACAGCTACTATGAGCGCCGGTATATGCAAGAATACTATCCGGACAGCTATACCGAGCCATTACCCAGGTTCCTGACTGCTGGTGATGATATATCGCAGGAAATGGGGCTGTGGGAAGTTGTCAACTGTCGGCACATCGACCAGGCTGCCAGCACCCATTCCGAAGCGTTTCGACCCATCAACTACTATCTCGGAGCGTATGCCAAGCCTGCATTGGCGTTGGCTCAGTGGGAGGGGTATATGGGTGCATATCGGGTTGACAGTGCCATGCAGCAATACTACCGCCAGTGGCAGTTTAAGCATCCCCAGCCCGACGACCTGAAAGCCGTGCTGGAAAAAGCGAGCGGAGAAGATTTATCCTGGCTGTTTGAAGGTTTCCTGTACAGCCGGGGGCGGCAGGACTATAAGATTGAGCGGATGCAGATTGTCGGCGATACGGCTGAGCTGGTAGTTCGCAATACAGCCAAAATCAACGGGCCTTTTCCGATTTCGTTGTTTGCAGCTGACCAGTCAGTACATGAGGGCTGGCAGGCGGGGTTTGCGGGAAGCCGTATCATCCGGATTCCGTTGACGGAGAAAATTGACCGAGCCGTGCTGGATGCGCATCGACAGACCCTTGAGGCAAACCGTCAAAACAATAGCAGCCGCGCGGCGGGCTTGCTCAAAAAGTGGGAACCCTTGCAGTTGAGGTTGCTGGCAGGCTATGACCGGCAAGACCGTAGCAGTGTATACATCACACCACTGCCGGGATGGAATACCCACGATGGCTTGCTATTGGGGGGGCTGCTGCACGGAGGGCTGCTACCAGGGAAAAAAGCGGCCTGGTATGCTGCACCCCTTTATGGTGTGCGTAGTAGTGCGATCAATGGAACTGCCGGTGCCCGTTATCGCTGGTATCCGGAGACCGGCAAAATTGCTGCCTGGCAACTGAGTGGCAACGTCAGCAGTTTTCATACTGCCTCGTGGGGAATGGCGGCTGACACAAGTATGCGCGCTATCAGACTGACAGGCAGGCTGCAGGCGGAGCTTTTTACACAACCTGGCAGCGGCCTGAGCCGCCAGCTGGCGTTGCAGTGCTGGCGCATACAGCGGGAGCTACCCGTCTTTAGCATAGAAGGCGAATTATTGGGATTGGGTTATGCGCAGCCCGGCTTCATCAGCGAACTAAGCTACCAGCAGCAGCAGCGATCGGCCCTAAAGCCCTGGCAGCTGACAGCAGCCGTGGAGTATCACACATTTGTATACGACCGGCGTGATCAGTCCTACCTGAAACTAAGCCTCGATGCTTCCGGGCAGTGGCAGTACCGGCAAAAACAGTGGCTCAGCTGGAGATTTTTTGGTGGATACTTTCCGCACAACAGCCTGAAAGGTAAGGCAATACTTAATCAAACAGCATTGACTATTTCAGAAACAGGCTATTATGATTATCGGATGGATCAGTATTTCATGGACCGGCAGGCCAGTAACGGATTGGCGGCCCAACTGACTGGCGGTGGGCAGGGAGGTTTCAGACTGCCACTATTGCCCTCCTATTTGGGCAGGAGTCAGTCATTTTTGGTAGCCGCCAATGTGACGACTGACTTACCTTTCCTTCCTTCAGCATTGCCGCTGCGGATATGGGGGGACGTTGCTTATTATGGTCGTGAAAAATGGATTGACAACTCCACCGGCGCGGTGGGTGCGGCCGGAATAGCACTTGAAGACCGTACGGGCAAATTTGGTCTCTACTGGCCATTGTTGCTGACTGAGCGACTGCAGGAAGCAGTACCGGGTGGTGGTCGTTTTCCTGTCAGGGTCAATGTACGACTTTCCCTGCACAAACTCACTCCCTGGCAGCTATTGGATGATGTATTGGCACGTTTTTAACCTAGGCACAGCAGAGAGCAGCAACGTATGAAGCGACAGAAAATACTCAATGACCCCGTCTATGGCTTTGTGACGGTGCCTTACGGCATCATCTATGACCTCATTGAGCACCCCTACTTCCAGCGACTTCGGCGGATCAAGCAGGTGAGCCTCACCCACTATGTGTATCCGGGTGCCTTGCATACCCGTTTTCACCATGCACTGGGAGCTTACCACCTGATGCAGGAAGCCATAGCCGTACTGCGAGGAAAGGGAACCCACATCACCGATGAAGAAGCCGAAGCTGCCGGAATTGCCATACTGCTGCACGATATTGGGCATGGACCCTTTTCGCACACTCTTGAGCATACGCTGATACAGATTCATCACGAGGAACTGTCGGTACTGTTTATGGAGCGGCTCAACGAACACTTTGAAGGGCAGCTGTCGTTAGCCATACGCATATTTAAAGACGAATACCCCAAGCGGTTCTTACACCAGCTGGTCAGTAGCCAGCTAGATATGGATCGTATGGACTACCTCAACAGAGACAGCTACTTTACCGGTGTGAGCGAAGGAGTGATTGGTTACGACCGCATCATAAAAATGCTGGCAGTCCATGCGGGGGAGCTGGTTGTAGAAGAAAAGGGGCTTTATTCCATCGAAAAATTTCTGATTGCCCGCCGGCTTATGTACTGGCAGGTATACCTGCACAAAACAGTAGTATCGGCGGAGAAGATGCTGGTCAATACCCTGCGGCGCGCCAAGGATTTGGTAGCTGCAGGTACAGAGGTTTGGGCCTCTACGGCCCTGCGATTTTTTTTGCAGCATCAGCAGCTTAGTCGGGAGGCCTTTCACACCCGCAGGGACGAATTGCTCGACCGGTTTGCCGAGCTGGATGATACAGACATTGCGCTTGCGTTGAAAGAATGGCAGCACCATCCCGACGAGATACTCGCTTTTCTGTCGGCCAGTCTGGTACAACGCAGGCTGTTCAGGCTTGAATTTCAGAACGAACCTTTTGCCGAAGCACATATCGCAGACTTGCGAGACCGTCTGCAGGCGGCAGCATGGCCAGCGCAGGCAGCCGACTACCTCCTTTTTCAGGGAGTAGAAACGAATGCAGCTTACTCCTCTTTGCAGGAGGAAATCAGTATTCTGCTGAAAAGCGGGGTAGTAGCGCCCATGTCGCAACTGGCAGACCATGGCATACAGCCGAGGGTATATACCAAGTACTATCTGGGCTATCCCAAGCAGTTGGGGCAAAAAACTTCATAACAGA
>CAZYAO010000031.1:15304-45174 GCA_964645715.1 uncultured Saprospiraceae bacterium
TGCTGACGGTGGGGCTGTTGCCACTTTTCGGCAGGCTGTCTGACCGGTTGGGACACGCCAAAGTATTTACGTTTATGAGTTTTTTTGCCCTTTTTTCGATATTTGCCATCACGAACCTGCCGCCGACCTCCATAGGCATAGCATTGCTGGCCACCTCCTCTTTTTTCATTGTTGCCAGCGGCAGAAATGTACCTGCTACGACCATGAGTACAGCGGTAGTGAAGCCTGAAAACCGGGGCAGCTTCATGAGTATGCGCCAGTCTGTCAATGAGATGGCGCTGGCGAGCAGTTCTTTTTTGGCTGGCATGATCATTGTAGAGCGGCCCGACGGTTCGTTGGGCAACTATCACTATGTTGGGTACCTGGCCATATTGATGAGCATCCTGGCGATCGCACTTGCGTGGCGCTTGCGGGCTGAGCACTAACTAATGTAAACAGGCGCTACTGTGGTACGTACGTACATATTGCAAAAAATAATACTACCCTCGGGTATTCAGCTGGCTTATCGGGATACAGGGCCTGCCGATGGAGTAGTTGTGCTCATGATTCACGGCCTCGGCAGCAATCACGCCGCTTTTCACAAACTCACAGCTGAGTTGGAGGAGTACCGCCGTTGCATCTCGGTTGACTTACCGGGCTATGGCGCTTCCAGTTGTGGCGACTATCCGTTCAGCATGGCTTTCTTCGCGGGGGTGATACGCGAATTTATGGACAGCCTACACATCAGGCAGGCGACAATTGTAGGACACAGTATGGGGGGGCAGGTAGCCATGCACCTGGCACGTCGGTGGCCAGCCCGCGTTCGCGACCTGGTGTTGCTGTGTCCGGCAGGTTTTGAGCGCTTCCACGAGCACGAAGCGCAATGGTTTGAGCGCGTATACGACTTGCGCCTAATGGAGCAGCTGCCGGTTTCGCAGATTGTGCAGAACTTCCACCTCAATTTTTATCGCTTTCCGACCGATGCGCAGTTTATGATTGACGAAAGGCTTCGGCTGCGCGAGCAATCGGCTGCCTACCGCTACTTCTGCCGAATGGTCAAACAGTGTGTACTGTCCATGTTGCAGGAACCGGTGCACGAGTGGCTGGAAGAGATAAGCCTGCCGACACTTATTGTATTTGGTACGAACGATATGCTCATTCCCAATCGCATTTTGCACCCTCAGCTGAGCACGCGACAACTCGCGCAGGCGAGCGCTATGCGCATGCCGCGGGCAGAGCTGCTGTTACTGCCCCAGTGCGGGCATTTTCCCCAGTGGGAGCACGCGCGGCGCGTGGGGACGGAGATGTATAATTTTTGGGGGTAAAAAAGTGCAACAAGGCAGCGGCGTCCCGCCGCCTTGTTGCGCGAAGCTGGCTGCAGCTTAGTCGTGACCACCCTTTTGGCAGCAGGCAGGCAGTGCCTGATAAGCCTTGGGGTCGGCTGCTACTGTATCGGCATCATAACCAACAGCAGCAATTTTGCGGCGGATGGCATCCGCATTGGTCTGATTGCGGTAATAACGCACGCGAACCTTCTTGCTGGAGAGATTGAGGACAGCAGACTCAACGCCCTGCAGCGAAGCAAGACCAGACTCAATGGTCTTCTTACACATACCACACTGTGCTGATGTCTGAATGACAACCGTGGCAATCTTTTGTTGTGAAGATGCCTGTGGGGCTTTGCCCTGTGCAGCAGCTGTATGCATCGTTGCAGAGAGCAGGAATGCCGCCAACAAAAAAATGATTCTCATGATTATATGTATTTAATTATTGAAATATACTAATTAATCCTCAGTTAATACAGATGAGTCCGGTATTTGTACGCCACTAGCGCTTATCGCTATCTGGCTGTCTCCGACAGCGTAGACAGCCCCGGCACTTGTTGCCCACAGCTACTAACGACATACCTGCTGTACGGCCATCTTACGCAACAAGCCCTCGGCAAGGCCAAACATCACCAGGAATACCGGATACCCAGGTGGTAGCGCCTGCCAAAAGTGGGGGCGTACACCTGTGCGGCGTCAAAATAACTCCCGAAAGGATCTTCCGCACCGATAACGGGCCGCGTCTGTACAAAATCAGTAAGATTTTCCACACCCGTATACGCTTCAAAGCGGCTGTTGGCCCGCCAGGTCAGCTGTGCATTGATGAGACCGAAAGCAGGAGCCACCTGCGGCTGATAGATTGAAACGCCGGCAGGTATGAGGTGATGATCGGGCAGGCGTTGCTGTCCCGTCCAATGATACGTACCACTTACCATCCATTTTTCGTTGCGGGTAGTATAATCCATAGCCACCATAGCTCGCCGCCGTGGCGTCATAGGCAGCTCCCTCAGCCCTCTTTCGCGGTAGCTGACCTGAACATCAATCCATTTGTGCGCAAGCTTGACATTGAGCCTGTCGAGCAGTTCGTACGACAATTGCAACAGGTAGCTATTGCTGAAGGAAGCACCGTCGAGCTGGTAGAAATACAGATGCCCTGCATCCTGCTCGAGATCAACGACAATCTGCTGCTGGAATGCCGTGCGGTAAACCTCTGCGACAATTGCCATATCCCGCCAGTTGACCATCACCTCCTGAGTATAACTGACGCCCATATTCCAGGCGGTCTCCAGTTGCGGGCGTTCTTCCATGACTACCTGGCGGCTCGAAGCCAGCCAGCTAAGGTTTTCCACCAGCACATTGGGTGAACGCCAGCCACGGCCAACCGCCAAGCGCAGCGCGTTGCGATCAGAAAATCCGACTTTGACATTGACGCGAGGAACGAGCTGAAAACCACCCAGGTTGTGGTGATCGAGCCGCAGCGCCGTGATGGTTGTGAGGTTATCGATCTTACGCTTTCCGTGCTGGCTGCGCTGATAAGAATACGTATACTCGGCCTGCAGCCCGGCTGTTCGCTCAAGTCTGTCGGCGCTCAGGACATTGAGATCTTCATGAATATTGTCGTACTGGAAGCTTGCACCCGTGGTAAACTGGTGGTTGCTGTTGCCCAGTAGGGTGGCGTACAACAGATTGGCGTAGTAGGTCTGCTGATGCCCTTGGTGAACGCTACGGCCATAGGTATTGTCCAGTTCGCGGAAAGCAGAGCTGACGATGAGCCCCATAGACTGATAAGGTTGGCGGAAACCCTTATACGCCAGTTTGCCAAAGATTTCTACATTTTGGGTCGCCTGATTGATGCGATAAAGTTCATCGAAAACAGCCTGGCCGTGATCATGAACATGGTGTTGGCCTGCTTCACGGCGATCGCCGGCGGCGAGGACATTAAACTGGGATTCGATTTTATCACCTACATACATGAGTCGGTACAGACCCACCATTGTCTTGCGGTTGGGCATATCCTGAAAACCGTCGCGATCGCCATCGTGAGCATTGTCCTGCAGGCTGCTGTGCAGCAGCAGGCCGGTACTCCAGCGCTCATTAATCTTGTGGTTGACATAGGCATTCGCCTCAGCCCTACCCATAGTAGAACCAAAAAGATTGAGGTAGAAAGACTTGCCTGTTACAGGTTTGATGAGCTCCGTATTGATCTGACCCGTGAGGCTGCCAGCGCCAGGCTGCACAGAAGCAGCTCCTTTGCTAATCTGGATACTTTCGACCCAGGGTCCCGGGATGAGATCCATTCCGTAAGGTGTGGCCAGGCCCGTCATGGTAGGCCTTTTTTCCAAAAGCAACTGCGTGTATACACCGCGCAGTCCCAGCATCTGTATTTCGCGGACGCCGGTGAGCGGATCGCTGTAAGTAGCATCAACGCTGGCGTTGGATTCAAAGCTTTCGCCCAGGCTGCAGCAGGGAGCCTTGAGCAATTCTTTGCTGCTCACATGCTCAACATGGCGCGTTTCGATTAGCGAAGTATAGCTGTCGCGCCTCCGCGCGCTCACCTCTACGGTAGCCAGGCTGGCCGCCTCCCGGAGGATGATGTCGAGGTATTGCTGCGTCGACTCCACCGTGATGGTATCTGACAGATAACCGACAAAGCTGGCTACCAGCTGCAGGTCGGCGTCGGTGCGCTGCAGGGAGAAAAGTCCGTCGATATCGGCAACAGCACCACTGCCGCCCAGCCACTGAACGGTGGCTCCCGGCAGGGAGTTGCCGTCGGCACCCGTGATTTTGCCGGTCAGCACATGCTGACCAGCCAGCGGCAGGTAACCCAGGCTAATAAAAAGGAAGATATATACAGGAAGATAGCCCGTAGACAGCCGGCAGAGCCGGTCTGCTGTATGCAGGCGAAAAGAAATGTTCATGGAGAACGTAGATTGATGTTAAAAATGAAATGACGACACGGGTACAAGCCTGTGTACCAGGCAGTCAACAACTACCTCAGCGTCCTGCGACAGCATACATTTTTAACAAAGAAACGACTGTGCGAAAGGCAGCCAGGCGCTGCCCCCCGGCAGGGTGGGTGGGGGCGGGTAAAAAACAAGCAGCCGCGACGCTTCGCGGGCGGGCAGCGGCAGCTGTGTATACGCCCAAAGCGGCAGCACCGCAGAGGAGGGCGACAGCAAATCATGCAATACCGACTCCGTGAAGGACTGGGTGGGGATCTTCAAAAATACGTGCTGTTGCTGGGTGCAGCACGCATTATGGAAGCCATCCGGCTTGCGGGGTTTGTCGGGGGCAAAACCTGCGCCAACGCGGCAGCAGGCCTTCTTAGCAGCGCTGAGCTGGCCTGCGTCAGCATGCTCACTGGCACAAGCCTCCGGCGGGCTGACGAGGCTTACGAAACGCTCCCCCTTGCACAGGCAATAGATGGAATGTAAGGACATACCCGTGCTGGCCAGCATGATGGCGGGCAGCAACAGATAGAGGGTAAGCCTTATTTTCCACTTTTTCACTGCGCAAACGATTAGGACTTCAAAGTTACAGGCTTTTGATGAGAGAAGCAACAATAACTTTTGGCAGGGGCTCAGTGATGCTTTTTCAGTATCTTTATCGCTCTAAACAACAGACGTAATGGCTGGTCAATCAGGGTATAAGCTTTTTGCAAAAAGTCTTTGGGCGCTCGGGCTGCTGCTGGCAATGCTGCCGGGTCAGCTGCCAGGGCAGGTAGCCGGCGGAGATTTGCTGGCACAAATCATTGCTGCCAACAGGGGCGGGGAGGTGCTCGGCCCTTGGGCTGTGCAGCCCGAGCGCTATCAGGTGCAGGTTTTATATACACAGATTGACCGCAATGCAGGCAATGCGCCCGCCTTTCGCACTTATCGGTGGGGGGTAAGCGAGCGCCAGTATTTTTATCCGGCCAGCACCGTCAAAATGGCGGCCGCTTTTGCGGCCTTAGAAAAAATTAATCGCCTTGGCATTGAGGGCTTTGATAAAAACACGCCCGTGCGCTGGGGGGCGGGTCGTGCCCCGCAGACGGCCTTTGCGGCCGATACCTCGGCCGCAGACGGCCGGCCTACCATTGCGCACCTGATTCGCAAAATTTTTATTGTCAGTGACAATGACGCGCACAACAGACTGTACGAATTTCTGGGGCAGCGCATGTTCAACGATATGCTGCACGAAAAGGGGCTGCAGCAGTGCCGGCTGCTACATCGGCTGTCGGCACCTGATTTTGACAGCCTGAGCAACTGCTACACCAATCCCTTTGAGGCTTATCGGGGCGACAGCGTGTTGTATCGGCAGAAAGAGGTATATAGTCGCTACGATGGGTCGGTCAGCGCAGAAAACGAGCAGTTGGGGGTGGGGTATATAGATGCTAATGAGCAACTTATCCATCAGCCATTTGATTTTAGCGGTCGCAACTACATATCGTTGTCGAATCTGCACGATATGCTGCTCAGAGTAGTATTTCCGGAGGCTTGGTCGCCGGCGGAGCGCTTCGGGTTGTCTGACGATGACTATCGTTTTTTGTATCGGGCGATGTCGGCCTTGCCCCGGGAGAGTGACTACCCGAAGTATGGTGATAAGCCCGACAACTACGTCAAGTTCTGGATGTTTGGCGACCGGGACAGCAGCTATGAGATTCCCCGGCACATCCGGGTATTTAACAAAGTTGGCTGGGCGTACGGATTTCTGACGGATGTTGCTTATATAGTGGATTTTGAGTCTGGTGTAGAATTTGTCATGGCAGCTACCATACTTGTCAACGAAGACGGTATTTTCAATGACGGGCAGTACGAGTACGAGACCATAGGGCTGCCATTCTTCGGGCAATTGGGGCGGTTGGTATATGAATATGAAAAGCAGCGTCCCCGAGCATTTACGCCCCTGTTGACAAAATTCAGTGAATTGAGGTAGGGAAAAAGCGAATGTTAGAAACTCGGGCCGCTATTTTTAGCGTTAATGGATGCATAAGCTTAATTTTGCATTGTTGACACCCGTAAAGAAACCCGGGCAAGAGAACAGCGGGAGGATTCCAATCAGCAACTTATGGCAAAAAAGAAGAAAACCAGTCAATTATCCCTAAAGATTGGCCTCGATGACGAGCGAATCCCCAAATTGGTGGGGGTTCTGTTCCTGTTTATTTCCGTTTATCTGTTGATCGCGTTTAGTTCGTACCTCTTTACCTGGCGGATGGATCAGGACAGGGTACTGCGATTTTCCTGGCGATTGCTGCTGGAGAGTGGCATGGATATGGAAAACTGGCTGGGGCGCCTGGGGGCTATCGTGTCAAATTGGTTTTTCTACTGGCTTTTTGGCCTTCCATCGCTGCTATTTGTCTATCTCGGCTGGAAGTTTGGCATCAATCGACTGTATCGCAGGCCGATAGCGTCCTTTTTGCCTACGCTCAACTACTTTCTGGTGATCATTCTGGTTGCTTCGATACTGTTGGAATTTGCCAGCGGCCCTGCTGCGGAATTTCCTTGGGGAGGTGCTTTCGGAAGTGCTGTCAGCGAATGGCTGCGTTCGTTTCTGGGTACGCTTGGGCTGCTGGTATTACTGGTGGCCATTGTGACGGGGCTGGTGATATGGCGCAGAAACCCCAACTTCAATACGCTGACGCTTGATCAGTTGGTAGACGATGTAGCGGAGTCATTTAGCGAGTTGTTCCGAAGAAAACGCCGCCCGTTAGAGTCGCCTACCAGTCCGGCGCCGGGGTCGGCAGGTCCGCTACCGGCAGCAGATGCGGATCCGTTCCACCCGGTCATCATCAATCCCCGCGAAAAGGAAGAGCTGGTGCTGCAGCCTAGTGTACAGGGCAACCAGCTGTCTATTGAGCTGGATCAGCCAACAACAGCTGCAGGGACAGGATCTGCGCCCGCAGCGGAGCTGGAAATTACACCGCCGTCGCCACGGGAGGCAGCGGAGGCGCCGCCACAGCAGCAGGCTACTTCGGTGCAGCAGGACAATCCCGATCATACGGAGCCTTATGATCCAACCCTCGACCTCTCCCTGTACGAATTTCCCGTGACGCCCTTGTTGGACGATTACTCTGACCAGCAGATAGAGGTAGACAGGGCGGAGCTGGAGGCCAATAAAAACCAGATTATTGAGACGCTGCTCAATTACAAGATAGAAATTACCAAAATCAGGGCCACGATAGGGCCTACGGTAACCCTTTACGAGATTATTCCTGCGCCGGGCGTGCGCATTTCCAAGATCAAAAACCTGGAAGATGACATTGCGCTCAGCCTGTCTGCCCTGGGGATACGCATCATCGCGCCCATCCCCGGGAAGGGTACGATTGGTATTGAGGTGCCCAACAAAAAGAAGCAGATGGTCTCCATGCGGGAGGTGCTGATGTCCGACAAATTCAAGAAGGCAAAGATGGACCTGCCTGTTGCGCTTGGAAAGACCATCTCCAATGAAGTTTTTGTGGCCGACCTGGCCAAGATGCCGCACTTGCTGGTGGCGGGCGCTACTGGTCAGGGCAAGTCGGTGGGTATCAATGCTATCCTGATTTCGCTGCTGTACAAAAAGCACCCCAGTCAGGTAAAGCTGGTGCTGATTGACCCAAAGAAGGTTGAATTATTTCCTTACTCGCGGCTCGACAATCACTTTCTCGCCTTCCTGCCGGGGCAGGAGGAGCCCATTACGACGGAGACGACCAAGGTCATTCACACGCTTAATTCGCTTTGTATTGAGATGGATCAGCGCTATGATCTGCTCAAAAAAGCGGGTACCCGAAATATCAAGGAATACAACGAAAAGTTTGTCCAGCGGCACCTCAGTCCACTTAAGGGGCATCGCTTCCTGCCATTTATTGTGCTGATTATCGATGAATTTGCCGATCTCATCATGACAGCGGGCAAGGAAGTTGAGCTGCCCATCGCGCGACTCGCGCAGCTGGCGCGCGCGGTAGGTATTCACTTGGTGATTGCTACGCAGCGCCCCTCGGTCAACATCATCACGGGGGTCATCAAAGCCAATTTCCCTGCCAGGATTGCTTACAAGGTTACGGCCAAGGTGGATTCCCGGACCATCCTCGACGGGGGCGGAGCCGATCAGCTGATTGGCCGTGGCGACATGTTGCTGAGTGTGGGTGGGGAGATGGTACGCATCCAGGGGGCGTTTATCGATACGCCTGAAGTAGAGCGCGTCATTGATTTCATTGCCAAGCAACAGGGCTATCCAGAGCCTTACTGGCTGCCGGAGTACCATGCCGACGAAGAGATGCAGGGCAGCTCATCGCTGAGCTATGCCGACCTCGATGATATGTTTGAGGAAGCCGCGCGACTGATTGTACAGCAGCAGCACGGGTCTACCTCCATGATACAGCGTCGCATGAAGCTAGGGTATAACCGGGCGGGGAGGATTATGGACCAACTGGAGGG
This sequence comes from uncultured Saprospiraceae bacterium, assembly GCA_964645715.1. Lineage (GTDB taxonomy): Bacteria > Bacteroidota > Bacteroidia > Chitinophagales > Saprospiraceae > JAUMBM01. The sequence goes on from CAZYAO010000031.1 coordinate 24,000, forward strand.
TATGGGCATTGTAGGACCCAGCGACGGATCAAAAGCGCGGGAGGTGCTCATCTACGATGAGATGGAGCTTGAGCGCTATTTGCAGGAGCTAAAAAACAGGCGCTGATTTTTTGGGCGCGTGCGCCCTGCCGCGCTTGTTATTTTTTTTTAAAAAACCTACCGCTGCGGATGTTTTGGGCGGCCTGAGCCGCCCAAAACACCTGTGCTTATTTGGCATTTTGCGACAGCAACTCTTCAAAATTTTTGGGCGGGCGATAGCGCTGCCCGTAGCGTTGCCTGAAGTTGCGGCAGCGCTCAACGAAAGCAGGCAGGCCGTAGCTACGGATAAACTGTATGACGCCGCCCGTGTAGGCGGGAAATCCCCAGCCGTAGATGCTGCCCAGGTTGGCCGCCTCATCGGACAGGATGACGCCTTCCTGCTTGCACCAGAGCGCCTCTACCACCTGTGCAAACAGCAGCCTGTCGGCGAGCTCTGCCCGGTCGGTAGCAGCCAGCGGGTTGAGGGGAAAATGTTCCTCCAGCCCCGGCCATAGCTGGCGGGGCTGGCCGTCGGCATACTCATAGAAGCCCGCCAGGCGGTGTTTGCCGGGGCGCTTCAGCTCATTGACCATTTTTTCGATAGCAAGCACGGCCGGGTGCTGCAGGTATTTGTCGCCATAGTGCTCGGCAGCCTGCTGCTCGTAGCGCAGCAGCAGTTCCAGCCCCGTCTCATCGGCCATGGCCAGCGGCCCCTTAGGCATACCGAGCTGTAGACCGATATTGTCGATGAGCGCAGGTGGCAGTCCCTCCTGCAGCAGGGTGATTCCTTCGAGCACATAGGTATTCTGTACCCTGGCCGCATAAAAGCCCCAGCCATCCTTGGCGATGATGGGGATTTTGCCGATAGCGTGCACGAAGTCAAAGGCTTTGGCGACCGATTCGTCGGAAGTATGTTCGCCGCGGACGATCTCCACCAGTGGCACCTCGTCGGCCGGGTGAAAAAAATGCAGGCCCAGATAATTTTGGGGCCTGATGGAATCTCTCGCCAGAGAGCGGATGGGGATAGAGATGGTATTGGTTCCCAGCAGGCAGTACTCGTCTACCTGTTCCTCTGCTTCGCGGGTAACTTTTTGCTTGAGGTGGGCATTTTCAAAGACAGCTTCGATGACAATGTCGCAGTCGGCAAAATCGGCAGCGTCCTCAGTAGTGCGTATGCGTTTGAGGAGCTTTTCGCCTTCGGCGGCCTGCAGGCTTCCCTGCTGTATATGCTGCTTAAGCTTGTGCTGCACATACGCGAGCCCCCTGGCTGCAATGGGTTTACTGACATCTTTGAGTACGACCGACATGCCATTGCGCAGGCAGGCGAAAGCGATGCCGGAGCCCATCTGGCCGGCGCCGATGATACCGGCCTTGCGGGGTCGGAAGCGGCCAAAACCTTTGGGGCGATTGAGGCCGCCCGCGATGGCGAGCTTGTCGAAATGAAAAGTGCGGATCATATTTTTACTAACCTGCCCGCACACGAGGCTCACAAAATGGCGGCTGTCAATGCGATTAGCTGTATCGAAGTCAACTTTGGAGCCTTCCGTGAGGGTAGCCAGCAAGGCTTGCAGGGCCGGATAGTTGCCGTAGCTTTCGGCGCATAAAGTTGCTGCTTTGCTTCGGATACGCTCGGCCAACAGGTGCTCTCTGGCACTGCCACCGGGTATTTTTTGCTGCGGATCATCCCATGGGCGATGATGATTCTGGTGCTGTAGCAGCCATTGTTTGGCTTGGTCCATCATCTCCTGCCGGTTGTCGGCCAGCGCATCGACCAAGCCAACGCTTATTGCTTCCTGCGGGCTGTATCGCCTGCCTCGCGAAAGGATGTCGTAGGCCTTTTCGAGCCCCAGCAGCCACATGAGCCGCATGGAGGAGCCCCCGTAGGGCAGCAGGCCCAGTTCAATATCCGGAAGTCCCAGTCGTATAGTGTTGTCTGTCAATGCGATGCGATAGTGGCAGGCGAGAGCTACTTCGTAACCGGCGCCCAGCGCATTGCCATTGATGGCCGACACGACCGGTACACCGGGTCGCTCCAGGTCGCGTAAAAACTGCCTGAAAGCCTGCGAAACAGCAAACACCTCCTGCGGGTCGGTGGACTCGTAAAAAAAGGAAGGATCACCCCCTTCGAGAAAAGACTTTTTGGCCGATGTCAGGATGACGCCCTTGAGCATGCCCTTGGCTTTCTCCGCGAGCAGGTGCTGCAGTACTGGCACAAACGCCTTGCCCAGCTCATGGGTAATCAGATTGGTGCGGCTGCCCTGCATGTCAAGGCTGAGCGTTACTATGTTGTTGGTATCTCTTTGGTAGCGGATCATGGTTTGTCTTGGGGTGCAGCCAGTAGCTGCTGCGTTGTGGCTATAAAGATAGCCCGGCAATCGACAAGAACCAAAGCACACTTGAAAAATCAGGGCTTGACACAGCAATTTAATAGGTCTGACTTCGGGAGCTGCAGCCAATATGCCTGCGGGGATTTTTTTCAATCTCCGGGCTGGAGAAACCGCCTCGGCGGGCGGGCTAAAATGCTCCGGCTGCGCCAGCTGCCGGAGTATTTTTTTTCAAAAAAAAAGCCGCTCCCTGCGGAAGCGGCTTTGTGCCCAGAACAAGACTCGAACTTGCACACCCTTGCGAGCACTACCACCTCAAAGTAGCGTGTCTACCAATTTCACCATCTGGGCGGATACGATACATGAACGATAACTATAAAATAGCTGGTTCAGTTAAAGCTCCGCAAAGAAACGACATTTTTTGATTCCATGCAAGGCTTATATGGATAAAAATATGGGCATGCACGGCTAATTTTTGCTGTTGGGGTTGCCTCGGCCGTGCATGCCTGTATTTGTACGCTTTATTGTTTGATGACCTTTACTTGTCCTATGCTGCCTTCGTGGAAAAACGTCAGCAGATAGACACCTGCCGGCAGGTTTTCGAGTGAAAGCGTATGGTTCCAGTCGCCCGGACCAGCCGGAATTTCGTACTGCTGTACGTGGCGACCGCTGGCATCAAAAAGTTTGGCTGGTATGGATCCGCTCCCTTCCCAGCCGGTGGCCTGTAAGCGCAGCAGCCCGGTAGTCGGGTTGGGGGATACCAGCAGGCTTTGCAGCCAGTCAGGACTGTTTACGGCCGGGAAGATTATCTGGAAGGCGGTTTCGGATACGTCTTCGCCACAGTTGTTGGTGAGGATGAGCTGTATGTGCCAGTTACCTTCGGTGGGGAAGGTGTAGCTGACAGGGTTGCCGGTGAGGGTGTCTTGCCCGCCCTCGCTGTCGCGAATAATCCAAGTGTACAGTAGATTGTCACCGCTGCTCAAGGCCGTGAAGGTATAGGAAAGATCTGTCCATTCGTTGGGGAGATCCTTTTCTATGGCGTAGTCGAGTATTTGCGGGGGAGCGATGATCCGAATGTAGTCGTTGGTCTCTACTTGCTGAGCCCCGAAAACATTGGCAACTGTGAGGCTTACCGGGTAGAGGCCGGGCGACGGGTAGCTCACGACGGGGTTTGGCAGGTTGGAGGTAGCGGGGTTGCCGCCCGGAAACGACCATGACCAGGTGGTGGGATCTCCGGTAGATGTATCGCTGAACTGTACGACCAGCGGAGCGCAGCCTTCGGTGATGTTGGCCGTAAACTGCGCTGTTGGGGTCTGCCCTTCAATGACAATCTGCCGTAGGAGGCTGTCCGTGCCACAGTCATTGCTGGCAATCAGGAGTAGGTCGAATGTACCGGCTCCGGGGTAGGTATGACTTGGATTGGCGGCGGTGGCGCTGCTTCCGTCTCCAAAGTGCCAACTGAACTGGCTGGCCCCCTGGCTGTTGTTCTGGAAACTGATGGTTGTCAGGTTGACTTCTGTATCGAAGGCGGCTGTCGGCGGACCGTTGACTACAATGCTGCCCGACTGGTTGATGGCGCTGCTGCCAAAAATATTGGCGGCGGTGAGGATCACATCGTAAGTGCCTGGTTGTGTATAAACAACAAGGGGGTTGGCCTCTGTGGAAGTTGCCGGTATACCCCCGGGGAAGCTCCACTGGTAGGAAGTAGCGCCACTGGACAGGTTGCTGAACTGTACGCTGAGCGGTGCGCAGCCCGTGCCCGGTTGCCGGCTGAAGTTGACGGTCGGGGCATTGCCTTCGATGAGCACAAGTGTGCTGCTTGTATCACTACCGCAAGCATTGGAAGCAATGAGGGTGATGGTGTACTCACCGGCGGCCTGATAGCTGTACTGCGGAGCAGTTCCACTGCCCGACTGGCCGTCGCCCCACAGCCACAGGTACTCGGTGGCCCCCACCGAGTTGTTGGTGAGCTGTACCTCGGCACCACTGGCTACTGCGCTGAAGTCGGCTGTAGGCGGGGGGGTGACCGTTACCACAGCTGATAGTTGGAGCGTATCACTGCCTGCCACATTGCTAACAATGAGCGTTGCTGCATAGCTGCCTGCTAGTTCGTAGGTCACCGTGGCACTGGCTTCCGTTGCCGTGGCTGGGCTTCCGCCAGGAAACAGCCACTGATAACTATAGCCTTCGCCGACGGGGGTTGCCTGGTAGGTGACGCTGAGGGGTGCGCAACCGCTGCTGACCGTTGTGGTCAGGCCGGCCACCGGGGGCAGTATGACCGTGAGGGTTTGCGTAGTTGTGTCGCTGCCACAGTCGTTGGCAGCAATGAGCGTGAGGATATAGCTGCCAGCCTCGGCATACGTATGCACAGGACTGGCCGCTGTGGAACTGTTGCCGTCGCCGAAGGTCCACAGATAAGAGGATGCTCCGACAGAGTTGTTTTCTGTGGTAAGCAGCAGGCTGCCGGGCTGGTACTGGAGGTTGAAACCTGCCTGTGGGCCGGTTCCTGCCCGGATACTGTCTACTACCGTGAGCGTATCACTGCCGGCGATATTGCTCACGATTAGTGTAAATCCGTAGCTGCCGGGCTGGCTATAAACAACGGTCACCACACTATCGCTGCTGCTGGCGGGCTCACCGCCCGGGAATTCCCACGCGTAGGTGTAAGCTTCACCTGCAGGCGAAGCCGTATAGGTAACCGACAGTGGGGCGCAGCCACTGCTTGTGCTAAACTGGGCAGCCGCCTGCGGCGGCAGTATGATCTGCAGCGGCTGCTGCACGGTATCTGCACCACAGGCATTGGTAGCAATCAATTGTACCGTATAATCGCCGGCAGCATTGTAGGTATGAACCGTCATACTACTATCGGTGGCCACGGTAGTACCATCACCAAAATCCCAAAACAGTGAATCTGCCCGCAGGCTGCTGCTGTTGAAGGCAGCTGCAAGGCTGCCGGGGGAATAGTTGACGGAAAAAGCAGCCTCGGGGGCACCTCCCACGCTGATGTACCCGCTGCGGATGAGGGTATCAGCCGCAAAAGCAGAAGCGGCAATCAGGGTTACCGGATAAACACCCGCCTGGGCATAAGAGACGCTCGGATTCTGCTGGCTGGAAGTATCCGGCGTTGCTCCCGGAAACAGCCACTGCCAACTGGTGACGTTGCCTGATGACTGGTCAGAAAAAGCGACGGTCAGGGGTGCGCAGCCTGCAGTGGTATCAGCCGTAAAGGAGGCATTGACAGGAATAAATACGACAATTGTCTGCTCAACAAACTGGCTGCCGCACTCGTTGAAGGCAGTCAGCCTCACCACATAGTTGCCCGCCTGGCTGTAGGTATATACCGGACTACTCTCAATGCTCGTATTGCCGTCACCAAAATTCCAAAGGTAGGACTGCGCGTTGCTTGAAGCATTCTGGAAGGTAACACTGAGCCCATTGACTTGTGTCGTAAAAGCTGTCTGCGGAACCGTCTGAACAGTAATCAGTCCGTTTTGTGTAAGTGTTTCAGCACCGGCAGCATTGATAGCCACGAGGCTCACACTGTACGAACCGGGCGTATCATAGGTGACCGTAGGCTCTGCTTCGGTCGAAAAATCGGGATTGCCACCGGGGAAGTACCATTCAAAGCTGGTAGCCCCTTCCGACTGATTGGAGAAAGAAACAGTCAGCGGCGCGCAACCACTTGTCGGGCTGGCCGTAAACTGCGGAACAGGCGGCAGGAGCGGCTGGCAGGCAGCACTTAGTCGGAGGTTGTCAACATACATGTTATTGCCGTAGCCGCTCACGTTTTCAATACGGATGCGCACGTTGGGCTGACCCGCAAATTCATTCAGGCTGAGTGACACACAAGCAGGCCCTGTAAAGCACCAGTCATTGGCAGTTTGCGGAAAAAAAGCCGATTGCAGGTCGCTGCCCGTCGCAAAATTGCCACTGCCATTTTCCTGACCATTGAACAATACGTAGGGATAGCTGGCACCGCCATTGGTTGACAGGCGGACCACCAGGCGGTCGTTGAGCGAGCTGCTATATCGGCGGTAAGCATACTCAAATTCCAGGGTGACATCCTGATTGACCGCCAGATCGATAGGCGGGCTGACCAGCGCGTCGACCTGCCCGCTGCCATTTTGGTAGCCAAAATTGTTGACATACATCGCCCGGTTGCCATTGTTGCCGCCAACATCGAAGATCGTCCAGCCAATGCCGTTGTCCGGATTGCTGATTGCCCAGCCGCTGGTTTGTTCGAACGATTCTACCATGAGATACTTGCGGGCGTTGTCGCTGACGATGATGTCCGCGCTCAGGGTAGTAGCGTCAGAACCGATGGCGTTTTGTACAGACAGACTGACCGGGTACTGGCCAGGGCTGGCGTAGAATACGGTCGGATGCTGCTCGTTGGATGTCGAAGGATCGCCCCCCGGGAAACTCCAGTTCCATATAGCAGGCCCATTGGTCGAGTTGTCAAAAAAAGAGACATAACTGCCCGGGCATATTTCGGTGACAGGCGCAATGATGGCGGCTGTTGGCGGCTCCGGCGGAGCACAGAAGGCCAGACAGCCGAAAGGTGCGGACCTGTCTTCAACAAAATTGTTGATTTGGTTGCGGGTTGCTGTCGACCAGGTGTTGGACATAGTGACAGAGGGTGCCATAATCGTATTGGAGCCATCGGGATCGTGGGTAGCGCTGAAGTTGTGTCCGTACTCATGCGCCTGCACCACCCGCAGGAAGGCTGCATTGCTGGAAAAATTTTGCAGCGCGTTGTAGCGATACTGAGAGCATACGCCCGACAGCCAGGCAATGCCTATAGTGGAGCCCGCAAAATCGCGGTTGGTCCATACCGAAGCTACATCAAAAGAGCTGGTACCAAAGCCATTGCTATTGCCCCAGTCGGTGAAAGACTCGAGGAATGTGCCGGCGTCGTTGGAAGAAGTCCAGGGATCGCAGCTTGGGCAGTCGCTGATAAAAGTGGTGACAACCTCGAACTGGATCTCGTCGGCAAATTCATTGTCGTAGTTGGTCTGTACATTGTTGAGTACACCAAACATGAAGTTGGTCACCTGCGCTACACCACCAAAGGCCACCCGCATAGAGTTGTCAGCAGCCAGGCCTACCTCTACGACCAGGCAATTGCCGGCCTTCTCCGTGTCGGCAGGCTTGTGGGGCAGCTCTTCGGCATGCTGATGCGTGAGGGCGAGTCCGCAGTAATTGTCCCGGCTCTTCATATCGCGCTCGCGGTAGAGCAGGTACAAATCGCGGGGGGCCGTCGGCTCCAGCCGGTACAGCGGCTCAATAAACCAGGTCTCTTCGCCCTCTGTCCACAAGCCAAAGAAAAAATCGGGCTCAATAGTGAGACTGAGTTTGCCGGCGGCCTGGCCACTCAGACGGCCCCGGTAAGTACCTATTTCTCTGGCAGGCGCCTGCACGATACCGCTGCTGGTAGCGATGCGGCTTTGGTAGCCCGCCGCCCGCAGGTCGTATTTTTGGAGTAAAAAAGAGCGGAGCGGGTCAGCACCTAAGGCGATGCGAAGCAAAGCTCGCTCCCCTTGTAGCTGAACTTGGTCGTATATTTGCTGTGTATTGAGCCTTACCACCCGATAGCTGCTGAAGTTGGTCGTCAGCATCTCTGTGGGGGAAAAAGTTACCTCTTCTGTGGTGAGTGCCTTTTCCTGGGCAGGGAGGAACTGCGCCAGGGAGAAAAATAAAAGCAGGAGTAACGTCTTTTGCATAGTCAGATGTGGGTGTAAACAATCATGTAAACATGTGGTTGTGCATCCATCGTGCGAAATATCAGTTGGTTCAGTATGCGTTCTGATCCAACAATGTACCGCAAAAGTACCATGGATAACACTATTGAAATACAGAAGAGGTACATTTCGTTCAGTATTTTTACGGACAGGTGTTTTTGTGTCGCGTAGTGTACAAAAGTAATGAAGTGTGCCGGTGTAAATCCGGGCTGCGCCGGTAAGGCAGAGAATGGAGCGTAAGGCGGGTGGGGAGCCCGGTATGGCCGGACCAGCGGAGAGGAAGGCAATCACAACCTCTGGCGAGGTACGAACGCAGCACAGAAGGCCGCAATGCCCAATAAGATTAGAATTATATATAATTTCCGGCGAAGCCGGGTCAAAACACTGATTATGAGAAAGATTCTTGTGACGATGGTGGTACTGTTATCACTCACGCAGCAGGTAAGCGCGCAGCGCGACGCCGCAGTCATGGACTGGAAGAGCCGGCTGTGGTACGGCGGGAATGCCATCCTGGGATTTTCGGCCAGCAACAGTTTCAGCCAGTTTCAGTTTGGGGTATCCCCGATGGTAGGCTATAAGATCAATGAGATCTTCAGCGTGGGTCCTCGTGCAACCATTGTGTACAACAACATTGGCATACGCGACCTCGGTGGAGATGTCAACCGGGTGAACACCGCCACCCTGGCGGCTGGTGTATTTGGCAGAGCCCGGTTTGCGAGAAATCTGTTTGTACAGGGTGAGTACATCTACGAAAGTCAGCCTTTTGTAGACTCCAATGCGGAGGTGTTCAGACTCAACAGGGCCAATGCCTATGCAGGACTTGGCTACACAACCAGCAGAGGAAGCGGTTGGGGTACAGAAGTCATGATAACCTACAACCTGACTCTGCCCGTCAACACGATACAGTCGCCCTTTGACTATAGATTTGGATTCACTTTCAATTTCTGACAACAGTCTATGCTTGAAAGCATGTAGTTTTTGCCTTGGTTTTGTGTGTTTTACATGTCGTCAGGGGCAAAAATTAAATTTTAGTCAACCCCTGTTTTGGGTATTTCAATAGCCTGAATAACAAAAAGTTATTTGGCGGATTGCGGCTTTTGCCAAAAATCAGTCAGGCTATTTGAAGTTGTGGTAAAATTTTTTCAATCCTCGCATAGGCAGTAGCTTGGCATGACTAAAGTGCAGGACTGTACTTTGGCTGATCAACACCAAATTTGTCTACCAAATTATTGCGAAGTATGAAAAGCAATTTTACCACTTTTGTTCTGACGCTGGCGGTGCTGCTGTTCGGCGGTATATCCTTGCTGGCACAGAATGCCACGATCAAAGGGAAGGTGACTGATGCAGGGGGAGTGCCGCTGACGGGTGCCAGTCTGCTGGTTGTAGGTAAGAGTATAGGTACTGCCACGGATGCATCAGGCATGTATATGCTGCAGGTGCAGGCGGGCACGCTCACGCTGGAGGTATCTTACCTTGGCTATGAGACTACGAGCCGCAGCATCAGCGTAAAAGCAGGTGAGACGGTGACAGCCGACTTTTCGCTGTCGGAAGGTTCGCTGATCGCCGAGGAGATCGTTGTTTCGGCATCCCGGCAGGCGGAAAAAATCACCAATGCACCAGCTACCATTTCTGTAATTGGCGCCAAGGCGATCAGTGAGCTGCCCAGCTTCAACGTAGCGGAGCTGCTGGGACGGCAGAAGGGTGTCGACTATGTGCGCTCCGGTATCCTGGGAGTGGGTGTCAATGCCCGGGGTTTCAACAGTGCCTTCAACCCCAAGAATCTGCAGATCAACGATGGTCGCTTCTCTTCTCTGGTAGCTACGGGTCTTCCGCTGGGTGCCCTGAGTACTACAGTGAAGGAAGATATCGAGCGCATCGAGGTGGTGCTCGGACCTTCTTCGGCCCTGTTTGGTCCTAACGCACACAACGGCCTGCTCAATACCATCACCAAGGATCCTCGTACCAGCCAGGGTACGACAGTAGCGCTGGGCGCTACTTCGGCACTGGAGGGCGGCCTTTTTGGCGAAAACCCCCACGCCCTTTCTGCACGCTTCCGTCACGCTTCTAAGCTGAGCGACAAGGTTGCGTTCAAGGTGAGCGGTGAGTATACAGCTGGTCAGGAATTTGCCTTTTCTGACTCTGTCTATATCGGGGCAGTCGGTTTCCCGGAGTTGGGTTCTGCTTTCGACAATGAAGGAGAGCGCCGCCCCGATTATGGCTTCAATTCGCTTCGCGGTGAGGCACAACTCTATTATACGCCTAAGGCCAACAATGATATCATTCTGGCGTATGGCGGCAGCAACAGCAATAACATCGGTAATACCAATGCTGGTCGCAACCAGATCCGCGACTGGCAGATCCACTGGTTGCAGGCTCGCTACGTTTCGCCCCGCGTTTTTGCGCAGGTGTACCATACCTGGAGTAAGACGGACTCTACCTTTGCGATGAACCAACGCACGGTCAATTATCAGTCGTTCATCAATGCCGGGTTTAACCAGGAAGAAGCGCGTGCGCGCTCTTTTGGCGAGCAGTGGCTGGCCATTCCGGGTTTCCCTGGGGGTGGACTTGCACTCAACCGCGGAGCGCTTTTTCAGGATCAGTCCCGCCGCCTCAATGCTGAAGCGCAGTACAACAACAAGATTGGCCAGCAGCTCAGCTATATCGCCGGCGTACAGTACCAGCAGGACCGCGCCAACAGCAACGGTACTTACTTGCTTGACCGCAACAAAGACGGTGTCATCGAAGATATCGTAATTGGCCAGTTGGGTGGCTATGCACAGCTGGACTATAAACTGGGACAGAAGTTTAAAGCAGTGGTGGCTGCGCGTGCCGACAACCACGATCTATACGGCTTCAACTTCATCCCGAAGGCGGCACTGGTGTACTTTGACAACAACGGATCTTTCCGCCTCACGTACGGACAGGGTATTGCTGCGCCGACCATCCTTAACCTGTCGGGTAACCTGTTTGGTGGTCTGTTGCTGGGCAATGGCGAGGGCTTCTCTGTGACGGAAATTGATGTAGTGACCAATCAGGAAGTAGGTCGCTACGAGGTAGAGGCATTGCAGGTTGAAAAAATTCGTACGCTGGAGGCGGGTTACAAAGGTCGTCTCAATGACAAGCTGTATGTAGATGTCAATGCTTACTACAACTGGTCAGAGAATTTCCTGAGTCCTGCTATTCAGGCAGCTCCTGATCGCGAGTTTTTCGATCACGACGGCAATCCTGCTACGGCACTGATCCCGCGCATCAAGGGTTATGTAACAGATCGCGGCGCACAGGCGCTAAGCGAAATCACGACAGTGGCACCACTGCCCAACGGGCAGACGGGTGCGGACGTTATCCTGACCTATGTCAACTTTGGCCGGGTGAATACCTACGGTGCCGACCTGTCGTTGACCTACATGTTCAACAGCAGCCTCAATGCAGTGGTCAATTACTCTTGGTTTGACCATGTCATCGACTCTACCGATCTGTCAAACGACGGCAACCGCAGCGGCAAAGTAGATGCCAATGACTTGGCGATCAATACACCTACGCACAAACTCAGCTTGGGCCTCAACTACAACAAGAACAAACTGTTCTTCTCTGCTTTTGGCCGCTGGGTGAGCGCATACGACTTTTTCTCCGGTATCAACGTAGCGGCAGCAGCCAATCCTTCGCTGATTTATGCCGGCTCTCCGGTACTCGAAAATGCCCGCGTGGGTCGTTCGTTCAACTACGGACCGCTGGGTGGCTTTTTCAACCTCGACCTTAGCGTTGGCTACAGAGTAAACGACTACCTGACAGTAGCCGGCCAGGTGGGCAACGTGCTGAACCAAGAAGTGCGTGAATTTGTTGGTTCTCCGGTGATTAGGCCTTTGTATTCACTGGAGGTGAAGGTTAACTTGCCTGCGCCTAAGAAGTAAAACAGGGTTTTTCCCGCACAGGCTGTCTTGGCAATCTCTCCGGCGGCAGTCGCCGCCAGAGAGATTGCTGAATCAGTATTCATTTTTTGATTTTTTCAAAAATCAAAAAATGAATACTGATTAAATGGATTACTTCGCTGCAGAAGGCGGCGAAATCGTACGATACAACATACTTTTGGTCAGGAATCATACATAACTATCAGTATTGCCATCAAACTGATTGAACAAGGCGGGTGAACGGGGTGCTTTTCACACCTTCACCCTCTTTTTTATATAACAACCAAATTACCGGATGAACGCGATCCTCATTTCCAGCGGAGCTTATGCGCCTGCGCAAGTGGTTCCCAACAGCTATTTCAATGAGTTGCTGGGAGAAGATGTTGATACTTGGCTGCGCGAGAATGTCCATATTTATGAAAGACGCTGGACAGGCCCCCATGAATCAACGGCCGACCTGGCGGAGGCAGCTGCCCGGCAGGCCATGGAAAGGGCTGGTATCAGGGCATACCAGATTGACCTGATCATCATCTCTACAGATACGCCCGAGTTTGTGTCTCCCTCTACTGCGGCAGTTTTGCAACACCGGCTTGGTGCTGTGCGGGCGGGTACTTTTGACATCAACACGGCCTGTGCGGGCTTTGTCACTGCACTGGACATCGGGGCCAAGTATATCCGTGCTGATGAGCAGTACCAACACGTACTGGTAATCGGTGCTTACAACATGAGTAAGTACCTCAATATGGAGGACAAAAAAACAGTGACGCTTTTTGCCGACGGGGCGGGTGCGGTCATTTTGCGGAGCGATAAAAATGCGGCCGGCCGCGGTGTACTTGCCAGCAAGTTGCTCACAGAAGGACAGTACAACGAGTGGATGGGCATCTATGCGGGCGGTGCTAAGCAGCCCGTGACCCAGGCGGTGCTGGACGAGAAAAAACACCTGCTACAGTTTGTACGCAAATTCCCTAAAGAACTGAATCCGCAAAAGTGGAGTGAACTTATTCTTTACCTGAGTGAGCGCATCGGCGCCAGCCCAGAGCAGGTTGACCAGTTTTTTATCACACAAATCAATATCAACAGTATCTGGGAAACGCTGGATTTATTGCAGCTGCCCCATAACCGTGCGCACACCATCATGCACCAGTACGGCTACACAGGATCAGCCTGCATCCCTATGGCGCTCAACGATGCCTGGGAGAAAGGTAAAATAAAGCAAAATGACTTGCTTTACTTTATTGGTTCCGGCGGCGGGCTCGCATTTGCAGCGGCAGCCGTCCGACTGTAGCCGATCATACTGCACCGATTTTTCTCCCAACCAACTATGCCACCAACCATGCAAACCGATTGGACCGCCCGCTGGGCCCGCTACAGTCCGCACAAAACAGCTGTCAAAGAATATGAAACTGGCAGAGAGCTTACCTATGCAGCGCTCGACCGGCTTGCTGCCGCCTTGATAAGCCAACTGGCAGCTGCGCACGGGCTGCAGAAAGGCGACCGCATCGCGGTATTGGCGGAGTACTGCCTGGAGTATATAACACTTTTTGCTGCTGCGCAAAAGGCAGGCTTTACCCTGGTGCCGCTCAACTACCGGCTTACGGCTGCTGAGCTGGATTTTATCCTGAGCGACAGCCAGCCTTCGCTGCTTATCTGGGAGGAGAAATTTTTTCAGACCCTCTGTCAGACGCAATGGTTTCAGCCCGGTGCGAAGCACTGGCCGCTGGAAACCCTTGCGGCCTGGCTGAGCAGGGTGCCGGCAGAAGCTCCCGCCAATCCTGTCGCTTTTCCTGCCCTGGAGGAGGACCATCCGATATTTTTGCTTTATACCTCCGGGACAACAGGCTTCCCCAAAGGAGCATTGTATACACATAAAATGCTCTTCTGGAATAGTATTAATACTGCTATGAGTCTGATTGTCAATCAGGAGAGTCGAACAATTGTGTGTATGCCGCCTTTCCATACGGGAGGCTGGAATGTGCTGCTGACGCCCTTTCTGCACCATGGCGGCTATGTGTGCCTGATGAAAAAATTTGATGCGGGGGCGGTACTCGGGTTGCTCGAGTCGGAGACTCCCAGCTTGTTTATGGGGGTACCCACCATGCTCAAAATGATGGCCGACCAGCCCGCTTTTGCACAGACGGACATCAGTAGTCTGCGCTATATCATCGTTGGCGGGGAGGCCATGCCCATTCCGCTCATCGAGCAGTACCACGCAAAGGGGGTGCCCATCCGCCAGGGGTATGGTATGACCGAGGTGGGTCCCAACCTGACGAGTCTTCACCAGGACGATGCTATTGCCAAGAAGGGGTCTATCGGGCGGGCCAATTTTTATGTGGAAACCCGTATCGTTGATGCGGCGGGGGAGGAGGTCAGGCCGGATACGCCCGGAGAACTCTGGCTGCGAGGCCCCATGACCACGCCGGGCTACTGGCGCAGACCCGAGGAGACCGACAAAGCTTTTACGGAGGGCTGGTTTAGGACAGGCGACATGGTACGGCGCGATGCCGACGACTACATCTACGTAGTCGATCGTATTAAAAATATGTTTATTTCGGGTGGCGAAAATGTATATCCTGCCGAAGTTGAGCGCATTTTGATGAGTCACGAGGCAGTTGCCGAGGCAGCCGTAGTAGGGGTTGCTGACGAAAAATGGGGAGAGGTAGGGCATGCATTTGTGGTGTTGCGGCCAGCGGCAGCTGCCGCTGCTGAGGCGCTGCTGCGTCACTGCACAGCCCAGCTGGCCAAGTATAAGGTGCCCAAATACCTTACTTTTATGGAGGCACTGCCCAAGAACGATACCGGGAAAATCAATCGTAAGCTGCTGCGCTGAGGCTTATAGTAGGGGGTATGGTGTAAATTGAGGGGATTGCCTACATTTGTGCTGACTTTGGGTGCCTATTTTTTTTCATTGCACGTACCAACTACTCGTGAGCCAAACACTTGAAAATTCGGCCGCTGTCAAGCCGGGACGCATACAGTTTATCGATGTGTTGCGGGCTTTTGCCATTCTCATGATGCTGCAGGGGCATTTTGTGGATACGACCCTTGATCCCTACTATCGGCAAGATGACAGTTGGGTATACAATCTTTGGCATTTTATGAGAGGGCTCACAGCACCTGTGTTCTTCACAACCACTGGGCTGGTATTCGTGTACCTGCTGATGAGAGACGGCCGGGTTTTTTGGCACAATTACAGGGTAAAGAAGGGCATCCGGCGGGGTTTCTTTTTGGTTTTTCTTGGGTATGCTCTGAAGGTCAACTTGTTGGGAATTTTATTTGGCTGGTTCTTTTCGTCTTATTTGGTGGTAGATGTACTGCATTGCATAGGTCTTGCACTGGTGTCGTTGATCCTGTTGTATGGCCTGCATCAGCTGAGCCGGCTGCCTTTCGGGCTGTTGTTGCTGGCCTCAGGCTTGCTGGTGTTTTTAATCAGTCCGTCTGTCAAATCGCATGATTGGTCGCATCTGCCGGTATGGCTGGCCAACTACTTTACGCAGATGCATGGATCCGTTTTCACACTGATTCCCTGGATTGGCTACACTTTTATCGGTGGTGCACTGGGGCAGCTCATGCACCTGCGCCCGCAATGGGCATTCAGCTACTGGTTTCCTGCCGCTATGCTTGCGCTGGGGCTGGTCATCAGTACCTATACTTACGAAATTCTGCTTTTGGGCTATCAGCTGACGGGCTGGGACAATTTCCAGGCGTTGGCTTACTCCAACGGTGTCTTCTGGCGACTGGGACATGTGTTGGTTACGACAGCTATTTTTATCTGGGGCATAGGCCGCCTGCGTACAGTACCCCCGCTGATTACCAAGGTAGGGAGTGAGACGCTGACCATCTATGCTGCACACTATGTGCTTTTATTTGGCACTTGGTTTGGTATTGGCATCAATACTTTTTTTACCCTCAACCTGGGACCTTGGGCGAGCGGCATAGGAGCCTTGTTGTTTGTGTCTTTCTTTGTATTGCTGATATACTTTATCGATGATATCAGAGGGTGGCTCTATCCGCACATAGACAGCGTGCTGGATGAACTGCGGTTGCCCTTCCGGAAAGTGAAGCGGTGGCTGAAGCGGAGGGGGTGACGGAGCGCTTTGGCGGCTGTGCCGCAAAAGCATGGGCTGGAGTGATTTTTTTGTAAAAAAATATTAGCTCATTTTTTAGGTGCTTTTGCGGCACAGCCGCAAAAACCCTCCCTGCAGGCGGCAGCCAAACCTTTACTGCCCAAGCAGATTTTTCCAAAACCACTGCCGGTACCAGCTTGTCCAGCCCACCAGCCAGCCGGCTACCCGCTGGAAGTACCCGCCGGCCTGCCGACTCAGCTGCCAAGGGCTGAAGTTGTCGTGCTGACTGACTATTTTCTGCGCTGTTATAGACAGACTGGACTCGCCCGGCAGCTGTGCCAAGTATCCGTGGCAGTAGAGTTCCAATTGCCATACAAGCTTGCAGTGGTGCTCGTCGGCGGTCGTTATCCTGTAGCGGAAGGATAGCTGGTGCTCAGGCCGGCAGAGCCAGGTCCACCAGCGCAAGGCAGCGGCTTTGTCGAGCTGGCCGATGAGCGAATTGTGGTAGACTGCATCATCGGTGTAGAGTGCGTCTATGTCCTGAGGCCGGTGCTGCAGGATGGCTGTTACAAATTGCTGTATGAGCTGCTCAGTGTGCGCACTCGCGTGCAACTGATCGGGGTCACCGGCAAACTGCAGGATGATGCTGCCCGCCTCCTGCGCTTTTTCCCACTGCACAAAATGACCCGCCTGCGGAAAAATGACCAGCTTACTGCCGGAGATGGCACTGGCCCCCTGGTGTGCGATGCTGGCCGGGCTCTCTTTGGGGTGCAGAAACCTGTTGGGGATGAGTCGGTCTTCTTCGCCAAAAAAGATGCAGGTCGGGCAGCGGATGCTGCCCAGTTGCTCGTAGACCGGCTCGGCAAGCATGGCCTGCACGCAGGCAATGATGGTCTGCAGGTAGGTCAGGTAGGTCGTGCCGTCGCGCATGAGCAGCAGCCGTTTTTCGAGTAGCGGTTGTGCATTTTCGGGGAGGCGGAAAAAATTGTAGGCAAAATTCCGGCGAATCTGCTGGGGTGTCTGCGCTATCAGCAGGCTGGGCTTGTTGAGACTGAGCAACGACTGCCGCTCCCAGTCGCTAAACTGCTCAAAGCCCGCCGGGGCAAACAGGATGGTCTTGGCAGGCCGTAATATGTCCGTGACCAGCCCCCGTAGGACAATCTGTCCGCCCATGCTGTGTCCTACAAGGATGTGATCGCCTACGCCCAGGGCCTGCAGGAAGTGGCTGATGGTGTGCGCATAGTAAGTGAGGGTGATTGGCGCATCGGGCGCCGATGACTGCCCGTAGCCGGGCAGGTCAAGGGCAATGCATCGAAAGTGGGGTGCCAGCACAGGGATGTTACAGTCCCACACCTCCCGGGTGCTGCCCAGTCCGTGTATAAAAACCAGCGGTAGGTTGGCGAGGCCTTGTACGCCCGTATCTATATATGCGACAGAAACGCCTGAGGGTAGGTCTATTTTCAGAACATTATCTGTCATCGATGATTGATTTTATGGGATATTTTGTATTGGTTTTTAGATAGATAGATTGTGTGTTTTTGTCATTGTAGGTTAGGGGATAAGCGTTGAGATGTAACACGAAAATTTTATGCAACAACAGACTGCCCCTGGGCAGCTGCAAGCGGCTTGCGCGTGAGATAATAAGTGATGAGGCCCACGGCCAGCGAACTCAGGATGGCGTAGGTTGCGGCAACCGCCGGGTTGCGCACCTCGCCCTGCAGGTACCAGGACCACCCGCCGTAGTAGGCGCCAAAATGTACCACCACGGCCGTGAGCGTAGCCGCTACCGGCGCCCATACGCTGGCGCGGGGAGCGTATATGCCGAGAATGACAGGCACAAAAGCGGCTGAAAAATACGCATACACGCCATTTTGGGCGAAAATGCCGACACTCAGGTTGGGGTGCTGCAATTGCTGATTGGACAGTACGATGGCGATGACCGCCAGCCCTATGATTACGCCCTTATTGATGCGCACCAGGCGCGCAGCTCTTTTTTCCCCCTCACCCAGCCACGCACCGCCGAGCGGATCAATGATATCGGAGGTGAGGGTAGTGGATAAAGACTGGATGAGCCCCTCCAGCGTGGAGAGGCCTGCAGACAACAGTCCCAGGATGACCAGCAGCCCCACGTATACCGGAAACTCCTGCACCACGTAAGTCGTCATGATGCTGTCCATCTTGATTGACTGCCCTCCTGTCGTGAGATCAGGAAACATGATGCGCGCATACAGGCCCGCCAGCACCACCATGAAGAAGAGTGTCTCCACCGCAATGCTGATGACGAGGTAGCGGTTGACATCCTTGTCGCTCTGCAGCAGCATGCTCTTGGTGATGATGTGCGGCTGACAGACGATGGCAATGCCTACGATGAAATTGCAAAAAACCACCTCAAAGTAATCGCGGAAAAGCAAGCTACCCGGGTTGACAGCCTTGGTGAGATTAGGATCTATGGCAGCAAGTTTGTCAACAAACTGCATGACGCCCCCGCGGAAGTGCTCGTAGCCGGAGCCCAGCAGGATGACTGCCACCACCAGCATGAGCAGCGCTTGTATGGTATTGGTGTATACCATGGCATTGGCACCCCCAAACATCATGTAACCAAACACAAATGCGACCATCACTACCAGTACCCACCATTCGCTCACATCCAGTGCAGCCGATAGCACCTTGGTCATGCCCACGCAAATCAGCACGATAAATGTAATCAGCAGTAGCGATAAAAAAGCAAAAAACAAGGCATAGCCTTTGTGTTGGTAGCGTTTGCCGATCCACTGCGCCATGGTAAGCGCCTTGACCGACTGGCCATGGCGCCGGAAACTCTTACTCAGCACCACCAGCGAGATGAACAAGCCCAGCGGCAGCATGATGGCCATGGCCAGCACACCGCTGAAGCCATACAAAGCGATGAAACCCGGATTGATGATGAAGGTCGCAGCGCTCGTGATCGAAGCAGCCAGCGACAGCGCAACTGTAGCAGGCGAAAATGACAGACTGCCCAGCGCAAAATCCTGCATCGATCGCGTATTGCGCGCACCCCTGATGACAAAAAACAGAATGACAAGCACATAGACCCCGATTAAAGCAGAGGTGGCTATTGCATATTGCTCAGTGGCCATACGGTTGATTCATTTTTTGGTACACACCCGCCGGACAGACATGTGTTGCGGCAATGGCTGTTGATCAAAAATAAATAAGCAGCCTGCCCGTCCGAAGCCCAATATTATCACAAATTCGATGGATAAAGCAGCGTATTATTTACCATGAGCCTCTTTTTTAGTTTTTTTTAAGGGTTGACTCAGGCCGGTAGGTAGGGGGTGTTGTTTGGGTTGTTAGTGTAATGAGATGACAATAAGTGTTTTGCGAAGTTAGCGTTCCTGCAGCTGTGGTGTTGACCGTAGGAGGAGGCAAGTGACAAAGATCATTCAATATAAATATAGATATGTATATATTTGCGTAAGTATATTAATTAACCAGTTTAAAGGACAGCAAGCACATGGAAAAGCAGTTGATAGCACTGGTAACAGGCGCCACCGGGGGCCTTGGCACAGACATGGTAAAAAAGCTAAGCGACGACGGATACAAAGTACTGGGCACCTATAACAGTGCAGCGAAAGCGGAGATCTGGCGTGGCCGCATGCAGGAAGAAGGCTACGACATACCCCTTTATCAGGTAAACGTAGCCGACTTTGACGAAGTAGGCGCAGCCGTAGGCCGCATCAATGCCGAGTGGGGTACTATAGATATATTGGTCAATAATGCAGGCATCACGCGTGACGGTGCCTTTTACAAGATGACCAAGCAAGCGTGGGACGAAGTGATAGCCACGAACCTGACCAGCGTATTCAACTGCAGCCGCCACGTAATCAATCCGATGATTGAGCAGCAATGGGGTCGCATCATCAACATATCGAGCGTCAACGGCCAGCGCGCACAGTTTGGCCAGACCAACTACGCAGCGGCCAAAGCGGGCATGCACGGCTTCACCAAGACCCTGGCCATAGAAGTGGCCAAGAAGGGTGTTACTGTCAACACCATCTCGCCGGGTTATATCGGCACTGACATGGTGATGGCGGTAGCGGAGCCGGTGCGCAACCAGATTATTGCGGGCATTCCGGTGGGTCGCCTTGGCGGCACAGACGAGATCGCCTGGCTGGTGAGTTTCCTTGCCTCCGAAAGAGCTGCCTTCATCACGGGTGCCAATATTGCCATCAATGGTGGGCAGCATGTCTATTGAATTTGGATTATTCTCGTGTTCTTAGGTGTTGGGCGACCTTTGGGTCGCCTTTTTTTTTGGGTGGCGGAGGGCGCTACTGTAGGTATAGCCCTGCAATCTTAGTAGAGTTTTCGTGCGGGGCATTCAAATTATTTCAAATTGTATCACGAAGTATTTATGAGGTAAGTATACATAATGGATATGACCTTTGTGAAATAGTAAAAAAATAATTTTTTTGCAATGTTTTGAAATAGAATGAAAAGATTTGAAATGTTTTCAATAAAAAAACGGCAAATTGCAAATGAAAGTATTTTTTATTCTAAATATATTAATTAGCTTTGTGTCAAGTTGATTGTTGATGATGTCCTGAGATATTGGAAATATACGGACACATTGGATATGTATTTCAGCCTATATAGCCTTTATTGTTTTCGCACATCGCTCATAATTATTCCGTAAGGCGATGTAGCCTGTTTTTCTAGGCTGTGATACTTGCCAAGAGTATTGTATAAGCCAATGTTGGCCTTGTCAGCATAAATGCTAACCAATAATATCCGTGCCCTATTAGATCTGCCACATACGGATAATATCTTCAGTCTTTACCTCAGAATTTTAACCACCATGCGCGTGGGTGATAGGCCTATGTCTATCTGTCATTTAAGATGGCTTGCCGTCTAATGGGATTTTTATGCCTGATTTGATGATAATAATTTGATTTTCAAAAGTATGTTTAATTTATATAACAAATTGTATTCTTATGAATTCGTTATTTGTATCAGGATTTCTCTGGCGAATGCGGGTACGGGGGATGCTTGCGGGGGTAATCTGTATGTTGGCATATGTACAGTTACTTGTGGCTCAGTGTCCGGCTCCTACGGGCTTGACTTCACCGAGCACTACGCAAAGCACT
>CAZYAO010000032.1:0-44594 GCA_964645715.1 uncultured Saprospiraceae bacterium
CTACTGCACCGACGCTGTTGACCGCATCGACGACTACCGTGTAGCCTGCCTGGCGGATGGCTTCGGTGGCTACCAGCGGGTAGGCAAGCACGCAAGCAATATGGTGGTGCAGCGCCTCATCGGGTAGGTAGCGATAGCTTCCGAGGGCATCTACCGGGGCATATTCTATGCGGTTACTCTCAGCAATGGCCAGTAGGCGGGCACCCGCCTCGGCACTGATAAATTCACCTTTTTCATTGAGCAATTTGAGGGCGTTCCACTCTCGCGGGTTGTGGCTGGCCGTGAGGATGATGCCGCCACCTGCTTCAAAATAGGGCACAGCCATCTCTACCGTAGGCGTTGTTGCCAGCCCCAGATCGATGATATCTATGCCCAGCGCACGCAGGCTGGCAGCCACTAGCTGGCTGACGATTTCGCCCGAGATGCGCGCATCGCGCCCAATGACTACGAGCGGTCTGGCGCCACAGGCCAACAGCCAGCTGCCAAAGGCGCTGCTGCTGTTGACAATATCGATGGGCGTGAGGTTGTCGCCAGGGTAACCACCCAGGGTACCCCGGAAGCCGGAAATGGATCTGATGAAAGCCACAAGTAACTTCTTTTCAAATGGTTAATGGCCGCATTCGGCGGCGCACGCAATGGACATGCGATGCGCAGCCTTCGGCAGCGGTATGTTTCGTACAGACGTTTGTTTTTTTAAAGTAAAAAAACAAAATATCTATTGGGTGTTGCATTTTGCCGCCTTCGGCGACGAAACAGGTCGAGCCTGCAGCGCTAGCTTATTCGATTAACCCCCTGCCTTCTTTTTTGATAAGCCCATCCTCCATAAGCTTCTTCATGAGCCTGTCGAGGATACCGTTGATGAAATCTTTACTCTTGTCCGTGCTGTACTGCTTGGCAATTTCGAGAAACTCATTGAGGGTCACTTTAGTCGGTATAGAGGGAAAGTGAATCAGTTCTGTCAGCGCCATCTTGATCAAAATAAGATCGATGATGGCCACCCGGTCGACATCCCAGTTGCGCAGGCTAGGCTCAATGAGTTGTAGCAGCTCTTTGTCCGACTCAAGGACATTGCGCAGCATGAACTCACCAAAATCCCGCACGGTATCGTCTGCAGGCTGGTATTCGACATAGAAATCATCGGCAGCAGGCAGCGCCTTGATGGTTTTTTTGATGGCACCGACGACCAGACTTTTATCGTCAGACCAAAGTGGAAACTGATCTTCGACTATCTCCTCTCTGGTTTCGGTACCGATGATAAACTTGAAGAGGTTGAGCAAAATAGCCTGGTGATCCTCCTGCGTCGGGGATTCCAGCTTCAGATAGCTCTTGTACTCGTCTGTTTTGGCAAAGTCGTTGTAGAAGTTGCGGACCACATCGGCATCGATGTGCCGTGCTGTTTTGTGTTGATTGAAAAGGCGATTGATGCCCGGATTCTGGGAAAGAGAGCGTACGAGCTCATTGTTGGCCAGTATGGCTGAAAAATTCTTGTCATCTTCGGAAGGGAGCAACTTCGCGTTTTTCCGGAGCTCATCCTGTCGGGCATATTCGGCTACCCGAATGAGCATCAGCAGGCAGTAGAGGTAGAGGTCGAAGGAATTGGCAATAAGCACATGGTAGGACTTGAGGGCTGCGGGGACGTTGACTTGTCCGTCTGTGCGATGAATCGCATAGAGTACCTGCATCACTTTTACGCGGATATTCCTTCTGCTGAGCATACTTTCAAATGTAGTTTGAACTACCAATGTACTTTTCGACTGCAAATGAACGGATTTTTTGTCGATTTATGTGCTTTTACAGGCAAAAAAAGCAGCGCGCCGGAGAGACTGCACTGACTCGCCGATTAGCTGCGGGTATTCCGGCAAAAGCGGCCTGGCGGAAATAGCAGCAGCCAGATGAGAAGCAATAATTTCGCCGGCTTCCTTGCAGCAGAAAATAACAATTATGATTACCTTGCAGCGGTGTTGTACAAAATAAAGTATGCAGAAATGAAAAAACTGGCACTACATTGGCAAATATTGATTGGTATGGTGGCAGGCATCGGCCTTGGTTCAATGGCGGTTGCATTGGGTATTGGACAATGGGTAATCGACTGGATTAAGCCATTGGGTACCATCTTCATCAATATGCTCAAACTGATAGCAATTCCTTTGATAGTAGCCTCTCTGATTAAGGGGGTAAGTGATCTGAAGGATGTGTCGAAATTGTCGAGGATGGGAGGCAGGACGGTAGTCTTGTTTCTGTTCACCACGGTCTTTTCGGTGTCATTAGGGTTGATTTTGGTCAACATGATACAGCCGGGCAAATTAATCAACGAGACAACCCGCACGCAGCTGATGAGCACCTATGGTGAAAATGCCGGTGCTAAAATTGAACAGGCGCAGGCGCAGCAGCAAACCGGCCCGCTGCAGCCCATCATCGATATCGTTCCTGAAAATATCGTTGGAGCTGCTACCAGCAATGGCAATATGCTGCAGGTGATATTTTTTGTAATTCTCTTTGGTATTGGCCTCATTTTGATTCCGGAGGAAAAAGCCGCTCCGGTTAAGGCTTTTTTTGACGGACTCAATGAGGTGGTACTGAAATTGGTCGACCTGATCATGCTCACAGCTCCTTTCGGGGTATTCGCGCTCTTGTCTGCCTTGGTGGTGGAATCGCCGAGTGTGGATCTCTTTACAGCACTGCTGGGGTATAGTGCTACGGTGGTAATCGGGCTAGCCATACTGCTGTTGGCCTTTTACCCACTCTTGGTAAAAATAACCTCAGGCCGCTCCTATAAGTCTTTCTTTAAGGGTATTTCACCCGCACAGCTGCTGGCCTTTTCTACCAGCTCCAGTGCAGCCACCTTGCCGGTGACCATGGAACGCGTACAGGAGCATCTGGGGGTAGACGAGGAGGTCGCCAGTTTTGTACTGCCTATCGGTGCAACAGTCAACATGGACGGTACAAGTCTTTACCAGTCTGTAGCAGCCGTATTCATCGCGCAAGCACTCAATGTCGATCTGAGCCTGACGACTCAGCTTGGCATCATCCTGACAGCGACCCTGGCATCAATAGGATCGGCAGCCGTACCGGGTGCAGGTATGGTGATGCTTGTAATCGTGCTCGCGCAAGCGGGTATCCCCGAAGCAGGTCTGGCACTTATTTTTGCCGTCGATCGTCCTTTGGATATGTTTCGAACGGTTGCCAATGTGACTAGTGACGCTACGATCAGTATGGTCATTGCCAGTCGCATGGGTAAACTGCATGAACCCAAAGAAGAAGTGTAAACACGAAAAGCGTAGCGGTTGTCTCAATGGCAGTTCGCCGCCCTTGGCAGCGAACTAAAACACTGAACGTATGTTTATTTTTTGATTTTTTTAAAAAAATAAATCTGCGTTCAGTAGGCTCTTTAGCGGCCACGGCCGCTAAGAAACCAAAAAAGTATTGGCTTATGAATCAACCTACAGAAACATTAGGCGTGGGGAGTCGTGTAAAGCACCCTGCCTTTGGAGATGGTGTAGTCATCCGCCTGCATCCGGCAGCATATGAAGTGACATTTATGCTGTACGGTATCAAACAAGTCGGACTCACTTACGACAAGTGGGAAATCATTGAGGCAGTCCCCGCCGAAGAAAAAATTACTTTTACAGAGGCCGAAAAATCGTTGCTGCGCATTCTCAAAATGTACAACGGCGTGGAGGAGGAGGTAGAAATCGGAGATCGCTGGCGCAATGGTATGTTGATTCTGAAGCCTGGGGACGAGGGGCTCAAAGCGAAGGAAGTGGAGATCGAGACTTTTTTCCACAAAATCACCATGGTCAGAGACCGACTAAGGGTGATGGAGCAACGCATCAACAGCAGCAAACTCGAAGAGGACGATAAAGTCAATCTTCAACAGTATATCACCAAAATTTATGGTAGCCTCACGTCTTTCAATGTGCTGTTTAAGTACAAGGAAGATTATTTTGTGGGCGAAAAAACACGCGAATGAGAAGCAATGGTCGCAGATGGATACTCGCACTGCCTGTATGGGCCGTCTTTCTGATGTTCGGCTGCGTAGCGGTAGAAACGGACTATAGTGCTATCCCTGCGGGGCGCTGGCGAGGGGTGGTAAGGCTCGAGTCCAACAGAATCTCTGCTAATCCCAAGGGCAAGCCGTTGCCCGAAAAGCTAAACCTCACTTTTGACGAGGTTACGGCGGGGGAGCTGCCTTTTCTGTTTGATGTGGTCTATAAAGGCGAAGGATCATTTTACCTCGAGATACAGCAGGCTGAGGGGGCCATCCGTACGCCAACAGTTTCTTTTGGCCGTAGCCCGCAGCGAGCTAAGGATACTCTGGCTGTGACCTTCCCACAGGCCAATGCACGAATTGAGGCTTATTATGAGGAGAATCTGCTGGAGGGAGTCTGGATTGTCGAAGGGGATGAGGGCTATCGGGTTCCTTTTGTCGCCTGGTACGGGCAGGGACACCTGTTTACCAACTTGCGCAAGCCACCTACAGAGGATGTAAGCGGCGACTGGAGGGTCAGCTACCTGGCAGATTCTCTCCGCATTGAGGGCAAGTTGGTCTTCCGGCAGCAGGGAAATGAGCTGTCGGCTACTTTCACGACAGAAGACAGGCAGTGGCCTGCAGTATCCGGTACAATGCAGGATGATAAGATTTACCTCTCGTACTTTGATGGCAAAGATGCTTTGTTGGTGGAGGCCAAAGTGCGGGATGACGGCTCGCTCATTGGATCTTTCCGGCAGGGCTTACGGACGAAAATGATTTGGGAAGCCAACAGGCAGAATAAATAGCGGCCATTGTTCGTTAGCCTGAGGGGCTAGGGCCGATGTGGCGCTTGTGCACCAGAAATATTATTTACCAACCATAAACCAGACAGGCAGTGATGTCAATAAACCCAATCGGTCTTGCCTATTGTGTTGATAACGAAGATACAGCACGCGGCATTCAATCCCTTTTAGGCAACTATGCCCAGTTCCGGACCTTCGTGGCCGGCGGAGACAACGGCAACCTCCCGCTTGCTGAACAAATAAGGCAGTTTGGCGGGCCCTGCATCCTGTTGGTTAGCGACAATTTTCTTCGCTCCGCTGCCTGTATGTACGGAGGTCTGTCGCTTGTGCAGGATATGCAGTACCGATTGCTGCCTGTAGTGGTTGATGGTAAAAAGGATGGAAGGGTCATCCCCACCAGCTTTGAGCGAGTCACAGACATTATTCAATACATTAATTATTGGCAGGATCAGTACCTGGATCTGCGCCGGCAGCGGCACGAACTGAGTGGCCTTGATGAAGATACTTTCAATGAGCACCTGCGGTTGGTACGGGAAATTTCCAGCGAAGCCGGGGAGTTCTTGCGGCACCTTCGCTCGTTAGACCACTATTCATTTGCGCAGTTCATAGCCAATGACTATTACGCTTTTTTCAATTTCATCGACGATGAACCCGCCTGGATGGCTTTCAAGTCCAAGTTGAGAACAGGCAGCACTGTGGAGGCGGTTGCCGGGGATGGGACCGACGAAGAGGAGGATGACTGGGGATTGGGTCTCCCTGAGGATATTGAGGGAGAGGATGACGCCGGCGAACCCGAAGAGGTCGAGATCACGGCTACGGTTCTGGAGGATTTTGAAGAAACGGAGGAAGAGGAAGATCAGCCGGCGGAGGCCGATGGGGATACACAACTTCCTCCCGAAGGTTTGTCTTATCCTCCACAGGCTGAGCCGACGTTTGGGGACGATCCTTCTGATGCGCAGGAAGTGGATGACGAGCATGATATTGCGACCATGATTGAGAAAGCCTGGGGGCTGGCCTCCAAGGGGGATCTGGAGTCAGGACTCAATCTGCTGGAAATGCTGCTGGAAGAGTATCCGCAGGACAGTGAACTGAGGTACCATCTGGCCATGATGCTGGCTGATAAAAATGATGTACCTGCAGCGGTGAGTGAGCTGCGCAAGATTCTGGACAGCGGAGAAATGCATGAGGATGCACTATCGCTGTTGGTGGATTTGTATATGGAAACCGGCGACTACAACAATGCCCGTACAACGCTTACGCAGCTGCTTCAGTTCAACAGCCAGCATGAAGCTGGCTGGTTGTCTCTCGGAGAATTAATTCTCAAACAGGCCCCCGAGGAGGTTGAGTCTGCACAGTACGCATTTCAACGTGTACTGAAATTAAATCCCCGCAATGAACGAGCGCTGTGGCTTCACGCCCGGAGCTGCGCCAACGATGACCACCACAAGGCTGCGGCGCTGCAATCACTGGAACAATTGCTGTCTCTTGTTCCGGATCACGCAGATGCTTTGTCTTTGCGCGCGGTGCTGCAGGAAGCATTGGTGGCGGGATCACCACCGGCGGCTGGTACTGAATCTTCCACTGATGTGACGGCAGATGAGCTTTCTGGCACGCCGTCTGCTTCGGCAATAGAAACAGGTAGCTTTGAATCAGGGGGCGATGTAGCGGAATCTGCCGGGGATGTGACAGCTGAGGAAGCAGAGACGAAGGCAACCGATGCGTCTGGCACAGCAGCAGAACATGCGCAGGAAGCAGCGGATACAACCTTAGCGGTTGTTGCGCCGTCGGTAGTACCAATAGCAGCGCACGAGCAGGAAGCAGCGGATGAAGCTGAAGATGTAGAAGGTGTTAATAAAGATAATCAAACAACGATACAGGTGGATACAAACATACCTCAGGGAGCTAGTCAACAGCCTTCTCCGCTGGCCGAGCACAACCCGCTCCAGGCGCTAAAGGAGAACATTGCCCAGCTGGAGGCCTTGCTGCTGGCGCATGAGGAGGCTGAGCACCGGGCAAAAGAAGCGCTGGCAGCCTTGCAGGCAGCTGTGCCGGCTAAGGCGGGTACGGGCAAGACTGTATTCATCTCGGGCGCAACTTCCGGTATTGGAAAGGCTACTGCCCAGCGTTTTGCGCAGGAGGGCTACCGACTCATCCTGACTGGCAGGCGTGAAGACCGACTGCAGTCGCTGCGCGAGCAACTCGAGCAGCAGGCAGCTGCCGAAGTGCTGCTGCTCAACTTCGATCTGCGCGACTCAGGAGCTGTACAGGCAGCCGTTGACGGGCTGCCGGACAACTGGCGGCAGGTAGATATTCTCATCAACAACGCCGGTAAGGCCAAAGGGCTGGATTTCATTTTCCAGGGTCAGGAAGATCATTGGGAAGAGATGATCGACACCAACATCAAGGGGTTGTTGTACCTGACACGCGCTATAAGTCCGGGCATGGTAGCCCGCAGAAGCGGCCATATCATCAATGTGGGATCAACGGCTGGCAAAGAAGTGTATCCCAAGGGCAGTGTGTACTGCGCAACCAAATTTGCGGTAGATGCGCTCACCAAAGGTATGCGCATGGATTTGTATGACAAGGGTATACGGGTGTCTCAAGTAAGTCCTGCACATGTAGAGGAGACGGAGTTTGCCTTGGTGCGTTTTGATGGGGACGAGGAGAAAGCCCGGCAGGTGTATGAAAATTTCCAACCGCTCAAAGCGTCAGATGTGGCAGAGGTGATACTTTTTATGGCTTCCCAACCTGCGCATGTAAATGTGTTGGATGTGGTGGTCCAGTCTAGTCAACAGGCATCCAGTACAATGATCGATCGCTCAGGCAGGGGCTAAGGGGCGCTTCGGCAGCTAAGCTGCCAGAGCAGTAGAAAGACAAGAGGGCCGAGGCATTTGCCTCGGCCCTCTGTGCTCATGCTTCAGGAGAAAATTTTTATCCCCGAAGATCCCCCGCCTCTCCGTTGGCGCTCACGCTGCCTTTCTGCCCGCCGTCGCTCTGCCGGGCGTTGGAAAATGTCAAAACGTTTGGCAAGAATATAGCGGAGGCTGAACCCACTCTGGAGGTAAGCATCCTGTGCCCCCCCGCTCAGATGAAGAGCTGGTTTGATATCATAGGACAGATTGAATCTGCCGATAGATATTTCTGCTCCTCCGATGACAGAAATGCCCCAGGGATCTTTGATAGCAGGGTCATTACCCGTATACCATCCCTTGTGCAGGCCGCCGCCCAAAAACAGGTTCAGTCTGCGGCTCAGGATAGGGTAGTGTTGTTGTCCCAGCAGAGTAACCATTGCTTCGTCTCTTTGGAAACTGGATTGTAGAATGCCTTCCAGTGAAAAATTCTCATCTACCGCAGGAAGTCGCAAACGGGCAGTCATGCCCCAGTCTGTACCTAGTCGCAGACCAGCAGCAAAGTCAAAAGACTGCGCTGAAGAAGCGGTGGTGAGCAGGAGAAAGGCAAATGTAATCTGAGTGACGTAACGCATAATAAATTGTGGATTAAGTAAGTTGAATACTAGCCAGCCAAGGGTTGTTGGCAGAAAAACAGGTCTAGGCTATGGCTTATTGAAAAAATAACAGTAATTTTGTAGCCTGTGTTGATAGTGTGTTTTAGTGGGTTGTTATTTGCGTCTTTATACAGCCTTCGGAAGTATCCGCGGGGCATCGTTATGGCAGGCGGCTTCCGAGAGTTACTGTTCTCAACTATATACAGCCCTTGTAACGCGTGCAGGTGAGAATTTCTATAGGTTAAACGACGTCACCGTGCAGCTCGCATATAGATATGACGCTTAATTTTTCAAATTTTCTCACCCGATATATGGCAGTCCGGTTTTCAGGAGGCCTAATTTGCATGATGGTTAATCAAAGGCAGAAGGAAATGCCGTAAGGTCGTTAGTCCGTGTACGCATTACCAAGTGTATGGATTCGATAACGGTTGTAAATCCTTACTATTATATTGGTCGCGCTCTTCGGGGGTGAGTGGTATCTTCCAATAACCGAAGTAACAACGCATAATAACATGAACATTTCTACATTGAATTGTCCTATAAGGACTAAAACAGTACAAAACCTTTTTGATAGCCCAAATTCGTTTACTTCAGGCAATATGGTCGCCAGCCGTAGGGTTGCATCAGGTCATACAAGTATTGCAGTAAACAGGACCGGCTACAGATTCGTTTTGATTATCTCCTTGTTAGCGGGGTTTACCGGCTGGCTGTCTGGGCAGTCTGCTGCTGCCGCTGCTGCCCTACTCAGCGCCAAGTCCAGCGCCTTGATTTTTATGGAAAACAAAGGGCAGGTGCTGGATGAAATGGGGCAGCCACGCACTGATGTGCTATTCATGGCTCGGGAAGCGGGCATTAAGGTGGCGGTAACGCCCAATGGTATTAGCTTCCAATACGAAAAACTGAAAGGGGATGCGGCGCTTGTCAGTCGCGATAAGCCCGTCAGTAAATACGATGGTGGTCTGCAAGATAAAGAAATAGAAACATGGCGGGTAGACTTGCAGCTGCTGGGTGCCAACCCTCGTCCGCAGGTGGTATCAGAAAAATTAAATGCATACACTGAAAATTATTATAATATCTCACATGCTCCCGAGGGGATTACGGGTGTCAGAGGCTTCGAGCGCGTTATACTGAAGGAAGTGTACCCTGGGATTGACTGGGTCATTTATTCAGGGGAGGATGGGTTGAAATATGATTTCATAGTTCACCCAGGGGCATCCCCCGACCAAATTCGGCTGTCGTATCGTGGGGCAGAGCGTGTTGCCCTTGATCGCGAGGGTCGACTACGGGTGTATACGGGGCTGGGGGAGCTTATGGAGGAGGCACCGATTTCCTTCTCCGGAACGAAGCGGGTGCGTACAGCCTTTAAACTGCAGTCCGGGGTAGTATCTTTTGGGGTTGGGGACTACGACAGGTCACAACCACTGGTGATTGATCCGGATGTGACCTGGGGAACGTACTATGGAGGTACAGGCTACGATGAGGGCAACTCCACGGCTACCGACGGAGCGGGTAATGTCTATCTGGCGGGCTGGACTACCAGTGTCAATAACATTTCTGCTCAGGGTTTTATCAATGTTTTTGTGGGCGTACAGGATGCCTTCATTGTCAAGTTCAACGCTGCCGGCAATCGTCTCTGGGGAACCTACTATGGTGGTGATGCTTCTGATGTCGGCTATGATCTCACGGTCGACGGTGCTGGTAATATATATTTGGCGGGTGCGACCAACAGCCCCTTCGGGATTGCACAAGGCAGTGTTCATCAGCCTTTTCTGGCAGGTGAAGAAGATGCCTTCGTAGCTAAGTTTAACCCCAACGGTTTTCGGTTGTGGGGAACTTATTATGGGGGAGCGGGCACTGATAATGCCTATAGTGTAGCGACAGATGGCAGCGGTAATGTCTATCTGGCCGGAGAGACCACCAGCACAGGCGGCATCTACGGAGGCAGTGGGTTTCAGTCTTCTCTCGGAGGTGCTGGTGATGGTTTTGTGGTCAAGTTTGATGGCTTTGGCCAGCGTGTGTGGGGCAGTTACTACGGAGGGTCTTTTTCCGATCTGGCTAATTCGGTTGTGGTCAATGGTGCCGGTGAAGTTTATGTTTGTGGACGCACAGGCAGTCTCAATGGCATTGCTGCCGGCCCGGGTATTCATCAGGGATCCTTTGCAGGAGACCGGGATGCTTTTCTCGTAAAATTTACTACCTCCGGAGAGCGGCTATGGGGTACCTACTATGGGGGTAGCTCAGACGATATCGCCCACGCGATAGATCTGGATGGTACGGGACATATATATATTACAGGAGAAACGCGAAGCAGTGCAGGCTTTGCTTCATCTACAGCTCACCAGCAGCAGCTTGGCGGGTCGTATGACGGCTTTGTTGCCAAGTTTTCACCACAGGGTAGCAGGGTTTGGGGTACGTATTATGGTGGTACTGCACTCGATGCGGGTTTTGACCTGGATACAGATGCTTTCGGCAACTGCTACATGGCAGGCTATACGTTTAGTTCCAACGCCATTGCCTTCAATGGGTTACAAATGATGATGGGTGGCAACAACGATGCCATGCTGATAAAATTTAGCCCGGATGGCAATGTGTTATGGGGGAGCTACTTCGGAAGCTCGGGCTTTGACTTTGCTTATGCGATCGCCTCTTCTGTATTGCCTACCCAGTCGGCTTATCTGGCTGGTTTCACCTCCAGCCTTACCAATATTGCGGTAGGCGGGCACCAGATGGTGCATGGCGGCGGATTCTATGATGCCTACCTCGCCAGGATTGGCGATGCGCCCAATTGTCCTCCGCCTACGGAGTTTATGGTCACCGGTGGCGGAACTTACTGCCGTGGTGAACTAGGGATTACGGTTGGTCTGAGTGGTTCACAAACAGGCGTTACGTATTATCTGTATGTAAATGGACAAAGTACGGGAACATTTCAGGTAGGAACGGGCAATCCTATTAGTTTTGGGTTACAGCGTGAGGCTGGCGCTTATACGGTAGAGGCTGTGAATCCGTGTGGTGCCACGGTCACCTCTTCATCGGTAACAATCTATATCAATAATTTTAGTGCCGGACAGGTAGGTGATGACCAGACCATCTGCCCGGGTGAAAGTATAACGCTGCTGGCGCCAACTGTGGAGCCTAATTCCAACGGGGTTCTCTACCACCAATGGGAAGTGAGTACCAATGAAGGTCTAAGCTGGACGGCCATATCCAATGCCAATGCGGTGAGCTATCAGCCTGTCAATCTCAGTGCAACTTCTTGGTTTAGAAGACTTACAACAAGCACATTGCAGAATGTGAACTGTACGCAGTATACCAATGTAGTGGTCATTACCATGAGTGAGGATGGTGATTTGTCATTGGTATGCCCACCCAACCAGACGCGCTACACTTCGACTAACAGTTGTTTTTACACGGCCAGCAGTGGGGTGTTGAATCCGTCGGTGATCGACTATGGTTGCGCAGACAATAACCTGTTGACCTATCGACTGCTTGGTGCCGCCACTGCGCTTGGAACGGGTTCACTCGACGGACTGGTATTCCCCAAAGGATCTACACAGATTACCTGGACACTTTCCAATGAGACGGCCGAAATTGAGTGTTCATTTGTGCTGGCAGTGGTCGATGACACACCGCCTGCAGTTGTGTGTCCTGCCAATCAGACCAGATCGGTGGGCACAGCCTGCTCTTACGATGTTGTTGGTACTGAGTTTAATCCATTGCAGGCTGCCGACAATTGCAATGTTTGGACTGTGGGCTACAGCCTGTCGGGTGTCACTTCCGGCGAGGGACAAAACAGTCTGGCAGGACAGTCTCTCAACGTGGGCGAGACAGTGGTCAATTGGGTTGTCACAGATGCGGAGGGACTTACAGGTAGTTGCTCTTTCACGGTGTCTGTCTCAGGTAATGGCTCCTCCGGTCCCAGCTGTCCGGCTTCGACCACCCGTCAGGTTTCCAGCGGCACTTGCAATTTCATTGTTTTTGGCAACGAATTTAACCTGCAAAATATCAATGCTAACTGCGGGATTGCCTCCATCAGTAATAGTATCAACGGAGACGCCACATTGTCGGGTGCTGTTTTGCCGATAGGCGAAAATATTATCACCTGGACGGTCACCAATGAGACCGGGGGTGAGTCAAGCTGCTCATTTGTTATCACCGTACAGGACCAGATTGCACCTGTTGTCAATTGCCAGCATGCGACTGTACAATTTAATGGTAAGACCATACTGGCACTGAATACGCTCAATTTGGTCACGGCTTCTGACAATTGTGGTATAGCATCTGTCGTTCAGTCGCCTTCTTCATTGAGCTGCGCGCAGCTTGGCCAGACGGTACCGGTTACCGTTACGGTTACGGATTTGAGTGGCAATGTGAGCAGCTGTATCAGTCAGGTTACTGTAGGCGGACTTCCTTGTGGCTGGGCGAATGAGCCTAACGGAATTAATTGCCCCAATGGTAGTTCTGCAACCTATAATCCTTCCAATCAGGTATATACACTGACTGCAACCAACTGTGCAACCTTGGATCCTTTCCTGGATGACCGCATGGCGTACATGAATCGGTCGTTGTGTGGCAACGGAAGTATCCAGGTACGGGTAAATTCGGTCAGTGGTACTGCCTGGGCTGGTATTGTTATGCGGGAGAATAACCAGTCGCGGGTGAGAAAAGTGCAACTAACAACCAACGCGCTGAATAATGCCTATAGAAGGGAGATTCGGGTACTTCCCGGTACCCGGGCTATTCCGCAGCAGGTAGCCCGTCCAAGTACTTTCTGGCTGAGATTATTGCGCATTGGCAACCAGTTTGTGGGATACACCTCCGCCAACGGGTTTCAGTGGACGCAGGTTTTATCAGCGACGGTGACTATGGGTAGCTGTATACAGATGGGGCTGGTGCTCTATAGTACACAGCCAGGAGAAACGGCAACTGCTACTTTTTCCAACCTTGAGATTATCTCCTCCGGTGGCAACCTGAGTGAGGATGATATAACCAATCTCCTTGTTGATGAGGATGCGGGCGCAACAGCCATGGCGATATTGCCCAATCCTACGGATGGTGCTTTCCGCCTCGCGGTGGAGAGTGATGTGCCGCAAGTGTTTGAAGCAGGTGGTCTGTGTGAGGTATACAATACTATGGGGCAAAGGGTGTCGGTGATTGAAATTGCTCCTGCTACCTTTCCGGGTACTAGCGAGCCGGTTGATCTGACGCTGTTGCCACCGGGTATGTACTTTGTGCGACTGCGGGACGAGGCTGGTCGTATGCTGGCCAACTCGACTTTGGTAATTCATTGACAGGATTTGAAATAAATAACAACGGACTATGGTTCCGAACATTGAGTTGAGCCCACAGGGCCCTTTGTTTTCTCGTTTGGTGGCAGGCGTAATGACCTGGGGTCAGTGGGGACGAGCTATGGATACAGCGGCTATGGAAGCAATGGTTCACCATTGTCTTTCGCTAGGGATAACAACCTTCGATCACGCAGACATCTACGGTGATTATACGACGGAGGAAGAATTTGGGCGAGTTATTGGCCGTTCTCCGGGTCTTCGCCAGCAGCTGCAGCTGCTGACGAAGTGCGGCATCCGGCTTGTCGGTCCGAATAAGCCTGCACACAGACTGAAGAGTTATGATACCAGCAAGGCACATATTGTAGCCAGTGCAGAGCAGTCGCTGCGCAATCTCCGGACTGACTACATAGATCTGTTGCTGATACACCGCCCCGACCCGCTGATGGATCCGCAGGAAATAGCGGAAGCGGTGCAGCAATTGCAGCAGCAAGGAAAAATTCTGCACTTCGGGGTATCCAATTTTTCACCCCAGCAGTTGCAACTGCTGCGAGCCTGGGGGTTGCGGATTGTGACCAATCAGGTTGAGTGTAGCCTTGTACACAGGCAGCCATTGTACGATGGTACATTAGATCAGTGCATGGAAATGCACATACGCCCCATGGCCTGGAGTCCGGTTGGCGGTAGTCATTTTTTCAAACCACTACAAGCGGGTGAGCAGCGCTCGAACTTGTCCAACTACCTTAGTGAAAAAGCTGCAGGAGCAGAGGACGTACTCATGCTGGCATGGTTGCTCAAGCACCCCTCCGGTATTCTTCCTGTGTTGGGTACAACGAGAGCGGAGCGCTTGACAGCAGCAGCCCGGGCATTTGAGTGGACGCTTAGCCGGGAGGAGTGGTTTGAGTTGCTGGAGGTGGCTACTGGCCGGCATGTGCCCTAGGGGCAGCTTGAGGCTATTGTAAAAAGCTCTTAGGCGGCACAAGCCGCCTAAGAGCTTTTTTATAGTTATATATTTTCGCCGCAAAGGCGGCGAAAATATATAGGATAACTCTTAGGCGGCAGAAGCCGCCTAAGAGCTTTTTTTTAGTTATATGTTTTCGCCGCAAAGGCGGCGAAAATATATAGGATAACTCTTAGGCGGCAGAAGCCGCCTAAGAGCTTTTTTATAGTTATATGTTTTCGCCGCTTTGGCGGCGAAAACATATAGCATTACCAGGCCGACTTGACCAGTCGTTCAACAGCCTGGCCCTTAGCCGACCGCAGCTGGATGAAGTAGATGCCTGGCGGGAGGCTGGTCAGCTCCATCGTGTGCTGGTAGATGCCTGCTTCGAGGCGTCCCAGCAAAAACTGCTGCACGATTTTGCCATTGAAATCACTCAGCAGAAGTTCGTGCTCTTCTGCACTTACTTGCTCGCTGATACGTATTTGCACATCCACGTAGTCCTTTGCAGGCACAGGCTGCAGTTTGAGCGCATACAATGCCCCTGCCAACAGCTGACCATCGTTGGCAGTCTCAAAAGTCAGCCCCTCATTGTCATCGGCCAGCGTGCTGGGCGTGAGGAACCGCCGCGGCCATGACCAAAGGCTCCAGGTAGTTCCACACTGTATAGCTGCCTGAAACTCATACTGCGAGGCAGGGGTGAGTCCTGTAAGGTCATAGAAATTGACGGTAGTTGTAGGCAGATCAATCCAGTTGGCGGCCCCATTGAGTTTGTAGCGCCAGTCATAGGCATTGACGCCATTGGTAATCAGTGTGTTCAATCGCGCAGTGGTAGGTGTCAGGTTAGTGACAGACTGCTGCACGAAATTGGGGGGCAGGCATTGGTCTTCCAGTGTCTGGAATATCTGACTACCAGACCAAACACTCCAGTTACCGGCGGCGCATTGTACAGACACCTGGAACTCGTAGTTGGTCAGCGAATTGAGGTTAGCAATGGCTACCAGTGGCTGGGTAGTGCTGGTGAGATCAGTCCAGCTGGCAGCACCAATCACCCGGTATCGCCAATCGTAAGCAACCACCCCACTCATACTGCAGTTGAGCTGAGCGGTATAGGCCGTTATGTTGGTAGCCAAAAGCTGGCCTACCTGTGGCTCAGGACAGGGGGGGGCTGTGGTAGTAAATGATTTGGTAGCCGACCACGGACTCCAGCTGGCACCACCACATTGTACAGACACCTGATATTCGTAAGTGGTCAGCATGCTGAGACCTGTCAGGTTGGTTGTACTGTTGCCCGAAGCAGGCAGGTCGATCCAGCTGCTGCTTCCCTGCGCTCTGTAGCGCCAGTCATAGGCGGTGACGCCCGTAACGCTACAGCTCAGTGAAGCGCTGTTGCTGGTGACAGAGCCAGCCGTAAACTGGCTGGTGAGAGGTGCATTACAGTTGCCCTGGGTAGCAAAAGACTGACTCACTGACCAGCTTGTCCAGGCGCCCTGACACTGTATGGCTACCTGAAACTCGTAGTTGGTTTGTGCCGCCAGGCCACTCAGGTTGGTTGTACCGACGGTCGTCGCCGGAAGATCTGTCCAGTTGGCGGCGCCCTGTACTCGGTAGCGCCAGTCATACTGATCAACCCCCGTCATCGAGCAGTTGAGGGTTGCCGACTGGGTGGTCAGGTTGGTAGCCGTAAGCTGGTTGAGCGTAGGCGTTGAGCAAGGAGGCGTTGCCGTTGTGAATGTCTGGCTATCGGACCAATCACTGGTATTGATACCGCACTGCACCGTCACCTGATACTCATAAGTAGTGGCAGGCTGCAGAGCGCTGAGCTGTACGAAAGCAGCCGTTGTTGCCGGCAAATCAACCCAGTTGGCCATGCCTTGAATCCGGTAACGCCAGTCAAAGGAAATGACGTTGGGTGTCGAACAGTTGAGCGTAGCCGAAATGGTGGTGATGGCAGTGGCGCTGAGCTGTGATGCCAGCGGCGGATTGCAAGGGGGAGCCGTGGTGATGAAGCGGAACGTAGGCGACCAAGCACTCCAAGTAGTGCCGCACTGCACGCTGGCTTGGAATTCATATAGCGTAGAGGCACTCAGTCCACTGATGTCGGCGAAGGCAGTGGCCGTAGCGGCAATGTCTGTCCAGGTGGAAGAACCCAGGACGCGGTAGCGCCAGTCATAGCCATTGACACCTGTGAGCGCACAATGAATCCGTGCAGACTGATAAGTAACGAGGGAAGCGGACAAATCCATGCCGGCAGGCGCAGTACAGGTTACAGACAAAGTGCTGAATGTCTGTGAAGGCGACCAGGCACTCCAGGTGGTACCACATTGCACCATAGCCTGAAATTCGTAGTTGGTAGCAGCAATTAGTCCGCTCACGTCAGCAAAGTTGGCTGAAGCGCTGGCAAGTTCCGTCCAGGTAGTTGTGCCCACTGCCCGGTAGCGCCAGTCGTAGGCATTGACGCCTGATACGGAACAATTGAGTCGCGCTGCACTGGTTGTAATCCCCGAAGCCGTCAGCTGCGCCAGCGTAGGTGCCGTACAGGTAGTCGTTTGCTGATACAGATCCGATTCCCACAGTCCTCGGCCGTAGGTAGCTGCCCTGAGTTTGCCTGTATTATACTGAATATCCATCTCAAAAACTTCCACATTGGGGAGTCCTGTGTTGAAGGGAACCCAGTCGGTCATATTGGCGTTGCGGTAGAATACACCCACATCCATGCCCAGGTACAAAGCCTCGTCGCTGCCATTTTGGTATACAGCGCAGTTGGCCGGCAGGTTGGGCAGTGTACCGGATACATTTGTCCAGCTACTGCCACCATTGGTAGACTTGAATATCTTCTGGCCACTGGAGTAACCACCCATAGTCACCCAGAGGGTATTGGCATCCGTTTGCTTGACGGTAAGGCTGCTGATATCGGTAGCGGGTCCCGGCGGATAAGTGGTAGTTGCCCAGCTTGTACCTCCATTGGTTGATTTCAGCAACTGTCGGCCGGCAGAGGAGGTGCAGTATAGATAGATGACGGAAGAATTGGACGGAGCTACTGCAATGGCATGGATTGTCCGTCCCCCTGTGGCACCGTTGGTGAGATTGACCCAGCTATCACCGCGGTTGGCAGACCTGTAAAGATCTGTATAGCCTGCGAAAATCACCTGCGGGTTGTTGGGATCCAACACATAAGGCGTTATCCAGGCACCCGAAGGGTCACCAGCGATGTTATTCTGGATATCTGTCCAGTTGGATCCCCCGTTGGTTGTCCTGCGAATCTCTCCGTAGTAGGAAGCCGTATACATGATATTGGCATTGGTAGGATCGATGATACTTTCCATACCATCGCCCGTGGCAAGCGCCTGCGACCAAAGACCGGCATTGTTGCGGAGCTTGGAGCTGTTATCCTGCAGCCCCATGATGACCGCATTGTTGGTCTGAGCAGAACCAAGTCTGTATATCTGACTGATTACGAGTCCATTGGATAGATCTGTCCAGGTATTGCCGCCGTTGGTAGTCCGATAGATACCTCCATCATTGGCCTCAAACAGGGTGGTGCTATTCTGGAAGATAAGATCATGCTTATCTGCATGAACAGCTGCTATACCGGACACAGAATACCACATGGTCTTGATGCTCCAGGTGACACCTCCGTCTGTTGATTTCCAGGTATTGACCCCCCCTGTGTAGATGGTATTGGGGTTAGTAGGATCAACCGCTACGCAGAGATCGTACCAGCCCTGTCCGCCAGTATCGCTACCCGTAGTAGACCAGCCAAGCAGGTTGGGGGAAGAAGACCTGAGCGTATAGCTGTCCCCTGCATTAGAAGAAGAATAGAAACCATTGAATCCACTGTCACTGCTGTTGGCACAAAGCGCAGCGACGAAGGTAGTGCTGGATGCCGATACACCCAGCGCGATGCGTCCGACACCGGCCACACTGTGCTCCAGTGTCCAGGTGGCGCCGTTGTCCAATGAGCGGTGGATACGGCCAGTAGTCGTACCAGATACATTGGCAACCGAAGAAGCATGGAAGGTAGAGGTCGTACCCGGCTGAAATTCGATGTCGTGAAAATTGCCGGAAATCACCTGTGACCAGTTGGTACCTCCATTGACCGTACGCCAGATACCATCGCTGCTTACGACCATCATAAGTTGGTTATTGGTCGGGTGCATGATGAGCTTGCGGATAACCCGATAGTTGGTAACCGTCCAGTTGAGGCCGGTAGTAACCCAGGTGACGCCGCCGTCGGTAGATTTCATGACCCCCACGGAATAAGTGTCATAGCCATCGCCATCGCCCGTAGCAATATAAATAGTATTGGTATTGGCAGGATCGACGACGATACCCGAGACACCCAGCACCTGCAGTTGGTCTGTCAGGGATGACCAGGTAGACCCTCCGTTGGTCGACCGCCAGAGACCACCGCCGGCAGAGCCGATATAAATGATACTGGCATTGGTAGGGTGAAAAGCAATGCAGTTGATGCGACCGATGCCTTCATAGCCGCCTCCGGAAGAAGAAGGCCCCATAGAAGTCCAGTTGCCGGTTGTGGTCATAAGACTTTTTGCCGGCCCCTCTGCAGCCTTTTCCTGCAGGTAGCGTTGCCACTCCTGCATGGCAAGGCCAGCAGGCGGAAAGTTGCCGTTGGCATCGACCCTTGTTTCCCAATACCATTCCCAGCGACGGAACGGCTTGTATCCCTTCCCCTTTTCAACGGTACGCCCTTCCCAGTAAGTGTTGAAGGCATCTCGCATCTCAAAAAAATTGGGATTTTCCCGCTTGGGGATGCCCTCCATCCAGGGCTGAGCTCCAAGTGGGAGAACTGAAATACAAGCAAATAAGAAGTAGACAAGTAGCATTCCGGGGAAGAGACTCCGGTTGCTATGCGGGTTGTTGATTTGAAGCATAAATTGAAGATCGTATTAATGAGAACTCAAACAATAAAATTCAGCTGACAGATCAGCGCAAAGCTTTTCATAGGAAAATGAGAGCAGGGGGGCGATGGTTCATTAAGAGCGCCTGTAAGGCCGATTTTCTTGGTGTGGCGCCCGGGAGGAGAGTTCATTCCGCTAAGATTGCCAAATTAACGAGAAATTCTGCAACATATATATACGCGATGGCAATAATTTTTGTCACCGTTTATCTTTTGCCGCTAGCGGCAAAAGATAAACGGTGACAAAAATGCACAGGCATTGGATTTTTTATAAAAACCCAATGCCTGTGCACATGTGCAGGATCCTCTTGGGGCTCATGCCCCAAGAGGATCCTGCACCCATCAGAAACGCCAGGTTTACTCCAGCAACTGTTTGATTTTGTGAAAGATGGCAGTGTTTTGAAAAATGCCGCTGAAGCGCTCGGCACCGGGTCCCTGTGCGAAGACAGGAATGAGGGATGCAGAATGCCCCCCCGTGGAAAAGGTGAGCACAATCTGATCGTAATTAGCCTTTCCGAAGGCGGTACCGGAAGAAAGCGAGAGACCGCCCGTCTCGTGGTCAGCGGTGACTACCACCAGCGTATTGCCATCGCGGGCAGCGAAGTCGAGTACCTGGCCAACGAGTTTATCAAAATCCTTTTGTTCGTCCACCAGCCATGCTCCGTCGTTGGCGTGTCCGGCCCAGTCGATTTGTGATCCCTCGAGCAGCAGGAAAAATCCCTTAGGATTGGTCTGCAGTTGTTCGAGCGCCATGTCGGTTGCCCGGGCGAGAAAATCAGCCCGGCCTTCGCTCATCTTAGGCATTCCGTCGGGAGCAAGTATATAGCCTTTGCGTCGGGCCGCCATGGGGCTGAGCTGAGTTGTATCTATGGAAAAGCCGCGCTGGCGCAAAGTGTCGAGGTAGTTGGCGCCATCTTTGCGGCGGACAAAAAAATCGGTACCGCCGCCGGCGAAAAAGTCGAGCGGCGCATCGGCCAGTTGCGCAGCAATCTCTTCTTCCATATATCGCTGTGCAACGTGTGCATAGAAGCTGGCGGGTGTGGCATCGGTAAGCGAAGAAGTGCAGACAATGCCGGTACTTAGTCCCCGCGATGCCGCCCACTCAAGGATGGTCTGATGCGCGACTGTATCCGGGTCGACTCCAACGGCCCCGTTGTAGGTCTTATAGCCGGAGGAGAAAGCCGTGGCGCCGGCGGCTGAATCGGTGATTTTGGCGTCTGTCGCATAATTTTGATGCAGCGCAATCTGGTTGAAGCGGAAAAAATTGGAGGGCTGGTCACCAAAGTAGAGGCCGGTAGACAACTGTGCCAATCCCATGCCATCGCCTATCATGAGAATGACATTGCGCGGTTTGCATGTCGGTTGTACCGCCGTAGTGAGCTGCCGCTGGCAGCTGAAAGTAGTTCCTATTACAGACAATGCAACCCAGAGACGCAGCAGCTTCATGACATACACAATTGATGAGCGACAAAAATAAAGCAAGCCCGTCGCCCGTTCAGCAGTCAGCTGCCTTTTTATCGCATAAACCCACAAAATTTCATGCAAAATTAACGAACGCAAGGAAACAGCAACTGTTGATGAATATGATGAAGGGCTGTCGGCAGCGGATTGTCAAAAAAGCACTATCTTTGCGAACGAACATTCATTCGTATGAGCGATATATTACAAGCAGGTTCAGTAGAAGTATCGGTGGCAGCAGGTGTAGCCACTATAACCTTTTTTCACCCTTCCCACAACGCCATGCCGGCTGCGCAGCTGCGCCGGCTGCAGCAGGCCATCGAGGAAGCGGGTGCCCGTGAGGAGGTAAAAGTCGTGGTGCTCAGCAGTCGGGGTGAGCGCACCTTCTGTGCGGGCGCCAGTTTTGACGAGTTGGCAGCACTGGACAATTTTCCGGATGCCCAGCAATTTTT
The DNA here is from genome assembly GCA_964645715.1 of uncultured Saprospiraceae bacterium. Lineage (GTDB taxonomy): Bacteria > Bacteroidota > Bacteroidia > Chitinophagales > Saprospiraceae > JAUMBM01. The sequence continues at coordinate 21,332 of CAZYAO010000032.1, forward strand.
TCTGGGGTTTGCAGGTGTCATCAATGCGATGCGTCGCTGTCCGAAGTTTGTGATAGCCCGGGTGCAGGGGAAAGCCATTGGCGGCGGTGTGGGGTTGGCGGCGGCGGCCGATTACTGTGCTGCCACGACAGCAGCCGATGTTAAGCTGAGTGAACTAGCGGTAGGTATAGGCCCGTTTGTGGTGGGTCCTGCGGTAGCCAGGAAGGTTGGGCAGGCAGCTTTTCAGCAGCTGGCGATTGATGCCTCCACCTTTCAGTCGGCCACCTGGGCGCAGGAGAAAGGGCTTTACCAGGCTGTTCTGCCCGATATTCACAGCCTGGACGAGCACATAGCTGCGCTGGCGCAGCGCCTGAGTGCTTCATCGACAGCCGCCATGCAGGCGCTCAAGGAAGTGTTTTGGCAGGATGCAAGTGACTGGGACGAACTGCTGACAGCGCGTGCGGCCATCAGCGGGCGTCTTATCTTGTCGGCACCTGCGCAGGAAGCGATTGCACGGTTCAAGCAAAAATCATAACAACTGTCGGGTCTATTGTGGAAGCCGGCAGCACACAAGGCTGTGTCCTAACCAATTACAAACCATGACCACCAAATCAGTGAAAAATCGGGTTGCGCTGTCAATTTTGCAGGAGGGTTTTCGCCTGATGGCGACAGCCAAGGGGCTTGCCGACTTTTACGAATCGCATTTCAAGTTGGTCTCCAAGTATGTGCATGCCACCAGCCGTGGGCACGAGGCCATACAGTTGGCGGTAGGCATGCAACTGACTACCAAGGATTATGCCTTTCCTTACTATCGCGACGACGCCATGCTGCTGGGCATGGGGCTGCAGCCTTACGACCTGATGCTGCAACTGCTGGCCAAGCAGGCGGATCCTTTTTCGGGCGGGCGTACCTATTATAGTCACCCGAGCCTGCGCCGGCCTGATTTTCCTCAGATACCCCACCAGTCCTCAGCCACGGGCATGCAGGCGATTCCCGCAGCTGGGGCAGCCATGGGGCTGCAGTACCGGGAACTGATGCAGCTCGACCGCTGGGAGGCGGGTGAGGCACCTTTGGTTGTTTGTTCGTTGGGCGATGCCAGCATCACGGAAGGCGAGGTAGCCGAAGCATTTCAGATGGCGGCCTTGCGGCAGCTGCCCATTGTTTTTTTGGTGCAGGACAACGGCTGGGATATTTCTGCTAAGGCTTCGGAGATACGATCACAGGATGCGAGTGAGTACGCAGCGGGTTTCCGTGGTCTGGAGGCAGTACATGTTGACGGTACCGATTTTGAGCTTTGCTATCAGGTTGTTGGTGATATTTTTGAAAAAGTGCGAGCGCAGCGCCGGCCTTTCCTGCTGCATGCCAGCGTTCCGCTGCTAAACCACCACACTTCGGGCGTGCGCAAGGAGTGGTACCGCGACGATCTCGACGAGCATCGCCTGCGCGACCCGCTGCCGCTGCTGCGGGGGATGCTGCTGGATGCGGGCATTGGCGAAGCCACCTTGACAGAAACAGAAGCCGCTGTGGCGGCTGCCATTGCACAACAATTTGAAAAAGCGCAGGCTGCCGACGAGCCATCGGCGGCAGACCTGACGAAGCATATTTTTGCACCCACGGCACTGACGGAAGAGCAGGGCGAGCGGCAGCCCGCCGGCGGCGAGCTGCGGGTGATGGTCGACTGTGCGCTGCATGCCGTGAGCGAGCTGCTGCGCGACCATCCCGAATGTCTTTTTTACGGGCAGGATGTAGGCGGCCGCCTGGGCGGCGTTTTCCGCGAAGCGGCGACCCTGGCCGACAAGTATGGCCACGAGCGCGTTTTTAATACCCCCATACAGGAGGCCTTTATTATTGGCAGCACTGTGGGCATGTCGGCCGTGGGGCTGAAGCCCATCGTGGAGGTACAGTTTGCCGACTACATCTGGCCGGGGCTCAACCAGCTGTTTACCGAAGTGAGCCGCAGCTGTTATCTTTCCAACGGCAAGTGGCCGGTGAGTATGGTTCTGCGGGTGCCCATTGGTGCCTATGGCAGCGGCGGCCCTTACCACAGCAGTAGTGTGGAGTCGGTGCTGACGAACATTCGCGGCATAAAAATTGTGTATCCCAGCAATGGCGCAGACCTCAAAGGCCTGCTGAAAGCAGCCTATGAGGATCCCAATCCTGTGGTAGTGCTGGAACACAAGGGCCTCTATTGGTCGAAGGTGCCGGGCACTGAGCAGGCCCGCACGGCAGAGCCGGCGGCCGACTACCGGGTGCCTATCGGCAAAGCGCGGCAGGCGCTGGCCGCCGATGCGGCTGCGCTGGCCGAGGGACAGAGTGTGCTGGCCGTGGCGTATGGCATGGGTGTTCACTGGGCGCTCAATGCGGCGCAGCAGCATCCCGGCAGGGTAGAGGTGCTGGATTTGCGGAGCCTTTTTCCCCTCGACGAAGAGGCGCTCTTCGCCGCTGCGCGCCGGCACGGCCGCATCCTGGTCATCACGGAAGAGCCTGTCAACAATACTTTTGCACAGAGCATTGCGGCCCGTATACAGGAAAATTGTTTTGAGCAGCTCGACGCGCCGGTGCGCGTTGTGGGCAGTGAAAATGTGCCCGCCATACCGCTCAACAGCCTGCTGGAGCAGGCTGTGTTGCCCAATGCTGAAAAAATTGCCAAAGCTTTGGGGGCTTTGCTGGCATATTAATGCGGGAAAATGGTAAAATTGCGTGCGTTTCTGGCCGATCGGCCAAAAACGCACGCAATTTTATTTATCTTCCGGTCGCATGGCCGCAGCCATGCAGCTGGTGCATATCTTACGTTTTGTTTATGAAAAAACTGCTCATACTTGTCGCTGTCCTTGCGGTTGCCAGACTTTGGGGACAGTCGGTCGACAGCGCGCTGCTCTCCAAAGCCCGCGAGCTGGCACATCGCTATATCATCGTGGACGGACACGTGGACCTGCCTTATCGGCTGCGGGTACAAAATTTCAGGCCCACCAAAGAGTACATTGGCATTCCCATACAGACGGAAGAGGGGGATTTTGACTATGTGCGTGCCAAGCAGGGCGGGCTGGATGCACCTTTCATGTCCATATACATACCTTCCTCTTATCAGAAAACCGGAGGCGCTAAATCCTTGGCAGACAGTCTGATCAATATGGTCAGAAGCATTGCTGATGCGCACCCCGACCACTTTGCCATTGCCACCTCTCCTGACCAGATTGAGCAACAGTTTGCCCGGGGACTCATCTCATTGCCTATGGGGATGGAAAACGGGGCGCCCATAGAGGACAAACTTCGCAACCTGCGCTACTTCCATCGCCGCGGTATCCGCTACATCACCCTCACGCATGCCACCGACAACCTGATATGCGATTCTTCCTACGACCCCAGTCGCACCTGGAATGGGCTCAGCCCTTTTGGCCGGCAGGTGGTGGCAGAGATGAACCGCATAGGCATGATGATCGATATTTCGCATGTGAGTGACAGTGCTTTTTGGCAGGTGATGGCGCTGAGTAAGGCTCCCTGTATTGCCAGCCATAGTTCAGCCCGGGTGTTTACGCCTGGCTTTGAGCGCAATATGAATGATGACATGATCAAGGCGCTGGCTGAGCGGGGCGGGGTGATTATGATTAATTTTGGGGGCGCTTTTCTGGACATCGAGGTACAGCGCCACAGCGACAGCCTGCGCAACCTCCTCAACGAGCAGCTCAAGGCCCGCGGCCTTGAGCGGAAGACTGCCGAAGGCAAGGCTTTTGTGGAAGCTTTTCGCAAGGAAAACCCCAGCCTGTATGCCGATGTGCAGAAGGTAGCCGATCATATAGACCACGTGGTGCGCATTGGTGGTATTGACTGTGTTGGACTGGGCTCCGACTACGACGGGGTAGGGGACAGTCTGCCCGTCGGACTGAAGGACGTTGCTGACTATCCCAACCTGATTTATGAACTGCTTCGGCGGGGCTACAGCGAAGAAGATATTGCCAAGATATGCTATCGCAACCTCTTTCGCGTGTGGCGTGCGGTAGAAGGATAAACTACGGAAGATGCTGTGGTACCTGATCAGAAGGCTGTTGTTGTTCATTCCTTCCCTGCTGCTGATATCGCTGTTGGCATTCGGGCTCAATCGCTGTGCGCCGGGTGACCCGGTCAGTCAGTTTTTGACGATGGATGAGAACAGTAAGACAGGCAACGACTATCGCCGCTACCAGCAGGCCTACGCGACGGTAGCTCAGCAGCTTGGGCTGGACAGGCCGGTTTTTTACTTTAGCCTCACGACAGCTGCCTATTCCGATACGCTGCACCGCGTTTTACAAAAAGACCGGCGGGTGCTGCTGGCGGCGCTTACCGACCGCTACGGTTGCTGGCCCGAGATTGATGCTTACTACCGCAGCCTGCAGGCTGCAGAGCAGGCGCTGCTGCAGCTGCAGCAGCGCACCGATGCGGCCATCCGCGCACGGACGACCCTGCTGCAGTTGTACGTGCAGGCTGACGAAGCCGCCCGGCAGCGGCGGCTCGACAGCCTGGCGGCGGCACTTCGGCAGGACAGCCAACTGGAGGCCGGCTGGCAGCCGGCCTACCAGGCCGTGGCGCAGGCACATGCTGCTATGCTGGCGGCCGCCAGCCCTTGGAAGCATCTGCTGCCTGCCCTGCATTGGCACGGTACCCATAACCAGTACCACTATTGGCTGTCCAACGTGCTGCGGGGCGACTGGGGGCGGAGCTACCGCGATGAGCGGCCTGTATTTGATAAAATTGCTGAGGCCCTGCGGTGGACGGTGCTGATTAATCTCCTGAGCGTGCTGCTCGCCTATTTGCTGGCAGTGCCAATAGGTGTTTATTCGGCTGTATACCAAGGATCTGCGTTTGATCGATGGGTCAACAATTCCTTGCTGCTGCTATATTCGGTCCCTGGTTTTTGGCTGGCCATTTTGCTGTCTGTATTTTTCACCAACCCCCAATACGGTATGGACTGGTTTCCGGCCATGGGTATGGGGGAGCCGCTGCCAGGCGACAATTGGTGGGACAAGCTGCAGCTGCGCGCATCGCACCTGGTGCTGCCCGTGCTGGCGCTCACCTATGGATCACTGGCATTTATTGCCCGGCAGTTGCGGGCATCCATGCTCGAAGCACTGGCATCCGACTACGTACGCACCGCCCGCGCCAAGGGCCTGCCCGAGCGGGTGGTCATCTGGCGGCACGCCTTTCGCAACGCCCTTTTTCCACTAATAACCCTGCTGGCGGGTGTGCTGCCGGCCGCCATGGCCGGCTCGCTGGTCATAGAAACCATCTTCAACATACCCGGTATGGGGCTGTTGACGATCGAGTCCATACAAAACAAAGACTGGCCGGTGGTCTACGCCCTGCTGTTTATGACAGCCCTGCTGACGATTGCCGGCATTTTGCTGGCCGATATGCTGTATGCCTGGGCAGATCCCCGGCTGCGCCTCGGGGCTACAAAAGCAGATGAATAGATGATGAAGCATTTATATGGGGTAAAAAGCGATGCACCAAAGGTAGCCGGCCGCCGCTGGCCGCTGCGGCTGGTATATGCCATGCTGCTGATTGCCCTGTTGGCCGACCTGCTGGCCAACGACAAACCGCTGGCCTGCCGGATGGAGGGGAAGTGGTACTTCCCTGTTTTTCGGCAATTGCTGGTCGACGCAGGTCTGGGGCAGTGGCCGCCGGCGCAGTTGAATGCCGACTGGCATACCTACACTTACGAATTTAGCCTGTGGCCATTGATTCGCTATACGGCCGGTCGCCTGGACCTCAACAACAGCAATTACAAGAGCCCTTTCGATGAGCAGCAGCTTCGTTCACCCGCTTTTCGCCACTGGCTGGGCACCGACCGCCTCGGGCGGGACACGGCCGCCGGCCTCGTGGCCGGCACGCGCACGGCTGTGCTGGTAGGCGGCCTGGCCATGGGCCTGGCCGGCCTGATTGGCCTGCTGCTGGGGGGGCTGGCCGGCTATTTTGGCGACCATGGCTGGCAGCTAAGCCGCGCCCGCCTCGGCGGCGGCCTGCTGGGGCTACTGGCGGGAGGATTTTATGTATTTATCTCCCCTTGGTTTACAAGTGGCAGGGGGTTTTTAGAAAAAATAGCCTTAGGGGCATGCTTGCTGTGGCTGTGTGTGTGGCTGCTGGCCACATTGTCGCAGCGCCTGCTGCGGCAGCGGCCATGGTGGCAGCAGCCGGTGGCGCTGCCCCTCGACCTGTTGGTTATGCGACTGGTAGAAATTATCGATGCCATCCCCGGCCTGATGCTGTTGCTGTCCATACTGGCCATCGTGGCAAAGCCATCCATCTGGACAGTGGTCGTCGTCATTGCCCTGATCGGCTGGATCGGCGTGGCGCGATTCGTGCGGGCAGAGCTGCTGCGCATTCGCGAACTCGACTACATAACCGCCGCCCGCAGCATGGGCCTGTCAGAAATGCGCATCCTTTGGCGGCATGCCTTGCCCAACGCCCTGCGGCCGGTGGTGATTACGCTGGCTTTCGGCGCTGCGGCAGCCATTTTGCTGGAAGCCTACCTTTCATTTTTGGGGATTGGGCTGCCGGCCGATCTGGTAACCTGGGGAGGACAAATACAGGCAGTACGCTCGAATATTGCCGCCTGGTGGCTGGCCGTCTTTCCTGGCTTGGCCATTTTTGCGACGGTTGCAGCGCTCAACTTGCTGGGGGAAAGTTACTTAGAGCGAAGATGATTTTCGGCCGCCGGCGGGGCGGCCAAAAAATATGCCGGCTCGACAGCCGCTGGCGGCGGTTGGTTTTTTTAAAAAAACCTGGCCCGTGCCCCTAGCCACACCTTGCGCTCCGCTGCAGGCATTTTTTCAATCGCATACCGCAGCATCACGCGCGGCATGTGATCGAGATGTTTTTCCAAAAACGCCTCTGCCAGTGACGGATTCTTGCGCCACAGCTCGCGCAGCATCCAGCCTGAAGCCTTGTGGATGAGGTGATGCGGATGGCTGAGCAGCTTTTCACACAATCGCAGCAGATCGTCATAATCACCCTCGCGGATGAATCTGCCGGCCGCAATGAGGGCGATGCGGTTTTTCCACATCGAAGCATCATCGGCAAGCTGGTAGAGGATAGTTCGGTCTTTGTCCAGCAGCCACTGTCCCAGAATTATGTGAGCGCAGGAATCGATCAGGTCCCAATTGTTGAGGGCATCTATTTCATCCATGAACAGATCAACCCACTGTTTTTCCTGCCGCAAGCGCCGGTCGCGGCTAAACTTCCGGTTGAGGATAAAAACGCCGCAGAGGCGCTCCTCGTGCAGGGGAGAGCGCAGCAGTTGGCGGATGTCATCGGCGCTGGCGGCAGCAGCATACGCATTGGCGATCCTGCGCTGCTCGGGCACACTAACGCCGAGAAACTGGTCGCCTTCGGCATACCCCCCGGGAAAAGCCTGAAAGTAGCGAGCCTTGCGCGGGATGTCGGCGGCGACGGCAGCCTGGCGGAGATCGGTCTGGATGTTGGCGAGGAGGGACATGCGGTTGTAAGTTAGAAACAATAAACTGGCGCAGCATAGGTAACAAACGACGCAGGATACTACAAATGTACATAGACGGGTAAGAACTAAGGTATGGTAGGTGCAGACTGTTGGGTTTTTCAGGCAACCCGGCAATAGGGGCGAGCTGGTTTTGGGGGGATTTAGTGTACTGTGTGTATGAATAAATGGATGCTATGTACCACAGCTTTGGTGTGTACCCGGGATTTAGTGTACTGTGTGTATGAATAAAGGATACTTTGTTTTTCAATTAATTATGAAAACACAGAGATTTTACCAATTTAGACAGTGGATAATTAATACAGCATTGAATGATTTTTAACCGAAAATCAAAGAAATTGGCAACAAAAAAAAAGAAAATAGTCCGTTAATAATTGAAATATTGAGTCCTGAATTATCACCCAAGCGTATGAAGTGGTCCATTGTCGTTGCCTTTGTTGGTTACTTATGTTTGTCAGGCGTATTGTTGCTCGCAAGTCGGATTGAGGCAGCTGCCCAGCGCACGGCCGATATGTTTTTTCTTTCTACCGAATCTGGGCTTTCGCAGGGTTTTGTGACGAGAATAGTACAGGACAAGCAAGGGTATATTTGGATTGGAACATTGAATGGACTCAACAGGTACGATGGATATGACATTAAAGTCTACAGGAACAAGCCGGGAGAGGAGGGTTCACTTTTGTCCAATAGCGTTGTGTCTATAAATATGGACACCTACGGCAATATGTGGGTGTTTACGACAGGAGGAATACAGATATATGATAGTCAGAGGGATCAGTTTTTTGAACCTGGAGGTATCGACCTGACTGGTGGGCAATTGGCCCATTCGGAAATTGTGCTCCGGGATAATCAGTTGTTGTATGTTCAAAACAATACCATACAGCATTACAGGATAGTATACGAATCGGAAAACAACGTCAGGCTGGTAAAAATTCGACAGATCAAGGATGGGGAGGCTTTGTTTGAGTCAATCTACGCATTGGAGCTTATTAACGGAATAATTTGGGTGGGGCAGGATGAAAAACTTCGATTGATTGGGCCACGCGGGGAACTGAAAGTTCTGATTAATTCAAAAGATGAATCAATTTACGCCATTTGGGAGGAAGAGCACAACCAATTGATTTGCGTACAGACATCTAAAGGAATCTATTTTTTTGGACAGGACTTCGTCCTAAACAGGTATATCCCCAGGCCCGGCTCGAAACATGGCAATGGGATCAGAGGACTAAAGGAGGAAAAAGATTACTGGATTGTAAGGGGTAGCCTGCTTGAGCGCTGGGATGGCCAAAAAATTACGCCTACATCATTCGAGTTTGATGTTTCGGTTACAACCTGTATGCAGGATCGGCAGGGCAATATGTGGCTTGGACTCGATGCCAGAGGTGTGGTGTGTATTCAAAACGGGGTTAAAAAGATAAGGCAAACCTTCGAACTCGGCAGGCCCGCTGAAAAAAAGCCTCTGATAGAGGCAGATGGGGGATTCTGGATTTTTAACAGATCAACTGAAAACCGGACGGATGGTTTTGGGTTGTATAAAAAATATGAAAAAAATCTGTCTTCTTCGCCGGATGCAGCGATTCATTGTTATCACATGGACATCGATTCCTATGGTGATAAGTGGTATGTGAATGCTGATAAACAATTGATTAGATTAAGTTCGCGAACAGGCGACGCCACTGAAATCAAGCTTTGTGGCATCGAGCAATTCAATGTCGTCTACGGAGTGAATTGTTTGGGGGATGGTACGCTTTTTCTCATCAGCCTTGCAGGCGATAAGGTGTTTTTTTATAACCCGGCTACACAGCAGTGTATCGAAGTAGAGGGACTGGCAGCCAGACTCAAGATGACTACAGCCTCGTGGAATTTGAGTTCGCTGTATGTCGATGACAGCAAGCCGAGTGAGGTATGGTTGTGCAGTGCAGGCGGGCTGGTTGGCATTACCGTTGACTGGAGAGCTGGCGATTATTCTATTGTTGAGTTGAAGCTACCTTATTTCGATGACGGCAGAAAACAACATCCACGCTACATTTTTGGCCAGCGGGATAGGTACGACAGCAACCTGGTTTGGATTGGCACGTGGGAAGGCCTTTACAAATGGTCTCTCAGCAATAACTCAATTGCCAAAGTGGGTGCAAAGAGTGATCATTTTGATGGGCCTATATTTTGTATGGTGCAATCAACACCAGACGAATTTTGGCTGGGAACGCTTGATGGCCTGATTCGGCTAAATACGCACTTATTGCAACATACGATTTTTTCTACAACAGACGGGCTGCCAGCCGGAGAGTTTAACAGGAACACAGCGGTATTGATGCAAGGAGGTAAAATAGTCATGGGGACAGTTAACGGCTACATTACTTTTTATCCGGAGACACTTTCCCGCAGATTATCGCCAGAGAAAACAGTGATTACTGGTGTATGGCAGGGCGATTTGCCACTCATGCTTACAAGCATAAAAAAATACCTGACAATTGATGACCTGCCTGCTCAAAATGGCAGTATAATGGTCAAATTTAGTACACTGGATTACAGCCATATCAAATCAACACAGTATCGGTTTCGCTATGGTAAAAAGCAGTCTGATTGGTTTTACAATGGTCAAAAAAATGTTGTTTCTCTTGCAGGACTTGAAGCAGGTGAGTACCTGTTGGAAATACAAGCATCCCTGGATGGCTACAACTGGGGAGATTCCGGTTACCTACAGTTCAAAGTCGAAAAATTGTGGTGGAAGCGCACTGGCTTTATCGGGTTGGTTATGTGCCTCATGACCCTGCTATTGGGAATCGTGATGTGGAACAGAAGGCAGCAGCTGTTGCAGCAGCACAACAATGAGTTGTTGAAGCAAAAAACAGATTATGAGATTCAGCTGATTAAGGAAAAGGAACGGATACTGGTCAATATTGCCCATGAACTCAAAACACCCGTTACCTTGATCATTGGCATGTCCGAGCAGCTTGAGTCGGGGAAAGGGCATAACATAACCAAAGCCCTCAACTCGATAAAGAAGCAGAGTAATGATTTGTTCTCCATGATTACCCAGATTCTGGAATTGGGCAGAATCAAGGAATTAGGCGGATTGTCGGTAAAGTATCAGCAGGTTGATTTGGCTGTGTTGTTACCAGTTGTGTTGGCAGACTTCAGGTATCAGGCGGAAATGAAGTCAATAGACATGCAGTTGGTTCATTATGATGCTTTGCCAACAATTAGTACAGACGAGGGGGCACTGAAGAGTGTACTGGGAAATCTACTGTCGAACGCGGTCAAATTTGCACCCGATAAAGGAAAAGTTATCTTAGAGGTTATAAGTACCCCCGAGGCAATAACTATACTGGTAAGCGATAATGGATCCGGGGTGTCAGATGAAGAATCTGAAAAAATATTCATGAGATATTACCAGTCGCATTCGAGCAGGCAATCCGGGGGCACGGGTCTTGGGCTTGCTTATGCCCGCGAGGTAGCTACTGTACTGGGAGGTAGGCTCAAGCTGAGGCGAGGACTTACAGGTAGCAGCCCGGGAACTACCTTTGAATTCTATTTGCCGCTTAGCCAGAAAGATCAATGGAAAAGTGATTTGGAGGAACCCTCTGTCCCAGTCTCGGAAATGTGCCCAGTAGATAACGGGAAGTCGCTTGAGGAATCCCAAAGCACCAGAAAGCCAATTATTGTCGCTGTCGATGACAATATTGAAATATTGGAATATTTGCGTTTACTGCTATCAAAGGAGTATCATATCGTTCTTGCCAGGGATGGTATTGAAGGAATGGAAAAAGTCATTAAGTTAGTTCCTGATTTAATTATATCAGATGTAATGATGCCCGGAATGTCTGGCTTTGATTTCTGTACAAAGATACGCAGTGATGTGCGGACCAGCCATATTCCGCTGATTTTGTTGACTGCCAAATCAGATATTTCTTCGGTGGAAGAAGGGTTGACCTGTGGAGCTAACCTGTACTTACCAAAGCCATTCGAATCTTCTGTGTTAAAACAGTATATCGCTAACAGCCTGCAGCATTCGGAGCAGGTCAAACGCTACTTCGAGCAGTGCTGGTCGCCAGAGCCTAGCAATCTGCAACATGAGGCTCCCATCGGAATCTTAGAACAACTGGAAAATGATTTTATCCGCGAGGTGAAGGAACTAATTAGGCTGAGATATAAGGAAGAAGATTTTAACGTAGAGAAATTGGCGGATATCATGAATATCAGCACATCGCAGCTGAGAAGAAAAATGCAAGCACTGGGTGGCGGGGATTCAATAAGCAATATGATTAGAACGTACAGACTACAGCAGGCTCAGGTGCTGCTGCTCTCACATCCGGATTTGTCAGTAGCAGAAATTGCCTATGCGACCGGGTTTAGTGATCCTAATTATTTTTCTACTGCTTTTAGTAAAGAATTTGGTTCGAGTCCTCGCCGATATAGAGATAATCAAAGGCTTTAATCCAAAATCAAAGATATTTGGCGGTTATTTCAAGAGGCAAAATTCTCTCCTTATCCATATTTGTCCTCGTTACAACTGGCAACGGTGTGTCTCTTTGCGTGATGTTGTCCAGCCCTTGGTGACGACGATTCCTATAGAGGTATCCCTCAGAAGCTGTCTGCTGATCTTATCAACAATGTTCGGCAAATTATCAACCAGCTGACAAGGGTATTGTCCGGCAGAATTATTTCATCAGCGGGCGGATAATCCATACTCGTAGGGGGTACATCACACTTGTCTGGTTAGCCTTTTATGGCTGACTTTTTTTTATTCATTATTGTTTATCATCATGAAAAAAACGGCCACGCATTGGATGAGGCGTATTGCCTGTACTTTTGGTATTTTCGCCTACCTCTCATTATTGAGCTTACTGATGCTTACAGCAGGCTCCATGATGGCGCAAAGTAACACTGCAACGAATGAGCAGTTGGAGAAACAGATGAATGATTTGATTCATCCTGCCTTCATCAGAAATGATGGGCAGATTACCGATCTGGATGGCAATTATTTGCCGAATGTACGCTACCTGCTAAATGCCAATGGTATGAAAGTACAGCTGAGACCAAACGGTTTTAGTTATGATACTTGGGTTGACATACCTAAGGCTTCGCAGCCTGTAAGCGGACGCAGACGTCCTAGCACGAAACGTGGGGAGGATGCTGAAGAAGGGTCTGATATCGAAGAGACGCGTTACCATCGAGTAGATGTTACCTTTAGCGGGGCCAATCCCAATCCGGTGATTGAAGCTTTAGATCCTGTTGAAGAGGAAATTAGCTGCTTTTTCGGGGGTAATACAATCTCAGTGCATCAATTTCGACGCATCATCTACCGGGATGTTTATCCCGGTATTGACGTAGAATTTATCTCCAATAGCAATGCGGATTTACCACTGGAATACAATTTTATTGTGAAACCCGGGGCTAATCCGGCGCTGATTGCCCTGGACTACCAGGGGGCAAACGCTGTGGAGCTTAAGGAGGGCAGAGTTAATCTGACCCTGGCGCATGTTACCCTGGAAGAGAATATCCCGGCTTCCTGGCTGGATGATCATGCAGAAAATGTGCAAGTGTCCTACATCTCCAAAGGTGGAACAACCATTGGATTTAATGTTGCCGACTACGACCGAAGTAAGCAATTGACCATCGACCCGACGCCCCGATTGATATTTGGTACGTTCTACCAGCGGCCTGGACCTTTTGTTAGCAATAATGATGAAAATCAGAATTTTTCTTACGGGGATGTAGATGTAGATTCAAACGGCAATACTTACCTGGCGGGTAGAGGTAGGGTAAATTTATTTACGACTACAGCGGGTGCTTTTCAAACAACCAAAGCCTCTACCACAAATGGCACTGATTTCATCATTGCCAAGTTTAATAACAAAGGGCAACGGCTGGCAGCCACTTATTTTGGCGGCACAGCTAATGAATTTAGCATAAAAATTGCTTGTGCAACTGATGCCCTTTATGTGGCAATCGTGACAGAGTCCAATAACTTGGGTACATTGAATAGTAGGTCCGGTAACACCGACTTTCTGGTTTCCAAAATGAACCCGAATTTAAAGCAGCAATATTGGTCAAGGTATGTGGGGGGTACTAATAGTGAACGTGAACATAACATTACTGTTGACAAGGATGGCAATGTTGTTCTGGTAGGATCTGTTATATCTTCTGACTACCCCAATTCAGGAGGGCTTCCAGCCAATAACACAAATGATGCTAAATTGGTAATCAGCAAGTTGTCTCCTTCCGGCTCGTTGGTTTTTAGCGGGGTTCTCGGTACCGCACAAATGATGCCGGCTTTCGATGCGGACATCCTTAGTTTGCGGGTTGAAACGGATGCGTCCGGAGCTATTTACCTGGCGGGTAATGTCACCTTGTTTTCTATGCCAAATTTCAACAATGTGAACAACTTTGTAACCAGCGGTGCCTACCAGACCCAGTTGCCTGTGCTTCAGGGGTTTGATGATGGATATCTCGATAGTTACTTTCTGATGAAGCTCAATGCAAATGGAGTCAAGCAGTGGGGTACCTGGATTGGAGGCGTTTATTACGATTTCTATGATATCGAGCTGGCTTTGGATAAATCCGGGTTTCCCTGGTTAGCTTTTGTTTCCTCATCCACTTATCCTTTAACGGCGGACGCATATCAGCCGCAGTTCTCCGACAATTATCTGGCGGATATTGCGGATTCTGATGAGGGTCAAGTTTACAAAACTTATTTGCAAAAGTTTTCGCTGGATGGGGATTCATTACTGTATTCCTCTACCTACGAACCCAATGAATTCCTCGAACCCCTAAGTTGCGCGTTGGATATTGATACTTCAACAAACAATATTTTCCTTGAAACGACTTACTTTGAAAGTCCGGAAGAATATCCTGTAGATCAGGTGACAAATTGTGCATTTCAGGGTTCCTACACCATTGATGATGGTCCACCCGAGTTTGTTGCTTTGACTACAATTGCCAAGTATTCTAATGAAGGGAAGACGCGGGAATGGTCAACCATCCTTCCAATGTCAAATGTTGGCGGTTCAGAATTGAAATTTCAGAATGGGAAATTGTTTGTTGCTGAATTCTACACGGCGAGTAAAAATCCTCAGCATTTGAAGGACGTGACTACTCCGGGCGTTTATCAGGAAACACCCTTTCTTAAAAATGGCTTTTTATTGCTATGTATGGATGAGGGGGTTTTGCCCGATGGAGTCACGGTTTCAGCCAGCAGCATCAGTCCGGCCACTCAGACAGCCTGCAGCGGAGGGTTGACACAACCAATTCTCGGCAACAAGGTAGATTTGACGGGGCCTCCGGATTATTCCAATGGTATTTTGTATCAGTGGCAAATCGCATCCTCTAGTACGGGTCCATGGCAGGACATTGCAGGGGAGACCGGGCGGAATTTGACCCCGGAGCCACAGACTGCGGGTCCTTGGTATTTCCGTCGGCTTACTCAATTGAACAGTGCCGGTTGTGAAAAAGTAACATTGGATTCTTCCAATGTGGCAACATTACTTATCAGTACAAATATTGCACCGAAGGCCAAGGCCTCTGGCCCAAAGTTCTATACTTGTATAGGTAATCCGATTACCCTTGACGGTACAGCCAGTGGAGGAACACCCCCGTACACTTATGAGTGGTATATTGGGGGAAACACACTTCCCAATTCTACCGAGACGAATTTGACAGATACACCGGAGGAAACAACCCTTTATACCTTCAAGGTCATTGATGCGGTAGGGTGTTTTTCTATTGATCAGGTGTCTGTTGAACCGGTAGTTGCTGATGCTGGTCCGGACGTCCCATTTTGTGGAGGAACGGCAGGGGTTCGTTTAGGGGGAGTACCAGTACAGGGAGCCATGGAAGTTAATTATAGCTGGAGCCCTGCTACCAACTTGTCTTGTACTGCCTGTCCGAATCCGGTGGCCATGCCGACGGAGTTTGCCACTTATACACTTACGGTAACGGTACTGGAAAAATCGGGTATGACCTGTACCATGACAGATGAAGTGGATGTTAACGTAGTGAGTCAGCCGGCTGCCAATTTTGCCGGACCGGACGTGACCGTATGTCAGGGGGAAACAGCAATGATTGGTTTGCCGGCCGTGAGCGGATTTAGTTACACCTGGGCTTCCGGGCAGTATATTGTTGATAATCGGCAGGCGCAGACTACCTACGATGCCGGCACCAACGTTGTTAAGGTTCCCTTAATCTATTCCTTAACTGCGGAAAAAGATGGTTGTGTGTTTGTTGATTATATGAATGTGTACACAGTATATTTTCAAATTACGCCGCGCAACCTGAATTTATGTGAAGGGCCATCTTGGTTTAACCAAGAGGCTGAAGCGGGTGAAGTGAATTCACCAAATGCAGTCTATACCTGGGAGAAGGTTTCAGGAGACGCAGAAATTGAAGTATTGGCCACCCGTAATAATGGAGCGGATGCCTATATCCGGCTCAAGCCGGGAACAGGCAATACCGTCACGTTCAGGAGAAAGACCGAGCTAAACGGTCATGTTTGTTACTCCTTCCAGAACACTCTTTCTGTCTGCGCAGGTGGCGGCGGCAGTAGCTGTTACACCGAAGTGCGCGTTTTGGGAGGATCTGGCTGTCCGTTGCCGGGAGGGGGCTATAAGGTGTATGCTAAGTATGTTGATCCCAGTGACTATAAGTTCAAGTGGAGTCCATCCTGGGCATTCAACAATGATACTCTTGCTGTACCGACCCTGATTACAGCCAACAACGGAGTAAACATCTCCGTAGTTGCTACTAACAGGTGGGCTAGTAGTATCCAGTGCGTGGATACTTTGTACGTCAATGATCCAGCACTTACCTTGCCAATTTTTTCGGTATCAGACACCTTCATATGTCCTAACCAGAGTGTTGGCATTGGACGTCCTTTTGTAGCAGGGTATTCTTACCTCTGGTATAATACAAAAGGGATGGCTAATCCGGATTTTGATCAGTATTTGTCAAATCCGACCATAAGTCTGTCAAACAATGAGACCTATGTTGTTCGGGTTGAGGATATCGGTACAGGCTGCTTTGTGTTTGACACTATGCAGGTAGTCGTATCACCTGTAAAGGTGGATGCAGGCCCGGATATGCAAGTCTGTAGCGGGGCGGTGGTAACCATTGGTGCGGAACCCGAAATGGGCACCAATTTCACATATCAGTGGAATCCTTCCAATGTTCCATGGCAGAACAATACGAATGCTACAAGTCCAATGCCTTCGTTATTGTTCGGTGGCTCCAATCTAACGATGATAGTGACTGCTACAGATCCATTGACGAGCTGCTCAGTAGTGGATACCGTTTTGTTGACTACACCATCCGGCGGACCTCTTCCTGCGCTGCCTACGCCAGCACCGATCTGTCCGGGATCGTCAACTACAATTGGCGTAACACCGGTAGTAGGTGCAGTCTATTCCTGGTCGCCGACTACCGATTTGTCCTGCTCAACCTGTGCGATGACAACGGCTTCTCCGTCTTCCACAACTACCTACACCTTGTCGGTGTCTGGTTGTGGTTCGGCTGTTTCCGCTTCAACCACGGTGACAGTGCTGCCTGCGCCTGATTTTACGCTGACAAACAAAGAAATTTGTCCTTCAACACCGACGGGTATCGGAATTGGGGCAAGTGGGAATACAGGCTCATTGTCCAACGTACAGTCTTACTCTTGGTCACCGGCTGAAGGTTTGAGCTGTACAGACTGTGCAAATCCTAATGCGAACCCATCCCGAGCTACTACCTATTCACTGGAGGTAACGTACACGAATGGATGTAAAGTTACCAAGACCTGTACGATTACGCCTCCGGCTGGTTTGACAGCCAATGCGGGCGTTAATAAGTCGATTTGTCCAGGAGAAGAGGTGACAATAGGTGCCGATCCGGCAGACGGTGTAAGCTATTCCTGGTCGCCTTCAACCGGATTGAGCAGTTCAACAGTCTCCAATCCGACAGCATCTCCCACCAGTACAACCACCTATACAGTAACTCTTACAAAAAGTGGTTGTACTTCTACGGATCAGGTATTGGTAACGGTGAAGGCACTTCCGGAGATCAACATCACAGGAAATACAACAATTTGCCGGGGAGGAGAGACTACGATTGGAATTGCTACAACCCCCAACATGGCATATCAGTGGGTGCCTACAACAGGGGTAGAGCAGCCTAATAGAGCAACAACGGTTGTTCGTCCTGTAGTGAACACTACCTATAAGTTAATTCAGACGAATCTAAATACAGGTTGTACGTCATTCAAAGAGGTACAAATCATTGTCAATGAGCCAGGGTTCACGGTTGATGCCTCTGCTCCAGCCCCGCTGGAAATATGTCAGGGAACAGCCATATCACTGCCATTGGAGCTAACCCCTGCTACTGCAAATTGTGTATTCTACTGGACACCAACGCCAAGCCTGAATAATGCATTTATTCAGAATCCGGTTGCGACACCAATGACGAGCACTACGTATCGTCTTGAAGTGACAAATCTGGATAATAATTGCATTCTTACAGCCCAGGTTCCGGTCACTGTAGTTCCGCTCTCTATTTGTACCGGAAATGAGTTTGGGGACGTCCCGGTCGCGTTGGAAAAATCTTCAGCCGGTTATCATAAGCGTACCACGAGTTTGAAGATTGGTTTGAATTCCGACAGTGAACTGGGTCCGCAGAGTGTGTATCAGGGAAGTGATGCTGATGGAGATGATGTGGATGGAGACGACGAAGATGGCTTGGGCGTACTACCCAACCTACATCCATCGATTTCTTCCTTTGGTACCTTGGTATCCGGCGTTCGGAACACGGAGTATGGTGCTGCCTATTTGGCGGGCTGGATTGATTTTGACCGTAATAACTGTTTTGATGACGATGAGCGTACACCGGTGCTTCTTATACCGAAGGATACACTGGGAACTTCTCCGGCTGATTTACAATGGTCAGGCTTCAATCCCACGGGCGAGCTGCCTTTTGGCAAAATTTATATGCGCTTGCGCCTGACCGCAGATAACAGTGACAGTTGGGCCCTTCAGCCTTCAGCCAATGGATACAGGAATAGTGGAGAGGTGGAAGATTACTGTATGCGGGTTTATCAATCAGATCCGTATCCTGATTCCAAAGTGGTAAACGTAGGAGAGGTTTCTGTCGGGGATTTGAGTACCAACGATGATATGCCTCCGGGTACCAAGTATTTGTCGCCAATCGTGATGGGTCCGAATCCATCCGGAGCGATGCCAGTAGTTAATATGGACGGAACATTCACTTTCAGTGCTTCTGCTTCGGGCGTATATAACTATTTGGTACCGGTTTTTGATGGCGTTGATACGGTTGATGTAAAACTGACAGTTACGGTTTTGAATCCAACTGTTGTTTCTGCTCCGGTGCTTGGTACCGATAACGCGATGACGGTTGTAAATACGCCGGTGATGCTGAACACGCTGGCAAATGATTTTGCTGGTGGATTATTGCGTCAGCTCAACCCTGCATCGGTTACCATAACTGTTGCACCCTTGCACGGGGTGGCAGTAGTAGATACTCTGACGGGTAAAATTATGTATACCCCAAATGCTGGTTATATTGGATCCGATACGTATACCTACAGTGTAAGTGATACGGGCTCACCAGCACAGGTGGGCACAGGTTGTCAATTTATACAAATCATCCCGGAGAATTGCGAGAACACCGTATTTGCAGCCAATGATCAGGTTTGTGCCATTGCGGGTTTCAAGAACCAGGGCAATGTGCTAGACAATGACATGGATGCTGAAGGGGATCTGATTTACGCAGTTCCAATGACTGTAGTTACTCCTGACTATACGTTCATGCTGAATGCGGATGGCAGCTACATGTTACAGACAAAGAATGATTACACAGATCCTATTGTAATCAACTATGCAATCAACGACAATCAATTCTATCCACAGGGAAGAGACACTGCCATGCTTTGTTTTTATATGAAAACAGCATTAGGTGATCTTGTTTGGGATGATAAGGATCGCAATGGTCTGCAGGACTCTACGGAAGTTGGTGTGGCAGGAGTTACTGTTAAAATGCACCAGTGTTCAAATGGTTCACCCGGAGCTGCTCTGCCTGACTATGTTGTCACCACGGATGAGTTTGGTGTCTATGCGTTTCCGGTTCCTGCTCCAGGTAGCTACGCTGTTCATGTTGATTTTTCTTCTATACCCAATGGCAGCAACTATAAGTTCTCAATTCCAAATATTGAGTTCAATACACTCGATACCCTCGATTCCGATGTCAGTATGACCACAGGGTTTACGGGCTGTTTTGAAGTGGTTAATCCGACTAGTATTATCGGGCTGGATGCGGGTATTTTCCTTGATGCAGATGACGATTATCAGCCGGATTGCTTTGATCAGGATACTTTCCTGATTGATCCACTGGGTTATTTTTATTGTGAGAATACCGGTGAAATTTTGGATGGTGGCCAGGTTTCAGTGACAGGCCCAGGAACTGTTTACATGATATACGATGGTACTAATGGCTATTATCAGTTCTTGGTAGACGCTGCCGGTTTGTATCAGATTGCAGTCACAAATCCTCCGGGATTCAGTAGTTCGCCCGACTGTCTCGTATCTTTGGATACTCTTGACGGCATGGGGATGACGGTAGTTGTAGGATCTGGCAATGCCAATTCAGATGACTTTCTGGATGATTATACCTGTGCCAGCAATACGTATTACTACTATATGTACTTGAGACCAGGGGATTACGTTGAGAATAACAACTTCCCCATGACTTGTCTGGATTTGGGTGACCTGCCATCCGCTTATCCAACGCTGCTGGCAGATGACGGTCCCGTGCATGCTATCCTGCAGAATCCTGAGGTTTTCCTTGGTGATATAGTGGACATGGAGCCAAATGGACAACCGGAGGCCATGGCTGGTATAATGGGCGGTGGTGATGATGAACCTTCGCTCACAGGTCCGGATGATGAAGACGGAATTCAGTCATTGCCAGCCTTTATCATTACGCAGGATGCTGCGGTTGTAGTGAAGGTCAACAATACGTCTTCCAAGGAAGCTAAGTTGGTTGGATTTGTTGATTTCAATGCAGATGATGACTTTGATGATACGGATGAAATGGTCTCCAGTGCCGTTCCTGCCGGATTTATCGGGTATGATACGCTGATGTTTAATGTGCCTCCGGATGCAGAAGTGGGTGCTAAAGTGGGTCTCCGCCTGCGTATTTCAACCCAATGTGAAGGGTTGCCGCCTTCCGATAACGTATCTGGCGATTCTGTTGCAATCACAAGTTTTGATGGTTCTATTGACATTACAGATCCACAATTTGCACGACCTTTCTCACCTGGTAATAATAGTTTGGCCTGTAATGAGAATTCACCTCCAGGTTCCAACTTCTATGACCTGTATGAGTTTACGGTTTCGGTGAGTGGTAGTTATACATTCGATGCAAGTGGCACCAATGGAGATACTTACGCTATCCTTTCAGAGACGCCATTTGATCCTTTAACACCCTGCGCTAACTTCATTCTAACCGGAAATAACGAGTCCGATCAGGATCCGGTTATTACAGCTAACCTAGTCGCAGGTGTAAACTATGTACTCTTGTTTACACCTAATGCAAGTAACTCTGCAATTGGTGCGTATTCTATTGCAATCAGTGGGGATGGTGACGTATACATGGTTGATACTGTTGAGATAAATCCATCCGGTTGCGCTTACAGGTTTGGCTTAGTTGATGATTTTGGTGACGGCTGGAATGGAGCATCTATGGAATTGAGACAGGGTTCTGCCGTGGTCGCCACTTTCGGCCCTTCCTTTACCGATGGTTCTTATCTTGATGTACCTGTTTCACTAGATACTAATGCAACCTACTCACTACATTATATCAATAGTGGAGATTACCCCAGCGAAGTAGGAATAGAAATTTATGACGAGAGTGGGAATTTAATCTATGAGCTACTGGCAGGCTCCGGAACAGTGGGTGGTTCATTGTATACTTTTACCACGAATCTCATATGTACGCCTAAATATGGTCCTGCAATGTTGCCAACGGGATACATATGCAACGGTGAAATAGAGGACTATATGGTCGTTATTGCTGGTTTTGACTATGGTGACCTCCCGCAAAGTTATAATACAAACGGCAACAACAATCCTCCGGCGCATATCGTCTCCAACGACCTGAAGCTGGGTGCTTCTGTCGATGCGGAGTTGGACGGCCAGCCGAATGATATGGCCGGTATGATGGGCGGCGGTGATGACGGCAGCGTCGGTCTGGTTACCTTCGGTACACCTGCCGTAGCCGGTGACGATGAAGACGGCATTCGCCTGATCAGCCCGCTAATTCCTGGTTACCCGGCTATGCTGGAAGTAAGTGCCATGAACATGCTGTCCGGAAGCGCCGTACTTCAGGGCTGGATTGACTGGAACGGCAACGGCCAGTTTGATGGCGACGAACAACTGAGCACGGGCGACTTTGCACCCAACGGTGCCATTGTGCCGGTAGGTGGGTTGACCAATGAAAAGCTCACATTCAATGTACCGGCCAACGCAGTGTTCTCGATGGGTAACGCCTTTGCCCGCTTCCGCCTGAGCCCGAATGGCGGCCTTTCTGCCAACACGCAGACTGCGTCCATTCCGACAGGGGAGATCGAAGATTATAAATTCTCTCTGGCCAAAGTGGGCAACTACGTATGGGAAGATATCAATGGTGACGGTCAGCAGGATGAGCCTGTAACTTCGGCCATGGAAGATATCACAGTTGAATTGATCTACTACGGTACGGATAATGCTCCCGGAGGTACTGGTGCCGCCGCGGATATGACCTACACCGTCGATACAGATGAAGATGGCTACTACCACTTCTGCGGTCTGATTGAAGGCAAGTACGAAATCAGTGTGACTAACCTTCCGGTCGACTTCATCCCAACGGAGCCGAATGTAGGCAATGATGTATCTGACTCCGAAGATGGCGACGGTTATGTGTTCATGATTATGGATGCAACGGATCTGCCAACAGGGGAAAGCAGTATCGGTGATGTACCCAACGTAGTCGGTGGCTTCCCGGACAACCAGAATGACCAGACCATCGATTTTGGTATTCTGAATCTGGCCGAACTGGGCAATTATGTGTGGCTGGATGTCGACAATAACAACAACCAGGGGGGTGATTACAACCTGCCGATGGAGGGTGTGAAGGCGACGCTGACCGGTACCGACAATCTGGGACGTCCTGTCAATCGCCTGTTGCTGACGGACGCTGCAGGTGCTTACCTGTTCGACGGTCTGTGGCCGGGTACTTACTGTGTGAGCTTCGATTTCAGCATGGCGACAGCGCCGCTGGAGATCGTAGAATTTGCTCCACTGCTGGAGTTTGTTATCACGAACCTGGGCAACAACGACGGAACGGACAGCGATGCCGACGAAGATACCGGCAAGACGGGCAATTATGTACTGGTGTCTCGTTCGTCAGAACTGACAGTGGATGCGGGTGTGCGCATACCCTGCCTGCCGCCGACAGAGCTGGAAACGAGTATGGTGATGCTCAATACGGCGACGCTGAGCTGGGAGGTGAATAACCACCCGATTACAGGTACGGACATGCAGCACCACTGCTGGACAGTGACGGTGGGTGGCCAGGGCTATAATGGCAACATTGGCCAGTCCATCATGGATTTTGTGGTGTGTCAGGGAGATGCCAACGTGACCATCGTGGGCGACCGCGTGTTTGTCAACATCAGCGGGCTTGCACCGGGCACCTGCTACCAGTTTACAGTGGCCGAGACCTGCGACGGCACAGGACCTGAGGCAAACGCTTCTGTGTCCACGCTGTCAGACGTATTCT
>CAZYAO010000033.1:0-12877 GCA_964645715.1 uncultured Saprospiraceae bacterium
CGCAGCTGGCACAGCTGGCCGCACAGCTACCGGCAGGCTGGCGGCTGATTATCAGCATCTGCTATCCACAGGCCACAGCAGCGGCAGCAGGGTTTCTACCAGGTCTGCAGCAGGCCCAGGCTTTTGCAAAAACGCTGGCAGCACAAGGCATCGATCCCGCCCGCATGAGCCTGCGCAGCCTGGCGGCACCTGTCGGTCAGACGGCCGGCAAAGCTGTATTTACTTTCTGTCCGCCGGCCGGCACGTCAGCAACTGGCAGTACGCTGCCGTTGCTGGGCAGACTGGCCGGAGGCTGCCTGCAAACATCCCCGCACAACAAGCCACTCATCTATAAGGTGCAAATCATTGCTTCCATGACTGCCACCAGCGACCCCTTGCTGCGGCAAGATCCTGCAGCTATGGTAGAAACAGGCCCCGGTGGTATCCTTCGGTATACGGTAGGCGCTGAGCCTACCTTTGCTGCTGCACATGCACGGCAGCAGCAGCTGGAAGCAAGTGGTTATAGCGGCGCCTACATCGTACCGTATGTATATGGTGAAAGGCTCGACCGCGGGCGGGCACGCCTGCTGACCAGTCAGTTTCCCGATTTACAACAATACTTACAACATCCATGAATACACCCCTCAGCGTACCCGCAAAACTCCCGGGCGTAGGAACCTCCATCTTTACCGTCATGTCGGCCCTGGCCAACGAATCGGGCGCCATCAACCTGTCACAGGGATTCCCCGACTACGATCCGCCGGCCGAGCTCATTGATCTGAGCTGCCACTACCTGCGGTCGGGGAAAAACCAGTATGCCCCGATGGCAGGCGTCATGGAGTTGCGCGAAAAAATTGCCGCCAAAGTAGCTGCCCTCTATCAGCGGTCGGTTGACCCTGTACAGGAGATTACCATCACCGCCGGCGCTACCCAGGCGATTTTTACCGCCATCAGTGCGCTCATACAGCCCGGTGATGAAGTCATACAGCTGGAGCCAGCCTATGACTGCTACCGGCCGGCGGTAGAACTGCAGGGCGGATTGGTGCGTTCTCACGAACTGCTGGCGCCGGATTTTCGGCCCGACTGGCCGGCCATTGAAGCCCTCATAAGCCCTCGTACGCGGCTTATCATCATCAATACGCCCCAAAACCCCGCGGGACAGGTATTCAGCGATGCCGACTGGCGGCAGTTGGCAGCCATCATCCGCGATAAACCCATTTTCGTACTCAGTGATGAGGTGTACGAGCATTTGGTTTTCGACGGGCAGCAGCACGCAAGCATCCTACGCCATCCCGAGCTGTACGATCGAAGTCTGGCCGTCTTCTCTTTCGGCAAAACTTTCCACAACACAGGCTGGAAAATAGGCTACTGTGTAGCCCCTCCGCAGCTGACAGCTGCCTTTCGAAGCGTACACCAGTTCAACGTATTTTCGGTACAGACGCCTGCCCAGTACGCGCTGGCCGATTATCTGGACCATGCAGATCACTACCGCTCACTACCCGATTTTTACCAGGCAAAGCGCGACTTTTTTCGTGCGGGTCTTGCGGGTAGCCGACTACGGCCACTGGCTTGCGCAGGCACCTACTTTCAGGCCGTCGACTACAGCGCTGTAAGCGATCTGCCCGACCAGGCATTTTGCAGGCAGCTGACAACAGAGACCGGCGTGGCGGCCATCCCTTTTTCTGTGTTCTACGGCAGCGGCCGCGACCAGCGGCTTATCCGCTTCTGTTTTGCCAAAAAAGAAGAGACGCTCACGGCAGCACTCGAGCGCCTGCACAGGCTATAGCCTGTCGCAGGCCGCTATGACCTTTTTTCCCAAAGCCACAATAGCGACAGCTGCCCCTCTATAGCCGAAGGCTCCGAAAAATTGAAGCCCTGCCCCAGCGGAAAAAGGCTGCTGAAGCCGCGCCGGTAGCGGCCTTCCGCCTGTATGCCCCAGCGGCCGGCAGTGAGCCGGAATCCCGCACTTCCTGCAATCCCATAGACTATCCGAAGCGGAAAATCGTCACCATAGTGGGGCATGTCGGGCCAGCCAGCCGGCAGCACTTCCCTGCTCGATAATGGTACAGATACAAATGGCCCTGCGGCCAGCAAGGGCTGCAGGCGGCCACGGCCAAAAAGTACCAGGGTGGAGGGGCTGAGCGTGAGGTAGCGAATCTGTCGCTCGTAAAAGCCCGCTGCAGCAGCCGACGTTTCGCGCCAGCCTCGCTGCTCGGCAGCGAGGGTAAGCTGGAGTCCGAGGTGGGGTTCCGAAACATAGGACATGAGCAGCCCCCAGCCCGTTCCGGGCAGGGCTGCTTGCGGCAATACAGGAGAAAAGCCTACCTCATTTTGCTGGTAGGCGGCTGTAAGCCCCAAGTGCAGCAGCGGGCGGAAAGCAGTACTGTCGGCCTGCGCACCAGCCAAACCAAGCGAGGCCAGCATGACAATGATGATGTGAACAGCTTTTTTCATGGCCTAAAAATAGTAAAAAGGAAGCAGAAGAGGCTAATCCTGGGGGTTGTAGATAACCTCCTGCGGCTCTTCCATTTTTACCAGCACGACCTCAGCAGCTGCCTCTTCAGCAGCATAGCCATATTCGTAGCAAAAACGGTAACACAGCCCCGAAGGCTGATGATACTGGCTGGTAAAAAAATTGAAGCGAAAGCCAGCGCGGAGCAGCTCCTCGCGAGGCAGGCGCGTGCGCCCCGCTTGGGTGAAGGCCGCCAGAATACGCCGGTTGCCGCGCAACAATCGGTGCGTGTGCCGCATAAAAAGCGTCGATTCGTTGTTGAGACGGTTGTGATAGTTGCTGCGACAATAATCATCACAAAACCGCTTGTCAATCCTGCCACTGAGTGGCTGGCCGCAATGCTGACAGTCGCTGCGACTCTCCTCCGGCACTGCTGTTAGGGAAGCTGTCATGGCTCGTGTTTTGCTTAAATAGTCGCAGCACACGGCTTATTTCCACAAAAAGAACTGTTTTTTTATTGTATTTTATTTCAGATAGCGTTGGTCGCTGACGAGCATGAAATTGCCTCCCAGCAGTAGCGCCACTGCATGAGGGAATACCGTACGAAAAACATTTTCGAAAAATGCCTGGGCCTGCTGATGCTCTTCCTTGGTGAAGGCCATGGAATTGAATAACACCAGTCCTCCCTGGCTTTGGATACGACTCAACTCCTCGACGAAATCAGGTTCCAAAAAAATCGCCGGAATCCGGTTGTCTTCAAATAAGTCAACACAGATGAGGTCATAGGCCTCATCGGGCGAAACCTCGACAAATACGGAAGCATCCGCACAAATCTGCTGCAACGGGCTTTTGAGATCAGCCAGCAGGTACTTGTCGGCAAGTAGCAGCACCTCCTCATCGATATCAATCGCTGTGTAGTAAAAAGAATGGCCGTAGCTGCGCTCGAGCATGTAAGGAATGCTCCCCAGCCCCAGTCCCAGCAATAATACTTCGGCACCCGGCATCCGCAACCAGTTGAGCCGGTCAAACACACGCGAAAAATTGGTGTAGCGGTCTCCGTAGGAATAAACAGCATTGGCTGTACTCAGCTGAAACTGCCCACGGCGAAGACTTACTTCGAGCACCGGATTGTAAGGGCTGCTGGTCTCTTCGATGGTTAGGTCAGCCAGGTAACTCAACCATTTTTTCCACGCAGGAGGATTCATCTGTTGTGTATATTGGTGAAAACAGCGGGTGGCCCCCCTGCACTTTAGACTCAGGAGGCCGTTTTTTTCTTATCCCAAGGGCGATACTGTGCAGTTTCTTCAAAAACATGCAGCAAAATCAAGCGTTCCTGTACGCTCAGCACGAGGTTGCGACGTTCCATCACCCGATTGATGGCATCCATAGCTTTTTCAACCTGAAAAGTAGTGATGCCTTGCGCGCCCCCCCAGGAGAAAGAAGGGATAAACTGCCGGGGAAAGCCCGCACCAAAGATATTGGCACTTACACCTACCACCGTACCCGTATTAAACATGGTATTGATGCCGCATTTGCTGTGATCCCCCATCAACAAGCCACAAAATTGTAGCCCCGTGGGCGAAAAACGCTGCTCGACATAGTTCCAGACCCGCACTTCATCATAGGTGTTTTTGAGGTTGGATGCGTTGGTATCTGCACCAATATTGCACCACTCACCAATGACGGAATTGCCGAGGTAACCCTCGTGTCCTTTATTGGAATATCCCTGGAAGACAACGTTGTTGACCTCACCACCTACCTTGCAATAGGGTCCCAGCGTGGTAGCACCGTAAATTTTAGCACCCATTTTGAGTACCGAATGATCTCCCATGGCAAAGCCCCCCCGAATGAGACAACCCTCCATCACGAGCGAGCCACTGCCTATATATATCGGTCCCCGCTCTGTATTAAATACGCTGCACTCGACACTCGCACCCTCCTCCAGAAAAACCCGGTCGGCAGGTCCGACAACCCGGTTGGTAGATGAGAGCGGCGCAGATACCCGATTTTGCGTAAGCAGCGCAAAATCGAGCTCAATGGCACGGTCATTCAGCCGGAAAATATCGTATGCCCTCGAAAGCTTCAGCAGTATTTTTTCTTCCACGGGAAAAACCCTGAGCTCGCCAAAATCTTCATCTTTCACCATGCTGGCTACTTGTTCACCCGACAACATGGCAGCAATGAGCTCATCCCCCAACAGGAAGGCCTCGTTCATGGTCATCTGGCGGATGAGCCCGACCAGTTCCGGCGTCGGCATCACCGAGCCGTTGATCAGAATATTGACATCACTATAGGTCGTTGCATACTTGCCAGACAGGTACTCCTGTGTCAGGAAAGATACCGGGTAGCCCAGCATACGTTCCCATTTTTCGCGAATGGTAAGTATCCCTACCCGAAGTTCGCCCATGGGTTTGAGCCAGGTAAAAGGTAAAAGCTGATCGCGAACTTCGTTATCAAACAGAATTACATTTGGCATGACTGCGGCTGGTTGTTGTTAGCTACGGAATATCAGGCGAGTGTATGGGATAAATACGGGCTTGCAGACAGAATATCACCGTGAAGTCTCCTCATCTGAAAAGCCTGTTATACACGGTTGAAGGACTTTTACAGATCTGTGGCAGCCCCCTGTAACAAGTACAACGCAAAAAAGTCCCGCTCATGACATGAAGGGGACTTTTTTATTCTTTAGCTCACACGAACAAGATAGCGTAAATGATTACTTCTTGCCGTAACGAGAGTTGGCAAACTTCTTGTTGAACTTGTCGATACGGCCTGCCGTATCAACGAATTTCATCTTACCCGTGAAGAAAGGGTGTGAACAACTGGAAATTTCCAGCTTTACGAGCGGATACTCATTGCCGTCTTCCCATACAATGGTATCTTTGGTGTTGGCGCAGGAGCGACCCATCCATGCTTCGTCAACTGAAAAGTCCTTAAAGATTACAGTGCGATAGTTTGCCGGATGAATATCTTTTTTCATGTCGTGAAAAATTTCAGTATTCGAATAAACAAGTGTTCTGACTATATTGTAAGGATATAGCTTGGAAAGCATAGCCTAAATATACCAAACAGGGCGCAAAGGTATAAATATCAACACAAACAAACAAGCAAAACCAGGGGTTTATTTTTACCTTGGATGATGTGCCGGACAGCAACAGGGCTATTCTCTGCCTGGTGCCGCCTGCCTTTTCTCTGGCGATACAACCTATATGTATGCGAACATTCTTGTATTTACTGGTGCTGGTTGGTTTGTCTGCACGATTGACTGCACAGCCGTCTCTTACTGCAGCCGACTGGCAGGCTTATCCCGATAGTTTCCGGGCAGAAAGGTTCTGGCCTGTGGCGGCCGGGGGAACGGTTGTGTATGGCGCCGTTTCTTATGGACTGTACCACGCCTGGTATAAGCAATATGCGCTGGGTGGATTTCGCACATTTGATGACAGTCGTGAGTGGATGCAAATGGACAAAATGGGCCACCTGCTGACAACCTACACAGAAGCACGGCTACTTTACGCGGGTGCCCGCTGGACAGGCATGTCTCCTGCCAAATCGAGGCTTACCGCCGGACTCGTAGCTTCCTTGCTGCAGGGTACGGTCGAAGTCATGGATGGATTGTCTGCCAACTGGGGCTTCTCCTGGTCTGACATAGCTGCTAATACCGCAGGTATGGCACTGTTTGTTGTCCAGGATGCTTATTGGCAGGAGCAAAAATTCAGGCTCAAGCTATCGGCCAACAGCCGCCCGTATCCCACTTTGCCTGTGACAGCGGTAGCAGGTAATGGCCGCAGCGATCTGGCTGCCAGAGGTCGCGAACTCTACGGCATCTCCTATGTTGAGCGTGCGCTCAAAGACTACAACACCATGACCATCTGGCTCAGCGGCAATCTGCGCGGACTCGGTGCGGGCCCAAGATGCCCTCAATGGCTCAACCTGTCGCTGGGGTATGGCGCCGAAAACCTGTACGGTGGTTTTGAAAACGCGTGGACAGATGAAGCAGGCAATCAGTACCTGCTGGATGCACGGCTCTTTCCGCGCTACCGACAATGGTATCTTTCACCCGACATAGATTTGAGCAAAATTCCCGTTCGCAAGCCTTGGCTTCGCGCAGTACTGGGCACCCTCAATTTCATCAAACTACCTGCCCCCGCCCTCTCTTACAGCCGTGTGGAAGGGCTGCGTGCACACTGGATTTACTTTTGACCAGCGTCAATGGGGGACGGGTTCAGACATACAACCATACAGACAAGCAACTTGAACCTTGTGCTTGCTACCAACTTCAGCCGTGAAATAGAATCAGTCGCGTGTTCACAGTACCATCTCCCGTCAGCGCTCTTAGGTTGGCTACCGGCCTCAATAGCACGATTAAATCAGGCAGTCATTTTTACCAACACCTTGTCAATCCTCGCCCGGTCCATATCCACAATTTCTATTTCAAACTGTCGCCACACCAGCTTCTGACCAGCATGCGGTATCGATTTCAGTTCCTGCAGAATGAGTCCGCCAATCGTATTATAGGGATAAGCAGCAATCAGGTTGTCGAGATCAAACTTAGACAGGAAGTCGGCCAGCGGATACTGGCCGTCGATAAGCCATGAACCATCCTCGCGCTCGACAAAGGTGAATTCTTCGGCATGAAACACCGAAACATCCCCCACCAGTGCCTCCAGCAGGTCATTCATCGTAATCATCCCCTGCAAGTGACCGAATTCGTCTGTCACCAGCGAGTAATGGCATTTGCTGGTCTTGAACTTCAGCAGCGCATCGTAAGCGTTGCTGTGCTCAGGCAGGTATTTTGCCTCCTCTATGTAGCCGGATAAACTAAAGCCGGGCTCCTCGATATGTGCAAAAATTGATTTTAGAAAAACCACCCCCACCAGATTGTCTTTATCATGCTTGTACACAGGATAGATCGAGTGCATCTCCCTACTGACCGCCTGCCTGATTTCCTTGGCCGAAAAATCCTCCCGGAGATATACTATGTCGCTCCGATGCGTCATGAGCGAAGCCACCGTTCTGTCCCCCAAATTAAACACTCGCTCCACAATATCCTGCTCAATCTCTGCTACGGCACCCGCTTCCGTACCCTCCTGAATAATCGCCTTAATTTCCTCCTCCGTCACCTTATCATCGGAAGAAGGTGTAATGCGAAACAAGCGGATGATCCCGTCCGTCGTGATGGTAAGCAACCACACGAATGGAGAGGTTAAAGTAGTCAGCCACTTCATAGGAATGGCCACCGACTTGGCAATCCCCTCAGGATTGTTGAGGCCAATACGCTTGGGCACCAGTTCGCCAAACACCAATGACAAAAAAGTAATCAGCAATAGCACGACCGTCACTGCAAGCACGTGCGCATAACTTTCCGGCAGGTTGGTGCGCAGAAAAAAGGACTCGAAATCTTCCGTAATGTTCTCACCGCTAAAAATACCAGTCAGCAATCCTATCAAAGTAATGCCAATCTGAACTGTTGAGAGAAAGCGATTGGGGTGATTGATGGTTTCCAGCGCTACCCTAGCCTGATGATCACCCCGCTTGGAAGCAGATTCGAGTCGGCTCTTGCGGGCGGAGACCATAGCAATCTCACTCATCGAAAACACCCCGTTGAGCAGGATCAGCAATAATATTATTAATAATTCCATGTGTTTGATTGACTAGCTAATGACAGCGACCGTAATCATTTTCGGGCAATAATTACTTCCTCCAGCATTCCCTCCTCCGTAATGCGGAGGTGATTGACCGACGAACTATCCGCATCAAACGCTCCCAGCGCGGCGGCTGACTGACCCATTACGATGTAGATGATATGTGCCTCGCTGATAGTGGCCATAGACTGCGTCAGCACGCCTTGCGCGTAAAAAGTACCGGCAATGATTTTGTGATCAATGAGGTCCCCACGTGCGGTGAAGGTAGCTAAATGATAGCTGTAACTCAGCAACGCAGCCCGCCAATAAACAAGTGTGTAAAAATTGCCCACATCTTCGACGCGAAAACACGGAACATACTCTGTAACCTCTTCGTCATCAGGCTCACTGTCCCCGGAAGGAAGGAACTGCCGCACCAAATCCCCGGGTAATGGCTCGTTGTGCTGACTAAAGTCGTGATGTGTATCCTCCCCCAACGTTATGGGCAGCGCGATGACGGGGAAAAACTGGAGCAAATCTGTAATCTCAAAAGACGTTTCGGAAGCGAAAGCACCCATGATAGCAAGTTTGTGCTTCAAAGATAACACCTTTTTACGTACATCGGCCTTTTACTACTCGCTACGTACTAAACCACTAATTTTTATTTAGAAAAATTCTAAATAATTTAAGTCAACCCCCTTGAGTTCGAACACATTTTTGGTAAATGTGATTATAAGAGTAGATTTGCACAGTTTGTAGAGCAGGTGGTTTATACATCTGGTCACAACACATTACAACGAAACGCACAACGAAAAGTAACGAACAAATGAGTTGGTTCAGCGATTTTTTGTCATCATCTATTGGCCGGAAGCTTGTCATGAGTTTGACAGGCCTCTTCCTCATTATCTTCTTAGCTGTCCATCTTGCCGGCAACCTGCAGTTGCTGGCGGGTGATGGTGGTCAGGCGTTCAATGTATACGCCAAATTTATGACTACCAATCCGCTTATCAAAACGACCTCTTACCTTTTGTATGCTTTCATCCTGCTACACGCCATTCAGGGCATTGTGATATGGCAGAAGAACAAGGCGGCACGGGGTCCGCAGGGGTATGCGGTCACTGTTGTACGGGCTGCCAGCACCAACGCTGCTGCTGCTTCGAATATGGCCTGGCTTGGCATCATCATTTTCGTGTTCCTCGTCCTGCATCTTTACCAATTTTGGTTGCAGATGAAGCTGGACGTAGTTCCCTACGTTACTTATGAAGGCGAGTCGTACAAAGATCTGTACAGTCTCACAGCAGTGGCCTTTGCCAATCCGCTGTATGTAGTGATTTACGTGGCATCGATGATTGTTATAGGCTTCCACCTGTGGCATGGCTTCCAGAGCTCTTTTCAGACACTGGGCCTGAATCACCGCAAGTACACGCCTTTCATACAGTTCATCGGTAAGGTTTATTCAGTATTGGTACCGGCTTTATTTGCCCTGATTCCTCTGCTGATGTACCTGCAGTCTAAATAAAGACCGGATTGATTAACGACAAAAACCATCAGTCATGAAACTGGACGGTAAAGTGCCTCAGGGGTCGCTGGCGGAGAAATGGACCCGCTACAAGTCTACGGTGCCCCTGGTTGCTCCCAATAATAAGCGGAGACTGGATGTCATCATTGTCGGTACCGGCCTTGCCGGTGCCTCTGCTGCTGCCACGCTGGGCGAGTTGGGCTACAATGTAAAAGTGTTTACTTTCCACGATAGCCCGCGCCGTGCGCACTCCATCGCTGCACAGGGGGGTATTAATGCTGCCAAAAACTACCAAAACGACGGCGATAGTGTTTATCGTCTGTTTTACGATACCATCAAAGGGGGCGACTACCGCGCCCGGGAGGCCAATGTGTATCGCCTGGCGGAAGTCAGCGCACGCATCATTGACCAGGCAGTTGCCCAGGGTGTTCCTTTTGCCCGTGAGTACGGCGGGTTGCTTGAAAACCGCTCTTTTGGCGGGGTACAGGTGAGCCGTACTTTCTATGCGCGCGGACAGACCGGTCAGCAGCTGCTGATTGGGGCCTACCAGTCAATGTCCCGCCAGGTTTCTTTGGGTACCGTCAAGCTATACAACCGGCATGAGATGCTGGATGTCGTGATTGTCGACGGCAAAGCGCGCGGTATCATTGCCCGCAACTTGCTCACGGGTGCGCTTGAGCGCCACTCTGCGCATGCTGTGGTGTTGGCTACGGGTGGCTACGGCAACGTTTTTTACCTCAGCACCAATGCCATGATGTCCAATGTCACGGCGGCCTGGCGTGCTGTACGCCGGGGAGCACTCATGGCCAATCCTTGTTTCACGCAGATTCACCCCACCTGTATTCCTGTCTCCGGCGACTACCAGTCCAAGCTGACGCTCATGTCCGAGAGTCTGCGCAACGACGGCCGCGTATGGGTTCCCAAAAAACAGGAGGATGCCAAAGCGATTCGCGAAGGACGTAAGACGGGTGTTGATATCGCTGAAGCTGACCGCGACTACTTCCTCGAGCGTCGCTACCCTGCCTTTGGCAACCTGGTGCCGCGGGACGTAGCCAGCCGCGCTGCCAAAACGGCTTGCGATGAGGGGCTGGGCGTAGCGCCTACAGGCTTGGCGGTGTTCTTGGATTTCAGCGATGCCATCATGCGCTATGGCCGCTCCAAGGCCAACTCTACCAATCTTTCCAATGCCAGCGAACAACAGATTCGCGAGCTCGGCGAGAAGGTGGTGGAAGAGAAGTATGGCAACCTGTTTGAGATGTACGAGAAGATCACCGGTGAGAATCCGTACAAAATGCCGATGAAAATCTATCCGGCAGTGCACTACACTATGGGGGGATTGTGGGTTGACTACAATCTCGAAACCAATATCCCTGGTTTGTTTGCTATTGGTGAGGCTAACTTTAGTGATCACGGTGCCAACCGACTGGGTGCGTCTGCGCTTATGCAGGGATTGGCCGACGGTTACTTCGTGCTTCCCTATACGATTGGTAACTTTTTGTCTGATGAGATTCGCACGGCTAAGCCAGATGCGGATGGTGAAGCATTCCGAAATGCTGAAAAGTCTGTCAAAGATCGCATCAACCAGCTACTCACGGTCAAAGGGTCTCAATCACCGGAAAGTTTCCATCGGCGTCTGGGTAAAATCATCTGGGACTACTGCGGTATGGCACGCAATGCCGAAGGTCTGACGGCTGCCCGTAAAATGGTGCAGGATCTGCGTGAAGAATTCTACCGCGACGTGTTTGTATCCGGCACCAATGAAGAATACAACCCTGAGCTGGAGAAGGCGCTGCGCGTAGCAGACTTCATCGAGCTCGGCGAGCTGATGATTGTCGATGCGCTCAACCGCAACGAAAGTTGTGGCGGCCACTTCCGCGAAGAGTACCAGACACCCGAAGGGGAAGCGTTGCGGGATGATGCCGGCTACACTTATGTAGCCGCCTGGGAATACCCCGGCAATGGGCAGGATCCTATCCTACACCGCGAAGATCTGGTATTCGAAAATGTTGAATTGAAGACCCGCAGCTACAAATAATCGTGTTGCGGGATTGATATCCATAATTGCTTGTTCATCGGATTTCAAAATTCAGTTGTCATGAATCTTACGCTTAAAATATGGCGCCAGGGTGGCCAGTACAAAGGGGAGCTGGTGACCTATAAGCTCGATAAGGTATCCGAGCATATGTCCTTTCTGGAGATGCTCGATGTACTGAATGAGCAACTCATCGGCCGCAAGGAGTCTCCTGTAGCTTTCGAACACGACTGCCGCGAGGGTATCTGTGGTACCTGCAGCATGGTCATCAACGGACAGCCGCACGGCCCTATGCAGGGGACGACCACCTGCCAGCTGCACATGCGCCATTTCAAGGATGGGGATACGATTGTCATCGAGCCTTTCCGCGCCCGCGCTTTCCCGGTAATCCGCGACTTGGTTGTCGATCGCTCCGCTTTCGACCGCATCATACAGTCTGGTGGATATATTTCTGTCAACACGGGACAAGCACAGGATGGCAACGACATTCCTATTGAGAAAAGCCAAGCCTCTCAGGCTTTCGACGCAGCTGCCTGCATTGGTTGTGGCGCCTGCGTAGCTGCCTGCCCCAACTCTTCAGCGATGCTGTATGTCAGTGCCAAGGTAAGTCACCTGGCGTTGCTGCCGCAGGGAGAGGTAGAAGCTAAGCGTCGTGTACAGTCTATGGTAAAACAGATGGATCGCGAGGGCTTCGGTATGTGCTCCAATGTTACTGCCTGCGAAGCAGAGTGTCCTAAGAGTATTTCTGTGGAAAATATTGCACGCCTCAATCGCCATTTCATCGGCTCCGTCTTTGGCTCACGTGTGGGTGCTGAAGGGAAGGAGAAAGCGGCGGCGGTGTAGTTTTTCCTGCTTTTTTTCAATAATGCTTTGGCTTGCAGCTACAGGCTGTAAGCCAAGGCTAACAGACGGGCGGCCGTTGCTGGTTTTCTGCGAAAAACCAGCAATGGCCGCCCGTCTGTTTATGTGGATTTTTACGCCAAAAAAACGCGCCAGCTGAAGCCGGCGCGTTCCATAGAACCATTACATTCATCAGTCGGACGAAAATTTATCAGCCTCTTCCGCCACCTTGACCACCGTGACCTGGGCCATGACCACCCGGGCCATGACCGCCGCCGCCGGGACCATGACCGCCACCAGGACCATCCCCATGGCCGCCACCCCCACCGGGGTTGCCAGTTCTTTCTCCACAATTTTTGATGTACGCCCCTGCCTCCGTGAAGAGCAGTACACTGCCGTCACTGAGTTCCACTGCCCAGATAGCGCGAACTGAT
>CAZYAO010000033.1:12977-27587 GCA_964645715.1 uncultured Saprospiraceae bacterium
AGTACCTGTCCGCCGGACAGCTCTACTGCCAGCAGCTCTCCGCCACGCTTGCTCACCAGCATGTTGACGGTTTGGTCAGGGTAATTGGCGGTCAAATAGTCTGCTACTACCCCCGGTAGTGCATCCAGTGTCAGGGTATCGCCCTGAAGACAGCCACGCCCTCTGCGACCCCGACGATCGAGGCTGGTATTGTCTTCGGAAAAATACAGCAGTTCACCGTTTTCCAAAGCCACCTCATGGCCGGCTCCCTCCACATACCAGGCCGCTTCAGCCATCAGTGGGCCGTAGTTGGCAGCAATGTAGTTCAACACATCTGCCGGCAGCATCGCTGGCGACACTGGTTGTTTTTGTGCTGCCAAGGCGATGGCATCTACGGATGCACTTTGGCTGGTGGTTTCATCTTTTTCGCAGGACACAAAGATGGCCTGCAGGCCTAAAAGCATTAGGCCGAGCAATATTTTTTTCATAAAAAAAGGACTGATTAAAAGATAAAAAAAACCGGACGCTACAACTGGTATCCAAGGCTGACAGCACCACCCCAAGCCGTCTGCTGATATTGATTATCAGACGAATTGAGCTTTACACTCCGCATCACCATCGGCTGCAGTCCAATACTGAGTCGGGAGTTAATCTGCCAATTGAAAGCCATTGCGGCCGTTACATCCATACTAAACGTGTTACTTTTAGCTTCATCCAGGAAAGGATTGATATTGGAATCGAAGTAGGCATTTTGCTGATTGATGGTTGCTGCCGTTACTCGGTTGGACTCGCGGAGGTTTACACCAGCTACAAACCCCAGTTCGGGCGTAACAGAAAATCTGCCACTGGTAAATGCATAGCCTATGCCCAGCGGCAGCATTAGTTGAGTGATTTCTTCACTTGTATAGATATCGAAATTGACTGCAGCCTCTTCATTCAACGGCCCACCGCTGTGCAGTTGCGCTACCCGCAGGCCGACTGTAACACTGCCCGACAAAGAGGGCAGGCTGCAATCAAAATCACTGTCCCACTCCCCTCTGGGCGGGCGGTTATTGTGTCGATGACCTCGATTGCGATCGCCTACCTGAAAACCGGAATGGTGCACTGCTTGTACCGAGGAAGTCATCAGTGAAAGCCCTGTCGACAACCGCCAGCGAGATCCCAATGTCGCTGTGCCTTTCAGGCCTGCGAAGCGGGCAGTTGCCTGCAGGATCTCCGTCTCCACGCGGGAGCCTCTGTCGGGTCGGGGGCCATTGTCTTCGGGCCGAATATCATTCACAACCAACTCTTTGCGTAAAAAACCGCCCTGTGCGACCAACCTGAGCGGCCTGCGTGCCACATCGGTAGGCAACTGCGGAACAGCTGGCACTGAACTCGCTAGTAACAAAGAGCGGATGCGCGTTCGTTGGAGCCAGTCAAGCGGAGAACTTATCCGCTCAACTGTTGGCAAAGCGGCGGCTGAAGCAGGTATTGCCACTGTTCCTCCCGCCTTGTGGTCGGTAACTGATGGCAACGCAAACGATGCCTGCTGCGCAAGACCAGCGGCTGGCTGCTGCGTAGCCAGCCCAGCGTGCAGACCGGGCCGCTCAGCTGTCATTTTTTTTCCCAAAAAACTGCCCCCAGCTGCCCTCCGGGCAGGCGAATCAATTGCCTGCGCAGCCTTCGGCAACGAAGTTGTAGTAGCCGCAGTATACGACTGCCTGCCTCCCTGCAGCGGCTGCGACTGCTGCAGCACCTCTAATTCGCCGGACAGCTGCCTTATCTGGGCACTATAATAGTAGTGCTGAGCGGCAGCCACCACCAGTACGAGAACCGTAGCTGCCATAGATAGCCAGGCCGTTGCGGGCGCCGCCTTAGTCGGCGGCGGGCTGGAGGGAGTACCCATACCCGCACTGATTCGATCCCACATATCTGCTGGAGGATCGGGCCTGTAGTCGCCAAGAGACTGGCGAAGGAATTCTTCCATCGGGTCGCGAGGTAATTGACTATCCATGGTTAAAAAATATTTTGTGGTGAGAGACCTGCACCAGCATGTGTTTTTCGATAAGAGAGCGAAGGGATGCCTTCGCCCGATTCAACTGGGACTTGGAAGTTCCTACTGAAATTCCGAGCGCAGAGGCAATTTCCTGATGAGAAAATCCCTCAAATACATACAGATTGAGAATAGTCCGGTAACCATCCGGCAATTGGTGAAGCAACTGGATCAGCGCTGCCGGCAAGTCTTTTTCATCAAAAACAGAGAAATCAATATCATCAACGACCTCCAGTTCCTCCCCCGAATAAGCTGTCAGCCAGTGTTGTTTGCGTTTGTTTTTGAGCTGCGCCAGCGCCACATGAACGAATACGCGCCTGAGCCAGCCCTCGAAGGAACCTAAAAACCTGAACTGACCTATGCCCTGAAAAAGTTTGATAAAACCCTCCTGCAACCAATCCTCCCCATCTGCTTCATTGTCGGCAAACCGCATACAAATACCAAACGCCAGTTTGCGATAGTGCGTGTACAGCTTTTGCTGTGCCTCCCGCCTACCCTCCTGACAGCCCCTGACGATATGCATCAATACATCCTCTTCCATGGCCCTGTATTTGGCATTTAAAAGGATAGGTAAAAAAAGTCCCCTGCGGGTTGCATGGGAAGGCACAAAAAAAAATTACCCTCTTCTTGAGCAGGTCTGATGCAAGCCAGCCGACAATTAGGTGTCGGCGGGTGTCCAGCGCGGTAGGGCAGTCAGTCCGGAGAGATAGTATCGGGCATTCTCCTTCACCACAATGTCCAGCGGCAAATACTGAATATCGGCTACCGCCTCGCGCAGTACCAAATGCCGGAAGAGATTCAGCACCCCCTGGTAACCCTGTTCCTGCGGGTGTTGGTTAATCAGGAAACTAATGGTTCCCGCCTGCAGATGCCGGAGATTGGGCTCGATGAGATCAAACCCTACAAGGCGGACAGCACTCTTCCACTGGCCGGGTAGCACATCGGCCAGCAAGTGGGCGCGGGAGTTGGTCACAAAAATCCCCCCGATATCGGGCAATGCCCATTGCAGCTCCACCATAAAATCAGCCAATGCCTTCGGCTGTAAAAAATTTTCAAAAGCCCGGCTGTGGATAGCTACCGGCCTGCTTTCGCCAGGTGGGAGCGCCGCAAAGTAGTCTCTGAATCCCAGTTCTTTATCGATCAAATGCTTGGCATTGGCAGGTCCCTTGTCCAGATTCAAAATCAGTACTGACTGCCCCCGCTGCAGCCCAAAACTCAGCAAACGCCCGGCCAGCACCCCTGACTGATACGAATCCTGTCCCACGTAGGCGATGGACTCGCCATGCTCAATACGGGTATTGATCATCACATTGGGGATCTCCCCCAGCCAGGCCTGCGACAATAAGTGCAGCGACTCTCGCTGGTAAATAGGCGTAAACAGCAGTCCGTCGGGCGGCTGCTGTATCACCGCAGCCGCCTGGGCAGCAAAGCTGTCGGGCTGAAAAAGTCCGAAATAGCGATAATCAACCACAAAGCCAAAATCCTGTGTGTAGCGCGCTGCAGCTTCAACCCCCCGATTGACCTGCTCCCAGTACAAATCGCCCTGAGGATCCGGCAGCAAGGCCACTACCCGCCAGGTCTTGTTGGTCGCCAGTGCACTCGCCAGCAAGTTGCGACTGTAGCCCATCTCCTGCAGCACCTGCTCCACCCGCTCACGAGATGCACTTGACACATGCCCGCGATTGTGCAGTACCCGATCAACCGTACCAATAGAAACGCCGGCCTTAGCAGCAATGTCTACAATGCGAACCCGCTTACTCATGTTTACCAATTGTCTATGTCCTGCCACGGATTAGGCCAGCCCGGCCCCCACACAGTTGGCTGCAAATAAAAGAATTTTTTCCGTGTGGGCACACGGAAAAATATAATTTTTTTATTGGTCAGAATAAATACCATAAAAATTACCGTGTACGTACACGGTAATAAAAAAACATATACTTTTGTACTAACAATTAACCATCACTAACCATTGAAAACATGGCCACACAAAGCACCGCTGCCGAGGGAAAAAACCTTGAGTACAAACTCCGATCGCTTGAAAAACTTCCTGTCAAGATATGGGATGACGCACGGGAAGCTTCTTTGCATGTAGCTCACTCCATTGCACTTGCTATTCGGCAGAAGCAGCAGGATGGGGAAAAGTTGGTTCTGGGACTTGCGACGGGTTCTTCGCCTATTCGTGTATATGAGGAGCTGGTGCGCATGCACCGGGAAGAAGGGCTCAGTTTTCGCAATGTGATTACATTTAACCTGGACGAGTACTATCCGATGCTTCCGGAAGCACGGCAGAGTTATGTCCGGTTCATGAAGGAGTATTTATTTGACCACATTGACATACCCGCCTCACAGATCCACATACCTGATGGATCTCAGCCTTTGGAAGACGTAGAAGCCTACTGCGAGCGATACGAAAAACTCATAGACCTCAACGGCGGCATAGACATACAGCTGCTGGGTATCGGCCGTACGGGGCATATTGGCTTCAATGAGCCGGGCTCGTGGGCCGACTCGCGCACGCGCATGGTGCGCCTGGACGGGCTCACCCGCCGCGATGCCATCAAGGATTTCGACAGTGAGGAGGATGTCCCCTATAGGGCCATCACCATGGGCATAGGCTCCATCATGAAGGCCCGCAAGATTTATCTCCTGGTCTGGGGTCAACACAAAGCGGCTGTCCTGAAAGCAGCTGTGGAAGGAGAGATTACACCCTCGGTACCGGCAACATTTCTGCAGCAGCACCCCAATGTGCGTGTGATTGTAGATGCGGCAGCATCGGAGGAACTCACCAAAATCAAAACGCCCTGGCTGGTGGGCATGTGTAAGTGGGATGAAGATCTCATCTGCAAGGCGGTGGTATGGTTATCACAGCTCACAGGCAAGCCCATCCTGAAGCTCACCAACGAAGATTATTCCGAGCATCACCTCAGCGATCTGATCCTCGAACACGCTTCTGCCTACGACATCAATATAAAGATTTTTAACCGATTACAACACACCATCACTGGCTGGCCGGGAGGTAAGCCCAATGCCGACGACAGTACGCGTCCGGAACGCGCTAAGCCTGCGCGCAAGCGGGTCATCATTTTCAGTCCCCACCCCGACGACGATGTCATCAGCATGGGCGGCACCTTCCTCCGGCTGGTGGAACAAGGCCATGAAGTACATGTTGCCTACCAGACTTCCGGCAACATTGCTGTTCACGACCACGACGCACTCCGCTACCTGGAGTTTGTGCAGGAGTTTGGCCGCGGGCAGCACATGTTAAAAGACGACTCCCCGCAGACCATCGAGCGAGCGATTGCTTCGATCCGCTCCAAGGGTGTCACCGATTCTGATACACCAGAAGTCAGACTTGTCAAAGGGCTCATCCGCCGCGGCGAAGCACGCGGCGGCGCCCGATTCTGCGGCCTGTCTGACGAGCAGATACATTTTCTCGACATGCCCTTCTACGAGACGGGCTCTGTGCGCAAAAAGTCCCTCGGGCAGGAGGATGTACGGCTGATCGCGGAGCTGATGACGGCCATCAAGCCCCATCAGGTGTTTGCTGCCGGCGATCTGGCTGACCCGCACGGCACACATCGCGTATGCCTTGATGCCATCATGGCGGCCTTTGCCCAGCTCAAAGATGAAAAGTGGATGAAGGACTGCTGGCTCTGGCTCTACCGGGGTGCATGGCAGGAGTGGCCCGTACATGAAATCGAAATGGCCGTACCGCTTTCACCCCAGCAAGTGCTCAAAAAGCGGCGGGCTATCTTTTTACACCAATCGCAAAAAGACCGGCCACCTTTCCCCGGCAGCGATGAACGCGAGTTTTGGGTACGCGCCGAAGACCGCAACCGCGAAACAGCCGAAATGTACCGCGCACTGGGATTGGCCGAATACGAAGCCATGGAGGCTTTCCGCCGCTGGCGCTTCGACCGGTAAAATATTTAGCGGGACTGGCGCGCCAGTCCCGCTAAATATTTTATTTTTTCTTTTTTTAAAAAGAAAAAACATAGTTTTGCTTTCCTGAAGCAAAGCGCTTCTTGTCTCCGAAAGGTCATCGCAACAGCCAATGAATATGAATACTTACGCACTTGCAGCGGGCCTCTTGCTGTCCCTGCTGCTCTCCTCCTGCCAGTCAGGCAATCATTCTATGCCTCAGGAAAAAGCTACCATTGCCATCATTCCGCAGCCGCAGGAAGTAAAGGCCGGCGAAGGCTACTGGCTGCTCGATGGACAATCAACACTTTATGTTGCGGATGCAGACAGCGCCTGGCAGCAGCTGGCGGCCTTTGCGGGCGGGACGCTGCGCAGGCATACCGGACTTGCTCTTCCAGGCGCAGCGGCAACGACTGCCTCCATCCGCATTGAGCGCGACCCTGCCATCCTGGCTCCGGAGGGCTATACACTGGTGGTGGACGACAACGGCATTATCATCACAGCCAGCCAGCCGGCAGGTGCATTTTATGGGCTGCAGACACTGCTGCAGCTATTGCCGACAACTGT
This sequence comes from uncultured Saprospiraceae bacterium, assembly GCA_964645715.1. Classification (GTDB taxonomy): domain Bacteria; phylum Bacteroidota; class Bacteroidia; order Chitinophagales; family Saprospiraceae; genus JAUMBM01. The sequence continues at coordinate 19,477 of CAZYAO010000033.1, forward strand.
TTACGATGCCAAGGCCAGCAAACCAGATCATTGGTGGGTGCCCAAGGTCAGCGTACAGGATGCACCCCGCTTTGCGTGGCGTGGCATGCACTTGGATGTGGCACGGCATTTTTTTGATGTAGCCACCATCAAGCAGTACATCGATATGCTGGCGATGCACAAGCAGAATTACTTTCACTGGCACCTCACCGATGATCAGGGTTGGCGTATTGAGATTAAGCAGTATCCCAAGCTTACGGAAGTAGCCGCATGGCGCCGAGAGACGCTCATCGGCCACTACAACGACAAACCGCAACGCTTTGACGGCCAGCGCTATGGTGGGTTTTACACCCAGGAGGAAGTGCGCGAAATTGTACGTTATGCTGCTGAGCGCTACGTGACGGTAGTACCCGAAATCGAAATGCCGGGGCATGCACAGGCAGCTATTGCAGCCTACCCTGAGCTGGCCTGTACACCGGGGCCGTTTGAGCCCGCTACCAAGTGGGGGGTCTTTGAAGATGTCTTCTGCCCCAAAGAAGAGACCTTTGTGTTTTTGGAAAATGTGCTTGCTGAAGTGATGGCGCTTTTCCCCTCGCCTTACATTCACATCGGCGGGGACGAGTGCCCCAAGGTACGCTGGGAAGCCAGTGATTTTTGCCAACAGCTCATGCGCCGTGAGGGCCTTAAAGATGAGATGGAGCTGCAAAGCTACTTTATTCGTCGCATCGAAAAATACCTCAACACCCACGGTCGCAAGCTCATCGGCTGGGACGAAATCCTGGAGGGAGGGCTGGCGCCCAACGCCACGGTCATGTCATGGCGGGGTATAGAGGGTGGCATAGCGGCTGCCAGAAGCGGTCACCAAGTGATTATGAGTCCTACCTCTCACTGTTACTTCGACTACTACCAGGCTGAGCATCCCGACGAACCGCTGGCCATCGGTGGCCTGCTGCCGCTCGAAAAGGTGTATAGCTATGAGCCGGTGCCTGCTGAGCTCAGTGAGGCGGAAGCGCGCTACATTCTAGGCGCACAGGGCAATGTGTGGACAGAATACATTCCGACAGTTGAAAAGCTGCAATATATGGTATGGCCGCGCGCGAGCGCGATGGCCGAGGTTGGCTGGACGGCGCGCGAGCGGCGCGATTATACAGATTTTGCCGGCAGGCTGTGGATCCACATGGAACGGCTGCGGGCAGGCGGTGTCAAGCCGGCTGATCACCTCAATCAGGTCAAGGCAGACATTCAGGCTGGTGATGGCCAGGGCGTGCGCGCCCGCCTGTTTACAGACGCACCCGGCAACACCATACGCTATACCCTCGACGGACGTACACCCGACACCCAGTCGCCCATATACAAGAGCCCTATCGTGCTCGAAGGGGAAGTCGAACTCAAAGCATTGCCCTTCATGGGCAATAAGGTGAGTGGCCGGGCAGTTGCCCTGACCCACCGCTCGCACCTGGCTTCAGGAAAAGCTATCCAACTAGCGTACATGCCTAATGAAAAATATACCGGCAATGGTCCAGGATCAGTGATCAACGGTGTGTTGGGTAGTGACCAACGCTACGGTGATGCCGAATGGCTGGGTTTTGACCAGACAAACTTCGCCGCCGACATAGATCTGGGCAAGTCGACGGTCATCAATGAACTGAGATTCCGTTTTTACGATGCGCCGGGTCAGTGGATATACCTCCCAAAGATGATTCGGGTGTCCGTATCCGAAGATGGTAAGCAGTTTACCGCTGCCGGCAACCTTCAGCAACTCCCTGCCAGTGAAGGCAATATTTGCCGGGTGCGCCTGCCAGTGCAGGGCACCAAAGGCAGGTATGTGCGGGTGGAAGTGGATCGGCTTGGAAAAATTCCCGCCGGCGAGTCGGGAGCAGGTCACGAAGCCTGGTTATTTATTGATGAAATAGAAATACGCTAAGCCTGCCCCTGCGGGCGGCTATAGCGACAAACAAACAAAATAACAAAACGACAGACATGACACTGAGTACATTAGATTGGGTCATCATCATGGCTTTCTTTGCCGTCTCGCTCATCGTTGGCCTGGTGGCGGCCCGCACATCGGGACGAACGACCAGTGATTTTTTTCTTTCCGGGCGAAGTATGCCCTGGTGGCTGCTGGGAGTTTCGATGGTTGCTACCACCTTTTCGGCAGATACGCCCAATCTGGTCACCGATCTGGTGCGTAAGAATGGTGTAGCCGGCAACTGGGCTTGGTGGGCATTCCTGTTGACGGGCGTACTTACCGTATTCATCTATGCCCGTCTGTGGCGTCGATCGGAAGTATTGACAGATCTGGAGTTTTACGAAATTCGGTATAGCGGTGCCGGAGCAGCTTTTTTGCGGGGCTTCCGCGCCATTTATCTGGGCGTATTGTTCAATGTACTGATTATGGCCACGGTCTGTCTGGCCATCGTCAAAATTGGCAGTGTCATGCTCAATATGGAACCCACCCGCACCCTGCTGCTGGCCAGTGTCATCACCGTATTGTACTCAGCGGTAGGTGGTTTCAAAGGCATCATACTGACTGATTTTGTGCAATTCCTGATGGCTATGGTGGGTACTGTCTGGGCAGCCATCTATATTGTCAATTTGCCCGAGGTGGGTGGTATGGAAGCACTGGTGAGTCACCCCAATGTAGTAGGTAAACTCAGCTTTTTTCCGGATTTTAACAATACCGAATTGCTGGTAACGGTGCTGATTATACCGCTGGCCGTACAATGGTGGGCAGCTTACTATCCGGGGGCGGAACCCGGAGGCGGGGGCTACATCGTACAGCGGATGCTGGCGGCTAAAGACGAAAACAATGCTGTTGGCGCGACCTTGTTTTTCAATATTGCTCACTATGCCCTGCGCCCCTGGCCATGGATTGTAGTTGCGCTGGCCTCGCTGGTCGTTTTTCCGGATCTGGCCTCCATAAAAAAGGCATTTCCGCATGTAGCAGATAACATCATCAATGATGACCTTGCCTACTCAGCCATGCTCACCTATCTTCCTTCGGGATTAGTGGGACTGATTTTGGCTTCCCTGATGGCTGCCTTCATGTCTACGATTTCGACCCACCTCAACTGGGGTTCCTCCTATGTGGTCAATGATTTCTATAAGCGTTTTATCAAGCCAGATGCCAATGAACAGCAGCTGGTGCTCGTCGGCCGGATATCGACCGTCCTGCTGATGACCGTTGCTGCCATTCTGGCGCTTTTTCTGGAGAGTGCCAAAGCTGCGTTTGATATCATCGTCTTAATGGGTGCCGGTACGGGCCTGATATTTATCCTCCGCTGGTTCTGGTGGCGCATCAACGCGTACAGCGAACTCGCAGCGCTCATCATTTCATTTGTGAGTGCGCTCTTTTTCAAGCTTGTGATTCCGGGCTACTTCTCAGGCCATGTAGAACTGCTGCTGGGGGTTGCCATCACTACGCTGGGCTGGCTGACGGTCACCTACCTGACACCTGCCGTTGATATGAAGGTGCTGACCGCCTTTTACACCCGCATCCGCCCGCAAGGGCCGGGCTGGAAGCCTGTCATAGCTGCCGGCCAGCTGGAAGCAGCGCCATCGGGGCAATTTACCAGCCAGTTGCTGGCTATGTTGGGAGGAATTTTCCTCGTCTATGGCGCATTGTTTGCGACTGGCAGCTGGCTGTATGGACACACGACCAATATGATGATCAGCCTGTTGGCCGCTGTAGCTGGCGGTGGCATACTGTGGAGCTCACGCAAGCGCGTATAAGCAGCTTTACAGGAAGTTGTCTCAGAATGCCTACGGGTGGCCGGTGCCACCCGTAGGCATTCTTTATAAGGATCTATTTTTTTATAAAAAAACTCCCTTTACTCTTTAAACGTAATCCGGATATCAACCCGCCGGTTTTTGGCTTTTGGCCCTTGCTCCCGCACGGGTCCTCTGCCCTCTATATGCACCTGATCGACCTTGATATTTCGTTGCAATAAATAGACCGCTACCACTGTAGCGCGTCGTTCCGACAGCGACAGGTTGTAAGCATCAGCGCCTATATCATCCGCATATCCGATAATTTCGAGATGTACCACTTCCTTGCTGCTCAGATTATTGATTAGTTTTTGTAGCGAATCCGCCTCTGCTGCCAGCAATTCATCGCTGTCAAAAGTGAAATAGACTGCGTGAATAAGGATGTTATCGGCACGTCGCCCGGGCGTAGGTGCCGGCACCCAGGGATTGTCGATGTGCCCAATAAAACTGACTGTCGGCAACAGCAGCAATTCCAGACCATAGAATGCCTGGTTGTTCCACTCGGGGATTAAGAAAGCCTGGTGGTAAGGATAGTAATCATCGCGCTCTACGCTGAAGGCCAGCAGTTCATCGGCACCAGCACAAATGAAGAAACGTCCCTCTTCGTCGGCGCGCACAGGATTGCGGCCGTTGATTTCAACGACAGCACCAGGCAGAGGTGTGAGCAGTAAAGAATCTTTGACGAAACCCTCTACAAAGGTAATAGGCTCTCCGTGAAGTCTTTCAGACAGCGCAAAATAGTAAATATCCATGCCACCGGCTCCGCCGGGTCTATTGCTGGCGAAAAAGCCCGTCTTGCCATCTGCAGACAAGTGAAAGCCGAGTTCCCTATGCGGTCCATTGACAGGAGGCCCCAGATTGATGGGCACACTCCAGCGGTCGAGCCGCTCATCCCACCACGACATAAACACATCCTGCTCTCCCAGCCCCAGATGCCCGGTGCTGGAAAAATAGAGCGTTTTTCCGTCATTGGAAACAAAAGGAGCTTCCTCATCTTCGGGTGTATTAATGGTCACCCCCAGATTGATAGGCTCCCCCCACTGCCCATCGGCCTGCAGCTCACTCATCCATATATCGCTCCCGCCCAGTCCACCCGCCCGGTTACTGGCAAAAAAGATGGTGCTCCCATCACAGCTTATGGCGGCCTGCGAGTCCCAGCTCCCCTGATTGACCGGCCCCACGAGGCTGCGGGTCTGCCTGATTTCGGCCCCGTCGGCCAATGCCTCCCAGATATCGCAGGCGCCTGCAATTCCCTCCTTCAGACAACTGGTATAGTAAAGACGACGGCCATCGCGCACCAGCGTTACCATCCCTTCCGGTTGGGGGGTGTTAAAGTTGCGTATGCGCTGAGGTGACGCCCAGCCGCCCGAAGGTTGCCTGTCTGCGGTAAAAAGATCCTCGTCGCCTGCAGCATCTTTGCGGGTAAAGTAGAGCCGCTGTTGGTCATTGGTGAGGCAGGGGAAGTAATCGTCGTAGCGGGTATTTATCCCCGGACCAGCATTGTGAATCTCGGTGATATTGATAAACTTGACAGAATCCAAAGAAAGCTGGCAGGCGCGCAGGTTACCGGGCAGGCGGGCGCGCAGGATGAGTTCCTGCGCCTCTTCCTCCTCACCGCGGAGTCCAAAATCATCGGCTGGCCGCTGTTGCAGGCGTTCAAATGTTTCAAAATAATGCAGTGCAACATCTGCCCTGCCCATTTTGTAGTAGATATCGCCGAGTTGGTAGTACAGGAGACGCGAAAAAAGCGAGTCGCGATTGAGCACCTGTCGAAAATTTTCTGCCGCATTGGTATAATCTTTGAGCAAATCGTAGCAGTGGCCGACCATCTTTTTGGCGATGGTCAAGCCGGGCTGATGGCTGATAGCTTTTTCAAAATGCCGGATGGCCTGCCGGTATTGCCCGGCCAGCATAGCTTGCTGACCATTTTGAAAATGCTCGGCGGCTATAGTGCCGGGCAAGAGATCATAACTTTGTGCCTGTACACTGCTCCCCCAGAAAGCAAACAATATACTTATCACCAACCAATAGCCCCGGTATGTATGCCTCATAACGAATCCGCTTTTTCGTATAGGCAAATATATCATTTTAGCAACAATGAGGCTGACTTTCGCCGGTCGCTAAAAACCGTATCTTTGCAGAAAATTTTGTATGCGGCTTTCATTGTATTTGTTTTTTTGCCTGCATGCCACAAGCATGCTGGCGCAGGGCTATCAGCCAGTATTCTCCGAGCTCACCGGCCTTCCGCTGATTGATTCGGTGGTGGCCAACTATAAGCCGGCCTTCGTGCTGGACTTTGCCAACTCCCGGGACACCATGTTTGCACGAATCGACAACCGCAACGACAGTCTCTACTGCGTATATACGGGTTATGGCATTCCGCTCAATCCCAACCAGGATCCTACACAGGCTGCTTTCGCTTTGGGCATCAATACAGAGCACACCTGGCCGCAAGCTTTTGGCGCCTCTAGCGGCCGGGCTCAGGCGGATATGCACCACCTTTTTCCCACCCGCGAGGATGTCAATGCCGCCCGGGCCAATTTGCCCTTTGGCGAGCTGGCCGACAACCAGACGCAGCGCTGGTATCGGCTGGGTACTCAACTCAGCAGCATGCCGACCAGCCTGATCAACGAATACAGTGAGTGGCGCAACCAGTCGCCCTTCGAGCCCCGTGAAGACCACAAGGGGGACGTTGCCCGGGCTATGTTTTACTTCTATACCGTATACTGGCAGGAGGCGGTGGCTGCTGACCCCAACTATTTTGTCATTCAGCGGCAGACGCTGTGTCAGTGGCACAACCAGGATCCTGTCGACGAGCGCGAGTGGACACGCACCTGGGCCATAGCTGCTTATCAGGACGACAAGCCCAATCCTTTCATTCTCGACTGCACGCTGGCAACACGCTGCTACTGCCCCGAGTTTGCTGATACCGGCTGCTTTGTTGCTGACAATACACCAGCGCTGCCGGCGGCAGCTGGCTGGCATTTTTTCCCCAACCCTGCGGCCGAGGGCCGTGTAAGTCTCATGCGCACAGGTGCCACAGCGACAGCACTGCAAGTACAGTGGGTGGGCGCTGCCGGCAACCGGCAGGGCGCCCTCGTACAGCTGCCCGGCGGCAGCGAGCTGTATGAGCTCGACAGCCCGCCTCCGGGTTACTGGTGGTGTGTCATACGGCAGCCAGGTGAAGCGCCGGTATACGTTCCGTTGATTGTAGTTCCATAACATTCCACAAATAAAATTAAAGCTCCATGAACCATTTTTCATTGCTTGTAATGCTATTCAGTACAGGGCTCAGCCTGCAAAGTTGCAAGGCGGATCCTCCGGAGGAAGTCAGTCAGGAAAAACCGATGACGGCGCAGCCCGTCAGCGTACAGGCATCAGCAGATCCCATCAAGCCCGACATGGTCCGCATCCAGGGAGGAACTTTTATGATGGGCGATATTTTCAATGAAGGCGACGAAAAGGAAAAGCCGGCGCGCAATGTGTCTCTCAGCGACTACCAACTCGCGAAGCGCGAACTAACGGTGGCTGAGTTTGCTGCTTTTGTAACGGCTACAGGCTATAGGACGACGGCCGACATCGATGGTTTCAGCAATGTATTTACCAATGGCGGATTCGGTGAGATGCCGGGCGTCAACTGGCGCTGCGATGCGCAGGGAGTGGTGCGTGCGGCCGACACCTGGAATCACCCCGTGCTGCACGTGAGCTGGACCGATGCCGTACAGTACTGCAACTGGCTCAGCACCCAGCTGGGGCTGCAGCCTGTATACAGCCTCGACACCATTGTTTCGGACCCTACTCCCGAAATGCGACAGCAGCTGGGCGACCGCGTGAAGCTCGACGATGCCAACAAGCAGATCAACCCCAACCTAAAGGCTTTCCAGCAGGTGTATATAATGAACCCCAAAGCCAATGGATACAGGCTTCCTACGGAGGCAGAGTGGGAATATGCCGCTCGCAGCGGCGGTAAAAATTACCGCTTCGCCTGGGGCAGCGGACAACAACCCAAGGGCAATGTGGCCGATGCAGCAGCCGTCAAACAGGGAGCTGTCAAGTCCGCAGCTTTTCCCGACTACAATGACGGATTTGCATTCACCGCACCCGTCGGCAAATTTCCGCAGGGCGATCTGGGCCTGTCTGATATGACCGGTAATGTATGGGAATGGTGCTGGGACTGGTACAGCCCTTACAGCACGACTGCTGAGGCCAATTATGCCGGCCCTCAACTGGGTACTTACAGGATTATACGTGGCGGCGGCTGGCGCGGTGCAGCAACCAATCTACGCAATACTGGCCGCAATGCTAATGTACCCGAAGCACGCGGCGCTATGCTCGGCTTCCGACTGGCACAAAGTACCGGGTCG
>CAZYAO010000033.1:27687-29998 GCA_964645715.1 uncultured Saprospiraceae bacterium
ACCCGAAGCACGCGGCGCTATGCTCGGCTTCCGACTGGCACAAAGTACCGGGTCGCGATAGCACATCCGCAATATTTTGATTACCAGATTTTTATTCGATTCCAAGGAAACAAGAACAACAAAATTAAAAAAATATTAAAACCTCGTGTGCATTTTGGGGACTACTGTACTCTTTATGTATGTGTCTCAAAATAAGCGGTTCAATTCCCTGTTGTTGCTTGTTCGACTCATAGTAGACTTGTTGTTTAAATACCGGCTCTTTTATCATTTTGCCCCCCCGCTTTACCTAAACCTTATTTTTTAATCACCTGAAGCCGAAGCCTTATAATAATCTGTTGCAAAACAAAAAACCAGCCCGGCTGTTCGACGGCGCCCATCGGATGAAAATCCGATGGGCGCTGCTATTTTTACCTTCCTTGTATTCTTTTCATCTGCCAATCCGCGGGATGAGTATGGGGGTAGCAGCCTTATAGGCGTCAAAATTTTTGTATCGCCTTGCCATACGAGCCTCTTTCATAGGGATACTAGCAAACCAAAACATGAGTATCATAGCCGCCAAGCCAAGACTGGCATACCAAGGTGCTGCAAAAGCCTGTCCTGCCAGCGCCAGGCCAGCCCAAAAGAGCATTTCTCCAAGGTAATTGGGGTGACGGCATTTTCCCCAAAGGCCCTCTGCCAATATTTGCCCCGCCGGCCTGTCGGCTCGGCGGCGAAAAGCTGCCAGGGTGTTATCGGCAAAAAATTCAAGGGCTGTGCCCAATAAGGAGACAGCGAGGCCTGCGACCAGAAGACCGGAACTACTAAGCTCCTGTGAAAAAACGAAGAATACAGGCAGCATACCCCCAAATACCATGAGTGTGGGAAAAAGGTGAATGGCGAGGAAGTTGACCAGCGGGTACCACTTGCCTGTGCTGGCCGCCATGTCGCGGTAGCGCCAATCCTCATGGTCAAACCCAGGCCACGAGCGCAGCCAATTGAGAGTGAGGCGCCATGACCAAAAGCTGACGATAGCCGCCACTGCATATTGCTCCCAGCCAAGATCGTCGCGGTAAATCGCCAGCAGAGCCACTACAAAATAAAAAGGAATAACACTCCAGTAGGCATCATAGACAGAGCTGTTGCGATAATACAGGCTGCAGGCAAACACGAGCAGTGTCATCGCCAGATCGGCCTGCAGGAAAGCGGTTAGCAGATTGGTCGAGGGCAGGTTGAGGTATACAGCCAGTCCCAGCAACCCTGCAGCTGCATAGATGAAGGCAATATGTGTGATTGCCTGTTGTTTGGTATTCATATTACTACGGATGAATAGTGATCAATGGCCAAATAGCGATCTTTGAGCAGGGGCAGCTGCATGAGCTCTGCTGCCGCGGGTGAGCGCGTAATGCGGGCAAAGCGAGAGACGAGCCCCCGCGCAAATTTGTCTTCGTCATGCGTCGCTACCACCCGCCGCGGTTTTACTGCCTCTACCAATTGTTGTACGCCGGTCATACCGGGCGATACTACTCCGCCCAACCAGACAGGCAGGCGATAATAATTGAAAGGCGTAAAGAGCAGGCTTACAGGCGGCTGCTGTGACAGCCACTGCCGCTTGTCTGGTGTAAGGTCAAAGCCGTGTGTAGCTATAAAAATGGACTCCTCACCGTTGTGGAGTAGTAAGGCATCGTATATGGGGTCAATGCGGCGGCTGGTGGGTAAAAAATGCAGACTTAGGGGTCCGCCAAATATCCGGGGAGTATCGGCCTGCAGCGTCAGCACCTCTGCTTCCGGCAGCAATTTTTTCACCTTTTGCTCAATGGATGCGGGCACAAGCAGCCTCGCAGGTCGCAGCCGCAGCAGCGTCTGTGCATGAAAATGATCAGGATATTTTTGTGTGATGAGCACAAAATCGTAGGCTGGCACAGCCTCTGCATCCAGCGGCTTTGTCCGGTGCCATTGGGTATTAAACCAAGGGAAGAAGTCAACCTCTACGCCCTGTAACCAGGGGTCAATCAAAAAACGCAGCCCGTTGAAGTCGACCCACCAGGAATTATCCATGTTGAGCCGTTGAATGGTAATTTTCATGGTATGGGAAAAATTTAGGAGGGGGGAAGCGGCAAAAGCCACCACAAAAATACATTTTTACCTAAAATTTAAATTATTATTTTGGGCTGGGGTTCGATTTTGCGCTGTGATTACAAGAAAAGTATTATATCGCAACACTTTTAGGCGGCTGACGCCGCCTAAAAATGTTGCAAACAAGCATGTATTTTGCCGCAGCGCACAACATTTTTAGGCGGCTCAGGCCGCCTAAAAATATTATAAAACAAGCACG
>CAZYAO010000033.1:30098-44495 GCA_964645715.1 uncultured Saprospiraceae bacterium
CGCACAACATTTTTAGGCGGCTCAGGCCGCCTAAAAATATTATAAAACAAGCACGTATTTTGCCGCAGCGCGGCGAAATACGTACACAACAAACGTTCAGTTTGACAACAGCCATTGAAGAGAAAACCGGGCAAAATAAATCTGGTAATGCTCATACTCTCCATTCTCATACACGCAGGCGATGCTTCCATCCTGCAGCAGGGTGAGCGCAGCATAAGCAGCATCCCCGGCATTCAGCACCTTTTTGACGGGCCAGCTATTGCCCTCGTCATAGCTCATAAAAATGGTCAGGTTGCGCCGTAGTTGTGGATCAGCAGCGATGGCAAACAGCAGCCGGCTGGTATCCGCACCCTCGACCACCGAAGAATAGCGCAAAAGATCTCCGTTGACGGCCGGATCTACCAGTACCGAATCGTAGCGAGGAGCTGACCAGCTGAGGCCGCCGTCTGTACTGCGGACAATCTGGCGACAGTCGGGCGTTTGGTTGCGAATATTCATGAGCAGGCTGCCATCATCGAGTTCAACAATCTTGGCCTCATCCCCCGTCTGCGTCGCTATTGCTGGCAGGTAGTGCCAGTGATGCCCGCCGTCGTCACTGTAAATAACTGCGTTGCTGATACTTCTCCCACGCCCCTGCTCCCGCACCCCCACGACCCCCAGCAGCCGGCCGCTGCGCAGCTGATGGGCACTGCCTGAGGCCAGCCAGGCAGCTTCCCAGCCGGGCGCGTAGATTTGTGCGGTCATATCTTGGGGTGGTGACCAGCTAAGACCGTGGTCACGACTCCTGCACACCTGAAAGCGTATAGGGTCGGCTGCCGTAGATTCGAACAATCCCCTGTGCGAAGCAAACATACACAGCAGATCGCCTGTGCGCTTGTCTCTGACCAATGCCGGATCGCTGGCGCCCGAGGATCCAAAATCGGCAATGGTGGTTGTAGCCGACCAGCTGTTGCCCAGGTCTGTGCTGCGGCGCATGCGTATGTCTATATTGTTGGGCAAATCCCCGGCTGCATCAACACGGGCATCTACAGCCACGACGACAGAACCGTCTGCAGCGCTTACAACGGCTGGAATGCGGTAGTTGACAGAGCCGTCATCGCCGCCGGAAAACAATAATTGATGCGACAATATTATAGATCGCACCCTGCCAACCAAGGGTGAGGAGAGTAACTCGCGCCCATCATGCAGTTGCAAGCTATGAATGGCAGCCTGTAGCTGATTGCCCTCACGCGCTTCGGGACTCAGTCGGGCCGTGAGCCAAAAATAGTGCTCTCCAGGGTTTAGTACTTGCTCAAATTGCAGTCGTCCCTCACGCGCAACAGCCGTTTGTGCCAGTACGGCTGACTGCGACAAGCGAGGCTGCCCACCTGTATAGACCAGCCCAAGTGCCCGGACAGCCGCCGTATCTACCTGATGACCAAGTGAAAAATCTAATCCTGTGAGCGTCACTGGCTGCTGGTGTACCACCAGCCGGAAGCCCAACAACCGCTCTGCCTCCGCACCCCTGCCAACGGGCAAATCTGTAGTGAGGGGTGCTAGCTGCGGCAACGGCAGACTGTCAGCTGTATATACGGCTGACAGTTGTAATGATAACAGAAGGGGTAGTAACATTATGTCAACCGCCGTTTATTGTTCACAATTAGTTGCAACGAGCCCTGCAGCTGCGACGATCACTGCCGCATAAAAGCTGCTCGATACCCTGGAGGTATTGCCCACCACGTTTTTTACCGGCCCGCCAACGTGAAGGCTGTCGCTGCACCTATTGGCGGCCTTACAAAGTATCGTCGCCCTACCAGTCGTCGGATATTTCCGACTCTCGCTGCACCTATTGGTAGCATTACCGGATCTTATTTCCCGTGGCGCTACACCTAATTAGTAGCATTACCCCCGGCACTTTTATGTTTTCTCATTGCGCACTTTGCGCTCGCCCGTATGATCCATACCCTGTGCCCGCTCCAGCGCTATCATAGCCTGAGGCCTGAAGTTTAGAATCAACGCCCTCCGTTGGCTGTCAGTCGTATTGCCCCGACTGTAGTGCAAGGTATAACCATCGTGGAAAGTGCAGCTTCCCGGACTAAGCGGTACACATACTGCTTCTGACTCATTGGCCTCGCAGACCAGTGCACCGCCGGCGGTAGCAGGCCGGTGCTCCCTGATTTCAGTGGTAGCATCTTCACGCGGCACAAACCACATGCAACCATTATCGGCATATACCTCATCCAGCGCAATCCAGCAACTTGCCGCCCGCTTATCTGGCATTTTTATCCAGTAGGCAGCATCCTGGTGCCAGGGGGTAGGTGTATTGGTATGCGGCGCCTTATTGATAAGCATATCAAAATCCAACTCCATATCCTCCCCAAGCGTCTCTTTTGCCCATGCGAGGGCCCGTGCATAGGCAATACTTTGCTGCAGTTGCGGCACAACCAGACTGGGGCGCATAATCTGGGTAATCTTTTCGACCTTTTCTCCGCCATCACCCCCCCCCAGATCACTCCTGAGTCCCTGCGTAAGTTCGCGGTCGCTGAGCAACGTATCGTATAAACCGCGGAGATGCTCTACCTCCTCCATGGCAATGAGTCCGTCCACTTTGGCGAATCCATAGCGCAGAAAATGCCGTTTGTCTGTACTTGTGTCTGTCATAGAAAACCAACCTTACATTCGTGAATAATGGCTGTAATGTAAGATTTTCCCCAAAATACCCAAAGCAAAATACCCCCCAAATTATGCAGGTTGGCGCCCCCTGCTTTTGCGGATGCGCACAGCGACAACCTTATACTCGGGGCAAAGCGCCTCCGAGTCGTGCTCGTCAGAAGTGAGGTTATTAATCATGATTTCCGGAAAATGGAAAGTAGTGCTCAGCACCCCTGGCCGTACTTCATCGGTAAGTCTGGCACTGATATCCACCTTAGCACGGGCACTTTGTACACAGACCTTATCTCCATCGGCGATACCATACACCAGTGCATCTGCCGGATTAATCAGCAGGCTGTCTTCGCGGAGGATGGTCACATTGTCGGTACGCCTGGTCATGGCACCACAATTGTAATGCTCCAGTTCGCGATTGGTCGTGAGGATAAACGGAAAATCCTGCTGGTTATCTGTTAATTCTGCCGAGGCCTGCCAGTCAAAGAAAGCGAAGAGGCCTTGTCCGTTTTTGAAGGAAGACTGGTGCAGAATCTGTGTATCCTGCCCGTCGGGTGCAACTGGCCACTGCTTACCGTTGTCGCCCAGCATATCCCAGCGGACACCTGCGAAAAACGGTACGATCTGACTAATCTCTTCCAGGACAGCCGCCGGGTTGTAAGCCGGCTGGGGGTAGCCCATCCGGTTCATCATCTCAGTGAGAATGAGACCATCGGGCTTAGTGCCGGGCAGCGGCGAAATAACTGCATTGACACGCTGAATACGCCGTTCACCATTGGTAAACGTACCGCTTTTTTCCAAAAAAGAAGCTGCCGGCAATACCACATCTGCCAGCCGGGCCGTCTCGGTCATAAAAAGTTCCTGCACCACCAGCAGTTCGAGCGCAGCAAGCGCCCGCTGCACCTTAGCCGTATTGGGATCTGTCTGCACCACATCCTCTCCCATGAGCCACAATGCCTTCAGCTGACCCTCGATAGCTGCATCAAACATTTCCGGAATTTTTTTGCCTGCGGCAGAGGGCTGTGGCCTTCCATAATGTAGTTGGTATTGCTGCCGGATTTCCGGCAGACTCAGATCCAGATAGCCCGCCCCCTGGTGCGGCTGGCAGCCCATGTCTGCTGCCCCTTGCACATTGTTTTGCCCGCGCAGCGGGTTGACCCCCACGCCCCGACGCCCAATATTGCCCGTAAGCATGGCGAGGTCGGCGATTTGCATAACGGTAAATGTACCCTGACTGTGTTCGGTAACGCCAAGACCATGAAAAGACATGGCATTGGGCGCCGAAGCATAGGCAATAGCAGCCTTTTCTGCCAATGAGCGGTCAACGCCTGTCACGCGCTCAGCCTCGTCCAGATCGAGGGCGAGCAACTGCTCGCAAAATTCGGTGTAGCCGCGCGTCCTTTCATTGACAAATTGCTGATTGACGAGTCCATTTTTGACTATATAATACATCAGTATATTGAGCATAGCCACGTTGGAGCCTGGTCGGAGCGCCAGATGATAGGTAGCGTAACGAGCCAACTCCGTACGCCGCGGATCAATGACGATGGTCGGTTTGCCCTTGATGGCAAACTGCTTGATTTTGGCACCTGTCACAGGATGTGCATCTGTAGGGTTGGCGCCAATCACCAGTATACAGTCGGTGTACTGGATATCCTCCACCGAGTTAGTTGCCGCTCCGGTACCAAAGCTACGCTGCATGCCCAAAGCCGTAGGGGAGTGGCATACACGGGCGCAACAGTCGATGTTATTGGTACCTACGACCGTGCGGATAAACTTCTGCATCAGGTAGTTTTCTTCGTTGGTCGCGCGGGCAGAGGATATGCCCGCGATGGCATCCGGTCCGTGCTGATTGCGGATTGCCAGCAGTTTTTCTGCGATAAAATCATAGGCTTCTTCCCAGGAGACCGGCTGAAGGCTACCATTTTTGCGCAGCAGCGGTGAGCGCAGGCGATCGGGATGGTCATAAAAATGAAAGGCATAACGACCTTTCAGACAGGTGTGCCCTTGGTTGACAGCAGCATCGTAGGGGGCCTGTATACTGAGGATTTCTTCCCCACAACTGGATACTTCCAGGTTACAGCCCACACCGCAATAGGTACACACTGTGCGGGTTTTTTCGGTGGCCCGCAGCGATTTTGACTGAAAAACATCCGAGATGGCAGAGGTAGGGCAGGCCTGTGCGCAGGCGCCGCAGCTCACGCAGTCACTGTCCAAAAAGGACTGCTCTGCTCCTTTAATGATATGATTATCGAAGCCACGGCCGGCCATACTCAGCACAAACTGCCCCTGCACCTCATCACAGGCACGCACGCAGCGATAGCAGTTGATACACTTACTCAGTTCAGACCGCATGTAAGGATGGCTGACATCTTTAGGCCGGTCCAGGTGATTGGCACCTTCCGGGTAACGGACTGAGCGAATCCCCACCCTGGCAGCTACATCCTGCAGCTCGCAATTGCCATTGACCTCACAAGTAAGACAATCAAGCGGGTGATCCGTCAGTACGAGTTCTATTATATTGCGACGCAACCGCTGCACCTGCTGGCTGTGTGGCCGGATGTGCATCCCTGGCTGCATAGGCGTATGACAGGAAGCAACCATACGCGCCGGGCCATCGGCCTGCGCGGCCAGTTCGACACTGCACACCCGGCAGGCACCAAAAGGTGCCAGATTGGGTGCATCGCAAAGCGTAGGGACAAAATCCTGCCCCTTGTGCCGGCGCAGAAACTGCAGCATGGTCTCACCCGGAACAACGCTAAACGGCTGACCATCGATGAAGGCCATGGGCGCCTGCTGGCTACCCGTGGAAGGTATGATGACTGACATAATGAAGCAGTTGATTATGTTGAAAAATAGGGTGCAAGTTCGTCCGGAAACCACTGCAGCGCGTTGCGCACCGGCAGTGGAATGCCCCCGCCATGGGCACAGAGAGAACCCGTTTGCAGCGTAAAAAGCAGATCGTCAAAAAGCTGGCGATCAATAAGCGCATCACCCCCGGCCGCCGCCGTCAGCAACTCCTCTGCCCGCTTGGTTCCCAGGCGGCAGGGAAAACATTTTCCACAACTTTCATAGGCGGCAAAGGCCAACAGCTGGGCGAGATAGTCAATCAGCCGCATCTCCTGCGGTATGCACAGTATGGAAGCATGACCCAGCAGCAGACCAGCCTG
The DNA here is from genome assembly GCA_964645715.1 of uncultured Saprospiraceae bacterium. GTDB lineage: Bacteria > Bacteroidota > Bacteroidia > Chitinophagales > Saprospiraceae > JAUMBM01. The sequence continues at coordinate 35,912 of CAZYAO010000033.1, forward strand.
CGCAAAAGTGCTAAAATCGATGCTTAGTTGATCAATCAGGTGCAGCGGAAGCAGCCCCCCCAAGGGCCCGCCGATGTGTAACGCTTTCACTGGTTGCCGAAAGCCACCGCCTAATTCGTAAATTACGACCTCCAGCGGAGTGCCCATCTCCACCTCCACGATGCCTGGCCTGTTGAAGAAGCTGTCGAGACTTACAAGCTTAGTACCCTTCGACTGCTCACTCCCAATCGCTGCGAAGGCAGCCCCGCCCTGCTCGGCAATCCAGGGCAGACAGGCCAGTGTTTCAACATTATTGACCACGGTGGGCATATTAAAAAGTCCCTGCACCGCCGGATAAGGCGGGCGGGTACGCACCTCCGGCCGCTGCCCCTCAACGGAGTTGATGAGCGCGGTTTCCTCACCACAGATGTAAGCACCCTGCGCCTTTATTACGCGCAGGTGGAAGGAAAAATCGCTGTCCAGAATGCGATCACCCAGCAATCCCTGTGCGTAGAAGGTTTTAACAACCGACTCCAGGCTACGGACCGCCTCCGGGTATTCCGCACGAATATACAGCAGCCCGCTATTGGCACCCGCTGCATAAGCAGCGATGAGCATACCTTCCACCACTCGCTCGGGCCTCTCTTCCAGTAGGTAGCGGTCAGAGAAGGCCCCTGGGTCTCCCTCATCGGCATTGCAAATGATAAATTTATCCGTGCCGGCTGCCTGCCGGCAAAAAGCCAGTTTTTGTCCGATCGGAAAGCCCGCACCGCCACGTCCGCGCAGCTCAGCCAACTGAATTTCTGCCAATACTTCCTCAGGCGACCGCTGCAGCAAGGCTTGCAGGCCAATACGCACATCCGTAGAGGAACGCGTGAGGACAGCTTTACCGTGGTGACGAACGGCATATGCACTTTGCATCTCCTGCCCCTGCCTGATAATGGCATCCATGGAATCTATGGCATTGCCCGAATAGTTTCGACCCTGATAGTGAAAAGCACTGTTTTCGTAGCAGCGCCCCAAGCAGGTCATGTGACCTATTTCAGCTTCACTAAAGTGGTTTTGCAGCTGGTCGAATACGTGCTGCTGCGTACCTGCACACTGACAGGCAGTGCCATTGCAGACATACACCTTCTTACCCCGGTTGTCGGGCCGCGTAAAGTCATAAAAAGAAGCCGTGCCGTGCAGCGCAGCCGTACCTACCAAAAACTCACGCCCCAAACGCTCGAGATCCGCAGGATCCGGAGCCCCTTGCTGCTGCGACAACTGCCCTACGCTGTCGAAAAGATTATCTTTCAGCCCCTTACGACCAGACAAAGCACTAAGATTGTGCGACATATAGATATATTTTCCGTTATCGCCCTGAATGAAATATTATTTGCCCTTAAATGTAAGCGTTGCTCACAACAATGGTGAAAACAAAAATCACCTTGCTATCATTTGGTTATTTGCAAAATTATTCCGACAAGGAGCATACCATGTATTTTGCAAAACTGTGTACGTTACATTTTGTACTTGACAATACCATTAATAATACTGTACCTTTGTCGCGCTGTACACGATTCTCCACCTATGCGTAAACTGACTTTCAGGGCGTACCATTTATACTCTTTGTTGCTGCTTGTATTTGGCAGCTTCTCTGCAGTTGTCAGCACCTGCCACACAGACAGTGCGGTAGTCAGTTTTCTTAGTGGCACGAAGCAGACGGTTGACCTCACAGCCTGGGAGATTCCCAACCATGCGACTACGCCGGTAGAACTTTTCGAGCGTTCGGAGCTCACCGATGTCCACGGCGGACATCGCGTATGCTCACCTGTATTTCGCCTTCGCCCTGATTGGTGTGACTTATCCATCCCGGTTTTCATTACCTTCCTGCCTGTTGCACAGCAATTATTCCTTCGTTTTCAAAATTTACGGCATTAGGTCGTTGGTTTGACAGGTGACTCCTGTAATTACTTTTACGCTTGTCCTCGACTATCTGGCAAGTACGTGTGGGTTACTCGCGATTTTCTTAGTGAATCAAGGCTGGTTATCAACGCTCGGCAGTTGACCTAAACAAAGGTCTGGCTCGCCGCAAATGATGAAGTTGTCTCAATCGTTTTCTCGCCGCCTATTGCGGCGAAAAAACCAGCAATTCAGAACATTTTTTGACCATCGTTACTTCCAAAAAGTGTTTCGATACAACTTCCGCTGTTGACCGCCCCATACTCTTGAAGAAAAATCTTCAATAAACTGTCAATCAACAAATAAGCATGTTAAATATACAAAAGTCAAGCCTGTCCACTATGACAGCTGGTCAATCATTTAGCGCATTGCTGCCCGATATGCGTTCGGGCTTTATCATATTCCTACTGGCGTTGCCCCTGAGTCTGGGTATTGCCAAAGCTTCAGATTTTCCACCTATGATGGGTTTGCTGACCGCCATCATAGGTGGCCTCGTGGTGAGCCCGCTGATGGGCGCCCCCTTGACTATTAAGGGCCCGGCTGCCGGGCTGATTGTAATCGTAGCGGGTGCTGTCGCCGACTTTGGCGGAGGTGAGGCAGGCTGGCGGTTGGCGCTGGGTGCCATGGTGGTAGCAGGGTTGCTGCAGATTGCCATGGGTGTGCTCAAGATGGGTAAGCTGGCAGACATTTTTCCCCTGTCGGCAATCCACGGAATGCTTGCTGCGATTGGACTAACTATCATTGCCCGACAAATACCTGTATTACTGGATATTAATCCGGCAGACTACAAAGGCTTAGGCACCTTTACACTCTTTGGAAAAATTCCTTGGTTCATCGCACACCTGGACTGGAAAGCCAGTATTATCGGTGCTGTGAGTCTGGTGATTATGCTGGCATGGCCCAAAATAAGCCATCCGGTACTCAAAAAAATCCCCTCGCCCTTGGTTGTCCTCTTGTTGGCCATCCCGGCAGAACTCGCCATGGACTTTAAGCATACAGAACCTCCGTATGCGTTGGTACATATTGGGAGTTTGATTGATAACCTGCGTATACAGGTCGACTTCAACAGTGTTTTTCAGTTAGGCACCTTCATCAAATACGTGCTGATGTTTACGATTGTGGGTAGTCTTGAATCGTTGTTGACCGTGAAGGCTACTGACCTCATAGACCCTCAGCGGCGCAAATCTGACTCCAACAAAGACCTCATCGCCATTGGTATAGGCAACTCGCTTGCTGCTGTGCTCGGAGGTCTTCCCATGATTTCGGAGGTTGCCCGTAGTTCTGCCAATGTAAGCAACGGTGCACAGACCAAGTGGGCCAACTTTTTTCACGGATTCTTCCTGCTCGCATTCGTTGTACTGGCAGCATCTTTCATCGAATTGATTCCCAATGCCGCACTGGCAGCCATGCTGATTTCGGTCGGCATAAAGCTTGCTCACCCGCACAATCTGGTACACTGCCTGCACATAGGCTGGGAGCAGTTGGCGGTATTTGTAACAACCATTGTGGTGACGCTGCTGGAAGATTTGCTGGTAGGTATTGCCGCAGGTATGCTGCTGGAGATGGTCATCTGGGCTTTTTACGGCCTGCCGCTGTCTTCCTTTTTCAAAGCCCCCACCCAAGTCTCTTTTGAAGGAGACCGATACGTAGTCGACATCGACAAAGCCGCCATGTTTACCAATTATCTGGGGATCAAAAGCAAACTGGATGCCATACCGCCCGGATTTGAGGTCACTATCAACCTTGAGCAGACACGTCTTGTTGACCATTCCGTGATGGATAACCTGCACAATTTTCAGCGTGCTTATGAAGCGGAAGGAGGTAAAGTGCTGATTACCGGCTTGAATAATCACAAGCCTATATCTAACCACGACCTTGCTGCAAGGCGAAATTTTGTCGCTGCCAAAGTATAGAAAAGTTGCTTCATGCGTTTTAGCAGAACGGTATTGATGCGATTTGTAAATCTGATCAGGTAATTATTATGCATCACGATATTGATTCGTCAGTTGGCCAAGTGGCTTCAACTGACGGCCGGATTGATGTGCAATTCCATTGGGAGCGCGTACATCATGACCTCAGGCACTATCTCCCTTCACAGGCGCCGCTGAAGGATTTTATTCACCACAACACGCTCCACGCTTTTCAAAAATACTCGTTTTATGAAGGCTTGGAGCGCGCATCTGCCATTTTTGGCTATAAAGTCTCTCTGTCCCTGCGAGAATTCAGGCGGTTGTACGCTGCTGGTGACATTAAAGATGAGATGCTCGACAGAGCGATTATACGTCTTAAAGGGGAGGAATCCTTGGCTTATTGGCGGCGGCAGGCAACTGAAGCCCAATACAATGAGCTTACCTACCCTAGGGTGGGTACCTTGCGGGCACATTGGAAGCTGCTTTATGGTATAGATCTGGATGCTATGGTGCATCCGCTACTTTTCCGGATTCTCTGTAGCTACCTGGACCAAGGGATATCCATTTGGGATTTTCCGGCTTCGCCGGAGGGTTTTCTGGCCTCCATCCGGCTGCTGGAACAGCAGTCGGCCATTAGTTTTTTCAAAAATAAACGCGTACGGGCCTTGCTGCTCAATGAGCAACTCCGCATGGAGGATTTGTTGCTGTTGTTGACGGGCAAGCCAGATTTGTATGAAAATTATTTATTTGACCAGCAGTTTGCCCATCCGGGCTGGTCAGGTATGGTGGCTGTTCTTGAAAGCAATCCCGGCAGCCTGCTTGAGAATAAGACCATAAATTTATACGATCTGATTATTTTCGAGCTGCTATTGGAAATTGACGCATTGGACACCCACTTTCCGAATGGCTGGGAGTCCCTTGCCCAATGCAGCGGCTACGAGCCCGTGGATTTATTTGCGCCTGTCAAACGTACGGAACTCCATGAGATCCTGATTATCTGGCAGGAAGCCTATGAATGGAGTTACTACGACCAGGTGCTGGCAGGCATCCAGCGATCACTAAGTCGTATGGATGCTGCAGAAGAAACTTCAACACCTTCTTTTCAGGCATTGTTCTGCATCGATGACCGCTACTGTTCTCTGCGGCGATATGTTGAGTCGCTGGATAAAAATTGCAGGACATACGGGACGCCCGGTTTTTTTGGTATAGAATTTTATTTTCAGCCCCACGGCAGTTCGTTTCGCCTCAAGTCATGTCCGGCACCGGTAACTCCTCGATACTTGATTAAGGAAGAAGGTGAAACACAAAACAGGGCGCGCGACCTGCATTTTTCACGACATACACAGGTTCTTCACAGTGGCTGGCTGATAGCACAAACGCTGGGATTCTGGTCGGCTGTCAAATTGTTTATGCAGATTTTCAGGCCATCGATGAGCCCTGCCACGGCTACCTCCCTGCGCCACATGGATAAGAACGCCCGGTTAACCATTGCCTTTGAACCGAAACGACGCTTCGAACATGGGCTGCAGGTTGGTTTCAAAACCGACGAGATGATCAGTCGGGTTGAAAATGTGCTGCGAAGTATAGGACTGGTGGACGATTTTGCACCCTTGGTATACGTACTGGGTCACGGAGCCAGCAGTGTTAACAATCCACACTATGCTGCTTACGACTGCGGGGCTTGTTCAGGAAAAGCAGGCTCGGTTAATGCACGCGTATTCTGCTATATGGCCAACGATCCGGAGGTGCGTGCCGGGCTTACAGCGCGAGGAATCGTTATTCCGGACAGTACTCGCTTCGTGGGCGGGCTTCACGATACAACCCGGGACGAAATCGTATACTACGATGAAGATCAGCTACTGCCAGCGCAGCAGCAACTACATCTCAGGCACAGATTTACTTTTGACCGGGCGTTGCAACAGAACGCAAAAGAGCGTTCACGCCGCTTTGTACTTGTCAACACACGCCAGCCTGCCGAGCGAATCCATGCATTAGTCAAGCGGCGATCAGTGTCGCTGTTCGAGCCGCGCCCCGAATTAAACCACGCGACCAATGCGCTTTGTGTCATCGGTCCGCGGGCACTTTCAGCAAAAGTATTTTTGGACCGGCGATCCTTCCTCAACTCCTATGATTACAGGATCGATCCCGAAGGCAGGTACTTGTCAGGTATACTTGATGCCGTGGCACCTGTGTGTGGCGGCATCAACCTCGAGTACTATTTTTCACGCGTTGATCCGCAAAAACTGGGTGCGGGCAGCAAACTTCCCCACAACGTGATGGGTTTGCTCGGTGTGGCCAACGGTATCGATGGTGATCTCCGGCCAGGACTGCCCGGACAAATGACGGAAGTGCACGATCCTGTGCGCTTGCTTGTCATCGCACAACACCGCCCGTCCGTACTACTTTCGGCCATACAACGGAATCCCGCTACCTGGCAGTGGTTTGTCAACGGTTGGATATGGCTGGTCGCTGCCGACCCCGACAGCGGAAAACTGTGGCTGTTTAAAAAGGGTACATTCATCCCTTACGAGCCGCTGCATACATTGGCTACCCAAACAGATATCGACAGCCTGCTGGAGACATCTGCTGACAATCTGCCTCCTATGTGGCTTGCTTCCGCAAATTGACGGTGATTTTCTCATATAGCATGTCCCATTAGTCGCTACTGTGAATTTAATTTTTCTACGAAAAATTAAATTCACAGCTATTTATCCAAGATGTTTTTGGCGGGATAATCCCGCCAAAAACATCTTGAAACAGGCTTTTCAAAATCAATCACACCATGTCATTATTACTTCCATTATATCTGCTGGTGCCGTTATTGGCATTTTTTATCATCATACTGACAGGTTCCCGACAAGAACGTTTCATTTCCATGACTGCTTTTTCGGCGGTTGGTCTGCAGGCGGCACTTACCGTAATAGGCTTAATTTATTGGGCTTGGCTAGGTTTTCCGGGAATACACCTACGAGAGATTACTGTATTTCGCACACCCGACTTCGACTATTTTATTGCGCTCTCCTTCGATCGAATAGCGGCCGTTTTCTTGCTGGTAGGATCCATTCTGGGGTTTTTAGTGACGGCTTACAGTCGATACTACTTGCATAGGGAAGAAGGTTACAAGCGTTTCTTTGCCACCAAGATGCTCTTCTACACAGGCTACTACATCACGATTTTTGCAGGCAACTTTGAGACCCTATTTATTGGCTGGGAACTGCTGGGCGTTACCTCCTTTTTGCTGATTGCTTTTTACCGCACCCGCTACCTGCCTGTAAAAAATGCTGTTAAAGTTTTTTCCGTCTACCGCATGGGCGATGTAGGCATCCTCTTGGCTATGTGGATGAGCCACCACCTATGGCATGAGAACATCACTTTCGACCAATTGCTCAACTATAACTGGGTCGATCACCAGCTGGCCGGACATTCTTTGGCAGGCATGCTGATTGCAGGCGGTATCCTGCTGGCAGCGGCCGTAAAATCGGCGCAATTACCCTTTTCGGCCTGGTTGCCACGCGCTATGGAAGGACCTACTCCCTCCAGCGCTATATTCTATGGCTCTCTGTCGGTAAACATGGGGGTATACCTGTTGTTGCGTACCTATCCCTTCTGGATGCACCTGTGGTATGTGCAGATACTTGTCATACTGCTGGGCCTGTCTACGAGCTTTGTTGCTTCCAGTATTGCCCGGGTGCAATCAACCATCAAAAGTCAGGTTGCCTACGCTTCCATTGCACAACTGGGGCTGATTTTTGTAGAAGTTGCATTGGGCTGGCATGTACTGGCACTGATACACTTTGCCGGCAATGCATTCCTGCGCACCTATCAACTACTGGTTTCGCCTTCTGTCGTCAGCTACCTGATACGAGAGCAGATGTACGGCCAGTCCGTCAGCCCCAACCCGCTGACAGCCCGCTATCCCAATAAATGGCGACAGAGCCTGTACGTAATGGCGCTGAAGGAGTGGAACCTCGATAATTTGCTCTACCGCTATCTGTGGAATCCCATTAAGTGGGGGGCGAGCCGCCTCAATTTTCTGTCTACGCGCCGGCTGATTCAGTTTTTCATTCCTCTCTATATACTGGGCATCTTTTTTGCTGCCTTTCAGTCTTCTTTTCCGGCAGTTATACGTACTGCCAGTCCTGTACTGATGGCTGTCCTCGCGCTGCTGCTTGTGCTGAAGGCTTTCGGGGAGCGACAGCACGTCAGACTAAGCTGGTTGTTAATTGTCATGAGCCACGCATGGATAGCCCTGGCGATTTATGTCAATGATCCTTACTCGCTGACGGAGGGTCTGCTGTATGTGAGTGGTATTTTTATCAGCGGTATCATCGGCTTTATTGCATTACACAGACTTAGAACGCTGGAAGGAGGTATAGATTTGAGCCAGTTCCATGGCCACATATATGAGCATCCCAAACTCGGCCTGCTGTTTCTGCTGGCTTGCCTGGGTGTCGCAGGTTTTCCACTCACTCCTTCTTTCATAGGTAAGGATCTGATGTTTTCACATATTCATGAATATCAAAATGCCCTTGCCGCCGTCGTTGCTCTTAGCTTTATCGTTGATGGTCTTGCGATTATCCGCATATATGCACGCATATTTTTAGGTCCGCACAGCAAGCCATACCACGCAATTGCGCATCGATCTGCTTAGTCGGGTGGGGGTAAAAAAAAGAACGGGGCTTTCGCCCCGCTCTCAAAACCCAAATCTATCACATTAATATAAATCTTTGTCTAGTGTGAAGCTTCCCCAC
>CAZYAO010000034.1:0-6103 GCA_964645715.1 uncultured Saprospiraceae bacterium
CAGCCTGTGTGAATTATTGACCTGCACATTCGTAACCCTGGTCTCAACGAAGTAAACTGGGGGGGCGTAGCCCTGTAAATCTTCCTCCCCATCACAACAAAATGCGGGCATCACGCCTCACAACTTACCCCAATCAGGCATCCGGGCCAAACCTCTCAACCGTCCGAATCTTATAGGGTTTCTTTTGCTGCGACTCAAAATAGGTACGCATCTGTATCTCAACAACAATCCCCACCGTGATAAACTGCACACCAGCGAGCACCAGCATAATCCCAAGCAACAGCAACGGCTTACCCCAGATGTCCTGCCCCAAAATCTTTAAGCCCAGCAAATACAAATTGATAACAGCCCCCAGTCCAAACAGCAACAAACCAGTATTGCCAAATAAGTGCATGGGCTTTTGCATGTATTTTTTAAAAAAAAGCATGAGGAGCAGATCACTCAGCACTTTGAAGGTTCTGCTGAGTCCGTACTTACTACTACCAAACTGGCGGGCATGATGCCGCACAGCCACCTGTGTAATGCGGCCACCTTCAAGGGAAACCAGCACAGGTACGAAGCGGTGCAACTCGCCGTACAGACCCAGGTCTTTGGCAATATCAGCCTTGATTACGCGCAAGGCACATCCATAGTCCCGCAGGTATACACCAGCTGCATGCCGTATGATGAAATTGGCGATAAAACTGGGGATTTTTCGCAGAAAAAAACCGTCCTGCCTGTGCAGGCGCTCGCCGGCTACCATATCCCAGCTTCCGCTTTCAGCCAGCGCCAGCATGGAGGGTATGTCTGCAGGATCGTTCTGCAGATCCCCGTCCATGGTGGCAATATACTGGCCGCGAGCCTGCTGTATGCCAGCCATGAGCGCAAGGCTCTGGCCGTAATTTTTTCGAAAAGAAACCACCGTAAGCCGCGGATGCTGCAGGGCGCGCAGTGCCCGCAGACTGCCGTCCGTAGAACCATCATCGACGTAGATGATCTCATATTCCATGCCGTCGAGCGCATCCGTGATGCGCCCGACCAGCAGTGGAATATTTTCTTCCTCATTGTAGATGGTAACGACTACCGATAGTTTAGGTTGCATATTGGAGAAAAAGCTTACAGGTCAAATTTGATGCCCTGTGCCAATGGTATGGTCGTACTGTAATTGATGGTATTGGTCTGCCGGCGCATATAAGCCTTCCAGCTGTCAGAACCGGATTCGCGACCGCCGCCCGTTTCTTTTTCGCCACCAAAAGCACCGCCAATCTCGGCGCCGCTGGTGCCGATGTTTACATTGGCAATACCGCAGTCGCTGCCCTCCGGAGAGAGGAAGCGCTCTGCTTCGCGCAGATCATTGGTCATGATAGCACTGCTGAGCCCCTGGGGTACACCATTCTGAATAGCAATAGCTTCTTCAAGGGTCGAATATTTGAGCAGATACAATATCGGCGCAAAAGTTTCCTGCTGTACAATAGCGTAGTGAGGCGCAGCCTCTGCCACACAGGGCTTCACATAGCAGCCACTGGCGTACTGCTCGCCCTCAAGCACCCCACCTTCCACAATAAAGTTGGCACCCTCCGCTTTCGCTTTTTCGATAGCCGAAAGATAGCTGGCAACGGCTGCCTGGTCGATGAGCGGGCCCACATGGTTGTTTTCGTCCAGTGGGTCGCCAATGCGAATTTGTCCATAGGCATTTGTAAGCTTTTGCTTGACAAGCTCATAGATGCTCTCGTGGATAATGAGGCGACGGGTGGTAGTACAGCGCTGGCCGGCCGTGCCGACAGCACCAAAAAGTGCGCCGGTGAGTACAAGGTTGATATCAGCACTGGGCGTGATAATGATTGCATTGTTGCCGCCGAGCTCGAGCAGACTCCTGCCCAGGCGGGCAGCAACTGCCTGACCTACCTTGATGCCCATGCGAGTGCTACCGGTAGCACTGATGAGCGGCAGCCGCCGGTCATTGGTCATCATTTCTCCTACGCGATAGTCGCCATTGATAATGCTGGATACCCCCTCCTGGATCTGGTTGGCAGCCAGGACCTCCCGCAGGATATTCTGGCAGGCTACGCTGCAGAGCGGGGTTTTTTCGCTGGCTTTCCAGACAACTACATCACCGCAGACCAAGGCGATCATAGCATTCCAGCTCCACACGGCTACCGGGAAATTAAAGGCAGAGATAACACCCACGATGCCCAGCGGATGCCACTGTTCAAACATACGGTGGCGCGGCCGTTCCGACTGTATGGTCAGTCCGTACAGCTGGCGGGAGAGGCCTACGGCAAAATCACAGATGTCAATCATTTCCTGCACTTCTCCAAAGCCTTCCTGCAGGCTCTTACCCATCTCATAGCTCACCAGACGACCCAGCGGATCCTTATATTTGCGAAGTGCTTCCCCGTACTGGCGCACAATTTCTCCCCGCTTGGGAGCAGGCACCATGCGCCAATGAACGAAGGCAGCTTCTGCAGCGGCAATGACCGCCTGATATTCTTCCGGACTCGTCTTGCTGACCTTTCCGATCAGCTGTCCGTCGACGGGTGAGTAGCTGGCGATGTATTTGCCGGAATTCGTTGACTCCAGACCTGTGCTGGTACCTGCATTGTACTGCTTGATGCCCAGCTTGCGCAAAAAAGAGGTGTTGGTCATGTTTTGCTTTCTTTATTGGTAAGGACAAAGGCCGGGATGCTCCGGCCACATTGCCTGTACGGCAGCGCAAAGCTAAGCTTTTTTCGGGAATGCGTAAGTGCGCGAAGACCAAAGCGACGTCTCAAAACGCGCTTGGGTAGCGACAGCTACCCAAGCGCGAAAAAATAATCCCCGGCGATACATCGCCAGGGATTATTTTTTACAATACAAGTGTAGGCTGCCTTACAGCGCCCAGTTCTTGCCGCCTGTTGCCTCTTGGAGCGGCATACAGCCTATGTAGTCACCGGGAACCGGATCGTAGGCCAAAAACTCAGTACCTATGCGCTGACTACTGAAGTAGCCACCGATGATGAGTTCTTTGCACTGCAGCCAGAAAGGCCAGCGCTTTTCTCCCTCATCTTCATCGGCCGGTGGCGGGAGCTCTTCCAGCTTTTCAGCTTCAGCCTTAGCGGCAGCATCCACGGTATTGAGCCAGCTGAGCTGCGTGGCTGCTTCCAGTTCTGTAAATGACTTTCCATTTGCCTTTTGGCAATCGGCTGCCAGTGCTGCCAGTCGTGTGCGGAAAAGTTCGCGCGAGAAAGGCCTGAAAATGGCGGAGACCGTCTGGTCAATAAAGGCAGGGACGCCTACCTCTGCAGCTCCCGGGGTGTCAGAAGCGGGGAGGGTTGTCTCTGCCAGTGCCGTGATGAGTGCATACTCTTCCGGCGTGAGGAAAACTGGCTTGTAATCATCGGCTGGCTTTGCTGTACAGCCTGCCATGAGAGCACTAATGAGCGGAGCCGATACGGCAAAACCGGTCATGTAGGCCGTATATTTGAGAATTTCTCTTCTGGTCATGATGGCAGTTTTTGCACGTGATTCCTACAGGTTCATTTTTTTAAGCTCATCCACTGCGTAGTTGGCAGCCCTGGCCGTGAGGGCCATATAGGTCAGCGAGGGATTCTGGCAGCCTGCCGAAGTCATGCAGGAGCCGTCCGTGACAAACACGTTGGGTGCGTCCCACACTTGGTTGTTGCCATTGAGCACGCTGTTTTTGGGACTGCGCCCCATGCGGGCTGTGCCCATCTCATGGATACCCAAGCCAGGCCATGACTGGGCATCATAGGTTTTGACATCCTTAAAGCCAGCAGCTTCGAGCATTTCCGCAGCATTGTTCATCATATCGGGGCGCATGCGGCGCTCGTTATCTTTGAACTCGGCATCCATCGTGAGTGTTGGCAGGCCGTGCTTATCAGTTACGTCAAAGTTGAGCATGATGCGGTTGTCCTCGTATGGCAGGCATTCAGCAAAAGCGGTGACGCCCAATCGCCAAGGACCCGGTGCAAACAGTTTTTCCTTGAGTTCTGCTCCCAGTCCCATTTCCAGCTCTTTTACGCCTTGCCACCAGTTTTCGCGGCTGGCGCCGCCCTGGTAGCCAAATCCCCGCAGGTAGTCGCGCTTGCTGTCTTTGTCGAGGTTTTGGAAGCGAGGAATGTAAATGCCGTTGGGGCGCCGCCCCTTGTAATATTGATCGTCAAAGCCCTCATATCTGCCCTCTGCACCACAGCGGAAGTGGTGATCCATGACATTTCTGCCCAATTGTCCGCTACCACTGCCGAGTCCTTCAGGGAAAGCATCGCTGCGGGTATTCATCAGAATGTAAGTACTTGCAAAGGCCGATGCACACAGGAAAACAACGCGAGCAAAGAATTCGTGCTCCTGCCCTGTTTCAGCATCTCTCACCCGTACCCCCTTAGCCTTTTTGGTGGCGGGGTCATAGATAAGGGAGTATACAATGCTGTTGGGACGGAGGGTCATATTGCCGGTAGCTTCTGCTGCAGGAAGTGTACTGGCATTGCTGCTGAAGTAGGCGCCATAGGGACATCCGCGAATGCAGCGGTTGCGGTTTTGGCATTTGCCCCGCGTACCATGGATGGCCGGATCCGGCTGTGTGAGATGCGCTGTGCGGCCGATAGTAATCACACGGCCATTAAAATTTTTGGCAACAGCAGACTTAAAGTGTTTTTCTACGCAGTTGAGCTCCATAGGTGGCAAAAACTTGCCGTCCGGCAGGTGTGCCAAGCCTTCAGCCTGTCCGCTTACGCCGGCAAAACGCTCAACATAGTCATACCAGGGCGCCAAATCCTTGTAGCGGATCGGCCAGTCAGTCGCTATACCGTCTTTCGCATTGGCTTCAAAATCGAGATCGCTGAGCCGGTAACTCTGCCGGCCCCACATGAGCGATCGTCCCCCCACGTGGTAGCCGCGTATCCAGTCGACACGCTTAACTTCCGTGTAGGGGTTTTCGTCGTCTTTTACAAACCAGTGCTTACTAGACTGCTGTATGGCATAGCCCGTTCGCTGTTGCACGGAATAGTGCTTTTTGAGCTCTTCCTGGGGCACCTGGTCTCTGTGTTCCAAATCCCAGGGATCAAGACCAGCCGTGGGGTACTCTCCATGGCGTACCATCCTGCCCCGCTCCAGCACCAATGTCTTTAAACCTTTTTCGGTGAGCTCTTTTGCGGCCCACCCGCCGCTGATACCTGTGCCAACTACTATAGCATCGTAGGTAACTTCAGCCTCTCCTTTCGAATTGAAGAACATAGAAGTCTGATCATTTGTTAGCGATGGCTTCAAAGGTAAAAATTCAATTCGTATTTTTATCGGCTATTTGGTGAAAATATCGGAAAAGTATGTGAGTGCAAAATGTATGTCGGTTGTCTCAGGGTTGTCGGCCCTGCCGACAAAAACCGGAAGCCGAAAAAAGATCAGGCAGCCCGCAGCGCCAATAAAAAAGATCAAAGAAAAAGGGCGACGAGAGTAATACTCTTGTCGCCCTTTCGGAATGGTGTCTATTATAGTAACAATTTTTTTTTCCTATTACAAAGAGTCTAGTATGGTTGAAAATAAATTTAAGGCTGCCGCTGCATTCTCGTACCTGCTATCTCACGGCGGAAAGCCCGCCGCGGTTCAAACATACCAGAAACAACCGGCTATCTTTTTATTACCCCCATCGGGGCTACATACACTCATTGAAGCATCAAAATACAAGGACTAGTTGCCGAGCATATTGATTGTCTGTAAGGTAGACTGGAAACCCTGCGTACCCAGTAGGATACCAATCTTGGTGCGTATGAACAAGCCGCCCTTCCAGTCGCCCCACTGCTCATACGTCATGTGGCTGGAGAACTGTACTTTGGTACGGATCAGCGTCAGGTACATGTCCGCTACTTGGTAGCGGCTGCCATTGGGGAAGAAAGTAGAGCCATTGAAGACTGTTCCCTGTCCCACACGGAAGCCAGAGCGCATAGTACCCGCAGCAGTTACAGCCTGCAAGCCTGTTTCTGCGAAACCTCCGAAGCCAGTTGTAGCGCCGTTGTTTTCTGGTTTTATGTAGAAATCACCGTCATACACAAACTCGTAATACTTAGGGAAAAGCGTACCACCCAGCGTACCACCACCGATGAAACCCGTGAAGCGGTTGGCAGGACCTGCCCGG
>CAZYAO010000034.1:6203-23421 GCA_964645715.1 uncultured Saprospiraceae bacterium
ACCCAGCGTACCACCACCGATGAAACCCGTGAAGCGGTTGGCAGGACCTGCCCGGCCGATAGTTGCGTATGCACCGAAGTGACCATGTGCACTAAACAGCGTAGCACCGCTGGGCGCTGTGATATTGGGCGCTGTTTCCGGCCAGTTGGTGTTGTTGGGACCCGTTCCGTCGCCACCAAAGTACACTTCTGCACCAAAACCAAAAGAGAAAGGCAGATCAGCTCGTGGATTGGCCAGTACGAAGATACCACCAGAAGTACCCGACATTTGCTCGTCGAAAACGCGTGCGTTGACGGTCTGCTGTACCGTACCCCCTACAGAAACCTGCGAAGGAGCCGCCGTGCGGATTGCATTCCAGATATTGTCTATAGTATTCTGCTTGCCGGTATTGGGATCCAGGTTGAGCGTACCATTGGCGGTAGCAGCCAAACCATTGGTGGCACCAAAGCTGGGTTGACCAGGCTGGAGTTGCAGGATGATAACCGGGTTGAGCAAACCGAAACCTGTTCCGTTCACCTCTCCTTGTGCACCCGGACCTTCCGTCTGATAACCGGCACGGATAAAGTTGAATGCCTGAAAAATCTGCTGGCTCGTGCCTGGCGTAGTTTCTGAACCCAAGTACTGACCCAGCAATGCCTCCGTATCGTTCCAGGTACCTGTAAGCGGATCGAAGGTGTAGTTCGGATTGTTGCCAATCGTCTGATAGAAGTTCAGCCTTATGTCTCCCCAGTTTTGGGCAGAAAGGAAGCTGACACTGCTGAAAAATAACAAGCCTGCGGCTAGTATGTAATTTTTCATGTCATATTAGAATTTAATGCTTCATTGAATCATACTGAAAAAACCGCACTTTTCTAACTCGTATACGGAGGAAAAGCGTAAAGGTTACGGCAACCAAGAAAAATAATTGAGTAGCAGTGAAATTCCTGAGGGAATGCACGGACGACAAATATTACTTGGTGCGATTGAGCAGTGTTTGCGTGGAAAGCTAGTAAGACCAGAGTAATCAATACAACTACATACGCTGAATAAAAGACGTCTGATGAAAGTATCAGAAATAACTCTGGAAAACTGCCTGAGTGGGATGAAAATAGCTTCTAGTCAACAAAGATAACTACTCACTACTTAATAAACAAGTATATGTGATAAAAAAACCTAAAATTAACATGCGTCCGGGATACTGAAGCTGTCGGGCAAGCGGGTGAGGCACCGACAGGAGCGGAGGGGTGTTTAGTCCGGGATACGCGTTGATTGCCAGCTATTGAGGAGCCAACGGCCTTGTTTGCGGATGTAGACAGCTGTATAGCGCAGGCGCATACTGAAGGGACGCTGGCTGTAGATCCCTTCGACCTTAGCGATGCCGTTGACTACGGTCTGGCGGCGACCGATTTTGCGTAGCTGCCTGCCGGGTTCTGCCTGCATCAGCTGGTAGACGATGCGGCCGCTGCCGACGCTCTCAAGAAAATCTGCCCGGCTCTCAACCAAGGCATTGGAATGTATATACACCAGCGGTTGGTCGAGCATCCTGTCCAGTTGCTGCACATCGCGGGCCACCTGAGCAGCAAAACGGGCGTCTTCTGCCGCCAGCAAAGCATTTTGCGCCTGCAGCCAGGACAGCTGCAGGCACAGAATAAGCCCTGCGATAATCCAACGTTTTTGAATGCGCATGGCATGAAATTTATGCGTCTGTGTCTACATCGTCAGCTGCGTGGGGCGGCTGGTTGTGCGACTGAAAGTGGATCCACCCCTGCGCCTGCAGCGGGTGTATATTGCCGCCCTTGGTGTGAAGTACGACCCCTTCCGCTGCTTCAGTCATCTCGCCCATAATATAGATATCCGGTAGGTACTTGATTTTTTCAATATCCTTAGGATCTATAGTAAACAACAACTCGTAGTCTTCGCCGCCACTCAGTGCACAGCTTACAGGATCGAGTGCAAACTTGATGGCCATGAGTTGCGCATCGGGATGGATCGGGATACCGCTCTCTTCGATAAAGGCTCCCAGTCCGCTCGCCCGGCACAGGTGAAAAAGCTCACTGGCCAGTCCGTCTGACACATCAATCATGGAGGTGGGAATGAGCTTGTTTTTTTCAAAAGCCTCAATGACATCCCGTCGGGCCTCGGGCTTGAGTTGCCTGCCAACGAGATAGGCCTGGTCTTCAAGATCGGGCTGTATAGAAGGGTCGGAGAGGAAGAGTTGCTTCTCTCGCTCGAGCATTTGCAGCCCCAGGTAGGCAGCTCCCAGATCGCCGGTGACGCAGATCAGGTCGCCGACACGTGCACCGGATCGCCTGACTACCTTGTCGGCAGCCACCTGACCTATGGCAGTGACACTGATGACGAGCCCCCGAGGGGAGGCCGTAGTATCGCCACCGACCAGATCAACCTGGTAGTGCCTGCAGGCTGCATAGATACCCTCGTACAGCTCCTCAACCGCCTCAACGGAAAATCTGTTGGAAAGTGCCAAAGACACCGTTATCTGTTGTGGCCGGGCATTCATGGCGTAGATATCCGATACATTAACCACCACAGACTTATAGCCGAGGTGCTTGAGAGGCATATACATCAGATCGAAGTGGATGCCCTCGACCAGCATGTCGGTGGATACGACGGTCAGCAAATCCTTATTATCAATGAGCGCAGCATCATCACCGACGCCCACGACCGACGAGGGCTGCGTAAGCAGTGCCTTGCCGGTCGTAAGCCTGTCGATCAGCCCGAATTCGCCCAGAGTTCCGATTTCTGTTCTCGAAACGGAGGTATCGTTCATGCAGTTGGTTTATTGACTTGTCGCCAGCCCCGCGGAATTACCCACCAAGGCCGGTGGCGCGTTCATTTATTGACCCTGAATATTGCGGATAAGCACCTGCACCGTACGCATAGCGATGGCATCATTGCTCTGCTTGGTAATTTCCAGCGCGCGGTTGGCCGCCGTGAGGGCTTCCTCCTTTTTGCCACGCTGGTTGAGTATGCTGGCATAGGTATAGAAGTAGCGATAACCTTCTCCGCGTACAGTAGCCTTCTGAGCTGCCTCTTCGGCCAGCGCCATACTCCTGTCATCTCCGCTGAAACGGCCTATCGTCCGCTCGGCCAGTTTGAGGAGAGCCACAGGATCGTCCTGTATGGTACGTGTATACGCCTGTGCCGCCTTGGTATACCCGGCTGCATCATTGTGGTAGTCGCAGTAGTCCATCTCTGTCTCGAGTTCAAAAGCTGCCGCTTTAGCCGGGTAGTGCGCCTTCATGCTCTCCCAGGTTTTGACCAGCAGTTCGTGATCTTTAAACTCGCGCGCCTTAGCGGCCGAATTTTTACAAGCAGCAAGCACTTGTGCATTGAAGGCATCCTGACCGGCTAGTGCTACCACCTGTTTCTTGTGCTCGATGAGCAGATCGAATAAGCGGCTGTCCATCTCCGTAGCTGCCAACAGCAGGTAGCGAAGATTGTCGGGCGTATTGAGATTTTGCTGGCTGCGCACGTACTCATTAGCAATGCGTAGGTGTGGCTGGCCATTGCGGATCATAGCCCGGGTATACTTGTACACAAGAGCAGCACTGCGGTCGCCTGCCTCATACGCAGCGGCATACGTTTCAATAGGATCCATTTTGGCGATAGCCTGCTGGCCGTGTTGTATGAGCTGATCGGCCTGCATGGCACCCCGCATGGTGTGTACTTCCTCATCATTGCCATTGATGAAAAAGAAAGTAGGGTAAGCCGTCACGCGGTGCTTGGCGCGGAAAGAAGCGCTTTCCTCCTTCTCCATATCCAGTTTGACGGATATAAAGTTCTGGTTGAAAAAATCACCCACGCGAGCATCCGGGAATATGCTGGCAGCCATGTATTTGCAGGGGCCACACCATACGGTATAAGCGTCGATGAAGATGAGCTTGTCCTGGCGGCTAGCCTCGGCCAATGCTTCTTCCCAGCTGCCCTTAAAAAATTCGATGCCGGCGCTGGCACCCCGGGAGATGCTGGCCAGGATAAGTACGATTACAAACCAGTTGCGCATAAGACAGTAATTTATGAAGAGGGTTAAAAACTATTGTTGCGGTGCCTGTTGCTCAAAACTGTCAATCAGCTCCGCATCCGTTTTGCCGGCTTTGCAGTTGTCGTGCAGCAGCCGGGCGTCCTGATACAGATAGTGCGACGGGTAGCGCTGCAGGAAAGCCTCGTAGATGGGCACTGCAGCTTTGGGATTCTGCAGATCCTGCTCTGTGATAAGTCCCTGCAGGAACAATGCTTCCGGTGCGAGCTTGTAGTCAGCGTAGCGTTCATTGACTTCGGCCCACAGCCGGATGGCGAGCCCATAGTCGCGCACAGCACGCGCCACCTCAGCGGCTTTGAAGAGGTAGACCGGCGCCAGCGAATCACCGGGAAGAGAACGCGCATATTGCTCGTATTGTTGTATCAGCAGTCTGCTGCGTTCAAAATCAATATCTTCTCCTGCCGACTGGGCGAGTTCCTTCTCCAGCGCCTCGATAGCCACTTTACGATCCTGGTTGACATCCCAGCCACCGCCGCTCTCCTTCTTTTTACACGAAAAAACGAGCATACCCAGCATGCCCACAATTATCATCCCTCTGCTCATCGGACAGTTTTTCGCAAAAATAGGGCTTTTGAAGTAATGTTTGTTTTTTTGATTTTTTTGAAAAAACAAAAAACAAACATTATTGCCTTTCGCCACCGTAGGCGGCGAAAGGCATAGGATACAGCCGTATTTTATTGCTGTTTGCGCAAATTTTAGTATCTTTCGATATAAATAAGCGATGCACAGTGGCACAGAACCGACAGCAGTATACCGACCTGTTTGAAGAAGCGCTCCTAAGCCTCAACGCCAACCAGCGGAGGGCTGTGGATCAGCTTGAAGGGCCTGTACTGGTGGTTGCCGGTCCGGGCACCGGCAAGACGCAGCTGCTGGCAGCGCGCATTGGCCGCATTTTGCAGCTCACCGATACGCAGCCTGCCAACATTCTGTGCCTCACCTTTTCGGACGCAGGCGCCATGGCCATGCGGCAGCGGCTGCTGTCGCTCATTGGCCCTGAGGCGCACCGCCTGCCCGTCTATACCTTCCATGCTTTCTGCAACCGGGTCGTGCAGGAAAATCTGCAGCTTTTCAACCGTACGGAGCTCCAGCCTCTCAGCGAACTTGAGCGGGTGGACATCATGCGCGAGCTGCTCGACGGCTGCAAGCCGGGCAGCCCGCTGCGCGCAGGTATCCACAGCAACTATTTTTACGAAAAGCATCTCGCCGCACTTTTTGCGCTGATGAAAAGTGAAAACTGGACGCCGGACTATATGAGCGCACAGATAGATCGTTATCTCGAAAGCCTGCCGGGGCGGCCCGAGTTTGTCTACCAGGTCAACAGCGGCCCCCACAAAAAGGGGGATCTCAAGCCTGCCCGCATCGATAGTGCCCGCAAAGCCATGGAGCTGCTCCGCAGTGCTGCTGCGCTGCTGCCGGCCTATCAGGAAAAGCTGCGCCTTGCCAACCGCTATGATTACAACGACATGATCAGCTGGGTGATTCGCGCTTTTCAGTCTTACGAATGGCTGCTGAGAAACTACCAGGAGCAGTTTCTATACATACTTTGCGACGAATTTCAGGACACCAACGGAGCGCAGTACGAGATTCTCAAGCTGCTGACCGGCTATTGGGACAATCCCAATATTTTTCTGGTCGGCGACGATGACCAGTCTGTATACGAGTTTCAGGGCGCGCGCCTGCGCAATCTGACTGATTTTTATACGCGCTATGAGGCTGTGCTCACGACAGTGGTACTCACCGACAACTACCGCTCGGGACAACCGCTGCTGGATGCTGCCGGCCGCCTGATCCAGCTGAATACGCGCCGCATCGGGCAGCAGTTGGCGCAGTTGGGTATGGAAAAAATGCTGACGGCCTGCAGGGCCGGCAGCGATGATTTTGTGCTGCAGCTGCGGGTATACCCCACGCGTCTGCAGGAGCTTTCGGCTGTGGCCGATGCGCTGGCCGCGCGACGCGTGGCAGGCGTGGACTGGCACCGCATGGCCGTCATCTATGCCGTACACAGGCAGGCCGATGATTTGCAGCGGCTGCTGCGGCAGCGCGGCATCCCCTACCGGTCGCGGCGCCCTGTCAACGTGCTGGAAGCAGTGGCCGTCAGGCAGCTGCGGGAGCTGCTGATGTATGTGGCGCTGGAGGCTGCCCAGCCGGGTAGCGGGGAGGGCAGTCTCTTCCGGCTACTGCATTTTCGTTGCCTGCGGCTGCTACCGGCAGACCTGGCAGCGCTGGCGCTGCACAGGGCGGCTGCCGACGAGGCGCTGCCTCCCTGGCGGCAGTGGCTGCAGGCCGGGCAGTGGCCCGCGGGCGTGCAGCAGCCGGCGGCATTGACAGCAGTCGCTGCCTGGCTGGAAGAAATGATTGGCCAGGTCTACGATCTGCCGCTGCCGCGGCTGGTAGAGCAGGCCATCAACCGCAGCGGCCTGCTGCGGCAGGCTGCCGAAGGGCCGGAGGCACATACGGCCCTGCTTTTGCTAAAAACGGTGGCGGACCTCGCCGGAGAGGCCTCGGCCCGCCGGCCAGATCTTGGACTGCGCGAGTGGCTGGACAGTCTCACGCGCATGGAAGAAAATGGCATACTGCTGCCCGCTGAGCAGGATGATTACCAGACGGGGGGCGTACAACTGCTGACGGCGCACAGCGCTAAAGGGCTGGAATTTGATACTGTCTGCCTGCTCGATGCTACTGCCGCCTTCTGGGATCCGGGTAGCCGTGCACGCGGCCTGCAGTTTTCGTTGCCGGATACCATTACCTTTTCGGCCGAAGAAGACGCGCTGGAAGCGCGCCGCCGGCTCTTTTACGTAGCGATGACGAGGGCCGAAAATGCGCTCTTTATTTCTTATGCTACCCATGCCGATGATGGCAAGCCGCTGGAGCGCAGCCAGTTTGTCGAGGAGCTGATCGCCGAGGCGGGGCTCGAACCGGTGGCTGTATCGCTGCCGGTAGCGGAACGGCAGGAGGTGCTGCTCGGGCTGCTGCAGCCGGCAGCGCCCGGCATGCTGCTACCGCTGCCGCGGGAGGCGGTCAGCGCCTTGCTGGCAGGTTTCAGACTCAGCCCTGCAGCACTTGAGCGCTACCTCAATTGTCCGCTTGCCTTTTTTTACGAAACGGTCCTCAAGGCGCCCAGGCTGCCCAGCAGCCCTGCAGCCTATGGCAGCGCGCTGCACGAGGCCTTGCAGTGGCTCTTCAATCAGATGATGGCCCATCCGGGCAAAATTTTTCCTACAGCAACGGAGCTTTCCGCCCGCTTCGCCAGGGCGCTGCAGCGGCAGCGCGGCAGTATACCGCTGCAAAAGTTTGACGAACTGCTGACCGAGGGGGCTAGCTTGCTGCAGGCTTACTACCAACAGCAGCTGGAGCAGTGGCCCCGCCAGGTGCGCACAGAGTGGCAGCTCCGCAACGTCGAACTGCGGGGGGTGCCGCTTACGGGTATCATCGATCGATTCGACTGGCTGGAGGGACAGGGCGGACGGGTGGTCGACTACAAATCGGGCAAACGGCAGGAGCGGAAACTCGCACGGCCGACTGCCCGCAACCCGCAGGGAGGAAGCTATTGGCGGCAACTGACCTTTTATAAGTTGCTGGCCGATCAGTGGCTGCAGTTTTCGGGCCGCAGTGTCAGCAGTGGTGCAATCGCTTACCTGCAGCCCAACTGGAAGGGGGTCTTTGAGGAGGATGTGATCGAACTCAGCAGCGAGGATACACACGCACTGGAGGATATTCTGGTGACTACCTACCGCCGCATTACCGAGGAACAGGCTTTTCCGGGCTGTGGACAGCCCCATTGCGCCTGGTGCAACTTCGTGGCCCTCGGTCAGGAGGTCGAAGCCTTTTACAGCGAGGCAACGGAAGACGTGGACGATGCTTCCTGAGTACTAAATGCAATATTGTTGCAAAAGTCAAAACAAAAAGGCCCGCTCGTGCATTCTTTTATGAGCGTATGCACAGAGAGCGACTCCATATCATGCACGGCCAGGGGGCCATGGCAGCGTTTCTATTGCTGCTGGTTTATCTGGGAGGGCAGTACCTGCCTTCACTAGGGCATGCGCTGCTGCACACGCATGTGCATGTCGTGCATACGGCGGCCGACGAGCAGGATGCCTGTCACCGCAGTATTTATCACCAGGATGCCGTCAATGGTTGTGACCACCCCTACCACTGGCTGCCTGCAGAAAACACCTGCGAATGGCCGCAGCACTTCCTGCCGCCAGCCATTGCACTCGTCAATATCTGGCAGCTGGTATTCCGGCCAGTTTTCGAGCAGTTTAATGCCCGGGAAGTAGCCTGCTGGGCAGGGGGGTATTTTTTCTACTGTTTTTTGAGAGGGCCGCCGGCCATGGATTTATCTGTGGGTTGGTAAAAAGTGGCGGCACTGCGCGGGCGCGCAGCCATCGGCCGACACTTGGGTGCGCGAAAAAATCCGCGCACGAGTATTTGTGTATCATTCAAAAAACAGTAAGATGAAAAATGTAATCAATCTTTCAGCACTATTGTTGCTGTTTGTCAGTGTTTTAGGAATTAGCGCCTGCAAAGACGATACTGTTCCCAACGAAGAAGAACTGATCACCACCCTGCAATATACACTGACGCCTGCGGGTGGCGGCAGCCCCGTGGTTTTCCTTTTCCGCGATACCGACGGTGATGGCGGCAACGCACCGGTTATTCAGGGCGGCAATCTGAAGGCAAATACCAGCTATACGGCAGAGGTAACGTTGCTCGATGAGTCAAAGAATCCTGCAGAGAATATTACCGAAGAAATTGAGGCTGAAAAAGAAACACACCAGTTTTTCTTCAGCACGACAGTAGCCGGTATGACCATTGCGTATACGGATCAGGACGCAGGGGGCAATCCTGTAGGGTTGAAAACCACTGTTGCTACGGGTGCTGCCGGCACCGGCAATCTCACGGTTATCCTGCGCCACGAGCCCAATAAGAGCGCGGCAGGTGTAAGACAGGGGGATGTCACCAATGCGGGTGGCGAAACTGATATTGAAGTTGTTTTTCCGGTGACCGTACAGTAGCCGGCGAGATACAAGGCTGAGCTACTGTTTGTTTTTTGATTTTCAAAAAACAGGCAGTAGCTCGAGTTTTTGGGCGGCAACAGCCGCCCAAAAACACCTTAAAGGGGTGTTTTTTAAAGGTCTCGGTTGCCGGTGAGCGCAATGTATCCACAACAAAGACATGGCAGATCGTATAGTAAAGCTCTTTCTGGCTGTATGGCTGTTGCCGCTGTTGGCAGTCGGCCAGCAGCCGGCCTGCACCTTGCAGCTTAGCGGGCAGGTCATTGATACGTATACGGCAGAGCCGCTGCCGTACGCGAGTGTGTGGGTAGAAGAGACCGGTGGTGGCACCGAAACGGACGAAGCGGGTCGTTTTGTGCTCACGGGTCTGTGTCGTGGGCGCATACACTTACAAATCAGCCATATTGGCTGCCATACGGAGCGGTTGTACCTGTTGTTGGAAAAGGATACGAGCCTGGTTGTGGGGCTTGCGCACAATGAGGCCTTGCTGGAGGGGGTAGTCGTGACGGAAGAGCGCTCGCGCACGGCTGGCCAGAGTCAGTCGAGCCTCAGCCAGCAGCAGTTGGAGGCAGCTGCCGGGCGTACACTGGCAGATATTGCCAGCCGGCTGGCGGGGGTGAGCGTGTTGCGCAATGGCAGTGGCATTGCCAAGCCGGTCATCCACGGGCTCAGTGGCAACCGCATTGCCATCCTCAACAATGGGCTGGTACAAGCTGGCCAGCAGTGGGGGGCAGATCATGCGCCGGAGATTGATCCATTTACGGCCGACAGGCTGACGGTGGTGCGGGGGGTAGATGCTATTCCCTACGGTGGCAATACCCTGGGGGGGGCGGTGCTGACCGAATCTTCGCCCATCGGTGCGGATCCGCATCTGCATGGTTTTGCGCAGTATGTAGGGGAGACCAATGGCCGCATGCAGACGGTGTCTGCCCGGCTTGAGAGGGGTGGTGGCTGGGCCGACTGGCGGGTGACGGGGACGTACAAATTTTCGGGCGACCGCCGGGCGCCTGACTATTTTTTGCGCAACACAGGCCTGCGCGAACAGGCGCTGGCAGGGCAGCTCAACCGTCACAGGGGGCAGCGCTACCAACAACTTTACTACAGTTTTTTTAATACCCAGCTGGGTATTTTGCGCGGAGCGCACATAGGTAACCTGACTGATCTGGCTGCGGCCATTGGCCGCGAAACGCCTTTTTTTACAGAACCTTCCTACAGCAGCCGGCTGGAGGCGCCGCGACAGGCGGTAACGCACCATTTGCTCAAGTACAACTACAAGCACTACTACAGCGAGGGTCGCTCTTTTCAGCTGACGTATGGCGGCCAGCTCAATCATCGGCGCGAGTTTGATGTGCGCAGGGGTGGCCGGTCGAATACACCGGCGCTCAACCTGCTGCTGCAGGCGCATTTTCTGGATATGCACTGGCAACAGGAGCGGCCGTCGGGCAGCAACTGGAAGGCCGGCTTACAGCTTCGCTTTCAGGACAATGACAATCAGGCAGGCACGGGCATACTGCCGCTGGTGCCTGATTATCAGTTATACCAGCCTTCGGCTTACGGTTTGGTGCATGGCAAAAAGGGCAAGCTAGCGTGGCAGGCGGGGGGGCGGTATGATTTCTTTGCACTGGATGCGCAGGCAGTATCTTTGGAGTTACCGCGCCGGCTGGAGCGCTTTTATCATCGCTTTCACAATTTTACGTTGGCGGGAGGGGTAGAGTATCCTTTGTTGAAAGGCTGGAATACCCGGCTGAATATCGGTCTGGTGCAGCGGGCTCCGGAGGCCAATGAGTTGCACAGCAGTGGGTTGCATCAGGGGGTGGCGGGTATAGAAGAGGGCAATCCTTTAATGCGGCAGGAGCGCTCTGCGAAGGCGGTGTGGACGCATACGCTTAGCTTCCGCAAGAAATGGCTGCTGGAGAGCAGCGTGTATCATCAGTATATTGCAGATTATATTTTTCTCGAGCCACAGGCGGAGCGGCGCCTGACGATACGGGGGGCTTTTCCGCTTTTTTTGTACAAGCAGACAGATGCGCGCTTGTCGGGACTCGATTTCAGCGGTCGCTTCCTGCCTTCGGATCACTGGGAGTTTGAGGTTCGCTATGCTATGGTGCGCGGGCGTGACCTCGGGGGCAATCAGCCATTGTTCGGTATGCCTGCCGACAGGCTGTCGGCAGATGCAACCTATACTTTTGGCCAATGGCGCAGCTTTAGCAACAATCGCATCTCGCTGGGTTCTGTCTACGCTTTTGCGCAGACGCGTATCCTGCCTGCACAGGATTTTCTGCCACCGCCGCCAGCTTATTTCTTATTGTCGCTGAGTCTTGCTACGGATACGCGTCTCGCCGGCCGCACCCTGCACTTGTATTTGTTGGTCGATAATGCGCTCAATGTGCGTTACCGCGACTTTCTCAATCGACTGCGCTACTATGCAGATGAGCCCGGTCGCAATGTGCGGCTCAACATGAAGTGGGAGTTTTGACAAAAATTTTTGCTGGCTGGCGGCATCCGCCAGCCAGCAAAAATTTTTGGCTGTGCCTGCTGCGTCGGCGGATGCCACCAGCGGGGACCTTTGGCTACGCCTGCTGGCTGGCGGATGCCGCCAGCGGGGATTTTTGGCCGCACCGGCCGGCACGCTACGGCTGCATAGCTTCCCAGGCCATCATGCCGCTGGTCAGGTTCCTGACGTTTGAAAAACCGCGACTCAACAGCAACTGCTGCACCATACCACTGCGATTGCCGCTGCGGCAATAGACAATGACTTCTTTGTCGTGGTAATCATCGAGTTCATCAAGGCGTGCCAGCACAAAGCCCATAGGGATATGAAGCCCGCCGATATGTCCGGCGGCTCTTTCGGCGTCCTCGCGTACATCGAGCAGCAGGAAGTCCTGCTCGCCCTGATCCATCCTTTGTTTGAGTTCCTGAACGGAGATGTTCATATTATTATTATAATGGTGTATGGTATACAATCAACGCGCTGCGGGGCAGCTGTCTGCCTGCGGCATTTTTCCGCCCGCTACTACACGACTTGGTTTTTTAATAAACGACAACCCGCTGCCGATATGGCTGCTGCCTGCGCGGGTGTGTCAGTTCAAGGATATACATACCTGCGGGCAGCCCCGTCAGGGGGATGGCCTGCAGCAACGGACCTTGCGTGAGCAGCTGGCCTCTGGTGTCAAAAAACCGATAAGACCAATCGGGGCTGTCGGCTGCCGTCGGCAGCTGCACAAAGAGATTGCCCGTAGCAGGGTTGGGGTACACCAGCAGGGGTTGTTCGACAGCCACCTCTTCATCAGCCGTGGGCAGCGGGGGCTCGCTGCCTACGACAGGCCGTATCATGAGTGCGCCCGGCAGCACGCCGCTGACAGGCACCCAGCCCAGCCCGTTGTTGGCAAATACATTACCTGCAGACACCGGATTGTTGCGGTCGTAGCCGACAGCAATACAACTGCCCAAAGCGCAGTTGGATGCCTGCAGCCAGCCGATATAAAAATCACCTGCAGGTAGCGGCAGTGGGCTCAGCTGGCCGGTGGCATCTACGAGAGGGTATGAGGTAAAGCCGTGCAGGGTATCAAAGTACACGTCTGCATAATCTGGCGTCAGTCGCAACTCATATTCGGGAGAGCCGTCAAGTTCGCCAATCCATACGCGCAGGCGCATATCCTGCTGAGCATAATTGCCACCGGTGTAGGGGAAGTGCAGTTGTATACCCTGCAGCGTGTCGGCCACTGCAGCCGTGTACCGCTGCGCGATCTGTCGGCCCGGTCCGTTTTCGAGGGCTGCTTCGGCTGTGCCGTCATCATAGGCAAAAAAGTCGGAGAAAACAGTGGTTCGCTCCACCAAATCATTGCGGGATACGGACTCGAGGCCGGAACCACCCACCTGACTGGTATTATTGAGAGAATAGCGCAACCTGAAACGGAGTTCGTCGTATGCGTTGTAAGCGGTGTTGTTCAGGCCCGAGAGCAATGAAGCCCAGACCGAAGGGAAGGTGGGGTCGCCGAGCAGGCTGTAGGATCTGTTGATCCAGCTACCATTGGGGATATTACTTTCCTGTGCATTGAAAAGCGTAACCGGTGTGAAGGGCTGCAGGTTGCTGTTGAGCTCCAGTAGTTGTACGGAAGAAGGGCTGGCATTGAGCGTTTGGTCGGCATGGTTGTAGAGCCCGACCTGGAGGTCTTCTCGGAGGAGGGAAGCCGGGTTGGCCTTGAAATGCCGCCAGGGCATGCTGGTATAGGGCGTGATGATGGGGTTGGGCAAGCGGGTGAAGGCCACATCGCTGATGGTGCGCTGGGTGAGCTGTACATCGAGCCGCACATAGTCTATATTCCAAATATCGCGCATGCCCTGTCGGTCAGCTATGTTGACAAAGCGGAACTGGAAGAAAGCATGCTGAAAGATGGAGGTGAGCGGGATGGAGACAAACTGGAAGCTGTCGACCACAGTCACCGGCGTACTGCCCGGCAGACCTGCAAAGCTCCTGACGGTCACCCATTGACCGTTGGGCAGTATGCATTGTACCAGCAGCGAGTCACTGATTTCTGGGCGGTCGCCGAGGCCGCCGCGCTGCACCCAGAAGGTGAGCACAGGAGTACCGAGCAGGCCCTGCAGGTTCAGATAGGTGGAAGTGAGGCGGTCGGCCTGTCCGGCGTTGCCGCCCCAGGGTCTGCCCCGGTGGTTGACACCATCAAGGGTAGCTACTCCCACAGACGGGGGCTGTATGCCGAAGGTGGTATTGATATACGCTTCCCTGTCGAGCCACAAGTTGGCATCCGGCACAGGAGAAGTTCCCGAGAAATCGTCCATAAAGGGTATTCCCCGGCTTGATCTGTTGATGCGAAATGCATAGTGGTAGGTGTCGCAAATGCCGTAATCATCGCATACACGCACGCACACGGAATCGATGCCGCCAAAGCGGGAAGCGCGGTAGATCAGCGTTTCGTCGGGACCTGAGTAGTCAGAAAAGTAGGCCAGCTGATCGCGGCCGGCATAGTTATCGGGGCAGTCGACCAACTCGTTGCAGCGCAACTGACCCGGCAATACGCTGGTGTTGATGGTCAGTTGAGTGACCGACTCCGGCGCAACGATTCGCTCTGCGGGGAAGTAGTGCCTGTCGCGTCGCCGGGCCAGCAGGTTGTAGTACAAAGTATCGAAACAGACACCTGTAGTGGCCGAACAGATGGAGACACCCAGCTGGTCGATCCCGGCTGCCACAGCGGGGTTGGGGACATAGGTGAGCTGGTTGCCCGCAAAAGAAGCTTGCCCGTTGGTGGCCGTGGTACAGTTGATACACTGGAACACCAGCGGCCCGCGGCCTGTGGTATCTGCAGTGATGAGTTGCCGGAGGGTGTCACCCACCACCACCACGGTCGCTCCGCTCACTGGCAGCTCGCAATCGTCGGTCTTGGCTACCGATGTGTGGCGGCCGGAGGGCGGGGGTAACAGACGTTCTTCCTGTTGGCTCAGCAGCCATATCGGTGCATTGCCCGCAAGCGGGCTGAGGTGCTGGGCACCGAGCTCAAGGGCACACAGCAGCTTGACGGTTGCCATAAAACCGACGGCCATACAGCCTATGGAATTCCTTTTTTTCATAAGAAACCAACACTTTGTAATGTCTTAATCAATGCAGATCGCGGGTGCTATTTGAACGCCCCGGATGCTGCTTTAGTGCGCACTAAGAATTTGTGTGCCAGCGCCCGCTGGCGCCCGCCTGCTGCAGGCAGTCTGCAAAGATAAGAATTCATTCTATTGGCGAGCGGTAAGTCGATGGTGAGAGATCAGGATTGTCGCTGTCAGGACAGCGGTATTTAGTTGTCCGCAGCGGCTAAACATCGACCATATATACTCCTCTTTTTGACAACGGAAGTTGCCAGGAAGCATTTGGACAGCCTTGGTTATCTGGTTGGCAGCCTTGAGTGTTTTTTTTGTGTTCGAAAGTACACACACTTGCCAATAAGCTATGTTGAGCCAAAAAATTTTTAAAAAAGACATTCAAAACATTTGTTGCATAAAAATATTTGTTTTATCTTGTGGTGAAATTAATCAGTTTTGTTATTTATCAACAAAAGCCGTGCAATATGATAAGTGATGACCGGAGACAGTTGAACGAACGTTTTATCAAGGTATTCAGAATTCTAGAGGATAGAGGGGAAATTGTAAAGAATGACCGCGGGGGCAAGGGTATGGGTGATTTTGCTGAGAAAATTCTCGGCAATAAGGCCTACGGGCATATTATTCGCGCCTATCTCAACCCCAAAGAGAATCGTTGTATCGACTACAGCCAGGCCAGAAAGTTGTGCGAGGAGTATGGCGTGAATATATCCTACATGTTTGAAGGGATTGGTGTTCCTTTCGGTTTTGATCTTTCGGAGGCGCCTGAGCAGGAGGTCGACCGTGGCCAAAAAGCGCGGCAGGGCAATATTCTGGCGACTTCCGTTGAGGCGCTGGCAGGTCTGCCCTTGGTCAATGATGAACGGGAGACCATGGAGTATTTTTCCCTGCCCGGACTTTCGGGCTCCGGTCTTGTGGCTATACCTGTAAACGGCAATAGTATGGAACCGGTTATCTATGAAGGGGATATGATTATCTGTCGACTGATCAACGGCTTACATGAGATCAAAGACAATAAAATTTATGCGGTCAAGAACAATGGGCAGCTGTGGGTCAAATACGTAAAGAGTATCAAAAATGACAAAGGTCGTATCACGCATCTGCGCCTGATTTCGGCCAATTATCTCGAGCATGAGCCTTTCGTCATCGAAGCCAACGAGCATACCCGGCTTTATCTTGTCATCAGGAAGATTAGTGAGATCTAATGCATACTTTCAGCTGCTGTCTGGCGGCATTTACCGCCAGACAGCAGCTGAATGGTATTGTATTGTTTGATTTTTGAAAAAAATCAAACAGTACAGCTCGTCGCAATAAGACTTCTTGCGGTAGACACCGCAAGAAGTCTTATTACAAAGATTTTCCTGCTGTTTTTTTGTTTTGCACCCTCCCTGTGAACGATCCTCGTTGACAAGGGAGGTTTTTTTATTAACGACCAGCGCTGTATCTATGGCTCGTATGTCTTATTTGAGCCGGACACCTGTGCCGGGGGCATCCGGAAAGTGTACCCGTCCTTGTTCATCAATGCACACGCCTTCTGCCGGGTCATTGGCGAGCAGCAGGGCGCCGTCCATGTCCACATAGTCGAGCCAGGGCAGCAACTGTGCAATGGCAGAGATGCCAACAGAGCTTTCTGTCATACAGCCAACCATGACACGTAGTCCCCGCCGACGGGCATCGGCAATCATACGGCGCGCCGGTGTCAGGCCGCCGCATTTCATCAGCTTGATGTTGATGCCGTGAAAAAGGGAGGCGCAGCGCTCAACATCCTGTTCTGTATGGCAACTTTCATCAGCTATGACGGGTAGTTGGCTGTGCCGGTACACATAGGCTTGTCCGTCAGTGTCTTCTGGTGGCAGGGGTTGTTCGATAAATTCAACGCCCAGCGCGCGCAGGGGGCCGGAGAGCTCAACAGCCTGTGCTGCCGTCCAGGCTGTATTGGCATCTACGCGGAAGGCGGCCTTGGTGTGCGCCCGCAGGGCACGCACGATGGACAGGTCGTCGGACGTACCCAGTTTAATTTTGTAGACAGGCCATGGGCGTTCCTGCATTTTGGCAATCATCTCGGGAATATCGGCAAGGCCTATGGTATAGCTGGTAGCAGGTAGTGAGGAAGCGGGTGGATCCCACAGCAACCCCAACCGTTTGCCCTGCCGCCGTGCCCAAAGATCGTTGGCTGCCTCGTCGATTATACATTGCACGAAGGGGCTGTCGGAAAGGTAGGGACGCAGCGCTTCCCAATATTGCTCTGGCTGTTGCAGAGGCGTATTTTCAATGATATCCCTTAGCTGTTCTAGTTTTTGTATCATCCCCTCGCGGCTGATACCGTAGTAGACGGTGGCCGTAGCCTCGCCAAAGCCCGATAAGCCGGAGGGATCTCGCAGTTCGGCGACCAGGCTGGGCTGTACCGTCCTGGCCGCCTGATGGGTGATGGTAAATGCGTGTGCCAGTGGCAGATCAAAAGCGTGCAGGCGGAGTTCCATGCGTATGGTTTTTACTTGCTGACAAAGATAACGGGAATTTTGTGTAAAGAGGGGGGTGTTGAAATAAGCTAGTGCGGCGG
>CAZYAO010000034.1:23521-28210 GCA_964645715.1 uncultured Saprospiraceae bacterium
ATACATTTAAACTATGCAAATACTAACCTTGCCACAATACGACATACATATCGGCGCCATAGGCCGCCCATTAGCCGACTGGCTGGCAGCGCAGTCGTACAAGCAACTCGCTGTTTTGACCGACGACAATACCGTCCGTCACTGCTGGCCGCTGCTGGAGCCCCTGCTCGGGCAGCGGGACATCCGCCTGCTGGTCATACCGGCGGGGGAAGAACACAAGCAACTCGGCACCTGCCAGCGCATCTGGGACCAGCTGTTTGACTGGTCTTTTACGCGGGCCGACTGTCTGATTAATCTCGGTGGCGGGGTTATTGGTGATATGGGTGGTTTTGCTGCAGCAACCTACAAGCGCGGCATTGATTTTATCCAGCTGCCCACCACCCTGCTGGCGCAGGTTGACGCCTCGGTAGGCGGCAAACTGGGCATCGATTATCGCGACATCAAAAACAGCATAGGCTTATTTCAGTCGCCCAAAGGGGTGTGGATCGACCCGGTATTTCTCGCGACCCTGCCCCTTCGGCAGCTTCGTTCGGGCTTTGCAGAAGTAATCAAGCACGTGCTTATCGCCGACGCCTCCCGCTGGTCGGCCATCCGGCAGCTTGGGCGACTGGAGGAGGTTGACTGGCTGCCGTGGATCGCCCACTCTGTGGGTATCAAGCGGGCGGTTGTCATGGCCGATTTTCAGGAGCAGGGTGTCCGCAAATCACTGAATTTTGGCCACACCATAGGTCATGCAGTCGAGAGCTACCTGCTGCCAACGGAAGCGCCACTGTTGCATGGCGAGGCCATTGCTGTGGGGATGATTGCCGAAGCCTGGCTTTCTCACCAGTGCTGCGGCCTTCCTTATGATTCGATGATGGAGATTGTCGATCTCATCAGGGCTCAGTTCGAGCCCTGCCAGTTGCCATCGACGGCAGACAGTGAGCTGCTGGCACTTATGCGGCAGGATAAAAAAAACAAAGACCATCGCATCAATTTCAGCCTGTTGGCTGCCATAGGCGAAGCAGTCGTCGATCAGTCGATAGAGGAGGCACTCATCCTGGAATCCATACGTTTTTCCTGCACACAATCGCGTGCCTAAGGCCATAGCACGGGCTGGCGCCGCCAGAAAACCGGTCGGCGGGTGTAAAAATCGCTATATTTGCATTCTCAAAAAACAACTGCCATGAAAAGCAAATTTTTTGCTCTTTTGCTGATTGTAACCACCACCAGCCTGCTCGCCTGCAGCGACAAGGCCAAGCCGTCGGAAGCTGCCGGCACAGAAAGTACAACTACCAGCCCGGCTGCACCTGCTGCTGCGGTGAGCAACAATGCGGGCTCACTGCCGCCAATGTCAACAGAACGCCTGAAGTACCTGTGGGACAATTGCGACTATATCGATTTTGTCTTCTTCGACCTCGACTTTTCTATGAGTCAGGAAGAAAAATCGGCCATCCAGGGCACGATCGCAGGTATAGGCGCCAATGCACCTACCCTCAATCCTGCCTGTAAGCCTATCGGCAGGGTGTTTTTTCAGGTAGCTGGCAAAAACGTAGAAGAGGCGGATCTAGTCATGGGACAGGGCTGTGTTTATTATATCTTTCAGGAAAACGGAAAGCCTGCCTATGCCAACCTGCTGACGGAGCGCGGCTTCAAATTTTACCAGGATGTATTTACCCAGGTGCTTGGGCAGTAACCATCATACGTACTATCTATGCCCAAGGGTAAGTTTGGCGTTATAGACCTGGGAACCAATACGTTTCATCTGTTGGTTGCCGGCCTGGACGAGCAGGGTGAGCTGCAGGTACACCACAGGGATCGCGCGTTTGTGCGATTGGGAGAGTCGGGGCTGCATCGCATTGGCGAGGCAGCTTTTGAGCGCGGGCTGCAGACAATGCTGCGTTTTGCGCAGCAACTGGCGGCAGAGCCAGTACAGGCAGTGCGGGCGCTGGGGACAGCGGCGCTGCGCACGGCCGACAATGGCCGCGATTTTGTGGCTGAAGTAAGCAGGACTACGGGTATACAGGTCTCCCTGATTGACGGAGACGAGGAGGCCCGCCTAATTTATCGGGGGGTCGACTGGGCACTTGGCAGGTTGTCTGCCCACGGCCGCTTCCTCATCATGGATATTGGCGGCGGGAGTGTCGAATTTATCATCGCAGAAGATAGTCGGGTACTTTGGGCACAGAGTTTTCCGGTAGGCTTGTCTATTTTTTTCAGGGAGTATCGCCATATTGATCCGCTGGAGCCGGCCGATATTCAGCGGATGAAGGCGCAGTTTACGGCCCAGCTGCAACCGCTCAAGAAGGTACTCACGGCCTTACCCACACATCACCTCGTAGGTTCTTCAGGGACTTTCGATCTGCTGGATTTGCTACTTTCAGTAGACAAGCCCACCCCCTTCAGCAGTCGCATAGACCTTGCCCGCTTTGCCGATTTTTCCAAAGATCTGCTGCGCACCACCAGCGCCGAAAGGCATGCGTTGCCGTGGATGCCGCTGGAAAGAGCTGACATGATCGGTATTGCGCTTATTTTTATCGAAACAGTGCTCGATATGGCGGGTATCCGCGAGCTGACAGTCTCTGATTTTGCCCTCAAGGAAGGGGTGCTGGCCGATATGATTGACGCTCAGTAGAGTCTGCGCTGCCCGTGCTGTACCAGTCCTTCGATGGCCTCGTAGATTCTGTCCGGCTTATGAGGACGCCAATTGATATCGTTGAAAAGCTTGCCAAAATGCAGGTAGTGCTGCAGTCGGGTGCCCTGCATTTCTTCGACTACGTGAGAGAACGTATTCAGGCAGACAATCCAGCCGTCGTCGTCCTTAATGTCGTCGTACCACTCTTCATAATAGCAGTCGTCGTCGCCATGAAAATTCAGCACTTGCTCGCACAGAAGTATATATCGTACGATGCCCTGTGAAACGAGTGGATCAACAACGTGGCGTTTCAGGTACATGACATCGTTGTACAGGCAGTCATTCCACTCGCCGATCAGCTCAAGGATGGCATAGCCCTGGCCGTAGTCTGTAAAAAGTAGCTTGGCATAGAGGGTATTAGAGCCAAAATAGTCCCATTGCGGGTGTATGTAGTAGTTGTATATTTTGTGGGTATACTGGGTCAGGCTGTTGCGTGCGCCATAAAATGGCGATCGGCGGTCCTCGGCGGCTATGTATTCATCGCGCCAGCGGGTGAATGGTTCGATGTCGTGCATGGGGTATGGTTTTTTTAAAAAAACATACAGGTACTGGGACTCTGCGCTGGCAGCTGCAGCTGCCAGCGCAGATTATTTTCCTACAACAAAGGTCTTTGTGTTTGTGTTTGTAAAATAGCCATGAAAAAAATACTCATTACGGGTCCGGAGTCTAGTGGCAAGAGCATGCTTTGCCGGCAGTTGGCAGCCTCGCTGCCGGCGGCGGACTGGATACCCGAGTATGCGCGGGTTTACCTTGCAGGCATTGACAGGCCCTATGCACAGGAAGATCTGTTGCTGATTGCCCAGGGTCAGTGCCAAAGCGAAGATGCCTACCCGCACAGCCACACTCGCTGGCTGTTTTGCGATACAGGTCCGGAAGTAGTCTATGTATGGAGTATGGTCAAGTACGGTCAGGCAGATCCCTGGATCAGGGAGGCTGTCCTCCGGCGCAGCTACGATTTTTGTCTGTTGTGCTATCCTGACCTTCCCTGGGAGGAGGATCCCCTGCGGGAGGCACCCTCACCGGAGGAACGACTGCGGCTGTTTGAGCAGTATGAATGGCTGCTGCGCAGCTTGCGGCGCCCCTTTGCGGTGGTGAGGGAGGAGGGGGAGGAGAGGGTACGCAATGCTTTGAAAGCATTGTCGTTATACTGACGGTATACGCTTGGGCTGCCCAAGCGTATACCGTCAACATAAAACTTTTACCGCCAAAAATTGTCCTCATAAGGATACCTAGCTATGGAAGCGCAAATAATCGCATTATTACAGGAAAAAAAACTCCGCAACACGCCTGCAAGGCGGGTCTTGCTGGAGATTTTTCTAAACCACCCCTATGCACTCTCGCAGGGGGAGCTGGAGGACTGTGTGCGCGAGTCTTTTGACAGGGTGACCATCTACAGGACACTCAAGACCTTTGAAGAGGCCGGGCTGATTCATGAGGTACTTGACAACCAGAGCCGGGTAAAATACAGTCTGTGCGCAGAGGGTTGCTCCGACCACGATCACCACGACAACCACCTGCATTTCAAGTGTGACACCTGTGACCACACCTATTGCCTGCCTGAGACAGTTGCTCCGGCCATCAGCATCCCGGGCAACTACCGGGCGCGGCAGGTGCAGGTACTGATTACCGGTCTGTGTGAGCGCTGCACCGCGGACTTATCGCCTCACCGTATAGCTGACTAGCAGTTCATTATTGGCCTTGACAATCAGTGAGTACTGCCCACTAGGTGCTCTGCTGAGATCCAGTGACTTGTCATAATTGCCGGGTGCCTGTGCAGCATAGCTGAGCTTGGCTACCTCCCGCATAT
Organism: uncultured Saprospiraceae bacterium; assembly: GCA_964645715.1. Classification (GTDB taxonomy): domain Bacteria; phylum Bacteroidota; class Bacteroidia; order Chitinophagales; family Saprospiraceae; genus JAUMBM01. Next base: position 28,003 of record CAZYAO010000034.1, read on the forward strand.
CGGCACCAATGAGTACGATATCCACATCTGCAGGCAGGGGCAGCGTATACTGAACCGAGATACGCCCACTTGCATCGGCCTGTAGTACAGCTGGCGGCGGCGTCGGCTGCCGGAGCGCCAGCGGAGCATCAGCCAGGCCATCTGGCAGACAATCGTAAGGCTGGTCTTCCGCATTGGGCTGGCGGCACAGGATGCGGTAGCGCAGCGA
>CAZYAO010000034.1:28310-34811 GCA_964645715.1 uncultured Saprospiraceae bacterium
GTGCGCACTTCAACGCCGTACGCATCGACAAATATCCAGAAGAATGCATTGAAAGAAGCACTGTTGCGCGTCCACGCCTTATCATCATCATTGGCACGCAGAGGTGCCCCCCAGGTACCCTCTCCCAGATAGACCGTACCCCTGAGATCATCGCGAATAAAGCCCTGATCGCTGCCAGGCTCGCGACTCGGGCGTACAGGCCAGGTAGCCTTCACCACATGCGCGTCAGACTCTATGGCCAGCTGTACGTCGTACTTATGGAAAAGTGTTGACCAATACAGCATTTGTTCTTCAATATCGTATTTGCGGGAGGTGTGCGGGCGGGTAGAAAGGTGGTACTGCGCAAATTTCCACACTACCTGTCCGTGTTCGCGCAAATCTCGGTCGAGCCAGGCATGCTGCTCCCCACCGGCAGGAATCATACTGTTGAGGGTATATACCCGCAGCAAATTGCCGCCCAGGGTAAGCGCATAGTAGACCATAGGGCTGGCCACATCAAACAGATTGACCAGTACCTGGTTGGACTGCTCGTGGTTGCCGCGGGCGACCACCACCGGAAAGACCCTGCCATCGCTGCCTATGGTGAGCTGCCAGTCGTCAAACCAGGTGATCCACTCTGCATCGCTGTCCTCGTTGGTCATATCCCCGTTGAACAGTACCACATGCGGCCGCAGCTTGCCCACCATGCGGTTGGCATCCTGGCAGGCTTCGCGGTGATTGCGGGAATCGCCACCGGCAATAATGCTGAGGCGTACACTGGGATCATCTGGCGCCGTCCTGAACGACATAGGGCGGCTGGGCCCCTCCGAGTCCAGAATCACAAAATAGTAGACAGTATTGGGCTGCAACCCCTGCAGCCGGGCAAAGTGGTTGTTCATGCCAGAAGCCGGTACGGCGCGGTCTGGTGCCCGCCGCTGCCGGTACGCCTGCAACTGCAGCCCGTGATTGACCACATCGTAGAGGACGACCGGATTGCTGCCCGACAGCTGGTCCCAGCCAATCACCATGGTTGTCGAAGGGTTATCGCGCCAGCTGGCGCGATACCTGGCCGTGCGCGCGAGGCTTTCCTGTGCAAAAAAACACAGAATAGCGGCGATGATGTATACAGCCTTCCGCTGCGGCCTTGCGGCACAGCCGCCGGTGCTGCCCCGTACAATAATGGAAATCTGGTGCGACATGCTCAAAGTGTGCTGGCTTTTTGACAACAGGCCCGACGAGTGTCCGACCCCCTGGCTGTCGGGAGAGCCCTTGACAACGGTTCTATAATATATAAACTACAAAGTGACGGCAATAGTATGCATGTAATCTGCAAACCTATTGATATTTTTTTATATGACCAAGTGCCGGCGCCGGCGCCTGAAATTCCGCACATTCCCTACGGGCTTCAGCAGACGGAGGGGGGTAAATAGTTACAAAAAAATGTAACTTTGTATTTGGATGAAAAGCATCCGTCGAGGTTTGTACACCAAAGAAAGACGATTATGTTGAAGCAATTGTTTTTGCTGCCGGCTGTTGTAGTAATGCTGGCAGGCTTGTCGGCCTGCAGCGGCAATGAGAAAGCCAAAGAGGCTGCTGAAGAGCCGAAGCCATCGGCGCCCATGCAGGGGATTACGGTAGCCCTGGACTGTATGGACATAGGGAGTGGGAGCGACGACTTTCCCCAGCGTCAGGTGTCGCTGCGGCTTGGGACGACCTCTACCACCCTCGATACCATTGCTGCCTGTCAGCTCATTGAGCGCCAGGATTATGCCCGCTATAGTATTCCGGCAGAAGCCGTTGCTGCCTGTGGCGGCTGGTGGGCTGGCAGTGGGGATTATTTTTACGCCGTCATTGACAAAGGCGATGAAATAGTGGTCATGCGAGCCATGGAAGATGAAGCCAATCCGGCGGGTCGCTACAACTATGAGGAGGTAATCCGCCAAAAGATTCAGTAATGCCGGACATACGGGTATGTGATCCGGCAGCCATGGCGCCCGTAGCAACTTCGCTGCTCGACTGGGCGCAGGGTCGTCGTCTGTGGGCATTTACAGGACCGCTGGGGGCAGGCAAGACGACGCTGATACAGTCGATCTGCAAGGCATTGGGCGTAGCGGAGGCCGTCAGCAGCCCCACCTTTGCACTGGTAAATGCGTACGAGACGATCAGCGGGGAGGTAGTCTACCACCTCGATCTGTATCGGCTCAACAGTCTGGATGAGGCGCTTGCCATGGGGATTGAGGAGTATCTTGATAGTGGTCATTACTGCCTGATTGAGTGGCCTGCTATCATCGAACCGCTGCTGCCCGGGGAGGCAGTACAGGTGATTATAGAACCAATGGCCGATAGCTGCCGGTTAATATCGTATATGTAGCGCTATGAGTGATAAGCAGAAAAAAATACCCGTACCCCCGGAGTTTACCAGCGGGCATCTTCAGACGCAACCCGAGGTGCTGCTGGCGCCTAGCCGCAGCAGTCAGCTTTTCATTGGTATTCCCCGGGAGCGCACACTGCAGGAAAATCGCATCGCGCTGGTGCCGGCTTCTGTGGCGAATTTGGTCAATAGCGGTCACCGGATTATCGTCGAAACGGGAGCAGGTCAGCGGGCCAAATTTTCGGACCACGATTATGCTGAAGCGGGTGCCGAAATCGTGGGCGACCCTGAGCAGGTATACAAAGCGGATCTGATCATCAAGGTGGCACCGCCTACCATTGATGAGATCCGCTGGATGCGCCCCAATCAAGTGCTGATATCACCCCTGCACCTGCCAATCATCAGCGCTGAGTACATTCAGCGGTTGCGGGAAAAGCGTGTCATTGCGCTGGCTATGGAGTATATCAAGGATGACTCGGGCACTTTCCCGGTCGTGCGCTGCATGAGTGAGATGGCCGGTATCAATGCCATGCTCACAGCGGCCGAGCTGCTCTCCATCACGGGGGGAGGCAACGGGGTATTGCTAGGGGGGATCTCGGGGGTACCCAGTGCTAAGGTAGTTATTCTGGGAGCCGGCATTGTTGCCGAATATGCCACTCGCACAGCGCTTGGACTGGGTGCCGAAGTGCGCATTTTTGATGATAATATATACAAGCTCAAGCGGCTGCAAAATCAGGTCGGCCGCCCGCTGTTTACCAGCTCACTCAATCCGATATACCTCGAGCGGGAGCTGGTGACTGCGGAGGTAGCCATCGGGGCGATTCACTCAGGTACAGGCCGTGCACCGGTGGTGGTGAGTGAGGAGATGGTTGCCCGCATGCGGCCAGGCTCGGTAATCATTGATGTCAGCATTGACCAGGGGGGCTGTTTTGCCACCTCGGCAGTCACCTCTTTTGACAGCCCCACATTCAGCAAGTACGGCGTTACGCACTACTGTGTACCCAACATGGCCTCCCGCGTGTCTAAGACAGCCTCCATCGCTGTCAGCAATATATTGACGCCCATGTTGTTGCAGTCAGGGAATACCGGTAGCATCGAAAAACTGCTCGCTACCCACAAAGGGCTTCGGCATGGGGTTTATCTTTACAAGGGCAGCCTGACCAACGATTATCTGGGTCAGTTGTTTGATATTAAGTCTACAGATCTGGATCTGTTGATGATGTCCAGCCTGTAAGCTTCCGCTGCTATTGTTGAGGACGAAGTAAAATACTGAAAGCAAATGTGTTTTTGATTTTTTAAAATCAAAAACACATTTGCTTTCATCACCCCTTTTGGCGGCTCATGCCGCCAAAAGGGGTAATATTTCACACAAATGAAGAACAATGCGTATGAGAAAATGGGCATTTTTAGTCATGTTACTGGGCATATATTGCACTAGCATGGCGCAGGAAGTAGTAGGTTACCAGACCCCTCCGCAGGTGATTGTCGACCTGGTCGATGCGCCGGCGACGCCGACGGTGGTGGTGAGCCCCGACCGGCAGTTATTGCTGTTGCTGGAGCGTTCGGAGCTGCCTGATATTGCAGAGGTGGCACAGCCGGAGCTACGGTTGGCGGGCTTGCGCATCAACCCGGCTTTATTTGGTCCGAGCCGCTCGGATTACTATACGGGACTGTCGGTGCGGTCAATGGTTGGCGACAACAACCAGTCGCAGCCCTTGGGCGGCATGCCGGTGCCGCTGCGCATGAGCAACCTGAGTTGGTCGCCCGATGGCAGCAAGCTTGCTTTTGCCCAGCATACAACGGCGGGTATTGAGCTGTGGGTGGCAGACCTGACGACCCGCACGGCCCAGAAGCTTACGGAGGCGGTCATCAACAGCGTCATGCCGGGCAGTGCTTTTGTGTGGATGCCCGACAGTAAGGGGATTGTGTACAAGAGCAAAACGGCTAAGGAAGCTCCGCCTGCCGCTCCGGTAGTACCTTCGGGACCGGTGGTGCAGAGCAACAGCGGCAATGCGGCGCCTGTGCGCACTTTTCAGGACCTGCTGAAAAATCCGTATGACGAGCAGCTGTTTGACTACTATGCCAGTGCAGCGCTGCAATCGGTAGATTTGCGGAGCCGCAAGAGTCGTGCGCTGGGCATTAGCGGTATCATCAGCAGCCTGTCGGTATCGCCGGTCAACGGATACCTGCTGGTAGGCCAGCTGCAGCGCCCTTACTCCTATCTGGTACCTTACAACAGATTCCCGCAGACATATACAATCTATGACCGCAATGGCAGGCTGCAAAAAAAGGTGGCCGACCTGCCGCTGGCAGAAAACCTGCCCAAGGGCTTTGACGCCGTACCCCAGGGGCCCCGCAGCTTTGGCTGGGCACCTTCAGGGCCCGACATGCTGTACTGGGTAGAGGCACAGGACGGTGGCGACCCGCGACAGGCTGCGGAGCTGCGAGATCAGCTATTCTTCCTGTCAGCACCCTTCTCGGGCCAGCCCGTCAAGGGACCGGCGCTGTCCATGCGCTACAGCGGCCTCAACTGGGCCGACAACAACGCCTATGTCATCGTGCGGGAACGGTGGTGGAACAATCGCCGCGAGCTCGTCCGCCGCTGGCCGGTAGCGGCTTCCGGCAGTGTGACCACGCTGTTTGAGCGTTCGTACGAAGACAGCTATACCGATCCCGGCCAGTTTAGCACCCAGCCCAACCAGTACGGGCGGCAGGTGCTGCTGACCAATGCTTCCGGCAACCTGCACTACCTGAGCGGACAAGGGGCTTCTCCGGAGGGCAACCGTCCGTTCATTGACGAGTATGACATCACTACCGGAAAGTCCAACCGCCTTTGGCGATCCGAGGCGCCCTACTACGAGATGCTGGTAGAGTGGCTCAACCGCGACGAAGGGTTGGTACTTACCCGCCGCGAATCGGCCAACGAGCCGCCCAACTACTATATCCGCAACCTCAAAGAGCGGAAGGAAAATGCCCTGACAGCTTTTCCACACCCCTACCCGGCACTGAAAGACGTAAGCAAGCAGCTGGTGCGCTACAAGCGTGCAGACGGCATCGAGCTCACGGGCACGCTCTACCTGCCGGCAGGGTATGACGCCCAGAAGGACGGCCCCCTGCCCATGTTTATGTGGGCTTACCCCCGCGAGTTCAAAACCGCTGACGCGGCTTCGCAGGTGACCAGCTCTGCCCATGAATTTACCCGCCTCAGCTGGGGCTCCCCGCTTTACTGGGTCGCACGCGGCTATGCTATCTTCGACGATTTTGCCATGCCCATCATTGGGGAAGGCGATGCGCAGCCCAACGAGACCTTTGTCGAGCAGCTGGACATGAATGCCCGGGCAGCCATCGATCATTTGGTAGAGATGGGTGTAGCCGACCGCAACCGTATTGGCGTCGGGGGGCACTCGTACGGTGCATTCATGACGGCCAACCTGATGGCGCACACAGACTTGTTTGCGGGGGGTATTGCCCGCAGTGGTGCATACAACCGTACCCTTACGCCTTTTGGCTTTCAGAGCGAGGAGCGCACCTACTGGGAGGCACCCGATGTGTACAACAAAATGTCTCCCTTCGCCTATGCCGACCGCATCAAGGAGCCTATGCTGCTCATCCATGGCGAAGCCGACAACAACTCGGGCACCTTTCCGATACAAAGTGAGCGCTTTTACGCGGCCCTCAAGGGACACGGCGCTACCGTCCGGCTGGTGATGCTGCCACACGAAAGCCATGGCTACCGCGCCCGCGAGTCCGTACTACACACCCTCTGGGAGATGGACCAGTTTCTGGAAAAGTACGTGAAAAACCGCTAAGAATTTCCCTTCCGCTTAGTTGGAAACCCTCAGCTGCTGGCCGATACGTATGTTATCGTCCGGCAGCTGATTCCACTGCCGCAGCTGCTGCACATTGGTGCCATAGCGCTGCGATACATTCCACAAAGTATCTCCTTTCACGACTGTATGCAGCCGGGGCCCTGCGGCTGGCGGCTGCACCTGCGCGGGTGATGTAGCCGCAGGCTGGGGTGTTGGGTTAAAATAGCCGGCACCGGGGCTTGTGGGCGTTTCCTGTGGTATGGGTGCTGGTGTCGGCGGTGGCTGGGGCGATGGATTGCTGCTGACCGGGCTGCTGGGCGCCGGGGCATTTTGCTCGTAATA
>CAZYAO010000034.1:34911-39309 GCA_964645715.1 uncultured Saprospiraceae bacterium
GCGATGGATTGCTGCTGACCGGGCTGCTGGGCGCCGGGGCATTTTGCTCGTAATAGGCCGGACTTCTCGGCCGGATGATGATGCCCGGGCGGCCCGTAACCTGCCCGCCTGCCGGCGGCGGTGCCGGCTGCTCGCCTGCCGGCTCAACCGCTGGTGGAGTGGGTGCGGGGCTAAAAGGCCTGTCGGGCTCAACCGCCGGTGGAGTGGGTGCGGGGCTAAAAGGCCTGACGGGCTCAGCCGCCGGCTGTCGCAGCTGCGGTGCCTGCCGCACGCGCGATCCGCGCAGTTTCACCTTTTCACCTATTGCTGGCTCCTGCATCGGCAGCAAGCGATTGCGCTCATAGAATTTGTCGAGCCGGATGCCGTATGCTTGGGAAAGCAGGTACATATTTTCCCCCTGGCGCACCGTATGCCAGGCCTGTACGCCCCGCCATCCGATGCGCTTGGGCTGCAGGTATACCCGCTCCCCTTCGGCCAGCTGCTGCTCCGGCTTATTGAGTGCCTCATTGTAGCTGAGCAGCTGCTGTACAGCCACCTGGGTGCGCTGCGCCAGCGCCGCTACCGTCTCCCCCGGATTGGCAGTGACAAAACTCACATCGTTGTTGACAAGCACTTCGCTGGCGGTGATCTCCTCGGCCGGGTTCATCGGGCTGACCGTCGGCAGCCGGTCGTATTCGTACAGCTTGTAGCGATCGATGATAGAGATAAGGCGCGTAGCATAGGTCGGACTCGTTGCGTAGCCGGCCGTCTGCAGACCATAGGCCCAGGCCTGGTAGTCGGTTGGGTGCAACTGAAAGAGCGGGCTGTAGCGAAAAGCCTTGCTGGGGTCGCGAAGAAACTCAGAGTGGGCGACAAAGCTGGCCTCCGCAGTCCGGAATACGCGGAAGCAGCTCTTGACGAGCTGTCCGCGGTCGTTGAAGTCATCATCTTCCTGCATATAGGTATCCCCCCGCCAGTCGACGCCACATTTGATACCAAAGTGGTTGTTGGCGCGCCGCGCCAGCTCGCTGCGGCCGGCATCGGACTCGAGTATGGCCTGTGCCAGCTTGATGCTGGCAGGAATGCCCGTCCTGTCCATCTCCCGCATGGCAATGTCTTTGTGGCGGGCAATGTAGTCAACGTGATCCTGGGAAACCTGTGCCTGCGCACCGTAAAAGCCCAGGGCCAGCAGCAGGGTGAAAAGCAGACGAATGTACATACGTGACAGTGGATTGAGGATGTTACGATTTGTTTGGCGTGCCTTGGCGGCTGGAAGCCGCCAAGGCACGCTTTGTTTTGATTTTGCCGCTCAAGGCTGTAAACGAACAAAAACAGCCTTAAATGTCTGCAAAATCGGGCATATTTTTCGTACTCCCCTCTTTTTTTTAGTGGAAGCGACCGCCATGCTCCCCTGTGAATGTGATTTACATCACTATTCGCCACTTTATAAATCACGTGCATGGTTGACAGTCGTCACCGATGACATAGCCCTTCAAGCGGTTACTTTGCAACATCAACTAACCAATCAAAGACATGAAACGAATCATTCTATCCACCGTGTTGGCACTGTTTGCAGGTCTGGTGATCGCCCAGCAGTCCTACACGCTCAAGCAAGCAAGCATGTCGATCAGCGGCACGTCTTCCCTGCACGACTGGGAGTCTGACGTAACGGCCCTGACAGCCCGTGGCCGGATGAACTTCGGTACTACCCTCGAGTCCATTTCGGAATTGCTGGTGACCGTCAAGGTTCGCGATATCAAGAGCACCAAAGGTTCTATCATGGATAACAAGACCTACGAAGCGCTCAAATCCGACGCACATCCGAATATCACCTACCGCCTTTCAAGAGTAAAATCGATCACGCCTTCCGCTAAAGGGTTTACCGTGGTAACCGAAGGCCAGCTCACCATTGCAGGCGTTACCAAAACGGTCGATATAACAGCCGAAGGAAGCCGGCAGTCCGATGGTTCTGTCGTATTCCAGGGCTCTAAAGCGCTCAAAATGACAACCTTTGGTATAACACCGCCGACAGCCATGATGGGCACGATGAAAACAGGCGATGACATCAAAGTCAACTTTAAAGTTACGCTTGCCCCGGCCAACTAAGCGGGCAATTATCAATAACTTCTATCGGATTTTCAGTCCCCACACTAAAATTTATGTATCATGAAAAAGCATGTATCAGCCATTACGTTCGTACTAGCAGCTATCTTTTCGCTGATATCTACGGCTGTTCAGGCACAGCAGCCTGAGATCCAGTACTTCCGTCCTTGGGACAAAGCGGGTATCAACGTCTTCGAACCTTCAAAAAGCGCCGACCAGCCTGAGTTTACGGGTGTTAAGGTGCGCATCGGCGGGGCGTTTACGCAGACTTACCAGAGCCTGACGCACTCCAATGAGGCTTCTTATGTACCTGTTTCTGCTACCAACAGCACCAACCGCAACCTGCTCTACGGTACGCCTATGACCAACAGTACGCTGGTCAACGCTCGCCCGATCGCAGGTCAGGACACCAGCAGCATCACGCTGAGTGGCTTCAACCTTGCCATGGCTAACCTCAACCTCGACTTCCAGTTGGACGACGGTATCCGCGTATCGCTTGAAAACTATATGTCTTCCCGCCACCACAACGAATTCTGGGTGAAGGGTGGTTATATCCAGATCGACAAACTGCCTATGTTTGGCAGCCCTGACTGGTATACCAAGTATGTCCGTGTAAAAATCGGTCACTTTACGCCTAACTTCGGTGACTCTCACTATCGCCGCAATGACGGTGGCAACGCTATGTTCAACCCGTTTGGTGAAAACCTGATCATGGACGCATTTACGACGGAGATAGGTGGTGAGGTATACGTATTCCCGGCTGAAGGCCTGATGGTCATGGGTGGTTTGTCTTCCGGTCTGATCAACGGCAACGTTGAAAACTATCCGACGGTAGCTACGGGTGCTAACCTGGAGCCTATCAAGCGCAATCCTTCTATCTTCGCCAAAGCGGCTTATGACAATACATTCGAAGGCTTCCGCTTCCGCTTGTCAGCGTCTCTGTACCACAACAGCAGCATCCAGCGCAACACGCTGTACGCCGGTGACCGTACGGGTTCGCAGTACTTCTCCATCATGGACGCTATCGTGACGGGTACAGGTGCTCCTACCGACAAGACGGCTGTATTTACCTCTGGTCGCATCAACCCCAACATCACCAACCGCCTGACGGCATTCGTGGTTAGCCCGTTTGTCAAGTACAAAGGTTTCGAGTTGTTTGGTGCATTTGAAACCATCACTGGTGGTACCTATGCTGAAGCTGAAGACCGTACATTCACGCAGATCGCTGCCGACGGTGTTTACCGCTTCCTCAAAGATGAGCAGGCTTTCGTAGGCGCTCGCTATGCAACTGTTAGTGGCCGTTTCGCAGGCTTTGCCGAAGATGTTACCGTGACGCGTACTTCTATCTCTGCCGGCTGGTTCCCAACGCGCAACCTGCTGCTGAAAGGTGAGTATGTTATGCAGGATTATGCTGACTTCCCGACGACCGACTTCCGCTACAATGGTAAGTTCAATGGTTTCGTAATTCAGGCTGTTATTGGCTTGTAATCCGGGAACGAACCGAAGTGAATCGTTGTTCTGAATAGCATTATTGATTTATACATCCCAGGGCAGCGGACTGAAAACGTCCGCTGCCCGGCTTTATAGCACGCAGCCATGGATGCCGTATTAACTGCTATGTCCCGCTTTTTGATTGTTGCCCTCGCCCTGATCTCCTGGGGCTGGCAACCCGCCGCCGAATCAACGCCCGCCACAACTGGTGGCCAGTATTACATACAGTCGGGCAGCCGCCTCTACCTTCGGGGTTCCAGCAATGTGGTCAATTTTACTTGCGAGTGCGCGTGCTACAGCCCCAGCCAGCCCAATCCCTTCCAGCTTGTAACGGGGGACAGCCCCGCCAGCATTTCCTTCCAAAACACACAAATACGCTTTTTGACGCGCTCACTGGACTGTGGCCAGCGCGGCATCAACAGCGATATGTATGAAACGCTCAAAGCAGACAGGCACCCTTCGGCTTCCATAGAAGTGCTGCGGGTGCAAATTCCGGCAGGTCGCGTAGGCACTAGTTCTGCACAGGTACAGGTCGCCACTGCCATCACTATTGCCGGGGTTCGGCGGCAGGAGCATATTACCGTCAGTTTTCATGCTACCGGCAGCAACCAATACCGCATCTATGGCTCCAAACCGCTGAGCATGGCGCAGTTTGGGCTGGTGCCGCCCAGTCCCATGGGCGGACTCATCAAGGTCCACGACCGCATTGATATTTATTTTGACCTCAACATAAAGGCGGTGTACTGATAAAATTGTCTCGTAAGTATTTTGCCAGCACCTGCAGGCACTCTCGGAGGCCTAGGGGGGTTAATAAAGATCAGTTTG
>CAZYAO010000034.1:39409-43306 GCA_964645715.1 uncultured Saprospiraceae bacterium
GCCAGCACCTGCAGGCACTCTCGGAGGCCTAGGGGGGTTAATAAAGATCAGTTTGCCCAACCGCCATTTATCTTATATCTTTGTATAAAAAAGGAAACATGAGAAAGGTATTGTATCTGGGGCTGCTGGCAGCCTTTATCCTCAGTGCTTGCCAACAAAGCCGTTCGGTTGCCGGCGCTAAGCAGGATGATGCTAAGAATGTCGGAGGACAGCAGTTTGGAGCGCCCATCACATCGGCAGGCGCCATCACCTATGACGAGTTGCTCAGCAAAAACATTCAGGCGCCTACCACCCTCAAGGTAAAAGGTCGCGTGAGCGAAGTATGTCAGGCAAAAGGCTGTTGGATGAACATTGTTTCTGACAAAGACCAGCAGGCAAGTACGATGAAAGTGCGCTTCAAGGATTACGCTTTCTTCATGCCCAAGGATATTTCTGGCCGCGAGGTGATTGTCGAAGGAGAAGCGTCGGTACAGGTGATTTCTGTCGACGACCTGCGCCACTATGCGGAGGACGCAGGCAAGAGTCAGGAAGAAATCAACGCCATCACGCAGCCGCGCCGGGAGCTCACCTTCCTCGCTTCGGGCGTTATTTTGCTCGACAAATAATCGCCATCACAGGCGGGCACAGCCTTTGCCGTTCGTTGCAGGCTTTGCCATGGAAACCGCTAAGTATTGCTCCAAAAGCCTTACTTTAGCGGTTTCTTGTTATACTGAATTCCGGTAGGTTTCGAGTCTGTAAGGGCTGCTGAACACAGCTTATCAACGACTGGGTCTCCCTGAATTCATGTCCAAAGCAAGACTTTGCGAAGTATCCTCATTACAGTGCTAAGGAAGACGTATGCCAACATTTCATATCGACCGCTTTGAAAAGCTATTGCAGGAGGGCTACCCGCTCCTGCCCAACCAGTGCCTTTTTGAAGGCCTGCAGTTGTACCGCCGGTATTTTCGCGGCTTCTTTCCTTTCGCTTTGCTGCTGCCGATTGTGAGCAGCCTGCTCGATCAGGTCATGCCGCAGCAGTACAGCTTTGCCATCTCCTCCTTCGTGCTGGCGCCCGTGCTCAATGCCGGATTCTACCTCGTAGCCAACCGCCTGCTGGCGGGGGAGCCGGTGCGGTTTGTCCATTTTTTTGAAAGCAGGCACGATGCCGGCAAGCTCATCCTGAGCAACCTCATCTATGTGCTTATATTGGCGGTGGTGTTGCTGCCCGCCTTTCAGATACTGCAGAAAGCCGGTTACTTCAGCTGGCTGCAGGAAGCGATGCAGAACCCCAATCCGACCGAGCCACCGCAGCCGCCGGAGCTCTCGTCGCTCTCGTCGACCATGCTGTTGATCAACATGATACCACTGGCCTACCTGGCGGTAGGCTTCCTGTGGGCCTACCCCTTCATCGTATTCTACAAGCTGGGTCCCTGGCAGGCGCTGGAGTACAGCCGCCGCCTCATCAGCCGCAACTGGTGGAGTGTATTCATGCTCATCCTCACCTTTTTCTCGGTCTTCCTGTTTGCCGTCATGGCCATGTCGCTGCTGCAGGTACTGGGCCCCTGGGGGCAGGTATTGGGGTTGATGCTCCTCTTTGGGGTCATCCCCTGGGCCTATTGCTCCTTTTTCATGGGCTTCGCCTACGCCACCCACACGCTGCGGGAAGAACCGCGGCGGCCGGAGGGCGGCGATGAGAGCGCCTAGGGGGGCATTTTTTTATAAAAAACAAACCGCACAGCATGCCGCTTACGCCCGTTGATCCTGCTGAAAGCTACCGGCAACTGCTGTCGCTGGCGCCCGACAGCAAGACGCTGGCGGAGGCGCGCAGGCTATTTTTCTCGCAAGGTTGGCAGCTGCTGGCCGGCGACGGGCAGTGGCTGTGGGGCGAGTACCGCAGCCGCGAGGGCACCGTTTACCAGCCGACGATGCGGCTGCAGCCGTCGGCAGCCTTTGGCTGCAGCTGCAAGGCGCCGCGGCAGCCATGCCGCCACAGCCTGGCGCTGTTGCTGCTTTTTTTACACCCCGACGATCGCTGGCGTACGGGCCTGCCGCCGCCACCCGGCCTGCAGGCCGCGGCGCCTGCCGGCAGCCACGACAAAGCTGCGGCCACAGCGGCACGCGACAAGCGGCTGCAGCTGATGGATGAGGGCGTGGAGGAGCTCGACAAGTGGCTGCGCGACCTCGTACGGCACGGGCTGGCAGGGCTTGAGAGCCAGCCGGCTGCCTTCTGGCAGCAGCCAGCGGCCCGTATGACCGACTGTAAACTGGGCGCTGTAGGCCGCCGCATACGGGCGCTGCCGGCCCTTTTTCAGCAGGCTGACTGGCCCGACCGCCTGCTGGCGGAGCTGGGGAGTCTCTACCTGTTTGTGCGTGCCTGGCAGCGGCGCGAGCAGCTCAGCAGCGAGCAGCAGCTGGAGCTGCAGCAGTTTGCGGGCCTCAGCCTGCGCAAAGAGGAGGTGCTGGTCAGCGGCAGGGCCGTCAGCGGCCACTGGCTTGTGATGGGGCTGCATACGGGCGAAGAAGACAAACTGGTGTTTCGGCGCGTGTGGCTGCGCCACGAGAGCAGCGGGCAGTGGGCGCTGCTGCTGGACTTTAGCTTTGGGCAGCAGGGCTTTGCCGACCATTGGGTGTGTGGGAGCGCCTACCGGGGCACGCTTTGCTACTATCCCGGCACTTTGCCGCAGCGGGCGGTGGTAAAAGAAATGCTGCCGTCGCGCAGCGTCTACGAAGAACTGTCGGGCTTTGGCAGCCTGTCGGACTGTCAGCAGGCGTATGCGGCGGCGCTGGCGGCCAATCCTTGGCTTACGAGCTTCCCCGCCCTGCTGGAGGAAGTGGTGGTGCTGCTGTCGCCCGATGCGGGCGGTTGGCTGGCTGTCGACCTCCAGAAAAATTGCCTGCCGCTGCTGATCGAGGACCTGCCTGCCTGGCGCGTGGTGGCCGTCAGTGGCTACCAGCCCGTGTGGTTGTTTGGGGAGTTGACGGCGGAGGGGTTTCGGCCGCTGTCGGTGGTCTTTGAGGGGCGGTTGATAACAGTGACATAAAATGCTGAATGATTATTTGCTTTTTTACAAAAAGCGAACGATTACTGAGCATACTATTTGGTGGCTGCAGCCACCAAATAGTATGCTAAAGTCACCCTTATCAACGCTGTAGCAAACATCCCTGACATTTGCATGTTTACTCCGCCGGCCGCCGCATCTGCTTGGGACCGTACCACAGCCAGAAGCCTGTGACGGTAAACACCAGCAAGGCGAGCCCCATAATTGTTGTATATACTAGTTTGAAAAGCCCGCCGGGCGTGTTGAGCAGGCGGTCGACATAGCTGCCGTCGTGCAGGTGCTCGACAAAGTCGGCCCGTCGCTGTTCAAACTGGAGCAGGTTGCCGGTGGCGCCGTCGAGTTGCAGCGCCATGTAGTGGTGGGTAAAAGTAAATTTGACCATGCCCTTGTCGGGGCGCACGTCTATGCGGTCTATTTCGGGGGAGAGGCGGGTATCGATCGAATCGAGCAGCCACACAGCCCGTGCTTGCAGGCTGTCGAGGGGCAGCCATTGTGACAGGTCGGTAGTCGTGCCCTGGCTCGAGCGGGCGAGGAGGTAGCCGCCGCTGTTTTTCTTCCAGCCCAGCAGCAGTCCGGTGACGCCTATGACGAAGAAAAATGCGAACAGCAAGGCGCCCGTATACCGGTGAATCCTCCTAAACTGTCTGAGTATTTTGGCCTGCTGCTGCCGCTGATTTGCCTCCATTGCATACGAAATGAAAGGCAAGGTAGCATTTTTTGGCAGTACGGCCAAATGCGAGCGGCGGCTGTGCAGCGGAAAGCGGCTGTTGCGCAGTTGTGTGCATTCGGTGTCAGCGCTGTGCTGCCGCTACAGGCTGCAGCTAGCTGCTACTTGCGTCGATGGCACTGCCTCATGATG
>CAZYAO010000035.1:0-42818 GCA_964645715.1 uncultured Saprospiraceae bacterium
TATCCGCAACCCCGAAGGGGTGACATGATTATAGATAAAATTTACAACACGAAATGAAAATCACAATCTGCCGCCGCAACCCCGAAGGGGTGACATTATTATAGCCATGAAATAACACCCGTCACATGACATTATCCGCAACCCCGAAGGGGTGGCATGATTATAGATAAAAGTTACAACACGAAATAGAAATCACAATCTGCCGCCGAAACCCCGAAGGGGTGACATGATTATAGCAACAAAATTATACCATTAACATGATTAATCCATCCATTCAAATAAATATTTTTCATTATATTCAATTTCAAACTTCTGGAGAAAATCAAGGTATTCCTCTTTAAATGTCCGCCTCTTATGATGCTCTTCTTGATTGGCAATATATTGATAGACATTGTCAATCTGTGAATGAGCATAAGAAAAAACACCATACCCCTCCTGCCAAGAAAATTTTCCCCTTAAAAACTTTTGCTCATTGATGAAATTGGAAGAATTGTTCTTGATATCTCTCACCAAATCGGCAATTCCCATAGTTGGTTTTAAACCCACAAAAACATGAACATGGTCTGACACTCCATTCACAATAATAGGCTTTTGATTTTTCCCTTTAATGATGCCCGACATGTATTTGAATACATCTTCCCGCCAAGGCTGGTGCAACAGGTTCTCACGCCCTTTTACGGCAAAAACATATTGGATGTAAATTTGCGAAAACGTTCCTGCCATAATGCCATACCTCCCTTTCGAGTTCGGGTTTTGATTGGTTAATATTGTTTTCGATAATCTTGCACGCCTCCGGGATTTTTCCAAAAAAATCCGAAGTTACAAAGCCAAGCCATCCAGAACCGCTGTCCATATTGGGAAAATCAAATCCATCGAACCATTAATCACTCCTGTTTGCCCAATAACGGTTGCGCCTCCCTTACAAATATAATCATCGCGAGGTGGTTGACAAAATTAAGACAGCAACGTAAGAAAATTTAACTCGCTATCCACCGGGGGCAGAAGGCTGGAACATGGGGGTCAGACCGACCGGAATATGCACATAAATCTGAGAGCCACTGATACTAAACCTACTTGATTCGGCCTAAAGCCAGATAATTTCTTTTGGTTTGATACATCATCAAGTATCCTCTTTTGTTGGCGTCAGTCAGGAATGAGCGACTTATTAATGTTTCCATAAATGGTTGCTTTTTCAGGTAAGGAGTAACTAGTTTTTGGATTCGGTTTTCTGCAACACCAATTCGTCTTCCAAATTCTTCAAAATCAATTATATTTGGATGCATGCTTTTCTTGTATTGTTCACTTTTAAAATCATCTGCAAATAGTCCTTTGTCAAGAGCAAAGTCAGTATCATCCACATGAAGTTTGGTATTGACTAAATCGTAGGCAGGACTTAACAGATAATCGCCTTTTGATGATTCAAGCAAAGAGAAATTTTTCAAGTGTGCGTCTCCATTTGAAAATAAAAAGTTGAATAGTACGAGTGAAAAATACTTTTCAATTTCAATACGCCATGCCGAAACATATTTTTGAATCAGCATTCCGGCTTCCTCGTAGCTGTATTCGTATTTAAAATTAGGCCCGGCATTGTCTTTGGTTTTTCCTGCTAAAGTTGCAAAATCTTCTTTGCCCCATTTGCTGCCATCGTCTTTTACATCAAAGCGTTTGGTGATGTATGCAGGAGAGCCATTTTTAAAAAAAACCATGGCGTTTTCTGCCGTGTTTAAGCCATATACTTGTCTGGCTATTTGCATCGTCAAATGTTCGTTGGCAGGAACCTGATCCACTTTCTTCAAATCTCTGGGTATTGGCTTGAGAATGTATGTACCTTGTTCTCCTTCCTTGGTTAAACGCAATATATTTTTTTCTAAAACAAAACTTAATTTTTCCTGTACGCCCGATATGGAGATCCGCTTGCGATTTTCTATGAAAAGTTCTGTAACTTCTTCATCTTGCTGTGGTTGATCGTAAATCAAAACATGACTTACTTTTTTGCCATTGAAGAGCTTCCGCAAACAACTCGGGCTATAAGAAGAAAAACCTTCTGCTAGCGTTCCTGGACAATAGGTAAATTCATGTATTTTCATTTTGTCAAGATGGGTTTTACGGTTACTGCTCCTATGGTGTCATGTTGCGCAGTTGCTGCAAGCAAGCCAAAATTATCTTCCTCATCAATTCTCAACTGTACACTTTGTAATTTTCTGTTTTCACCTTCACTCAGCATATTGAAAAAAAAAGGAAATAAGAATTCGCTCCTGTATTCCTTCTGTGTTTTGGGTAGTGTTAAACTGATTGCTGGATTGTTGTCATCCATCAAATACTTATCATCGTATCTGAAAATGTAGCGCTTACGGTTTTCTTCGATGAGCAGACCGGCTAAAATTCCATTTCGGTATATTCCTAAAGTTCGCATTCAGTTATGGTTTCTTTTTTACGTGTAAGGTTAATTCCATTCCCAATACGTCGGCCAATTTATTCAGCACATCTAAAGAAGGATTCCCTTGTCCTTTTTCTATTTTGTATAGTGTATTGACGCTGATTTGTGCCAACTCAGCCAAATGGGGCTGGGTTATATCCAACTCTTTTCGTCTATTCTTTATAGCCTCGCCAAGACTCTTGACTAACATTATAATGTGATTTATGTGTCAAAAATACAGATTTAAACCGATTTTTACAATAAAATCACATCATAATGTGATTTTTTCGCAAATAAGAAGTGTTTAGGGCTTTAAAACTAAAAAATCACATTATAGTGTGATTTTAAGTAGAGTGGATATTTCGGTGATACGGACTCCCGATTCAGAAATATCGCCTCCACTAAAAGCCCCACGGCCAACGGAATACCAGCCGGGGGATTTTTTTTGCAAAAAAAAAGCGCTTGAGCAGCCGAAGCTGCTCAAGCGCTTTGACAAGCCAGCGCTTTTTACGAAAGTATATACGGCAGCGCCCAGCTAAAGCTGAGGATGAGCAAAAAATACCCCAGCAGCCAGTAGATTTCTGGCAGCTGCAGCCGTGGCCCGTCTGCCAGCGCAGGCTGTGGCCTGGCTGCAGCCGCAGCTTGTGGCCATAGCAGGCTGCCCAGATAGCCCGTCGCAACCGTGAGGGCGGCACCCGCAAAGTTCCACCAAAACCAGAATATTTGTGGCTGGAAATTCCAGAGGTAGAGGTTGAGCAGTATGCCTGCTACCAGCCCGGTGTTGGCGGCGCGTGCATGGGTACGCTTGGTGAGGACCGCCAGCAAAAATACGCCCAGTATCGGTCCGTAAAATACAGACCCGATTTTGTTGATGGCCTCAATGACGGTTTTGGCAATGTCACCTACGTAGAAGGCCAGCAGCATGGTCACCAGCCCCCAGCCGAGCGCTACACCTTTGCTCAGGCGCACGTATCGCTCGTTGGTCAACGACCAGCGCTGGGCAACAAACTCTTCCATGGTCACGGCACTCAGGGAGTTGAGGGTCGAACTGTAGGCCGACATGGCGGCCGCTATGATGGCAACTACGATGATGCCAATGACGCCGTTGGGCAGGTAGTTTTCGATGAAAACAGGAATCATCAGGTCTGTCTTGTCGGCAGGTATGCGGGCCGCAAAAGTGGGATCGGTTTTGACCAGCACACCAATAATCAGTCCGCCCAGGCAGTAGGATAGGGTAATGGGAAATCGAAGCAGCCCGTTGAAAAACAGGATTTTTCGAATCGTTGGCTCGTCTTTGGCCGACAGTATGCGCTGGGCCTGCACTTGGTCGGTGCCGTAGTAGGAGGCGTACAGAAACAGGCCGCCGATGAGCATAGGCCAGAAGCCGTACTCGTCGCCCGCCAAACCAAAGGAGTCGAAGTTGACTGCCTGCAGCCGGGCGGGGTCTACCTGGGCAGTGAAGGCTGTCCAGCCGCCAACGTAGTGGAGGCCAAAGCCGACAATCATGAGGATCCCCAAAAATTTGATGATCATCTGGGCTACTTCGCTGTAGACGACCGCCTTCATGCCGCCTTCCAGGGAGTACACGACGGTGGTGAGGCCTACAACGGCCATGGTTTGACCAAAACTCCAGTGCAGCAGGGAGGAAAGGATGAGGCATACGGCATAGACGGTCACGCCGGTAGCAAAAGAGCGACTAAACATGAAGGCTGCACTCAGCAATAAGCGGGTGGTGCGGTTGAATCGCTGCTCCAAAAAGGAGTATATGCTGACCACGCCGCTGCGGTAGAGGGCAGGCGCAATGATGGTCATCACGACAATCATGGCAAGGGGTACGCCAAATTCAAAGGTGAGCCACTTCATGCCGCCATTTTCGCGCAGCCCCACAAAGGCGGGCGCTGATACGAAAGAGATGACCGACAGCTGGGTGGCCATGGCCGACATACATAGTGAAAACCACCCAAAGGTGCGGCCTCCCAAAAAATAGTCGTTGGCTGCCTGGTTTTTTTTAAACAGGCGCCCCATGAAGATCATGCTCAGCAGGTAGATTACGACCAGTGCGTAGTCGAGGGTGTTCATAGTCGGTTGTTTGTGACGAGAAGAATCAACTTGTGCCAGCCGTACTGTCTGTCATGAGCCAGTCAAGCACAAGGGCGGCTGTCCACGAAAAGCGGTCGGCACCGTAGCCGTGGCCGGCTGCCTCGGCAGCGGCTGGCTGTGGGTTAAAATACTCCCAGCAGCCGTAGCGTTTTACCAGCCGGATGGCGTCCTCGCGCAGGCGGCTGGCCTGCGCATGGGCGCCATAGCGTTGCAGGCCGTGGCTGATGATCCAGTTCATGTTGATCCAGACAGGCCCGCGCCAGTATTTTACGGGGTTGAAACGGGGATCCCGCGGATCAAAGGAAGGACAAAGAAAGAGATCTTTGTCCGGCCCGGCAAATGCTTGTTCGAGCAGTTGTGTCAGCCGCGCTGCCTGCGCGGGCGAGGGGATGCCGGCAAAAAGGGGTGACAGGCTGGAGGAGGTGACTGCTTGTATGGGGCGCTCGTTGCGCAGGTCGTAGTGCAGGTAGGCGCCGCTGGCTTCGTCCCACAGCTTGTCGTTCATGGCCTTGCGGGTCTGGTGGTACCAATGAGTGAGTTGCTCAATTTTACCGGGAGCTGCGCCGATGAGGCTGCCGAGCCGCGCCAGGCTTTCATTGGAGGCCGCCAGCATGGTGTTGAAAAGGGGATCCTGCACGAGGAAAGGAGAACGGGCTGCTATGTCGGCGTCGCGGTAGGCCACTGAGCGGAAGATCTCCAGCAGGTAGATGTAGTATTCATAGTCGCGCTGTGTGGGCCGCTGATCGGCATTGACGTGCTGTATGTCCCGGCGCGGCAACACATACGTGGGCGCTTCAAAGGTTTTCCATATTTCATCCCAGACGGGGGAGTTGTCGGTGCCCGATTCCCAGTTGTGCTGGATGTATACCAGTCCTTCCTGCCGGGGATCGCGGCACTGGTAAAGGTATTCGTGAAAGCGGTAGATGTGGTCAAACTGCTGCTCGATGAAGGGCAGCATGCGGGGGTCATTGCCGGCGGTGCGGAAGACGTGCTCGAGTACCCAGCCTATGACCGGGGGTTGGGTGAGGCCGGTAGTAGCTACATGCTTGGGCGCGTAGATGCTGCTGGCAGCGCCGTGTACATCGGGGCCGGGAAAGTATTTGTCAATTTCGTCGGGGGAGTGGAAGACGATGTGGGGAACGAAGCCGTTGGCCCATTGGGCGCTGTGCAGGGTTTCTATTTCCCGCATGGCGGCGGGCAGATCAAAGTGTGCCAGGCCAAGCGCGATGAAGCCTGAGTCCCACAGCCACTGAAAAGGGTACAGCTGCGCTGTGGGCACCGTGAAGCCGCCGGGTCTGCCGTTCTCCAGCAGAATCTCCCGGCAGGTTTGGGCCAGCAGGCCGTTGTCGGGCATGTCTGGTAAAAGAGGAGCATTCATGAGTTGTACAGCATTGAAGGTTGGCGCTTGCACACAGGCAAACGCCAACCGGTCACATTGAAAAGGAAGTATTTAGAACTCAAAGCCGATGCGCAGGAATATGCGCCGGGGAAGTATGGGCCGACCTACAAAAAATTCGCCCTCCACCTGGTTGTCACCTGCCCGAGGGCTGCCTTCGTCGGCAGCTGCACTGTTGGTGAGGTTGTAGACACTCAGGCCAATGTCGAGGCGCTCTTGCTGGCCTACATTAAACCGATAACCGGCATTGGCCATCACAATGGTGTTGGCCTCCAGCTCGATGGAGTTGTTGTTGTTGGCATAGCGGCGGCCAATGTGCTTGGCCATAACGCCTGCATACAGCGCCTGGTTGTCGTAGCTAAGGCCCGCCTGCGCCATGAAGCGCGGCTGGCGCGCCAGCCAGCGACCCGACAGGTCTTCTACTACGGCGCCTGAAGCGTTGCGGATTTTCCAGTCTTTGACTTCGTGCTGCTGGTAGGTGATAGCGCCATCGATGGTGAGTGATTTGACGGGTACATAGGCAAAAGTGGCTTCTGTACCGATGGTGGCTGTTTGTCCGATGGCGAGTGTCACCTGCCGAAGTCCGTCGGGGGTGTCGATGAAGTCTGTCTGCAGGCGGTCATTAATGGTAGCGCTGTAGACGGCCAGTGTTCCGGAGAAAGAGGTGGAAGCGTACTTGACGCCTGCTTCTGTCTGGATGATTTGCTCTGCTTTCGGATCTGGCTGCACAAAATTGCCCTTGCTGTCGCGCGTAAATTCTACGTTCTGGCGAAGTTCCGGGAAGAAGAAGCCCTTGGAGAAGTTGGCGTAGACATTGGTGCGGCTGCCAACGGCATAGCTGGCGCTGACGGCAGCTGCCCAGTCATTGGCCGTGATGCGGCGGCGGTTCCAGTTGCCGGTACCCCACACTACATTGCGCAGTGCATTGGTGGAGTTGGTGTCTGTCAGCATGGTGGTGGTAGCCGTCTGCTCGCGATTGATATCGCCTACCATGCTTTCCATGCGAATACCGGCATCGATGCGCAGTTTGTCAAAAACGATCTCGTCCGACAGGTAGAGTGCCGCTTTGCGGCTCTGCAGCTTGGCGTTGGCGTAGCCAATGCCGCGGCCGGAGATACCTCCGCTGGTGTAGTTGACTCTGCGGCCGAGGGTGTCAAAATAGGTCACATTGACAAGCCTCGGTGCGTTGGTGAAATCCGACACATAGCGGTTGGTCACGTTGAGATCCTCAGCCTCTGTGCGGGTGAGAAAAGTGCCCAGCGTGAAGTGGTGCTGTGCCTTGCCCGTGCTGAGTTTTTTGCTGAGGTTGATGTCGCTCGACATGTCGAAGAACGGCCGGTAGCGATCCTGAAAGCGGTTTTCGTACAGCTTGTCGGTAGGTGCCAGCGGCTGCCCGTTGTCGGCATAGGTGACGGTATAGTTGGAGACGTTGTTGTTGGAGCGCTTGCGCACAAAGGTCTCGAGGCCTTCCACTGGCGAAGCGCCGGCGATACCGCTGCCGTCGAGGAAAAAGTTGAACTGGTGGTCGTAGCGGGCACTGCGCACCTTGGCATTCAGTTTCCAGCCTTCGCCAAAATTTTGGGCAAAATCAACCATGGCGTAGCCGCCATTGGTTTTTACGCCGTCGCGCAGGGGCGAGCGATACTGCCCGGCCGGCGTCTGGAAGGCCATGTCGGCAACAGCCTGCGTCTGCAGGGTGTTGATGATTTCGCCGTCGTTGCCTACGGGTCGCTCGCGCTCACCGCCGGTGAGCGGATAGGGAAGGATAAACTGCACGCGGTCGTCAATCTTCTGACCCGAGATGGTCAGCACGCTGTTGTCACCTCGGTACACAATATTGCCGCGGAATTGGTATCCCTGGCTGGGCAGGCCCGAAAATACAGGCCCTTCGTCATAGCGATACACGCCGCTGACATTGTAGAATACTTTGCTGTTGTCGCCGCCGAGCGGACCCCCGGTATTGAAGTCAATCTTCATGCGGTTCTGGTCTGCCGTCTCGAGCTGTAGCTGTGTACGCGGGCTTGACCCACCGGTTTTGCTGGTATAATTGATGATACCCGCTGCCGAGCCTACGCCAAAAAGCGTGGCGGCACCACCGCGTACGAATTCGATACCGGTGAAGCCCAGGTCGTTGCGGAAGTAGACATCCTGGGCAGAAGACGTGAGTCCGAAGGTGCCTTCAACGGGCATGCCATCGATTTGCATGGGGGTGTACTTGTATTGTCCACCGGCCGGCAGACCCCGCACAAAAACGTTGGCAGCTACTTCACCACCGCCGTTTTCTGCGTGTACACCCGGCACAACCCGCAGGATATCGGCCTGGCTGGAAGCCGAAAGGCGGCCTATCTGGGCAGCGCTCAGCTGGGTGAGCGACATGGCCGCTTCGCGCTGCGTGCGGCCAGAGCGGGTGGAGGTGACGGTGATGTTATCGAGGTTGAGCGCCCCGGTACTCAGCTGTACGTCGACCTGCGTAACGCCCGTGCCGACGGTCACTTTCAGTTGTACAGTTTGAAAACTCACATAAGAGACAGACATGAGGTAGTCACCTGCAGGTACGTTATTGATGACGTATACGCCGTCTTCGTCGGTGGTACTACCCAGGGTGGTGTTCTGCAGTACAGCGGTGGCGCCAATGAGCGCCTCGCCGGAGGCGTCCGTGACCCGCCCGCTGATACTGCCCTGCGCCAGACACAGCTGCAGGCCGGAAAAAAACCACAGTGCAGTAAGTGCATGCTTCAACAATTGTAGCCGTGTTCCCATGCTTGAAATTTGGTTAAACAAATGATAGAATATTCTTTGATTAATCTGCTTATGAGCCGTTTTTTATTCGACTAAAAGAAGATTTAGACAAAGATATAGCCGAAATAAGCTTCAATGCCCCGTCTGCCCGCCAGGGCAGGACGGCTGGCAAAGCGTAAACGATACCGTAAACGATTACGGTGGAAAACTTTTTTTAAAAAAAATAAATCGCGCGCCCTGCGGAGCTAAAGCCGCTGCTGTCGCCTATATTTGAAGGGATTAAGTCAATGAAAATGCAGTATGAAATACAGACCGGCCACGCTCAAAGACATGGCGCAGCGGCTTAAAACATCGGTTGCCACGATTTCGAGGGCACTGAAGGATAAGCCGGACATCAGCGCCGAGATGCGCCAGAAGGTAAAGGAGCTGGCTGCGGAGCTCAACTACCAGCCCAACCCCATTGCGCTGAGTCTCAAGCACCACCGTTCGAAGACGATTGGCGTGATCATCCCCAAGGTGGTTCATTATTTGTTTTCGACCATGATCAGTGGTATCCTTGAAGAGGCTGAGCGACAGGGGTATAGTGTGTTGATTACCGAGACCAACCAGCAGTACGAGCGGGAGGTGCGCATGGTGCAGGATCTGATGCATGGCAAGGTCGACGGGCTGCTGATTTGTTTTGCCAATGAGACGCGCTGTTTTGATCATATCACCCAGCTTTGCCAGGCATCGCTGCCGTTTGTCCTTTTTGATAAGGCTACAGATCTCATCGAGGCCAACAAGGTGATGGTGGATGATTATGACGGGGCCTTTGCGGCTACATCTCACTTGATAGAGCAGGGATACCAGCGGATTGCCCACATCAACGGGGCGCATGCGCTGCATCATTCGCAGGCGCGCATGCAGGGCTATCTCGATGCGCTGGGTCGCCACGGCCGGCAGCCGGCGGCTGACCACATTGTCAAGGCAGAGCAGTTTTCGATTGAGGAGGGGCGGGCTATTGGGGCTCATTTTTGGGGATTGGAGCGTCGGCCGGACGCAGTTTTTGGGATTGCCGATGAGGTGGTCATCGGGGTACATGACTACCTGAAGGGGCGGGGGGTAAACATTCCGCGGGAGTTTGGGCTGGTGGGATTCAGCGATTCGATGCTGGCATCCATGGTCGATCCTTCGCTGAGCAGTGTGTACCAGCCTGGCAAGGAGCTGGGGCGGATTTCGCTGCTGCGGCTGCTCGAGCTTATCCGGGCTGATGAGATCGACCTGCCCCGCATGATCACGACCCATGTACTCAAAACCTCACTTATCATACGAAAATCATCGTCACGCCTATGCGCATCCTGATTTGTTGTGACAGTTTCAAAGATGCACTGCCTGCTCCGCAGGTTTGTGCCGCTATTGGGCGTGGCTGGCTGGCGGCGCGGCCGGAGGCCAGCATCCGCCTTTTTCCGCTGGCCGATGGCGGCGAGGGCCTGGTGGAGGCGCTTGGGTTTCACCTGGGTTTGCGGCCGCGGTCGCTGGTGGTACATGATCCGCTGGGGCGGCCTGTCGGGGCGACCTATGCGCTGAGTGCTGATGGCCGGACGGCTTTTATCGAAATGGCGCAGGCGGCAGGCCTACAGCTGCTGGCGCCTGCGGAGCGCAATCCGCTGCTGACTTCCACGGTTGGTTTGGGGGAAATGGTGGCCGATGCCCTGCGGCAGGGGGTGGAGCGTATTGTCCTGGGCATTGGGGGCTCTGCTACGCATGATTTGGGTATGGGCATGGCGGCAGCTCTTGGCTGGCGTTTCGAGGATGCCGCCGGGCAGCCGCTGCAGGCCTCTGGCCTGGCGCTGCAGCAGGTGGCGCGCATACTGCCGCCGCCGGTTGACCCGCTGGCGGGCGTGCAGCTGGAGGTGATGTGCGATGTGACCAATCCGCTTTATGGTGAGCAGGGCGCTGCGCACATCTATGCACGCCAGAAGGGCGCCGATGAGGCTATGATAGCGCAGCTCGAGGCCGGAAGCCGGCATTTTTGGGCAGTGGCCAACGGGCAGGGCCATGCACCTGCCTGGGAGCAGGCCGGCGCCGGCGCGGCGGGCGGCCTGGGCTTTGGCACTGGCTACTTTTTGCAGGCTCGCCTGCGGCGCGGTATTGACCTTATGCTGGATATCACTGGCTTCGACCAGGCGGTTGGGCAGGCCGACCTGATCATCACCGGCGAAGGCCGCCTTGACGGCCAGACGGTGCATGGAAAGCTTATCAGCGGTATCGCCCGGCGGGCGGCCGCGCAGGGGCGTGAGGTGATTGCTTTTTGCGGCGCCCTGGCCGCCGCGCCCCACCAACTGAAAGCGCTGGGCCTCAAGGCGGCTTTTTCCATAGCCCAAGGACCCTGCTCGCTGGCAGAGGCATTGTCGCAGACAGAAGAAAATCTGGAAAAAACAGCTTATTTTGTTGGCGCTATTTGCTGAAAAGATTTGGCAAAGCGACCGGCGCTGTCGCTTGCTGCTATGAGTGTTTTGGTGGCAGCTCGGTGGAAAAGTGTCGGGTCCCTTTGCCTGTAAAATGGAAGCAGTTGAGTCAGCGTACCTATAAGATTACGACATTGACAGGGGTGGCCATTGTTGTGGCCAATATGATCGGGACAGGAGCCTTTACCAGCCTGGGACTGCAACTGAAATCTGTGCAGCATCCGCTGGCCATACTGGCTTTGTGGCTGCTGGGCGGACTGCTGGCGTTGGCAGGTGCACTGAGTTATGCGGAGGTGGGGACAGTCATCAAAAAATCGGGCGGGGAGTATGTGTTTCTGTCTAAAATCTTTCATCCGCTGCTGGGCTATTTGTCTGGCTGGATTTCTCTCACTGCCGGCTTTGCTGCGCCGGTGGCTTTGTCTGCTATCGCTGTGGTGGAATATTTTCCTTATGGGAAGCTGGATACGCAGTGGACGAGCCTTGGGCTGGTCGGATTAATCACGCTTGTACATACGATGAGCCTGAAAACCAGTGCTGGTTTTCAGAACCTTACCACGCTGCTGAAGGTGCTGCTGATTGTACTGCTAATCGTGGCGGGGCTGGTGATGACACCAGTTTCCGGTATGGATTTTACGGCTGGCGGGCTGGTATCCAGTCT
Organism: uncultured Saprospiraceae bacterium; assembly: GCA_964645715.1. Classification (GTDB taxonomy): domain Bacteria; phylum Bacteroidota; class Bacteroidia; order Chitinophagales; family Saprospiraceae; genus JAUMBM01. Next base: position 11,757 of record CAZYAO010000035.1, read on the forward strand.
GGGATCATCGGCTTTTGTGGTAGCATTGATCTATGTGAGCTATGCTTATTCTGGTTGGAATGCAGCCATTTATATTGCCGAGGAGTTTAAAGATGTGAGAAAATCGCTCCCGGTGGCACTGGTGGGCGGAACGCTGTTGGTAACGGTGTTGTACACACTTTTGCAATACGTCTTTTTGCGGCACAGCCCAGCTGGGGAACTGACCGGGCAACTGAATGTAGGTACCATCACTGCCCAAAAATTGCTTGGCGAGCGTATGGGCAATTTATTTAGTTTGTCTATTTCGCTGTTGTTGATTTCAGGTATCAGCGCTATGGTCTGGGTAGGACCCCGGGTGACGTCTAGCATGGCCAGAGATTATCCGCTGTGGCGCTATTTCCGGACACAGGCAGATGAGATTCCTGTGAGGGCGCTCTGGCTGCAATTTGGTGTCACGGCACTGCTGCTGCTTACGGGTACCTTTGAGCAGATATTGGTTTATTGTGGCACTTTGCTAACGCTGTCTTCGCTGCTTACGGTCGTTGGTGTCTTCCGGATTCGCCAGGCTGGGTTCTATGGGGAATCGAGCTTCAGGAGCCCGTTTTATCCTTTTTTTCAGTGGTTGTTTCTAATTTTTGCCATTGGGATGATAGGCTTCGCTTTGCTCGAACATCCTTGGGAGACGGTCGTAGGTGCAGGCAATCTGCTGCTTGGTTGGTTTACCTGGCGCTATAGGCAGCGGTGGCTTTAATACGGTTAGTTTATGCCCACGGTATATTTCCACAAAGCCGAAAGGTCATCTTCAGCAGGAAGTCCGTATTTTTTCCTGAGCCGGTAGCGGCTTTTTTTGACAGCATCGATGCTGACGCCCAGGATTTCAGCGTGTTCCTTGAGATTCAGGTTCATCTTATCCAGTAGTATGGTACGCAATTCGGCAGGGGATAGTTCGGGCAATGCTTGCTTGAGATGGGTGATAAAGCCTGGATGTACTTTGTTGAAGTAGGCCTGAAAAAGCTCCCAGTCTTTGTCTGTGTGGATAACGCTGTTGTAGAGTCCTTCAAGCTCCTCTTGTGTCGAACTGGCTTCGGGGAAGGTAGTAGGCGGCTGTTCCAGTTGCTTGGAAAGGTCAGCCAGTTGCTTGTTTTTAGAAATGAGTATTTGGGTATAGTCCTGCAGCTGCGCCTGGTGGGTTGCCAGTTCGGCTTTTTGGAATTCAATTTGCTGCTGCATCGTTTCGGTTTTCGCTTCCATGATGAGTTTATCGGCCTTCATTTGCTGTTGCTTCCTGAGGAAGCGCATGCGCAGGATATAGAGGAAGCCAAGCATGAGGGCAGCCAGGGTGCCGGCAATCCAGGCATTTCTTTGATTGGCGAGGGTGATTTCCCGTTGCAAGGAGGCGATTTGCTGCTCTTTCTGTGCTGTTTCGTACTTGACCGAGAGTTCTCTGGTAAGACGGGCTTTTTCCTGACTAAACATAGAATCTTTGATCGACAGGTACTGGTCCATCAAATAAAGGGCTTGCTGGTAGTCTCCCTGCGCTCTTTTAATGGTGGATAACAACTGGGTAGCCGTGGCCGTGGCGGGAAAAAGCTTTCGTTCTGCGGCTTGTCGCAGGCAATTTTCGAGTACGCCGGCCGCTTCATCCCGTCGGTTTAGCCCAATGAGGGCATCAGCAGCAGCCAGGTCTACAAATACAAGCCCCTGCTTGTCCTGGGAGGCAAGAATTCTTTGTTTGACCACGCTAAGGCTATCCAAGGCTTCCTGCCAGTTTCCTTTCTTAATTAACACACGGCAGTAGTGGTACAGATGCTCGTTCATATTGGGGGGGCGGCCGAGCTCGTTGTAAATCTGCTGAATCTGCTTATGCAGTGCAATGGATGTGTCAAGTTGCTGCATGAAAAAATAGGCATTGGCCTGAGTGAGAAGGGTATAGGCTTCTGCTGACTGAATTCCCTGTTCGCGAAAATAGGTGAGCGGAGCTTCACTCAACTGAATGGTTTTTTCATATTCTTGCTTTCGGGTGTACAGGTTGGCAAGAAAAACCTGGATGTACATGGCGAGGGAATGGTCGCCAATAGCTTCACAGATATCGAGTGCCTGGTATTTTGTCGCAATGGCATCATCAACCCTTCCCATCATTCCGAGGTTACCGCCCCGGCTATCGAGACACTTCGCTAGCAACAGGCTGTCTTTGTCTTGCTGGCACAATTTTATTGCGTGTAAGTATTGTGCATCAGCGGAGTCGTGCAGGCCCTTGAACTGAAGGTAGACACTACTGAAATAGTTGAAGGTTGCATCGGTTTCAGGCTTGCGATTGCTATAGCGCTGATAGAGATCGAGGTTGGCCGCAAGTTCATCCATTTGGCCACTATCTTCCAGTACAAGTAACCGTTGGTTGAAAAATTGCATCCGCTGTTCCGGACGGAGAAGCTCCAGTTGTTCAATGAGTGCTTCCTTTGGCAGGGAGTCAGCCTGTTGTAGCAGGGTATCGACGACACTCTGTTGCAGTGCCTCCCGTTGGCCTGCTGTGTTGTTGCACCCGGATACAAAGATTGAGCAGATGAGTAAGCCAGCATATAGTATCAGAGGCAGACTGTTGTGTATACCTTTTTTCATAGGAAGTGAAGAAAGTGCTAACGTTCATAGACTAGATAAAAAAACTCTCAGGGGGTACGTGAAGATACATTCTTTTGTTGATACTGTCGATAATAATTGTAGAGGATATGATGCTGAAGTCAGACACCACATAATTTGACAATAATTTGACAATTTTGGTGATGGGTGTAATGCCTGTTGGTCATGTGCTTTTACCAATTGCCTGCTTGGTGTTCAAATACCAGTGTACTGGGGACGCGACCGTGTGACGCCTTTTAACTGGAAAGTATGCTGCCCGTGGTGTTGGAATGCGTATTCGGTATTTTTTACTAAAAAAAGAAATTGCCCTCCAAGTTACCTTAGAGGACATCTTCGAAAACAAACACTCACCTAATATTCCTGAGGCTGTTCCTAAGTAGTAATTTACCACGTCTGACGACGAAACAGAAACCTTTTTCGCTTTATAAACATTTTTCGCAATACTGCTCAGCGGCTGATGTCACCGAAGAGTGTTGTGAGATATCTTTTATCTGTGTATTCAAATGAGTACTGTAGGCAGTATTGTAAGCATCTATTAGGTGAATAATGATTAAAAATCCAGCCACAGAAAGGATGACTCCGACACACAGCCTTTGACAGGAGCAGAAGGCAGGAGGGGGGATCCCGAGTTTCGTACACACTGTTCTTGTATCTGTCCTGTTGGCAACCTAAGCACAAGGGGGGACGTGCATCTGCCGGACGATACGCATTAGTTTGGCTTTGTGTTCGAAGTCATCTTCTGGGCGCAATTTTTTACAATATACACAGGGTCCGGTGACCCAAAGAAGCCAGCTGTGCAATAGCGTTGTCAGCTGGCTGAACAATGAAAACATTGAATTTGTATGTGTACCTTTTCGCTGAAACAAAGTTGGTATTTTATTGGATAAATAGGGCTATTTAGGTGGTGGACAAAAAAGTGGACAAATGTTAAAAAATTGATTTTCAGAATATTAAAATATGTTTTTTTGATACAGGGACACTTTGTACTCGAGCGGATGAGTCTGCATCATTGCTGAATGATTGTGGGGAAGCTGTGCCTGATGAAGTATTGTCAGCTTCTGTTTCGTGAATAGTGCAGCTGGCAGAGGCCTGATTCATAAGCGTGGGTACTTACGAGCTGTAGTGGAAGTGCATCGCGTCTGTTCTCAAATAGCCGGATTCCGTCACCGAGCAATATGGGAACGATGAAAAGTATGATCTCATCGATTAGGTCAGCATGTAATAACTGATGGATGATGGTGGCGCCACCATCACAAAAGATGTCCCTGCCCGGTTCGGTTTTGAGCTGCCTGACCAAGGCCACCGGATCACCCTGCCAAAAGGAGGTTTTTCCTAGGGGAGGTCTGACCGTGTGCGTGATGATGTAGGTGGTCTTATCGGGATGAGGTACATCTCCAATTTGTTGAAAAACCCAGTCAAAGGTCTTACGACCCATGATGACGGTATCAATATTGGCGATAAATTGGGCGTAGCCATAATCTTCGCCTTCCTTTTGTACCGCATCCAGGAAACTCAGGTCATCGCCTGGACCGGCAATGAAGCCGTCAAGGCTGTTGGCAATATAAAGGACGAGCTTTCTGCTCATGGTGGTTATTTGAGACAATACGAAAAGTAACAGCTACAAAAGTAAGCTGAAAAATCTGTTTGGGCGCAACCATTGGCAGCTTGGGATAATCCGCAGAAAAAAGGTTATCTGGAAATCCTAACGGTTATGAGCGAATGATGTCTGTAATATCCAATGCGATCACCTGTACATTGCAGTTGCGGTTATATTCATGTATCAACACTAGGTATAATCAAGCGGAGATTTTCCAAATCGCTGCCTGTAAATCTTGAGAAAATGGCGATCATCCTTAAGGCCAACGGCTTGGGTCACTTTTTTAAAAGGAATGGCAGTACCTGCCTCCAATAATATACGAGCCTGCTGCAGGCGCACTTCCAAGATGTATTGGCTGGGAGTTATACCGGTCAGTACTCTGGTTTTTGGGTAAAACAAGGTTCTGCCCATGAGCATGATTTTTGCCAGTTGGTTGACGTTGAAATTGACTTTATCAATATTTTGCTGAGTGGCATTCTCCAGCCAGCAGCAGTCTGAACTTGTTTCTGCCCTCCGGAGGACTTACGGTCAGCTTGATGGGTCCATTAGCCCGGTCACCCCCACTTACCCCTCCCGATACGCCAGCCAGCGCGCTATCCTGGCAGGCTGCGCCCAGTTCATCGTGCCTTCCATCTTCATCGTGCGGAGGTAGTGCTCTATGTATCCATCCGCTAATAGGGGCAGTATCCGCCGGGCTTCGTCCTCAGTGCGCAGGGGTATGTAGGCCTGTAGCGACTGGTTTGCCTGCCAGCGGCCTTGGAAGAGGCGGGGGCGAAAATCCGCCCTTCCGTAGGCTTCCCAGACGATTTTGAAGGGAAAAAAATTATAGGGGCCAACGCCCAGCAATGCCCACCAATAGCCACGCTTGAGCTGGCTGCCCAGCAATACGCCTTTGCGGCTGCGCAGCCGCGCTTCATGGGTGCATAAGTATGCCTGCAGACTGGGTATGGCGGCAATTTGCTCCCAGGAGAGGGGACGGCCTGCCACACTGTAAGGCAGCAATGCCCAGCGGGAGGCGTCAGTCGATTCTTCTCTGAATTCGCGGTTGGTGATTAGGGGATATACGTAGTCAGTAGGTAGCACCACGCCGGTTTGTTGCTTGTTGGAGACCCGCACAAGGCCTCTCCCCAGTGGCTCGCAATGGTCGAAGATAAATAGTGCATTGGCTCCACCAGTATTGATGCCCTGCCGTGGGCAGGATTCCTTACGGAGCTCAATAGGAGGGATTGATCTGTAGGTGTGTGCCTCTTCTTCGGTGAGGATGCTAAGCGGATCGCTGTCGTGAAATATGGGTCGGGCTGACAACGTATGCCACTGTCCCTGCTCAATTCTGTGGTAGGCAACCGGGAAGCTGTTTTTCTTGTCACGGGTAAAATGAACCAACCCGTAGCGTGTGTGTACATTGTCAAAAACAACCTCATCGTTGAAGTCGTAGACTCGTTCCAACGCATAGGGTATGCTGCCCATTTGGTAGGTCCTGAAATGGCGGCTGCCACCGTCATTGAGCAAAAGCGACAGGGGCGTAAATACCACAGCTTCTCCTCCTGTACGCAAAAAATCGCGGATGGATGCCCGAATAATCAGGGCTGCCAGATCAATACGGCTACTTCCCAACAGCAAGCTGCCGGATCCTCCGGTCAATTCATAGTCGTGGAAACATGCCTTAATCTCTTCTTTATAGGCTTCGGGCAGGTCGGCAAAATTTTTCCAGGGCGGATTGCCAAAGACGATGTCGTACGGCCTGTGCGGCAGCAGGAGTATATCTTCATTGTAAAAATTGGCCCGCATGTCGAGGCCGTAAGCGGCCTGAAATTTTGCAAGTGCTTTTTCGTAGTGCGCCCGGTTGAGCTCATTGCCAAAAAGCCTGTCCACCGGCAGGGCAGATAGTGGGTAAGCTCGCTGCAGACCCGCCACAATCAGTGCTTCCAGCAAATGCCCTTCACCCATGGTGGGGTCAAAAATGCGCGCGCCGCGCATCCATTTTTCAAAAAGACCAAAACGCTCTACGGCAAACAGCGCCCAAGGGAGGGGGGTAAAAATGTCTCCCATGCGAAGCTCTCTGTCGGACGAGGACGAGTATGTTGCCGGTATGTCTTCCATGCGCGATTTTGGCTGTGCAACTGCTGGATGCTGCACAAAAATAACTTTTGTTTGTCACAATAGGCAGCTGCCTATTGTGACAAACAAAAAACCACGCTAGTTGGCCAGTACCCGATCGGCCGGTACTGGTATACTGATTTGTTGCATAAAGGAGGGCACATCAAATTCCATCCAGTGTTGAATAATCTTGCCGTCCTCGAGTTCATAGATGATAATACCGCTGACATTCAGTTCGTTGCCGGAGGGCGGAAAGCCCATCAATTCGCCGGTATGCCTGCCGTGAAAAGTGAAACGAACTACGACTTTGTTGCCTTCCGCAATGATGTCGTGTGGCTCCAGCACATAGCCGGGCACCCCTGCCTGAAATACTTCTACGTGCTTGCGCAGCTCCGGGTCGCGTTCTGAAATAAAACGCTCGAATTTTTCTTCCGTAATGGGAAGCGTCCGAAAAGCTTCGAGATAATCGATGATAATCTGCCTGTTGTCCAACTGATTCATACGCATGACTTTATAGGTGAAAAAATAAATTTTTATAAAAGCAACTGCTAGCTTGCCTCCAGTCGCCACTGCAGGCCGGGCGGGCGACCCGAGAATGTCTTAAAATCGCGTATAAGATGCGCCTGGTCGTAGTAGCCATGGTCGCCGACAAAATGGCGCCAGTCAAAACGGCCGGCGTGCAGGCAGTAGTGGGTGTAGCCGAAGCGCTTGAGGCGGGCGTAAAATTTGGGGCTGACGCCTACGCGCTCTTTAAACAGGCGCCGCAGGTGTCGCGGACTGAGGTGAAAATGCCGGATGAGCTCATCCATGGGCAGCAGCCCCCGCCGGTCCAGAATGTGGCCGGCAAGCTGATCGGCTGTCTGCAGCTGCGGCTGCTGCTGGCTAAAGTAGTTGATGAAAAACTGGTTGACCATACCAATTCGCTGCTGCGGCCCGCTGGCCGCCGCCAGCTGCTCGCAAAAGTGTGTAATATCCTGGCCGGCCCAATCCGCAGCGTCCAGCCGTCGGTCATTGAATTCTTCCAGCGGAGGGAGCCGGAAACTGTCGCGAAAGGCTGCTGCCCGAAAGATTACGCCCAGACTCCCCACCTTGCCCCGCAGACTAATGGTGAACGGTTCTGTAGACACCCCCGAAAAAAAACATGCCGGTAGTTGCTCCTGCATATGCAGGCTGTTGGTGAGCCGGTAGGGTTCGCCGTAGTTGAAAACCAACGCGCAGGACGGGTTGGCAAGCCCCTGTAAATCTAAGCTTTGCTCGCCTCCCGTATATTCCAACAGGTAATACCAGTGGATATAGGGCTGCAGGCTGGGCACGGGACGAAACTTTTGGTAGAACATCGGCGGGCACGGGAGTTAATCAACAATCATTTTTTATTTATCGTGCTTCAATATACGTTTTATTTATTGATTTTCAAAATGGTAGGTTTGGGTTTTTTTAAAAAAAAGAGGCCCCTGCGCCACAGCGGCAGCGCAGGGGCGCTCAAAATGGGCGTCATGCGTAAGACGATATCCCCCCACTCTCTCTGTCGTGCGTACTATATTATTGGCAAACGGGATGATTCTTTGCGCCAAGGTTGTAGCCAGGGGCACAGCCCGGTTCATTTTTATTGCAGGTGGGGGAGCAAAGCACAAGTAGGCTGAAAAGGACAACAACGGCGGCGTAGATGCGCATAGATGACGATTGAGGGCCAGATCAAAGTAATCGTGACTGGCACAAAAGTATTCGCTCGCCGCGCGCCGGTATTGTAAAAAAGGGACATTGTGCAACAGGGTGCCGCTTAGCTTTACAAGATAAAGCCGACGCTCAGGGTGTCGTGATTGTCCTCGTCAATCAGTATAAAACTTCCGTTGGAACGGTGCTGCACATACGAATCGCAATGGACGGCCTTGCTCAGCCGTAGTTGTACCCGCCCGATCTCATTGAGTCGCAGTTCCTCGGCGGGCTCCTCACCTGAAAAATCGGTGCGTATACGAGCCTCGATGGCTTCAATCCTGGCCAGTACCCGGTTGGTGCCGTGCTGCAGGCAGCATTTGTCGCCAGGGCGCAGGGGCTTGTTGTTGAGCTGGCAAATGTGGGCGGTCAGGGATTTGACGGAATGCGGCAGCGCTGCCGACTTGGCAATCATGTCGCCCCGGCTGATGTCTATTTCGTCGCTCAGCGTAATCGTCAGGGCACTGCCAGGCGCTGCGTACGCGTAGCTTTCATCAAACAGGTGGATGGACTTGACGGTTGACTGCGTCATGGACGGCAGCACAGTTACGTCGTCTCCCACGGACAGGCCGCTACCGTAAAGTTTGCCGGCAAAGCCCCTGAAATCATGGAAGGCAGCCGTGCGCGGCCTGATGACGTATTGTACCGGCAAGCGGGCGGGCAGCTCGTCCTGTGCCTCTGATAAGTCCAGCTGCTCAAGCTGCTCAAGCAGGCTGAGACCTTTGTACCAGGGCATATTGGCAGACGGTTGCGCGACATTGTCGCCCAACAGGGCGGCAATGGGGATGTAGCTGACTTCACTTTTTTCAAAATCGCTGCCAGCCACCAGATCTTCAAATGTTCGTCGGATGCCTGAGAAGACCCGCTCTTCGTAGCCCACGAGGTCCATCTTATTGACGGCCACAATCACGTGCCGCATTTTCAGCAGGTTGCTGATAAAAAAATGCCGGTAGGTCTGCTCGATCACACCTTTACGCGCATCCACGAGGATGATGGCTACCTGCGAGCTAGATGCTCCGGTGACCATGTTGCGGGTGTACTCCACATGACCCGGAGTGTCGGCCACGATGAAATTGGTCTTATCCGTGTTAAAATAGATGTGCGCAACGTCAATGGTGATGCCCTGCTCTCGCTCGGCGATAAGGCCGTCGGTGGCCAGTGAAAAATCGAGATAATCGAATCCTCGCTGTCGACTGCTGCGCTCAATGGCCTCTAGTTTGTCGGCGGTGAGCGAGCGGGTATCGTAGAGCAGCCGGCCAATGAGGGTGCTTTTGCCATCGTCAACGGAGCCGGCCGTGGCAATTTTGACGAGTTTTCTGTTGCTGTTCATGTTTGATTTTTTGGGGTGTGTATGGCTAAGGCCGCCGAAAGTCGGGCGACTGCATACGGCTCAGAAGTAACCTACTTTTTTGCGTTTTTCCATGGCAGCTTCCGAGCGCTTGTCATCAATGCGGGCGCCGCGCTCGGATAGGGTGGAAGATCTGATCTCTGCAATGACTTCCGGCAGACTGGCTGCCTCCGATAGCACAGCGGCTGTACAGGTCATGTCGCCAACGGTGCGAAAGCGCACCATGCGCTCTTCTACCCGCTCGTGCGGCTCGCGAAACACATGCTCATTGGCTGTCCATACCATACCGTCCCGGAAAAATACCGCCCGTTTATGGGCAAAATAGAGGGAGGGGATGGCTATTTTTTCGGCAAGTATGTACTCCCACACATCCAGCTCTGTCCAGTTGGAAATGGGAAAAATGCGCACATTTTGCCCCGGCTGTATGCGCCCGTTGAGCATGTCAAACAGTTCTGGCCGCTGGTTTTTTTCATCCCACTGCCCGAAATCATCCCGTACCGAGAAGATGCGTTCTTTGGCTCGCGCCTTTTCTTCGTCGCGCCGTGCACCACCAATACAGGCGTCTAGCCTGAGTTCTTCGATGGCATCGAGCAGGGTGACGGTCTGCAGGCTGTTGCGGCTTGCATAGCGGCCTTTTTCTTCTCGTACCTTCCCCCGGTCAATACTGTCCTGTACCTGCCTGACAATGAGTTTGAGCCCCAGCTGAGCCGCTAGCTCGTCCCGAAACCGGATGGTCTCAGGGAAGTTGTGGCCGGTATCGATGTGCAGCAGCGGGAAGGGTATGCGGGCAGGGTAAAAGGCCTTTTGCGCCAGCCGCACCAGGGTGATGGAGTCTTTACCGCCGGAAAACAGCAGGGCGGGACGCTCAAACTGGGCGGCTACCTCCCGCAGAATGTGGATGGACTCGGCCTCTTTGGGGTTGGCAATCAGTCGTGCTTGCATAAATAGCTTATTGTATGTGTAATCCGCATTCTTTTTTCGAATCTTCCCACCACCAGCGACCTGCCCGGGGGTCTTCGCCGGGCAGTATAGCGCGCGTGCAGGGGGCACAACCAATGCTGATAAATCCGCGTTCGTGTAGTGGATTGCAGGGTATATGGTGCTGTTGTATATAGGACATCATCTGCTCATAAGTCCAGTGCAACAAAGGATTATATTTGATGATTTGATTGCCGGCATCCCACTCGAGCTTCTGCATATTCGCGCGATTGGGACTCTGTGCTGCCCGCAGGCCGGTAATCCAAAGCGCATGGCCGGCAAGCGCCCGCCGCAGGGGTTCTATTTTTCGAACGTGGCAACACGACTGTCGCTGCTCTCTGGAGTCATAAAAGCCATTGATGCCGTGCTCCCGCACCCAGGCTTCGAGGGCAGGTCGCTCGGGGTAGTATACCTGTATCCGCAGCTTGTAGCGGCTCTCCGTGCGGGCCAGTAGCTCCAGTGTTTCGGGGAAAAGCCTGCCGGTATCGAGGGTGAAAATCGTGACAGGCAGCTGCAGACTGGCAATCAATTGTGTGATTACCTGGTCTTCCTGTCCCAGTGAGCTCGAAAACACTGCCTTGCCTGCAAACTGTTCAACCAGCCAGCTCAGTTCTTCTTCGATGCTCATCCCGTCCGGCAGCAGGGGGATATCAGGCATATTCCTTGATGGTGGCATCCTTGTCCGTTTTTGTCGCTGCCTCCCAGGCGCGCTCATGCAGGTAATAAAGTGCAATCTTGGTCATTACTTCAATAGATCCTATGGACACCGCCATGACCAGCTTGCCAGTGACGAAGTAGGAGATCACCATGGTGTCTATGGTGCCAACAATCCGCCAGGATACAGATTTTACAAGGCTTTTGACATTGCTGTCCTGCCCGCGCTGGTTGATAAACCAACGCCTGAGGGGTCGATCAAATAACATACAGTGCATTTATGAACGCCACAAAAGTATATAAATCCTATGTATTTAGTATGTTTTTATTGTAAAAAAAACTGCCGCGCAGCTGCGCGGCAGTTTTTTAGCAGCAACCACCTCCGCAGCAGCTACCGCCACTATCGGAGAGTAAATCATAAGCAGGCGTAGCCACGGAGGTTTTCTCTCCGGGTTTTTCTGCATAGACAGTGATGCTGAAAATCCCGATCTCCCGGGAAGCAAACTCGCGGAGCTGCTGGGCGTCGAGGTACTTTTCGAGGATGTCATCGGGCAGGAGGATGGTCTTTTTTTTCTGCAGGCTTACATTGACAAAGCCAGCGCGGTCGATGGTCTCGAGGTAGTCGTGCATTTGCATAGCGCCAGCCACACAGCCTGCATACAATTCAGCCTGCTGTTGCAATTCGGCGGGCAGCTCGCCAACCAGCACTACATCAGAGATGCTGAAATGACCGCCAGGCCGCAGTACCCGGAAAATTTCGGCCATCACAGCTGCTTTGTCGGGTACCAGATTGAGGACGCAGTTGCTGACGACCACATCGGCCACATGATCATTGACCGGCAGGTGCTCGATATCGCCTTCGCGAAATTCGACATTGTTGAATCCCAGGCGCTCAGCATTGGCGCGGGCCTTGCTGATCATGGCAGGCGTAAAATCAATGCCAATCACCTTCCCCTCCGGCCCGGTCTCGTGGCGCGCAACAAAGCAGTCGTTGCCGGCACCCGAACCCAGGTCGATGACGGTATCGCCCCGTCGAATCCGGGCGTACTCCGTGGGCAGCCCACAGCCCAGCCCCAGATCGGCGTCGGCGGCATAGCCTGCCACGGCTGTATAATCGTCCATCATAATATTGTAGACCTTATTGGATACCGGTCCTGCGCCACAGCAGGAGGCCGCATTGTCCTGCTTGGGCTGATTGGCAATAGCTGCGTACTTTTCACGCACCAGCTGCTTGAGCTGGTCGGCTGTTTGATTTTTCATACTTAGCAACAAGTTTCTGTTTGTGGAAATTCGGCAAATAAGGTGGCAAATGCTCCCTGAATAAGCCGCCACTGCGCCGGGTTGATGCAGTAGTTAACGGCAGTGCCACTGATATTGCCCTGAATGATGCCTATCTGTTTGAGCTCCTTCAGGTGCTGCGATATCGTCGGCTGTGCCAGCCCGATTTGCTCGCTCAGGTCGCCGGTAATGCAGCTGCGCGACGCCAGCAGACAGCGAATGATGGCTATGCGCGCCGGATGCGCCAGCGCTTTCGCCATGGCCGCCAGCGCCAGGTCGGCTTCATTGTACAAATCGGTACGGGTTACGCCCATTGGTTTATTATTTTATTGCAATATTACGATGAAAATCCATACAGCGCAAGCGGTCTAGTATTTTAGTGGAATATGGAGTGAAATTTGTCCATCTAGTTGCGTTTGTAATCCTTGTAATTTGACTACTTTTATCAGGTGTTTATCCTCTGTTGATGGGGAATGTTGGTTTGCAGCGTCAGACATAACCATTATGCGAACGAACGTTGTTGGGGGGTGTTCAACAGCGGCGACAGCAGTCGCAGGGTGCTCAGTAATGTGCCGGCGGGTAATTATACCTCGGTCAGCTTTGTCATCGGCATGGATAATCCACTTAATACCGTCGATTTTAACTGCCACCCAAACTGATACCCTAAGGCCGCAGAATTACAATCCGCGAGTTGTTGTAGCTAGCTTCTTCATGAAGCCTTAGGATGTACTGCCCGGGCGGTATACCCTGTAGGGAAAGTGTCGACGCCGGAGCCGACCATACTGCTACCTGCTGCCCCATTAGGTTGATCAATTCTACCTGCCGTAGAGGCTGCCCGCCTTCCGGAATTCGCAGTTGTATCCAGTCGGTCGCAGGATTGGGAAACCAGTGCGGCTCTTCTGCCTGCGCCAGATGCAGGGACGAGGGTGAGCAGTCGGGCGCGCTACCGGGCAGCATGGCAAAACTGCCGTTGTTTGCCCACCAGTGTTCCCAACTGCCGCCACTGCCTTCCAGCCAGCTGTTGAGGTCAAACCAGTTGCTGCCGCCAGTCGTGCCCGGCAGCTTGTAAACCTTCACTGCCGCCATCCCCCGATTCCAGGTGATAGGGCTGCCGGGCTGCAGCAACTCCGGTAAAAAGTCAGCCTCGCAGTTGGTCTGCAAAAAGTAGGCGTGGTCGGCATATTGGGGAAATTCTCCGAATACCCGAGCCATGCGCTGCTCGTCAACGGCAACGGCCGTAGATTCATTGCAGGCAATGCCGTATACGCGCTCAGCTGTAAGGGCTGCCAACCTTGCCATGAACACAAAATGTCGCCCCTGCCGGTTGCGCTGTGCATAGTGGCTGTCTGTGATTACCTGCTCCATAACGGGGTGGTCGATGAAGTTGCCGCTGCCCAGCCCGTCGAGCGTAGGGTGAAAGGGGGTAGCCAGCGCTACCGGAGAGGTGGCGGAGGTACCCGAAGGGGCATAAAAAAATTCGCCCAAAATGGCCATACCGGCACTGGTGCCGCCAATAGCAATACGCTTTTCATGAATCAGGTAGTGGATGGCGTCCTCTATTGGCGTCCCCTGCCAGTAACTGAGGTACGCGTACTGGTCACCGCCGGCAATGAAAAGTACTTCCGCACCGCGAATGCGATTGATGACGAAACTATCCTGAGCAGCCAGCGGGCTGTCAAAGCGAATGGTCTCAACGGAGTTGACAACTACCCCCAGTTCCTGAAAGAGGTAGTCGTTGTAGCCGTTGGAACCGCTGGCGCGTATGACAACTACATCGCCACCACCAGCCAGCTGTAGTAACCAGCGCATAGCGTCGTCATTGTCCGTGCCGCCACCAGCCAGGAGCAAGCCCGGCCGGGCAGGGGTACTCACGTCAGCTGCGCTGCCGGTCAGCCAGTAGCTGTATGGGTTTTGGGAAAAAATGGGCCGAGAGAGGCAGCAAAATAGCAGAAGTAACGTCCAGCGCATAGGAGAATGGATTGTATGTGAAAAATTACCTTTGGCATAGTAGCGACCGGTGAAATTGTGGCCATCACATGCTGTATTCGTAGGGATGGCCGCCGCCAGCCACTTGTCCTGTCAATATCAACATGACTCATACTGTATACCAGCCGCTACCAGCCGCGGTAACGCGGTGGCCTGATTCCCTTGAGTCGCAGGTAGACAATCAGTTGCCCGCGGTGATGGGTGTGGTGATCATGCATCAGGTTGATTAGCTGCCGGCTGTTGAGGGGGCCGGCAAAAAAATCGTGCGGCTTGTTGAGGGAGTCGGCAGGGTATTGTTCCAATGTTTCCTGGGCGAAGCGGAGGGAGGCCTGCAGCAGGCCGAGGGATTCCTGCGGACTTCGCGAGGGCTGCTCCAGCAGCGGGTGCGTAAATGCCTGCCCGCGCAGGTATTTGCCGGCCAGCCATTGCATGTTGCCCGCTATGTGCTCAAGCTGTTCTGCAAAGGTAAATTCTTCCTCCACGGGTCTGAAAGTGTAGTATTCCCAAGGCATGGCTTCGGCCACTTCCAGCGTATAGGCAGCTGCATTTTGCCACTTTCTGATCGATTCCTGCAGGAAAAGGCTGTCCTGGGCATGCGCCGGCAGGCAGCCCAGCAGGTAGCTACAGCCCAGCAGGTAAAGGGCTAACTTGCGTACAACAGATACGGTTATTTGCTTGCGTCGCGTTGGTTTTTTGCCAGCTAAGGAGTTGATTTTGCGCATGCGTATGGTTTTTTATAAAAAGACCTCTGGGGGCTCGTCAGTGGCAGCGGTTGTGTGAGGGTCAGGAACATTTTTCGGAAGTCTTCTTTTCTAACAACAAGTGTGTAGGCTACACGCTGCCATACGGCCGGTCTACAAGCTGCGTATACAAATATACAGTTAGTTACACGACTGTACAGCGCTTTTTATCCCCACCTCATACCACTGCTATGCCCGCAGGGAGCGGAGCCGAAAGTTGTGGCATGAGTGCGCAGCGCTCATACCCGCTGTAGCCACGCCTGGCGCGTAATCTCAAGCCAGTCGCAGCGAATCTCATGCCACAGGTAGCTGCTCACATAGCGCAGGCCGCATTTTTCCAAAACCCGGCGCGAAGCGCGGTTGTCGGCGTGCACGCTGCCGGCTATGCAGCTGGTCTGCAACTGCTCGAAGCCGTAGGCGAGGGCTGCCCGGGCCGATTCGGTGGCGTAGCCCTTTCCCCAAAACGCAGGCAGCAGGCGGTAGCCTACGTCGTAGTAGTTGAGGTGCTCATTGACCTCATCGGTGACAAACTTGAGTCCGCTCCAGCCTACAAACTGTCCGCTCTGCTTTTCAATGACCACCCACCGGCCGATGCCGTAGGCGGCGTATTGCTGTATCACGTAGTCAACGGTTTCCTGCGCCTGCGCCAGGCTGCTGATGGGGCGATTGCCGAGGTAGCGGTGTACAAGTGGATCAGCATCCAGGGTGTACATGTCCCGGGCATCGCCCGGCCTGAATTCGCGCAGCTGTAGCCGCGCTGTTTCTATGTCAAAAGTCATAGTAGCGGAGATTTTAAAAACATAGGCCAAATATGCATTTTTTTTGATTTTTATAAAAACCAAAATGTATTAGCTGGGAGGGTGCAACTTCAAGTGTTGTACGCGGAAAATTGCAGGATAAGAAAATACCCAAAAGCAACCTTTCCCTAGCAGAAAAATACCGTTCCGGTATTATTGAAGAATTGTAACACGTATTGATGATTTGTAACCGACATAAGCGGACTCCAATGAAGTAGTAAAGATACTTTTGGGAGGTATTCGTTTGGCCTGCTACCCGCACATCAGTTCCCGGCCGGGAAAAAGCGCACCATAATAATAATTGGCGCTGGAGACCTTAGAGCTTGTACGCTTCTATTCTGGTAACGATTCAAAATGTAACTGTATGCTTCTGTCTACTATCGACAGGAGGAAAGGGCTGCTTACGGGTTGGCTCTTCTCCTTCCTATGCTTATTATATGCTACCCAACTTTCGGGTCAGTGCGCGCCGCCTGTCAATGGCAGCGTGACGGTCACGGGGGTACAAACAGCAACCATCTGCTGGGAGTCCGGACAACCGGATGTCGCCGGCCACAGCTGGAATCTCAAGATCAATAACCTCACTACGGGTGTTCTGTCTGCTGTAGATATCGAACTCACGGCTGGTAGTATGGGGATGAGCGTCAGCTCAAACAATATCTGCTACAACCTGCTGTTGCCCGATGCCGGGCATCAGTATGAAGTGTGGGCTGCCGAGCGCTGTGACGGGCCCGTATCGGAACTGTCGACTTCCGAGCTGCTGGTGAGCTTTACGGCTTTCCAGCCGCCGGCAGAGATACCTCCTTCACCGGCGTT
The DNA here is from genome assembly GCA_964645715.1 of uncultured Saprospiraceae bacterium. Taxonomy (GTDB): domain Bacteria; phylum Bacteroidota; class Bacteroidia; order Chitinophagales; family Saprospiraceae; genus JAUMBM01. The sequence goes on from CAZYAO010000035.1 coordinate 28,368, forward strand.
GTACCAGACAGTCAGCAGGACTGTTACCCACACAGCCAGTATGCAGGATGTATCGCTGGACCCCAACCCGCTGGTAGGTGACGCCTCGCGCCTGCAGTTTACCCGCAGCCTGTTGAATGATTATTTTAGCTACGGCTCGTCCAATGCAGGGGATGATATTTAATTTAATATCATCGAAAATATTCTGGGCGTAGATATTCCGGACTGGGTATGGGATGCAGGGGATGCCCTGGGATACCTCGGAGTGGTCGATTTCGATCTCTATCCGGTATTAGAATTTGGATTGAACGCTGACTATGGCGGGTTTATGGAAATTGGCAGCGTAGGAACGGCGGATGTTGATATCAGCTACCCAGTGGACATAAGTCTTCGCATACCGGGCAATCAGCAATTTGGCTGCGGAGATAAGATTGTCATTGAGACAGCGGCGCAGCGCGGGCAGGGTGCTCAGCTTACGGTCGTGCCGGCTTTTTATGAAACCAGCATGGGTCCTATCTTTGATAATCTGTCATTTGAGATCAATATTGGCCTGGAAGCGGAGATTGGTATCGGTTGTCTTCCACTGCTTGGCTGTATTTATGAATATGACTGGAGTTTGCCAATCTCGGGCAATATCCTCGATGTTCCTATCGATCTGGTTGATGAGCTGCCGCCTTTTATCCAGCTTTGTGAGGATGCTTTTGATGATGATGCCAACATGGGTACGTTGCTGGGCTGTGCGGCCGGAGGAACCATACTGGAGGATGTAGTCGATATTATGAGTGTTGGTCCGGCACAGCTGGTCATCGAGACGATGTTTTCGGCCTCTCCGGAAGAGGTAACTGTCAGTGAGCCCGACCTGCCACCTTTTGCGAGTATAAGCATACCTGAGTTTGGGGGAACTTTCAAAAAAGTGGACAGCCATCAGTTGGTGCAGTCAACGGACGGCAACAAACTCAGGCTGGAGATTGCAGGTGGGGAGCTTGAGGAATTGTCGCGCCTGCGGCTCGACCTGATGTCGTTGGTGGACTACCTGGGCATTCCTACTTCCGTTAGCTTGGGCGGTGGTCTGGGAGCCGTAGATCTGGGAGATATCAACCTCAACCTGACAACGGATCTGGTGCTCGACTACGAGCTGGACCCTACCATGAAAATTAATGTGGACCTGGGGGTACCTATGCAGTGGCGTGTTTTTGATCCGCTCACGCAAGTTACGGTTACCAACGGATTTGGACAGCTCGTGCCGGCCGTACTCACCGGACACCATATAGAGGTCACATTGCCAGCAGATTATGATCAAAATGCGAGTTTCTATACGGAACACCTGATGAATGCCGATTTTAGCGTATACTCAGAGGTAGCATACAACAACAGTATGAGTGCTGAACTGCTGCAGTTCTCTTCCTCTTTGATTGGTTCCTTCTCGCTGGTGCCCGAGTTTGAGGTCATTGAGACAGAGATGCCAGGCTCTCCCAAGGTTATCGAAAACTATACCTCTTACTGGAGTGATACGGAATTTTCGAAACCTACGGATGCCTACCAACTGGTACCTGACCAGATGAATCCGATCGTTGTCTGCAAACCCGTCACGGTTGTGCTCAACCAGTGGGGGACAGCAAGCATACAACCCGACGATGTTTTCAATGCGCCACTGAGTTTTGATCTCCCGCTTACGGGTACCGGACAGCCAAAAGCTTCTATGGTGCTGGCCAATACACTCGACTGTGCCAATGTAGGCAGCACAGCTGTAAGTCTGACCGTTGAAGACGGCAACTGCAATCAGTCCAACTGCACGGCTACCGTGACGGTAGTCGACAACAGCAAACCGGAAATTGCATGCCCACCCAATTTTGTCATTGAAAATGATCTTGGCTTTTGCGGTGCTTACGTGAATATTCCATTGCCGCAGGTGTTCGACAATTGCAGCTATGTATTGCTGGCTCGCTTCCGTGAGGTTGATGCCAATGACAATCCGCTACCTGGCCCCACGGGTAGTTGGTCAGCCTGGTCGAGTAACCCTAGTGCCTACTATGCCGTTGGTCGCTGGAGCATTGAATGGAAGGCAACGGATCCTTCTGCCAATGTGGAGAATTGCATTTTTTACTTCGATGTGATCGATACGGAAATTCCGGAGATCAGTTGCTTCGATGTGACCTATGTATTCAATGGAGAGCCGCATCTTGATTTACAGCTTTCAGACTTTTCCGTCGCCAGTGACAATTGCGAGGTGGCCAGTCATACCCTCGATATCAATCGTATTTTTTGTGAGCAGTTGGGTGATGTCATCACCATCACGGCCACCGCTGTCGATATCTACAACAACGTAAATACATGTACCAGCCAACTGACCATCGACGGACTGCCCTGCGGCTGGAGTCAGCAGTCCGATGGTGCAGGTTGTGTGGATGGTAACCTGATTGACTATGACGTACCTGCTGAGGTATTTACTGTCACGGGTACAGACTGTTATAGCGCGAGTCCTTTTACTTCCGACGAGCTGGCGTTTGCACAGTATGATCTGTGTGGCAATGGCAGCATCACGGCACAAGTACTCAGTCTGGTGAGCGCCCAGACTTGGGCTGGTGTCACCATGCGCGAGAGCAATAACCCCGGCGCCAAAAAATTCCAGCTGACGACCAATCTCGAGAGTACATTGCTGATGCGCCACATTCGCTCGGTCACCCACGGCCAGGCATTCCCGCAGCCTGTCAGCGGGCAGATCGGTCGCTACTGGCTGCGCATCGCTCGCCAGGGGCAGCAATTTATCGGTTATGCTTCTTCCAATGGCAGCCAGTGGTATCAAGTCGGGGTGGCCAATATCCCTATGAACAGCTGTATCGAACTGGGATTGGTGTCCTATAACACACAACTGTATTCAACGACCAATGCATTGTTTGCCAATGTAGTAGTTACTGGCAACAGCAGCAATCGCGCTTCGCTTCCGCCGGAGATGCCAGCGGCGGTCACCCGATACAGCAGTGAAGTATTTGACTGGGCAGTTTTCCCCAATCCTACCAGTGGTATCGCCAATCTGTATTTCAGCGGTCCCGAAGTGCAGGCCGAAGTGCAGATCCGGCTGCTGAGCATCACCGGAGAAGTGCTAAAGTCCTGGCAAATGGATGGTGCCGATCCGTCACGTGTGGAGGAAGTAAATCTAGCTAATTTGCCAAAAGGTGTTTATATTATCCAAATAAAAGCAGATAACTTGCCTGTGCGTAGTAAGCGTATTGTACTTACGGACTAGGGGGGCTCTGTCTTGTATTGTAAAAAAAGATTTCCAAAAAGCACTTGGGCGGCCTAGGCCGCCCAAGTGCTTTTTTATTCATTATTTCGCTGCAAAAGGAGGCAAAACACTTCACGTACAGGCTGATTGGATGCAATCTCGACTACAAAACCTATCTTCACGTGCTTAATTAACACACAGTCTGAAAGAGATATGGAAGCCATTCAAATCGTACAAGCCAAGCCCGATGAGGTAGCCGTGCTGCAGGCTATCGCCCGGCAGACGTTTGCAGAGGCATTTACGGAGGGTAATACGGCCGACAATCTGCAGCAGTACATGGAGGAGGCTTTTTCGACAGCCCGGCTCAGCAAGGAGCTGTCGAATCCGCAGGCTGTCTTTTATTTTGCATCGGCGGGCGAGCGGGTCATAGGGTATCTCAAGCTCAACTATGGACAGTCACAGACAGAATTGCAGGACAGCCAGGCGGTAGAAATTGAAAGGATTTATGTTCTCAAAGAATTTCATGGACTGGAAGTGGGGCAGTTGCTTTGTGAAAAAGCCATCGAGCTGGCCCAGGCGGCGGGTGCTTCTTATGTGTGGCTGGGTGTGTGGGAAGAAAACCCCAGGGCCATCCGCTTTTACCAGAAAAATGGCTTCACTGCTTTCGACAAACATATTTTCAGGCTGGGCGATGATGAGCAGACGGACATCATGATGAAGCGTATGCTTGATGCATGAGGTGAAAAGGTATCAGTCATCAGTTTCGGCCGAATCAATATATATGCCAGTATGAAAATCTTTCCGCTTGGGACACTTCCGGTTAGAAGTTCTGCAATGCGTTGCATGAAAATCCTCTCGATTGGGTTACTTCTGGTTAGCCTGTCGATACGACTTGCCGGGCAGTCAGCGCCCGCCGGGCCTGCTTTTTTGAACCCTGATCTGCCTGTCGAACAGCGCGTTGGCGACCTGCTGTCACGCATGACCCTCGACGAAAAAATCAGCCAGCTGTCATACGATGCTCCGGGTATCGAGCGCCTCGCCCTTTCACCCTACAACTGGTGGAATGAGTGTCTGCACGGCGTTGCCCGGGCTGGCTACGCAACGGTTTTTCCGCAGGCTGTCAGTATGGCGGCTTCCTGGAATCGACAGCTGATCAAGGAGGTAGGGGTGGTTACAGCTGATGAAGCACGTGCCAAGCACCACGAGTTTGTCCGCCGTGGCCAGCGGGGTCTTTATCAGGGATTGACATTTTGGTCGCCCAATATCAATATTTTTCGCGACCCCCGCTGGGGGCGCGGCCACGAGACCTATGGCGAAGATCCTTACCTCACCGGCCAGCTGGGGAAGGCTTTTGTAGAGGGGTTGCAGGGGGATGATCCTGCTTATCTCAAGGTAGTAGCCACTGCCAAACACTTTGCTGTTCATTCAGGGCCGGAGGCCAGCCGGCATGCCTTTGACGCGCAGCCGAGCGAGCGGGATTTGCGGGAGACCTATCTGCCGGCATTCCGCACGCTGGTCGAGGAGGCCAAAGTGTATTCGGTGATGGGTGCCTACAACCGCCTGCGCGGCCAGCCGGCCTGCGCCAGTCCGCTGCTGTTTGACATACTGCGCAGGGAGTGGGGATTTGAAGGTTACGTGGTTTCGGACTGCTGGGCCATATCGGATATCTGGCAGTTTCACAAAATACTGCCCGATGATGCCTCGGCAGCTGCCCTTGCCATTGAGGCGGGCTGCGATCTGGAGTGTGGCAGCAGTTATAAGAGCCTGCGGGAGGCACTGGCGCGCGGCTTGGCCACAGAGGCTGCCATCGACCGCGCGTTGCGCCGCCTGCTCACAGCACGCTTCCGACTGGGCATGTTCGACCCGCCGGAGCGGGTCGCTTATGCCAATATCCCTTTCTCCATCGTTGACAGCCCCGCACATCGCGCGTTGGCTGGCCGCGCGGCCAGCGAAAGTATCGTGCTGCTGCAAAATGATGGCGGCCTGCTGCCTTTTTCCAAAAACCTGCGCCGGCTGGCGGTCATCGGGCCCAATGCCGATGACCCACAGGCGCTGTGGGGCAATTACAATGGTATCCCGCGAGCGCCCGTGACGGTGCTGCAGGGCTTGCGCAATAAATTGTCGCCCCAAACGGAAGTATTGTATGCGCAGGGCTGTGTGCTGGCCGACGGGCTGCCCGCCATGCAGCCTGTGCCCGCTGTATACCTGCTCACACCTGAGGGCGGGCAAGGCCTGAAGGCTGAGTACTTTGCCAATACGGAATGGAGTGGATCGCCGCTGTGGACGACTACGGACGCTCAGCTGGATTTTGCCTGGGATATCAACCCACCGCATCCGCAACTGAGTCCGGGCAACTATAGTGTGCGCTGGACGGGCTACCTGCTGCCGCCGGTCTCGGGCGTATACCACTTTAGCGAATGGGCTAAGCCTTATATGGATTTTTCGCTGGGGGACAGCCTGCGCGCCGGGGGTACCTATGAGCATCACGCGGCCCTCAATCCGCGGGCAATTTTCTTGGAGGGGGGGAAAAAATACGCGCTGGAGGTGCGCTACAAAAATTTTTACGGCGATGCGTCGGCACGCTTTATGTGGGCACCTCCGCCTGGGGATTTGTTGGCAGAGGCACAGGCAGTAGCCACACAGGCCGATGCGGTGGTGCTGGTGCTGGGACTCAACGAGCGCCTCGAGGGTGAGGAGATGCGGGTGCAGCTGGATGGTTTTGACCGGGGTGACCGCACGCATCTCAATTTGCCTCAGTCACAGCAGCGTTTGCTGGAGGCGGTGGTGAGTAGTGGCAAACCAATAGCGCTGGTGCTGCTCAACGGAGGGGCTTTGTCCGTCAATTGGGCTGCCGATCATGTGCCAGCCATCCTTACGGCAGGCTACCCGGGTCAGGAGGGGGGGAGCGCAGTGGCCGATGTGCTCTTCGGGGACTATAATCCCGCAGGCCGGTTGCCAGTGACCTATTATCAGTCGGTAGATCAGCTGCCAGCTTTCGACAACTATGATATGGAGGGGCGTACATACCGCTATTTTCGCGGGAAGCCGCTGTATCCATTCGGCCACGGGCTGAGTTATACAACTTTTGATTACTACGACCTGCAGCTACCGGCTGAGGTAAAAACAGGCGAAGAGGTGCGACTGTCGGTAACAGTGCGCAATACGGGCCGGCTCGGTGGCGATGAGGTGGTGCAGCTTTACCTGACCGATGAGGAAGCGTCCACACCGCGCCCCATCCGCCAACTGCTGGCTTTCGAACGGGTACAGCTGCGCAGGGGCGAAGCCCGGACGATTTCATTTACCCTCGGGCCAGAGCAACTGGCGCTCATCAATGCCGACGGGCAGTGGGCGGTTGAGCCCGGCTGGTTTACGGTCAGTGTTGGCGGCAAACAGCCCGGCTTTGCGGGCCGGGCTGATGCTGCTACCACGGATGTCGTTCAGGGGCGCTTTCGCTTGCGCGGGTTGGAGTAAAAGATGCCTAAGCTTTACTCGTTGTACGCAGCTTACGCAGGGTTGAAAATTCGCTCATTGTGCGCAGTGTACGGCAGCTGGCGTGGTGTAAAAATTTTTACAGACGCTCGTTGTGCTGGCTCATATCCAGCCCCAGCAGCTCTTCTTCTGCGCTCACGCGCAGCGGCACCAACCGGGCGGTGAGCTGGTAGAGCAGCCAGGCGCCGCCAAAGGAGAAAACACCGGCAATCAGCAGCCCCTGCAGGTGGGCAATGAAGGTAGCTGTCTGACCATAGATAAGGCCTACTTCCCGCGCAAAGACGCCGGTGAGCAACATACCCGTAATGCCGCCGACGCCATGGCAGGGAAATACGTCGAGAGTGTCGTCGAGGCGCGATTTATTTTTGATGCCTACCGCCAGATTGCTGATGATAGCTGCTGCTGTACCAATAAATATGCTAGGGCCTATGTCTACATAACCTGCTGCAGGGGTGATGGCAACCAGCCCTACAACTGCTCCAATGGCAGCGCCGATGGCACTGACTTTGATGCCCCGTATAGCATCGAAAAATATCCATGCAATCATGGCTGCTGCGGAGGCTGTATTGGTAGTGGCAAATGCCCGAACAGCCACTGTATCAGCTGCCAGGGCCGATCCTGCATTGAAGCCAAACCAGCCAAACCAGAGCATGCCGGTCCCGAGCAGCACGTAGGTGATGCGCGCCGGCGTATGCTGCCCTTCTTCCTCTGGCTGCCTGCGCGGTCCAAGCACCCATGCACCCGCTATGGCTGCAAAACCCGCAGACATGTGCACCACGGTCCCTCCGGCAAAATCGAGGATGCCCATTCGATAGAAGATGCCGTCAGGATGCCAGGTCCAATGTGCCAGCGGGGCATAAATCAGCAGGCTGAAAAGCACCATAAATACCAGATAGGCCGAAAATTTTACCCGCTCAGCAAAGCTGCCTGTGATAAGTGCCGGGGTGATGATGGCAAATTTTAACTGGAAAAGGGCAAACAGCAGCAGCGGCAGCCCCGCGCCAAGGCGCGGATGCGCCGCTAAGGTCACATTTTTAAAGAAAAAAAAGGTACGTGGATCCCCAATCAGGCCGCCCAGGCTATCGCCAAAGGCAAGGCTGAAACCAACAACCACCCACACAATGCTGATCAGCCCAAGCGCAATGAAGCTCTGCAGCATCGTAGATATCACATTTTTCTTACTGACCATACCGCCGTAGAAAAATGAAAGGCCGGGGGTCATGAGCAGCACCAGCCCGGTAGCCGTCAGCATCCAGGCGATGTTTGCAGGATCCGTCGTGCTCGGACTGGCAGGCGCGGGGGGCATGCCCGGAGCCAGAAACAAAGCCGAAAGAGCCAGTAGTATGAATGCACCAAATACTGTTCTCCATTTGTTTTTTGAGGAAGGGGTCATATTCGATAAATTTTATGGTTACAATGTGGTTGTATCCGTTGTGTGGTAGGTCCTGACGGATTGCGACAGCTGGCGATGAACAGCTTCTGCTGCTTGCCTGCCTTCAGCAATAGCCCACACGACCAGGCTTTGCCCGCGGCGGGCGTCACCTGCGGCAAAAACACCAGCAAGGTTGGTAGCGTAGCGGGCTGCCTGAATATTGCCTCGTATGTCTGTCTGCAGTCCATTGTCCGACAGGAGTTGTTGCTCTGCTGAAGCAAAGCCTATGGCTATGAAAGCACGGGTGCAGGGGATCTCGCGGGCTGTACCGGCAACAGGCAGCCATCGGCTGCCGCTGGCTTGCTTTTCCCAGCGCACTTCTTCGACCCGGACGGCCCGCAGGTGCCCTGTTTCATCACCCAAAAATGCCTGTGTGTTGAGCGCCCAATAGCGCTCACAACCTTCTTCGTGGGAAGAGGAGGTGCGGAAAGTGCGTGGCCACTCGGGCCAAGGGTTGTCGGGCGCGCGCTGCCCAGGGGGCTGCTCCTCCAGTGTTATCTGTACAACTGAGCGGGCAGCCTGGCGGATGGCCGTACCAATGCAGTCGCTGCCCGTATCGCCGCCCCCGATCACGAGTACGTCCTCACCTGCGCAAAAGATGCTGTGCTGGTCATACAGCACATCTCCCTGGTTGCGGCGGTTGCTCTGTGTTAGAAAATCCATCGCAAAATGGACACCTTTTAGCTGGCGGCCTTCAATGGGTAAGTCGCGCGGCAGGCGTGCGCCGATGGCGAGCACGACAGCATCGAAGGACTCGCGCAGCTCTGCCAGCGACAGATCCTGGCCTAGCGCTATACCACAGTGGAAGGTGATGCCGGCGGCACGCATCCACTCGATGCGCCGCTGCACAACCTGCTTGCTGAGTTTGTAATCGGGAATACCGTACATCAGCAATCCCCCCGGGCGATCGTCGCGCTCATATACATGTACGCGGTAGCCAAGTCGATTGAGCTGGTCAGCGGCTGCCAGCCCGGCAGGGCCGCTACCTACGATGGCTACTGCCTGGCTGCGCGACAGCTGTGGCAGGCCCGCTGCTACCCAGCCAGCCTCCCAGGCGCGTTCGGCAATTTCCTTTTCAATGTACTCAATACTGACTGCCTCGTTGTGCAGGCTGAGCACACAACTGGCTTCACAGGGCGCCGGACAAATGCGGCCTGTAAACTCGGGGAAATTGTTGGTCTCCGACAGTATCTCGTACGCCCGCTGCCACTGTTGTTCGTAGACGGCCTGGTTAAACTCCGGTATGCGGTTGCCCAGCGGGCACCCTTGGTGACAAAACGGAACGCCGCAGTCCATGCACCGACTGGCCTGCCCACAGGCCTGCTGTTCGTCGAAACGCGCATAGTGCTCGTCAAAATCCTGAATGCGCTCGGCAGGCGGCCGCAGGGGGGGCGTTTGCCGGCCGAGTTCCAAAAATCCTGTATCTTTAGCCATGATGGGGGGTCATTTGTTGTACTACGGCCTCTCTGACGCGGCGGTAGTCGCGTGGATAAACTTTTACAAAAGCAGCGGCAGCTGTGGCCCAGCGGTTGAGCAGGTCACGGGCGAGTAGCGAGGCGGTGCGTTTGTGGTGCTCCTGCAGCAGTTGTCGTATGCGCTCAAAATCTGCCATCTCGGGTGCCACCAAATCTGCCGAGTCAGTATTAAAATGTGCTGCCAGTTGCTGCTGCGGATCATATACGTAGGCCAGCCCACCCGACATGCCGGCGCCAAAATTTTTGCCGACAGGCCCCAGTATGAGCACCTCACCGCCGGTCATGTACTCACATCCATGGTCGCCAATACCTTCGACAACGGCTACTGCGCCCGAGTTTCTCACGGCGAAGCGCTCGCCGGCTTTGCCTTCTGCAAACAGCTTGCCGGCAGTGGCACCGTAGAGGGCTACATTGCCGATGATTACATTATCGGCTGCCGGATAGGCAGCACCGGCAGGACGGCGCACGACCAAAATACCTCCTGAGAGTCCCTTACCTACATAGTCGTTGGATTCGCCAGCCAGATCGAGGGTAATGCCGTGGGCTACAAAGGCACCAAAGCTCTGGCCTGCAGCACCGCTGAGCGGATAGTAAAGGCTGTCATCGGGCAGCGCTGATCCTGGCATGGTTGTGCATAAGTAGTAGCTGAGGCTCGTACCAATAGCTCTGTCTGTATTATTGACTTCGCGCGTGGGTATGTGTGCGTATCCATGCAGGCGATAGTCATCAAGTGCCTGGATCATCAACCTGTCCAGCATGCGCTCAGCCAATGGCTGTCGCGGAGCTTCCGTTGCGCGGCTGTGCACCCAACCGGCCGGTCGGATGAGGGCATCGAGCTGCAGGTAATCGGCTTTCCAGGAGCCGCGAGCAAGGTTGAGCTTGAGTACCTGCGTCTGACCAACCATCTCGTTAACGGTGCGAAACCCGAGCTGAGCCATGATTTCACGCAGTTCCTGTGCCATGAAAGTAAACATATTAATCACGTGCTCCGGTTTGCCGCTGAAAAGCTTCCGAAGCTCCGGGTTTTGGGTAGCAATGCCCACGGGACAGGTGTTGAGGTGGCATTTGCGCATCATGATGCATCCCTGGGCGATGAGGGCAGCTGTAGCCACACCCCATTCCTCAGCCCCCAGCAGGGTGGCAATAGCAAGGTCGCGGCCTGTGCGCAGCAGCCCGTCAGTTTGTAGCAGCACCCGGTCACGCAGCCGGTTGTGGACCAGCGTCTGGTGGGCTTCGGCCAGCCCCAGTTCCCATGGCAGGCCGGCATGCTGTATGCTCGACAGGGGAGATGCACCCGTACCGCCGTCGTGACCGGCAATGAGGACAGTATCGGCTTTGGCTTTGACGACGCCGGAGGCGATGGTGCCTACGCCTGCAATACTGACGAGCTTGACACTTACCCGCGCCAGCGGATTGGCCCGCTTGAGGTCATAGATGAGCTGGGCAAGATCCTCTATGGAGTAAATATCGTGGTGGGGTGGCGGTGAAATAAGTCCCACGCCGGGCGTGCTGTGGCGCACGCGCCCTATCCACGCATCCACTTTATGACCCGGCAGCTGCCCCCCCTCGCCGGGTTTGGCCCCCTGAGCCATTTTTATCTGCAACTCTATGGCATTGGCCAGGTACTGTATGGTCACGCCAAAGCGCCCCGAGGCTACTTGCTTGATGGCACTGCATGCAGAGTCGCCGTCGGGCAGGGCATGGTAGCGGGCAGGGTCTTCGCCACCTTCGCCAGAGTTACTCTTGGCACCAATGCGGTTCATGGCGATGGCCAAAGTGCTGTGCGCTTCATGGGAGATGCTGCCAAATGACATGGCTCCGGAGGCGAAACGCCGGAGGATGTTTTCAACAGGCTCCACTGCTTCGACGGGTATCGAGGGTCGATGCTTGAAGTCCAGCAAGTGCCGCAGGTGAGTACCTTGCGCATCAAGCATGGACGAATACAGCTTGAAAGCAGCGTAGTTGCCCTCCCGGCAAGCACGTTGCAGCGCCTGTATGGTGTCGGGATTCATGGCATGCCGCTCTCCTTCGCGTCGCCAGTGATAGAGGCCGCCATGGGGCAGGGGGGCGGGCAATCCTTCCAATGGGTAGGCACGCCGGTAGTTGTCGAGAATCTCCCGCCCGAGTTCTCGGAAGCCAAGCCCGCCAAGACGGCTCAGGCTGCCGCTGAAACATAGTTCTACTACTTCGGCCGATAACCCCAGCGGCTCAAAAACTTGCGCACCCTGATAACTTTCGAGGGTAGAAATGCCCATTTTGGAAAAAATCTTCAGCAGCCCGCTGCCGATGGCACGGGTGTACTGCTCAACATAGCCGTAATAGGCCAGTTGAAACTGGGCCGTTCTGGAATCTCGTTCCTCCCCCAACAGACCTGCTTTCATACGCGCTTTGAGCAGGTCAAAAACCATGTAGGGATTGACAGCGTTGGCTCCGTAGCCAATCAGGGTGGCAAAATGGTGACTGCTGCGCACATCGCCTGCTTCCATGACGAGACCCACATTGGAGCGAAGCTTGTGGTGTATCAGGTGGTGGTGAACGGCACCGCAGGCCATGAGCGAGGGAATGGGCGCTCGCCCGCGACCCGCTTCGCGGTCGCTTATAATAAGCAGGTTGCAGCCGTTTTTGACGGCAAAAAGAGCCTCCTGGCACAGGCTCTGTACGCCGGTTTCAAGCCCCTCCTCGGGCTCATCAATGTAAAAAAGTGCCTCAAGTGTGTGTACTTTGAAAGCGGGATGATCGAGGTAGCGGAGCTTGCGCAAATCGCCATTGGTGAGTACGGGCTGCTCCAGCCGTATCTTGCGGCAGTGCTTGGGGGTCTCGTCCAGTATGTTGCGGGTCTGCCCCAGCGCAGTGCTGAGTGACATGACGGAGCGCTCCCGGATAGGATCAATGGGCGGGTTACTTACCTGCGCAAATCCCTGCCGAAAGTAGTTGGCAAAGTGTTGCGCTCGCTCGCTGAGGACAGCCAGCGGATTGTCGGCACCCATGCTGCCCAAGGCTTCCTTGCCTTCGGCAATCATGGGCATGATGAGCTTTTCTATCTCCTCGAGGGTGTAGCCAAATAATCGAAGCCTTTCCTCCAGGCTAGCCTGACAGGCCGCCCGCTCTTCCTGTACGGGCAACTCATCAAGCGATAACTGATACTCGCGCAGCCAATGGCCGTAAGGTTTCAACTGACACACTTCGCGCTTCACCTCTTCATCCGACAGCAATCGCCCCGCCTGCAGGTCCGCTATGAATATTTTGCCGGGCTCCAGTCGACCCTTGTAACGTACCCGATCAGGTGCTATCGGTAGCGCTCCTGCTTCCGAGGACATCACGACGAAGTCATCCGTAGTCACCGTATATCTAGACGGTCGCAGACCGTTGCGGTCAAGGATGGCGCCCACCTGCCGTCCATCGGTGAATACCAGCGCCGCCGGTCCGTCCCAAGGCTCCATCAGGGTAGCGTGGTAGGCATAAAAGTCTTTCTTATAGGTGGGCATGTTATCATCCGATTCATAGGCTTCGGGTACCAGCATCATCATGCTGTGGGCCAGACTTCTGCCGCTGTTGGCGAGGATCTCGACGACGTTGTCGAGGTTGCTGGAGTCCGAGCGCCTCGCATCACAGATAGGATGCAGCAAGTCCAGTTCATGAGGTGTGAAAGCCGAGTGCTCAAAAAGCGCCGTCTTGCTCTTCATCCAGTTGACGTTGCCGTTGATGGTATTTATCTCTCCGTTGTGGGCCAGGTAGCGGAAGGGCTGCGCCAGCTTCCACTTGGGAAAAGTGTTGGTGGAAAAACGGCTGTGGATAAGCGCCAGGGCCGAAGTAAAAAGCGGATGAGACAAATCAGGGTAGTAGCTGCTGAGCTGCGCAGTGGTCAGCATGCCCTTGTAGATGATTGTCCTCGCCGACAGGGAGGCAATGTAAAAATCATCCTCTGCTTCCGGGAAAAGCTGGTGAATGGTTCGATTGGCGTACTTTCTGAGCACAATGAGTTTGCGCTCAAGTGCTTCGTCGCTCAGTTGCTGAACCGGAGCAACAAAGAATTGAAGGCTGTACGGCTCTGTTTGCCGTGCCGTCGCTCCCAGCAATGTCGGGTCAACCGGCACTTGCCGGTAGCCCAGCAGCTGTAGCCCAAAGTTGCGGATGTATTTGTTGAGCTCGTGGCGACATTTTTCGCGCAGCGCTTCGTCTTTGGGGAAAAAAGTCATGCCCACGCCATAGGCGCCTGCCGCTGGCAGCCGTATGCCGAGCGGGGCGCAGCTGTGCTGGAAAAAATCGTGTGGCAGCTGTGTGAGTATGCCGGCGCCGTCGCCCGTAGTAGGCTCGGCTCCCTGACCACCACGGTGCTCCATCTGCATGAGCATGGTGAGGGCGTCGTCCACTACGCGGCGGGAGGACTGACCCCGGAGTTGTGCTATGAAGCCTATACCACAGGAGTCACGTTCAAAAGAAGGATGATACAAATTATCAGACATCGCTCCGGATTTGATGGTTTATCACAGCAGGAGTGGTTGCGTCAAAGGAAATATCCTCCTGCAGCTGCCAACCCGTGCATTTCCAAAAGCGGTCTATTCGGTAAAGAGCCAGTTTTTGCGGCGAATCCGCAGCGAATCCGGTATTGTGCGCTGTTGCGCAACAGAATGGTTAGGGAAGTTACTGTCTAACAAATCATGGCCGCAGGGCAGTGAAAACTGACACAAGTCAGATGCTCCGCATGAGTTTAGTAACTATTAAAAAAACAATTTATTGGCAAATTTAATTAATTTCATTTAGTGTTTGGGTGTTTTTTTTGCATTTTTTTTATTTTTTATTAGAAAGGGTACACATTTTTCCGATGCAGAAATCGGGAGAAGTTCTTTGAAAAG